>JACXVD010000056.1 GCA_014763545.1 Sphingomonadales bacterium
GCCGGTGCCCGCGCCTCGCGCGAGCCGATCGCCTGCCCGACCACGCGGATCAGCTCGTCGAGGTCGAAGGGCTTAGGGAAGTATTCGAACGCACCCGTATCGCTGGCGCGAACCGCCGTATCGAGGGTGTTCTGCGCCGAGAGGATGATGACGGGCATCGACGGATGCGCAGCCGTCACCCGGCCGAGGCTTTCGATCCCGTCGCCGTCGGTCAGCATCACGTCGGTCAGCATCACGTCGTAATCCGACAGGGCGAGAAGACGGTCGCGCCCGGCGATCGAATCGGCAGTGTCGATGCGATAGCCCTCGTCTTCCAGCGCGGCAGTGATGACGAGCGAGATCGACGCGTCATCTTCTACCAGCAGCACTTTCCTCGCCATCCCGGAATTCCTCGTTTACTTGGCCACGGGCAGGTGGATGCGGAAATGGGTCAGGCCGGCGCGCTCGTCACGTTCGTGCGAGATACGTCCGTCCATGTCGCGCACCAGCTTCTTCACCAGCGCCAACCCCAAACCCTGCCCGTTCTTCTTCGAACTGACGAAGGGTTCGAAAACATGGTCTTGCAGCGCAGGGTCGATCCCGCGACCGTTGTCGGTGACCGTGATCTCGATCGGCAGGCGGATCGAACGCCCCAGCCGGATCGCGTTGAAGGCAAAGCCGCTGACGAAGCGGGTCTTGACCACCACGATCGGGTTTTCTTCCTTGCTGCAGGCGTCGCGCGCATTGCTCAGCAGGTTGATCATCACCTGCTCGAACGCCTCGCGGTTGCCCAGCACGGCGGGCAGCGACGGGTCGAATTCCTCGACCAGCGGCACATCCTCGTTGCCCGCGGTGCGCACCGTCGTCAGCGCCTGCCGGATCGCTTCGTGCAGATTGAACGGTGCGACCGGTTCGGGCACCTGGCTGCCCAGCTTCTGCATCCGGTCGATCAGCGAGGCGATCCGGTCGACCTCGTCGGAAATCACCTGCGCCAGGGCACGATCGGCATCGGGCAGTTTGCGGGCGAGCAATTGCCCCGCCCCGCGAATGGCGGCCAGCGGGTTCTTGATCTCGTGGGCGAGCACGGCAGGCGCCCGCAGCGACACCGTCCGCTCGCGTTCGTCGGCCAGTTCTTCCTGCCCGACATCGGAAAAGGTCACGACCTTCCAGCCCGGGTGGGTCACCAGCGGCGAAACAGTCATGTTCACCCGCTTGCTGCGCCCTTCCACCCGCATGGAAATACCCCGTGCGACGATCTGCGCGTCGCTCTCAAGGGTGCGCTCCAGCACGCGGGGATCGTCGATATCGATGACCTCGAACAGATCTTCGCCGGAGAGACGCCGCGCGCTCTGGCCCAGCAAATGTTCGGCAGCGGGATTGGCTTGTGCAATCCGCATTTCGGGATCGACCAGCACCACGGCGAAGATCAGCCCGCCGATTTGCGCCACGGGCGATGGCGGTGCCGACCTCGCGGTCACGCGGCCTCGCGCCGCCGCAGCGGTTCGTAAAACCGTTCGAGCTCGCCCAGGACCTGTGCCGGATCGTCAATCGTGTTGACGTGATGGCGAAACTCCGCCGAGCTGCGCAGCCCCTTGGTGTACCAGCCCAGATGCTTGCGCGCGATCCGCACCCCGGCAGATTGCCCGTAATGGTCCAGTATCTCGCGGTAGTGGCCGACCAACGCGGTGTATTGCTCGTCCAGATCGGGATCGCCCAGCACTTCGCCGCTGCGCAGCCAATGCATGACCTGCCCCAGCAGCCACGGGCGGCCATAGGCGCCGCGCCCGATCATCACCCCATCCGCACCCGACTGCTCGAGTGCCTTGGCCGCATCGTCGATTCCGCAGATGTCGCCATTGACGATGACCGGGATCGACACCGCATCCTTCACCTTGCGGACGAAGGACCAGTCGGCGTTGCCCCGGTACATCTGGTTGCGTGTGCGGCCATGGACGGTGATCATTTTCACCCCCAGATCCTCGGCAATGCGCGAAAGCTCGGGGGCATTGAGGCTCGCATGGTCCCAGCCCATGCGCATCTTGACGGTGACGGGCACCTTTACCGCCTTCACCGTCGCTTCCATCAGCTTGATCGCCAGCGGAACCTCGCGCATCAGCGCGCTGCCGGCATACTGGCCCACAACCTTGCGCACCGGGCAGCCGAAATTGATGTCGATGATCGCCGCGCCATTGCCTTCCTGCAATTTCGCCGCTTCCGCCATCGAATGCGGGTCGCAGCCGACCAGCTGCATCGACACGGGCTCCTCGATCGGATCCCATTCCGCCTTCTGGATGCTGACGCGGGTTTCACGGATCGCGGCCTCGCTGGCGATCATCTCGGTGACATTGAGGCCCGAACCATAGCTGCGGACCAGTCGCCGGAATGGCAGGTCGGTGACCCCGGTCATCGGCGCGAGCACGACCGGGCAGTCGATCCGCACCGGACCGACTTCGATCGGCTTGAGCGCCGGGGGATTGGGGATCGTGCTCATCTTGCGTATGTGCCTAAAAATTGGGCAGGCGCATAGTGGATTGCGACACACCGCGCAAGCGGCTAGCGCCCGGCCCCGATGGCGGATGATGCGCTCCCTGCCCTGCCCCCGTTTGCCGCGGTCATCGTCGCGGCCGGCAAGGGATTGCGCGCAGGCCAGCCGCTGCCCAAGCAATTCGCCCATTGGAATGGCAAACCGGTGCTGCGCCACTCTGCCGAGGCGCTGCTTGCGGCTGGTGCCGCGCCGCTGGTGGTGGCAATACCCGAAAATGGCGAGGAGGCGGCGCGGTCCGCGCTTGGCGGTGTGCCCGGTATCCGGCTGGTGACCGGCGGCGCCACCCGGCAGGATTCGGTCCGCGCCGCGCTTGAGACGCTTGCGACCGATGGGGCGCCGTATGTGTTGATCCACGATGCTGCGCGCCCGACCCTGCCGCTTGCCGTCATCGAGCGGCTACTTGCCGCGCTGGAACGCAGGCCCGGGGCGATCCCGGTCCTGCCGGTGGTCGACAGCCTCGCTTATGATGAGGGCGGCCTGATGGCAGGCGCCGCCCCGCGCGAGCAATTGCGCCGGGTGCAAACCCCGCAAGCCTTCCGCTTTGCCGACATTCTCGCGGCCCACCGCGCGTGGAACGGCACCACCGATGCAGGCGACGATGCGCAGGTGCTGCGGGCGGCGGGCGGCGAAGTCGCGCTGGTCGATGGGGACGAGGCGCTGCGCAAACTCACTTTCGCGGAGGATTTCATGGATTGCCAGCCCGCCATTCGCGTCGGCACCGGGTTCGATGTCCACCGCCTCGTGCCGGGCGAGGAATTGTGGCTCTGCGGGCTGAAGATCGACCATGACAAGGGGCTGGCCGGGCACAGCGATGCCGATGTTGCGTTTCATGCGGTGGTCGATGCGCTGCTCGGGGCGGCGGGCGAGGGCGACATCGGCCAGCACTTCCCGCCCAGCGACGCCCAATGGAAAGGCGCGCCCTCGAGCCGCTTCGTCGAACATGCGGTAAAGCTTGTGGGCGACGCGGGCTACCGGGTCGGCAATATCGACCTGACGATTATCTGCGAAGCGCCCAAGATCGGGCCGCACAGGCTGGCCATGCGCGACCGCTTGGCCGAGCTTGCCGGGGTGCATTCGGCTCAGGTAAATGTCAAAGCCACCACAACCGAACAGCTCGGCTTCACCGGGCGCGGAGAAGGCATTGCCGCGCAGGCTGCCGTCACCATCGTTTCCGGCCGCTAGGCCCAGCCAAGAGGTATCGATGACCAAGACCCGTTTGACCGCCGGCCTGCTCGCCCTCGCGGCCATGGCCCATGCTCCCGCCGCCATGGCGCAGGAATGTATTTCGGAGAAGGAAGTGTCCAGCCTGGCGATCTACGTCACCCCGCTGGTGATCGACAGCGTACGCGACAAATGCGCCGGGACGCTCTCGGCGAGCGGCTTCCTGGCGACCAAGGGCAACGATTTCCGTGCCCGCTATGCCGCGCTGGGGGACGACACCTGGCCGTCGGCCAAATCGGCCCTGTTCAAATTCATGGGCAAGAAGGCCGGCAGCGGCAGCAACGACATCGCGCAGTTCAAGGACTTGCCCGACAATGTCACCCGCCCGCTGGTCGACGCGATCTTCACCCAGAAGATCGGCGAAGATCTCAAGGTGAAGGATTGCAGCAAGTTCGAGCGTGGGATGAAGCTCATTTCGCCGCTCGAGCCGCGCGACACCGGCGCGCTGCTGGCCTTCATCGCAGCGATGGCGGGGGTCAAGAACCCCGCGATCTGCTCCGAGGATTCGTGATGGACCATGGGCTCCTGCCTGACGAACTGGTCGCGCTCGCCCGCCGCGTGGTGGAGGAAAACCGCGCGGCGGGGCGCAAGGTGGTGCTGGCCGAAAGCTGCACAGGCGGGCTGGTCGCCGCGGCGCTGACCGAAATTCCCGGCTCCTCCGCCGTGCTCGAGCGTGGTTTCGTCACCTATTCGAACGAAGCCAAGATGGAGAGCCTCGGCGTCGCCGAAGACATCATCGAAACCTTCGGCGCCGTGTCGATCGCCTGCGTCTGGGCCATGGCGCAAGGCGCGCTGGCACGCAGCCAGGCAGACATTGCCGTCGCGATCAGCGGCGTGGCCGGGCCGGAAGGTGGGACCGAGCTCAAACCGGTCGGCACTGTCGTTTTCGCCACCGCGCGGCGCGGGGCCGAAGGCGAGCCCGATGGCGAGCTCAAACATTTCGACGGCAAGGACCGCGCCCAAATCCGCCGTCAGGCGACGCTTTGGGCGCTCGAATTGCTGCTGCCGTAAAGCTGCTGGGCGCGTTCCTCGAAGGCGGACACCATCTTGCGGAAGGCGCGATCGAAATACTGCCCGGCGAGTTTTTCGAACACCGCGTTGCGGAAGGTGAAATCGACCGAAAAGTCGATCTCGCAGCCACCGTCGGCCAGCTGCGTAAACAGCCAGAGATTGTCGAGGTCGCGCAGCGGACCGTCGACGTAATGCACCTCGATCCGCTGGCCGGGCACCTTTTCGACGCGTGAGGTGAACTTCTCGCGGATCGCCTTGAAGCCGACGAGCATGTCGGCGATCATCTCGCTCTCACTGTCGGACTTCACCCGGGTCGCCACGACCCACGGCAGGAATTCCGCATAGCGCCCGACATCGGCCACCAGCGCATACATCTGCGCCGCGCTCCACGGCAGGCGACGGATTTCGCGGATACCGGGCATCAGCCTTTCGCGGCGGCCTTGGCCAGCTGCGCCTCGCGGGCGGCGCGCATCTGCGCGAAATCGTCACCCGCGTGGTAACTCGACCGGGTCAGCGGCGAGGATGCGACCTGCAGGAACCCCTTGGCGCGGGCAATCGCGCCATAGGCGTCGAATTGCTGCGGGCTGACGAATTCTTCCACCGTCGCATGCTTGGGTGTGGGCTGGAGATACTGGCCCATGGTGATGAAATCGATTCCCGCGCTGCGCATGTCGTCCATCACCTGGTGGACTTCCAGCCGCGCTTCGCCCAGGCCGAGCATGATTCCGCTCTTGGTGAAGATCAGCGGATTGCGTTCCTTCACCTCTTCCAGCAGCCGGAGCGACGCATAATAGCGCGCACCGGGGCGGATGGTCGGATAGAGCCGAGGGACGGTCTCGAGGTTGTGGTTGAACACATCCGGCCCGGCTTCGCAGATTTCCGCGATCGACTGCTTCATCCGGCCCTTGAAGTCGGGGGTGAGGATTTCGATCGTCGTATCGGGCGTTTCGCGGCGCAGGGCCTCGATCACCTTGACGAATTGTCCCGCCCCGCGATCGGCCAGATCGTCGCGGTCGACGCTGGTGATGACGATATGTTCCAGCCCCATCGCAGCGGCGGCAACCGCCGTGTGTTCCGGCTCCAGCGGATCGACCGGCATCGGCATGCCCGTCTTGATATTGCAGAAGCGGCAAGCACGCGTGCAGGTGTCGCCCAGGATCATCACCGTGGCGTGTTTCTTGGTCCAGCACTCGCCGATATTCGGGCAGGCCGCCTCTTCGCAAACCGTATGAAGCTTGAGGTCGCGCATCAGCTGGCGCGTTTCGCCATACCCCTTGCTGACCGGCGCCTTCACCCGGATCCAGTCGGGCTTGCGCTGGCGCGGCGGGCGGTCTTGCGGAACTTTCGGCTCGGAAGCGATGTCGTTCATGTCCGCCCCCTTAGGCGCGGGGCTTGCCAGAGGCAATGCCACGCGCCATTGCCGGCGCGATGAATACGAAACCGACTCTCGAACTCGCCGGCCTGGTCGAAGGATACCGCCGGTTCCGCGCCAACGGCTGGAACCCGCGCCGCGAACGGTGGGCCGCGCTTCGCGAAGGGCAGGAACCGCGCGTGATGGTGATCGCCTGTTCCGACAGCCGCGTCGACCCGGCACAGATTTTCGATGTCGATCCCGGCCAGATCTTCGTGGTCCGCAATGTCGCGGCGATGGTGCCGCCGTTCGAGACCACGCCCGGCCACCACGGCGTGTCGGCCGCGCTGGAGTTCGCCATCCAGGTGCTCAAGGTCGGCGAAGTGGTGGTGCTCGGTCATGGTATGTGCGGCGGCTGCAAGGCCGCGCTGACGCAGGAAATGCACGGCGCCGAACCGGGCGAAGGCGGCTTCGTCGCCGACTGGATCTCCATGCTCGACGAAGCGCGCGAGCCGGTCGCCGCGCAATATGGCACCGAAGGCCGCGACGCCGAACGGGCGATGGAACAGGCGGCAGTCAAGGTCAGCCTCGCCAATCTGCGCACCTTCCCCTGCGTGAAGGCCAAGGAAGAGCGCGGATCGCTGGTGCTGCGCGGTGCCTTCTTCGCCATTTCCGACGGGGTGCTGCACCTGCTGGACGAGGACAGCGGCGAGTTCGCCCCGGTCGAGTAACTTGCGCCGGGCGGTGCCCTGCCCCATTTAGCCGGGCATGCAATCTGAAAATCTCAAGAACATCGCCCTGCTGATCGACGCGGACAATACCACGCCGGCAGGGATCGATCCCGTGCTGACCGTCATGGCCGAGCTCGGCCAGGTCAATATTCGCCGCGCCTATGGCAATTTCGCCAAGGACAATCTGGCGAAGTGGGACAAGATCACCAACAAGTTCGGCATCCGCCCGCAGCAGCAGTTCGATGTGTCCAAGGGCAAGAACGCCACCGATATGGCGATGACCATCGACGCGATCGACCTACTCTATCAGGGCAAGGTCGATGGCTTTGGCATCATGACGTCGGACAGCGATTTTACGCCGCTGGTCACCCGGCTGCGCCAGGACGGGATCCTGGTCTATGGCTTCGGCGAGGCGAAGACACCCGAAGCGTTCAAATCGGTCTGCACCCGCTTCATCGACATCGAGCAGCTGATCAAGAATGCGGCTGCAGACGAGGACAACGGCAAGCCGACCGAACACGCCGAAAGCGTCGATCCCGATTTGATGGACCTGATAGGTGCGGCCTACAAAGAGGCCAAGCGTGACGACAAAGGCTTTGCCCGGCTGCAACAGGTCGGCCAGATCGCCGGGAATCGGTCAAGCTTCGATGTGCGCAATTATGGCTTCAAGAGCTTGTCGGACCTGTTCAACTCGCTCGACAATTTCAAGGTCGAACGCCGGGCCGACAACCAGATCTGGATCAAGCGTCTGCGATAAACCCGCATAAGCAAGCGGCGCGCGAGGTCTGCACCCCGCGCGCCGCCGCAATGCCCCGAAGGGCACATATCTGCCGATGGCTTACATCGCGCCGGTGTCGGTATCGGCCTTCTGCGAAGCATAGGCGCTCCACAGCGCAGCGATCGGCGCCCGCGGGCCTTGCACCTTGGCGAAGGTAGCCTTGGCTTCGTCATACTTGCCGAGGCCGACCTGGGCGATGCCGAGCCGCGTCAGGACGCGGTTCTGGTCGAGCCCGGCCTTGCTGGTCGCAGCGGTATAGAACTGCTCCGCCTTGGCGAAATCGCCATAGCTGAGGAACGCGTCGCCTGCGGCCTGGATCGTCGTTGCCGAAGCGCTGGCTGCCGCAGCATCCTTCGCCAGGCCGGGCAAATCGGCCTTGTCGGCAGCGATACGACCATTGGCGATACCCACTGCTTCCTTCACGAACACGTCGTTCGCGTTGAGCTTGCCCGCGGCGATACCGGCGTCGGCCACTTCCTTCACCTCACCGGGCAGGCGACGTGCGTCGGCCGCCGAGAGATAATCGACATAGTCGCGCTCGCTGCGCAGTCCATCCGTAAGGCGAGCAAGCCGCAACAGGTCAAGCTGCTGCTGATCGTCATAATCGAAGAAGCTGCGCTCGATCGCGATCGCATCGCTCCAGCTGTTCGCGGTGGGATCGTGCTTGATCAGCAGCATCGAAAAACGCCGCGCCTCGACACCGTTATTGCCCTGATAAGCCACGGTCAGCCCACGCTTGACCCAGGTCACCGGCACTTCCTGCCCGGCCGCGTCACGGGCGGTGATGACCCCGGCCAGATATTCGAGGCCAGCCGCTTCCTGATTGTCGTTGAAGTAGGATTCGGCCACCATCGCTTCAGGATCGTTCTGGGTATAGCCGGAAGCGATCGCCGCCTGTACCAGTTCGCGTGCCTTGGGATAATCCTTCTCTTGATAGGCGAGCTGACCGGCCACGTATTGGTACTGGCCGAGGCTGGCCGGGGCGACCTTGCCGCTGGCGAGCATCATGTCCATGCCTTCGCGCTGAACCGGGATTTCCGTGGTCTTCAGGCCGTAGTTATAGATCAGCTGGCCCGCAGCCATCTTGTCGTCATCGGTTTCGACCGCTGCCTTGACCGTTTCGAGTTCGCCTTTCAGCGCGGGGAGGTCGGCCTTGTCCGAGTTTACCTTGTCGGCAACCGGCTTGTATGCGGCGACAAAACCCTTGGAATAGTTGGTCTTGGGGGCAGCCTCTTCCTTCTTCTTGGCATAGGCCGGCGCCGCGACGACACCGCCAGCCAGCACCGCACCGCTCGCCAGCGCAAGCGCCAGCGCGACATGCGAACCCGCACGACGCGGGGCACGCAGGAAGGAACGATCGAACGAAATCATAGGAATCTCTCCCGTGAGTGGTAGGGGTCGGCCCATCCTTCGGACCAATGATCAATTCGCGCGCAGCTAGTGCCTCCACGCGCTGTAAATTGCAAATTGGTATTGTACGAATGCGACTGAACGGGCTTTGAACGCGCGCAATGGCGGCTGTTCAGATGGCAATGCACCCGTTCAGCCCCCAAATGTGGAAAACCCCCCTTCCCGCCCCCTCTTCACGGGTCTGCGAGTGGCACCGCCGGGCCATATGCCCTAGGGGTTGGCGGCTACGCATTTCGCAAGAAACAACCAGAAACAAGATCCCTTGAGCGACAACGAAGAAAACCCGATTCCGCAGGCTCCGTCCTCCGGCGAATTTGCCCGCGTCGACATCGTCGACGAGATGAAGACGAGCTATCTCGATTACGCGATGAGCGTGATCGTCAGCCGCGCGCTGCCCGATGTGCGCGACGGGTTGAAGCCGGTGCATCGTCGCATCCTCTTCGCCAGCCAGGAAGGCGGCTTCGTCGCCGGGCGGCCCTATCGCAAGAGCGCCAAGATCGTCGGCGACGTGATGGGTAACTACCACCCGCATGGCGACAGCGCGATCTACGATGCGCTGGCACGCATGACGCAGGATTGGTCGATGCGGGTGCCGCTGGTCGATGGCCAGGGCAACTTCGGCTCGATGGACCCAGATCCGCCGGCCAGCATGCGCTATACCGAAGCGCGACTGGCGAAAGTCGCCAATTCGCTGCTCGACGATCTCGACAAGGATACAGTCGATTTCGCCGACAACTACGACGGGTCGCGGCAGGAACCCACCGTCCTGCCGGCGCGCTTCCCGAACCTCCTGGTCAACGGGGCCGGCGGTATCGCGGTCGGCATGGCGACCAACATCCCGCCGCATAATCTGGGCGAAGTGATCGACGGCTGTCTCGCCTTCATCGAGAACCCGGCGATCACCAGCGAAGCGCTGATGGAATATATCCCCGGGCCCGATTTCCCGACCGCACCGCTGATCCTCGGGCAGTCGGGCGCGCGCGCGGCCTATCTCACCGGGCGCGGTTCGATCCTGATGCGCGCCCGGCATGAGATCGAGGAACGCCGGGGCGACCGGCGCTCGATCGTGCTCACCAGCATCCCCTATCAGGTCGGCAAGTCGAACCTCGTCGAAAAGATCGCCGAGGCGGCGAAGGACAAGCGGATCGAGGGCATTTCCGACATCCGCGACGAATCGAGCCGTGAAGGGGTGCGCGTTGTCGTCGACCTCAAGCGCGATGCTTCGCCTGAGGTCGTGCTGAACCAGATCTGGCGCTACAGCCCCGCGCAATCGAGCTTCCCCGCGAATATGCTCGCGATCCGCGGCGGCAGGCCGGAAGTGCTGTGCCTGCGCGACATCGTGCAGGCCTTCATCACCTTCCGCGAGGAAGTGATCACCCGGCGCACCAAGTTCGAACTGAACAAGGCGCGCGAACGGGCGCATATCTTGCTTGGCCTCGTCGTTGCGGTGTCGAACCTCGACGAAGTGGTTGCGATGATCCGCGGTTCGTCGAACCCGGCGATGGCGCGCGAAAAGCTGCTCGCCAAGGAATGGCCGATCGGCGACATCGCGCAATACATCAAGCTGGTCGAAGCGATCGAGCCGAGCGCCGACGAACACGGCGGCACCTACCGCCTGTCCGAACGGCAGGTGAAGGCGATCCTCGACCTGCGCCTGCACCGCCTGACCGCGCTGGGCCGCGACGAAATCGGCGACGAGCTCAAGGAGCTGGCGCTGGCGATCGAGGAATATCTCTCGATCCTCGCCGACCGGGCCAAGCTGTATGAGGTGATGCGCGGCGAGCTGGTCGAGATCCGCGATGCCTATGCCACTCCGCGCGTATCCGAAATCGCGCCTGCGTGGGACGGGCTGGACGACGAAGACCTGATCGAACGCGACGAGATGGTCGTGACGGTTACGCTCGACGGCTACATCAAGCGCACCCCGCTCTCCACCTTCCGCGCCCAGGCGCGCGGCGGCAAGGGCCGCGCCGGCATGTCCACCAAGGACGAGGATGCGGTGAGCGAGATGTTCGTCACCAGCACCCACAATCCGGTGCTGTTCTTCTCCACCGCCGGCAAGGTCTATCGCCTCAAGGTCTGGAAGCTGCCCGAAGGCGGCCCGGCCACGCGCGGGCGCCCGATCGTCAATCTGCTCCCTTCGCTCGATGCCGGCGAGACGATCCGCACCGTGTTGCCGCTGCCCGAGGATGAGGACAGCTGGGGCGCCCTGTCGGTGGTCTTCGCCACCGCCAAGGGTAATGTGCGCCGCAACAGCATGGATGCCTTTGCGAACATCCCGTCGAACGGCAAGTTCGCGATGAAGTTCGACGAGGACAGCGACGACCGCCTGATCGGCGTCGCGCTGCTCGATCCGGGCGACGACGTGCTGCTCGCCAGCCGTCAGGGCAAGGCAATCCGCTTTGCCGGGGACGACGTGCGCGAATTCACCAGCCGCACCTCTACCGGTGTGCGGGGCATGAATTTGCGGGGCGACGACGAGGTGGTTTCGCTCTCCATCCTCCACCGCGTCGGCGCGGAGCCGGAAGAGCGCGAACAATATCTCCGCTTCGCACCGTGGAAGGCCGAAAAGGAAGGCGACCCCGAACTGTCGGTGGAACGCTTCGCCGAACTGGCGGACAAGGAACAGTTCATCCTTACCGTCTGCGCCAACGGCTATGGCAAGATCAGCTCGGCCTATGAATATCGCCGGATCGGGCGCGGCGGCCAGGGCATCACCAATATCGACAATATCGAACGCAACGGCCCGGTCGTGGCGAGCTTCACGGCTACCACGCAGGATCAGCTGATGCTGGTCACCGACCAGGCGAAACTGATCCGCATCGGGCTCGACACGCTGCGCGTACTCGGCCGCAACACCGCCGGGGTGCGGCTGTTCAACGTCGCCGAGAACGAGACCATCGTCAGCGCGGTGCGGCTGGACGAAGAGGAAGAACCGGAAAACGCCGCCGAAGAAGCCATCGCCGAGGAAATGGCCGCGCGCACGTCGGAAGAAACCGAAATTCCGAATAATCCGGTGCGCGACGACCCGCAGCCGGACGAGTAATCGTCCGGCCCGGCGAGCGCGGCGCGATCAGGCGCGGTGTTCGCGCCGCAATTGCTGGATCGCGCCGGTGCAGATGAGGAACTGGCCGAAATAGTACAGTGGCCAGATCAGCACCCAGGGCAGGATGCCGAGATCGACCGGCCCCATCCGGCTGAAGATCAGCAGGTCGCTGGCGACGAACATCACCGCCCCGATACCCACGCGATAGCGCGGGAAGCGGCTGAGCCATGCGCTGGCGGCCATCCCGCCCAGCCCCAGCCCGTACAGGGTCACACCGGCATTGCCGCCGCTCAGCAACCAGCACAGCAGCGGGGTTAGCACCAGCAGCACTGCCGCGAGCGCCAGCTGGCTGGCACTGCGCCGGGGGCGTGGAAAGCGCAGGTAGAAAGCGATGGCGACGAGGTGGCCGAGAAAGAACAGCGCCCCGCCCACTTCCAGCCACAACTCGATAGCGATGTCGCCTGCCGCGCCCAGTGCCATCACCAGCGCGATCCAGCGTGCATCCGGCCCCTTGAACCGGGCCAGCGCATAGGCGGCCAGCAGCCCGACCCCCGCGCCCTTCACCAGCATCTTGACCAGATCGGGCAAGGCCGCATCGCGCAGGAAATAGAAGGCGATCGCTGCAGCGATACTCGCGAGCAGGAAGGGCCGGTGTTCGATCAGGGCGCGCTTGGGCATGCAGCTTATTGGCCTTGAACGCGCCGGGCGGCAAGCATAGGGGCGCAGCCATGACCCACGACATCCACATTATCGGCGGCGGGCTGGCCGGCAGCGAGGCTGCGTGGCAGCTCGCACAGCGCGGCTTCAAGGTGCGCCTGTCCGAAATGCGCGGCAGCGGCAGCACCACCCCGGCACACCAGGGTGACGGGCTGGCCGAACTCGTGTGCTCCAACTCCTTCCGCTCCGACGACGATGAGAAGAATGCGGTCGGCCTGCTGCATTACGAAATGCGCCAGCTGGATTCGCTGATCATGCGTGCCGGCGAAGTGGCGCGCGTGCCCGCCGGTTCCGCCATGGCAGTGGATCGCGATGCTTTTTCCGCCGAGGTCGAAAAGGCGCTGAGCCAGCATCCGAACATCGCGATTGTGCGCGAGCGGGTGGATGCGCTGCCCACCGATGGCCCGACCATCGTCGCCACCGGGCCGCTTACGGCACAGGCGCTCGCTGCTAGCATCGTGGCTGCGACCGGCGAGGAACGGCTGGCCTTCTTCGATGCGATCGCGCCTATCGTGCACCGCGACAGCATCGACATGGACAAGGCGTGGTTCCAGAGCCGCTGGAACAAGGTGGATCCGGCAGGCGGCGACGGCAAGGATTACATCAATTGCCCGATGACGAAGGAGCAGTACCTCGCCTTCCACCAGGGGCTGATTGACGGCGAGAAGACCGAGTTCCGCGAATGGGAAGCCGACACACCTTATTTCGAAGGCTGCATGCCGATCGAGGTGATGGCGGCGCGCGGGGTGGACACATTGCGCTTCGGCCCGATGAAGCCGGTGGGCCTGGACAATCCGCGC
>JACXVD010000057.1 GCA_014763545.1 Sphingomonadales bacterium
CCACCGGCCCAGCCGGACGAGGTTGCCCCGCACACCCCCGATACGATCCGCCCGGCGACCTCGCCGATCGAGCTGCCCGCGCAGCCGCAATAGTGCGGCGGTGCGGGTCTTGCCGACCGTCGCCTTTGCAGTTGCGCGGTTGCAGGCGGCGGATTAGGGCGCGGCCATGACCGAAGACACCACGCCCGAAGCAACCCCCGCCCCCACCACGTCCACCGGCGCCGATGTGCCGCCCGACCGGCTGGCGATCAACCCGCGCAGCGACTGGTTCGATGCCGAAAAGCTGCAGCGCGGCGTGGGCATCCGGTTCAAGGGCACGGTGCGCACCAATGTCGAGGAATATTGCATCTCCGAAGGCTGGGTGCGCGTGCAGGCAGGCAAGACCATGGATCGCAAGGGCAACCCGCTGACGCTCAAGCTCAGCGGCCCGGTCGAGGCATGGTACGAGGATCTGGGCGAAGACGCCCCCGTCGCCAAGGCTTAGCCGCAGGCGCCAGTCGGCATTCGCCGCGAAGGTTGGAAGGGGCAGGCCGCGACAATCTCACGGGTTCTCGGCCGGCTCAAACGGGCGACCCGCCCCTCCTTCGCCGGGCCATGCCGACGAATTCCTGCTGGCGCGTGACAGCGCGCCCGGTTTTATCTCAGTTCAATTGTCGTACAGCGCCACGGCGGCGGCCAGCGGATCGCGCTGCGCCGGTGCCGATAGTGGTTTGGCCAGCGGCCTGGGCTGCGACCGGTCGAGCTGCCTCGCCATCGTCTTCTGCCGGGGTGCCGCCAGCTGCTTGGCTTGCGGCGCCGGTGCGGCAAAGCCGCTGCCGAATGCCTGCTCGAACGCGCGTGAGCTGCCGGCACGCTGGGCCAGTTGCTGGGGCTGCGGCCGGGATTGGGACTGGGGCTGCGACTGGGCGGCCGGAACACTGCGCATCGGCGCGGCCAGCGCCACCCGGTCGCTGCGCGGCGCGCTGGCCAGCAGGATCGGTGCCCCGCCCTTTTCCGGCTTGTTGTAGATGAAGCCCGCCAGCGGCCAGCGCGTGGTCCCCAGCGCCTGGATCGGATCGTACCACACCCGCACTTCGCTCCAGTCGTTGCCGGGCGAGACGTCCACCGCGCGCACATCGCGTTCGATCTGCCCGCGCCGCCCGTCGATCGGCGACCAGTTCGCGTGGCTGAGCAGTACGGTGCGCGAATCGATGATCCGCGTCACGGTTGCGACATGCCCCAGCACCATGTTGCGATGCGGCTGGAACACCATCACCGCGCCCAGCTTCGGCTGGGTGCCGCGCTGATAGCGCCCGGCGGCCTGGTCCCACCAAGTGTTGGCATCGCCATAGATCTGCACGCCGGATGTCTGCCGGGCATAGGGCACGCATTGCAAATAGGGCGGCAATTCGGCGGCAACGCCGCCGCCACGCACGCTGCCGGGCTGGCTGTCGCCGATGCCGATGGCGCTTTTCGCATCGGCCAGCGAGGGCAGGCAAAGCGCAGCAACGACCGCAAAGTGTGAGAGCTTGTGCATGGCGCCACCATGGCGCGACAGGGTTAGCAACGGCCTGCCGGGCAAGGTTAACGCAAATTAGCCATGTTTGCCCGCTGCCGCGCGTGCAGCCCGCAAACCCGCTTCGCGCTTGCCAAGTGCGGCGGGAAGCGCCACCTGCACGCGATGCTTCCGCAAGTGATCATCATCGGGCGGCCGAATGTCGGCAAGTCGACCCTGTTCAACCGGCTCGTCGGCAAGAAGCTCGCGCTGGTCGACGACCAGCCGGGGGTCACCCGCGACCGGCGCATGGGCGATGCCTCGATCGCGGGGATGGACTTCACCATCGTCGACACCGCCGGCTGGGAAGACGAAGATCCGCACAGCCTGCCCGGGCGGATGCGCAAGCAGACCGAAGTCAGCCTCGAAGGGGGCGATGTCGCGCTGTTCGTGATCGACGCGCGCGTGGGCGTGACTCCGCTGGACGAGGAAATCGCCCGCTGGCTGCGCGGGCAGACGATCCCGGTCGTGATGGTCGCCAACAAGGCCGAAGGTGCGGCGGGCAATGCCGGCGTGCTCGAAGCCTATTCGCTCGGCTTTGGCGAACCCTGCGCGATCAGCGCCGAACATGGCGAAGGCGTGGTGGAGCTGTTCGACGCGCTGTGGCCGATCATCGGCGAGAAGAGCGAGGAACACGAAGCCGAGCTGGAGGCCGCCGAAGCTGCGGCTGCGGCCGCCGCTGCCGAAGGCGACGAAGAGGACGACAAGCCGCTCGGCCCGCTCAAGCTGGCGATCGTCGGGCGCCCCAATGCGGGCAAGTCCACCCTGATCAACCGCCTGCTGGGCGAAGACCGCCTGCTGACCGGCCCGGAAGCGGGCATCACCCGCGATTCGATCGCGGTCGACTGGCACTGGACCGATCCGGCCAGCGGCGAGCAGCGCGATATCCGCCTGATCGACACCGCCGGGATGCGCAAGCGCGCACAGGTGACCGAAAAGCTCGAGAAACTCTCGGTGGCCGATGCCCGGCGGGCGATCGACTTCGCCGAGGTGGTCGTGCTGCTGCTCGACGCGACCCGCGGGCTGGAACACCAGGATCTCAAGATCGCCGACATGGTGCTGCAGGAAGGCCGCGCGCTGATGATCGCGATCAACAAGTGGGACGTGGCGGAAGACGCCTCTGCCCTGTTCAACGGGGTCCGCGCGGCGCTGGACGAAGGGCTGGCGCAGGTGCGCGGCCTGCCGCTGTTCGCGGTCAGCGCGAAAACCGGCAAGGGGCTCGACACGATGCTCGCCGCCGCGTTCGAAATCCGCGCCAGCTGGTCGAAGCGCGTGCCCACCGCCGCGCTCAACCGCTGGTTCGACGATGCGCTGGCTGCCAACCCGCCGCCCGCGCCCAAGGGCAAGCGGATCAAGCTGCGCTACATCACCCAGGCGAGCACCCGCCCGCCGCGCTTCGTGGTGTTCGGCACCAGGCTGGACATGCTGCCCAAGAGCTACGAACGCTATCTCGTCAACGGCATCCGCAAGAACCTGGGGTTCGACGCGGTGCCGGTGCGGGTGGTGCTCAAAAGCCCGAAAAACCCCTTCGCCAAGAGCTGAGCCGAGCTGCCCCGCGCATTCCGGCGCGGGGAAACCACGTATCGCCGTAACGGCTGCGATTCACTGTGTTTCGTTGCCGTACAGTCAGGTCCGCTCGCCTACTCCGCAGCCATCGGGGTGCAGTGAGGAGTGGTTCTCATGGGCGATTATTCGGTGATCATCTCGCACAAGGACGGCAGCGCGCCGGTCGACTTCCACACGCCGGACGTTGCCGCCGCGCTGGTGGTGGCGGGCATGAACCTCGACGGCGGGATCGCCGAATTGCATGACGGCACCCGCAAGCTGGCCACGCTGCGCAAATGCGGCGACGGCACCGGCGCGGTGTGGATCGTCAGTTCGTGATGCGCAATCGGCGGGGCGTCCGGCGCAGCGGCACCGGCGCCCCGCCGCGCGATCAGTAGCTGACCCGCAGGCGCACGAAGGCGCTGCGCCCGGTGCCGGGCATGCGCGCCCCCACCGCAACGTCGGACCCCGCCGCCCGGTTATATCCGGCGAGATGTTCGACATAATAGCGGTCGAACAGGTTCTCGACCCCGGCATCCAACCGCACGCCGCGCATCAGTTCCATCCCGCCGTAGATATTGGCGAGGACGTAGCCGCCGGTCGGGGTTTCCGAATTGGTGGCGGACACCTTGTCCTCCTTCGCCACCGCATGGCCCTCGGCGGTCAGCGACCAGCCCTGCACTTCCCAGGTCAGCCCCAGGCGGATGTTGGGCGGGGCGATGCGATAGAGGTTGTCGGCAATGTCGCGCCGCTTGCCGCGCACGTAACTGGCGACCCCGTCCACCCGCAGCGGCCCGATCAGCTTCGCGCCGAAGTCGATATCCGCGCCGTAGAGTTCGGCCGAGACATTCGCCCATTTGAGCGGGGTGGCATCGCCGTTCATATTGGCGACCATTTCCACCGTGCTGTCGATCACGCCCGGGGTCGCATCGAACGGCACGCCCTGGATGTAATCGTCCACCCGCCGGTAATAGATCGTCGGTCGCATATACAGGCCGCCGGTTTCGACATCGACCCCGGCCTCCGCAATCCACATCGTCTCAGGCTTGAGCAGCGGGTTGCCGACATAGATATTGCCGTCGGCCAGCCCGGCGCTCGCCTCGGTCGGCAGCCAGCTGAACCGTTCGAGCGCGCTGGGCACGCGCGTCTTGCGCGCCAGCGTCAGGCGCGGGCGAACCGCACCCAGATCGGCCCAGAACCGCGCCGCCACGTCGAATGTCGTATCCGACCGGTCACGGTCCGATACGGCGAAGGCATTGGCCAGCATCACCGGTGCCATCGGCACCGCGCTGCCCAGTTCGGGCGCCCCGGCGCGCATCGTGTAGTGATCGACCCGCACGCCGATCTCGCTCTCCACCACACCGAAGCCGCCGCGCCACTGGGCGAAGCCGCCGCTGCGAGTGGTCGCGACCCGGTTCTGCGAGGCGATGAAGAAGGCCGGGTTGGCCGGGTTGGTGATCGTCACCTGCTTGTCGCCGGTTTCGATATCGCCGCCGAGCGAAATCGTGCCGATCCCGGTGGTGAAATGGACCGCGGCATCCGCCGTCATCGTGTCGGCATCGGCATAGGTCGCGCGCAGCATCATCGGGTTCATCGCCGGGCGCAGGCTGAAATTATCCATCAGGTGGCGCACCGCGACATGGCCCAGCCCGGCCTCCAGCCGAATCCCGTCCGCCAGCTGCAGCTTGGCGTCGGCGCGCAGGAAATCGGTGTGGAAATAGACGATGTCCATCGGGAACGGCGGGTTGCCGGTCGGCCCCGTTTCCTGCCGCCGGTAGCTGAGCGACAATTCGCCCGGCCCGCTGCGGAAGCCCACTTCGGCGCCATAGGTGTCGCGGGTGAAGCTGGTCGGGCTCGCCCGCCCGCCGGGGAAGCGATAATCGCTGCCCTCTTCATGCGCGGCGATCACGCCCATGCGCCAGTTCTGGCTGGCGAGGCCCACCACGCCGCCCACGGCATAGCTGTCATCGACCGAGCGGTAGAGCGCACCGACATCGACGCGCGGCTGGAACGCCTTGCCGTCGGTGAAATCGACATGCTTGAGCACGGCGTTGACGCCGCCTGCTTCGCCCGGCCCCTTGCTGACCGGGCTGACGCCGCGATCGAGCTCGATATGGTCGACCAGCACCATCGGGGCATAATGCAGCGGCGGGTCCATCAGATTGGGTCCGCCCGAGCTGAAACGCTGGCCGTCGATGCGCACCAGCACCCGGTCGCCGAAGCTGCCGTGATACTGCACCTGGCCCGACAGGGCGCCATTGTCGATCAGCGCCGCACCGGGCGCGCGGGCAACGAGCCCGGCGGCATCGGGCGCCACCACCGGCGCGCTGTCGGCGGCGATCTCGTCCGTCACGGGCGTTTCGCGCGCACCGTTGACGATGATGATGTCGGTCAGCGGGTCGGTGCCTTCATCGGCGAAGGCGGGCGAGGAACAGAGCGCCACGGCAAGCGCGGCAAGAGAGGCCGCAGGTGCGGCGGAGATGCGGAAATTCATGAATGATACTCGACTGTCTGCCGGCACTCCGATCGGGGCGCGGCAAGGGATAGCGGGCCGCGCGGTTACGCGGCCGGTGGTGGGCTATCAGGCGAGTGCGGGTGGCCCCGTGGGCGGCGGCGGCGGTGCCGCCAGCCCGCGACCGGGGATCGTTGCAAGGCGTTCGGGTGCGGGGATTTCCCGCAGCTGCACCGGCGGTTCGGGCAGGGTCGGCTGTGCCGCCAGCGCCAGCGATGCGGCGGCGGCGGTGAAGGGGCAATGATCGGGCGCCTTGCTCTTGCCGTCATCGTCGGGAGAACCGCGATGCAGCTTGCCGTCTTCGTCGACCCACGCCTGCACCAGCCCATAGCCGGTACACAGGGTGATCTGCATCGCCCCGTCATTGTCGCGTTCGGGCATCCAGCCGGCCGGCACGGCGATGCGCAGCAGCAACGCTGCCGCGACCAGCACCATCGGCCAGGCCCGGTTGAATGAAGCGAAACGGCCCCTCATGGCCGCGCGTCATAACCGCAATTCGGCGTGACGCAATCGTTCGGCGTCGAGCGGGCCAGCGCCGGGCCTAGCCCTCGCCTGCGGCCTCGCTCTGCAACTGCACGTAATTCGGCAATCCCATGCGCGCGATCATGTCGAATTGCGTTTCGAGGAAATCGACATGCTCTTCTTCGCTCGACAGAATATCGGCGAACAGGTCGCGGCTGACGTAGTCGCGCACGCTTTCGCAATATTCGATCGCATCGCGCAGCAGCGGGATCGCCTCGAGCTCCACCGCGAGATCGGCCTTGAGGATTTCCTCGACATTCTCGCCGACCTTGAGCCGATGGATCGCCTGGAAATTGGGCAGCCCGCCAAGGAACAGGATCCGTTCCGCCAGCACATCGGCGTGTTTCATCTCGTCGATCGATTCGTGCCGCTCGTAATCGGCCAGCTTCTTGATCCCCCAGTCGGCCAGCACGCGATAGTGCAGCCAATACTGGTTGATGGCGGTCAACTCGTTGGTCAGTGCCTTGTTGAGGAATTCGATGACCTTGTCGTCGCCCTTCATTGCGATTCTCCTGGCTGGCGGCAATCCGGCATGCGGACGCAGCAACACTGTATGGGCAGCAACACTGTATGGAAGGTGGGTTGGCGGGTGGCAAGCCGGGGCAGATGCTGGCGGGGCGCCGCATTCACCCGGCGCGGGCGATCAGCACAGGGCCGCGTTGTCCAAGGCCATTTCGCGTTCTTCGAGCAGCAGATATTCGGCATCGTCGAGGCACTGGCAGCAATCCGGCTTCTTGCCGAGCGCGGCATAGACGGCTTCGGCATTGCCCGGCACGCGCCGTGCCGCTGCGCGAAGTTCGCATTCCCGGATCGCGTTGCACACGCAGACATACATCGCAGTTTCTCCTGCCGCCGATGGACAGGATACTAATGCGACTTATTCGCAATAACAAGGGCAATCATCGGCGGAAGGGGAACAGCTGCCAGTAGGTCAGGCAGCGCCACAGCCATTCGAGCGGGCCGTAGCGATACCGCTCCAGCCACGGTTTCGACCAGCCGAGCATCACCGCCCATGCCGCCAGCACGATGCCGAACAGCGCCAGCCGGTGCAGCTGGCCATAGAGGCCCAGCGCCCAGCCGTGGAACACGAACAGCATCACGATCGAGATGCCGAGATAGTTGGAAAACGCCATCCGCCCTGTCGCCACCAGCCGCACCCCCAGCCACCCTTGCGCGGCGCGCGGCGCCCACAGCACCAGTAGCGAGGCCAGCCCGAGCACGAAGGCGAGCCGCGGGATCATGAACAGCCCTTCGAACACCAGCAAGGTCAGGAAGAAGGGGAAGTCGGCGCAATAGGCGACCAGCCCCAGCGCCAGCGAGACCAGCCCGCCGCTGAGCAGCCCGATCCAGCCCCACAGGCGCATCTGCCCCGGATCGAGTGCCCCGCTGAAGAAACCGAAACGATACAGCGCCATGCCGATCAGGATCAGGCTGAGCGTTTCGATCACGCCGAACACCAGGCCGGAGAAATTCTCCACGCTCTGGTCCACCACCTGGTGCCGCACGAAGGCGGCATAGCCCCCGGTGGTGTAGAGTTCGACGTCCTCGCGCACCCCTTCCAGCGCCTTGCTTTCGGCATTGGCCATCCGTTCGCGATTTTCCTTCGACATGGTCGCGGCGGCGGCTGGGTGGGTGGCGAAATAGTAATTCGCGCCCAGCCCCCCGCCGATCGCCAGCGTGCCCAGGCCATAGAGCGCAAGGCCCACCAACAGCTGGGTCTTGGCCTTCCAGCGCATCATCGTCAGCGCCACGATCCCCCACACGGCATAAAGCTGCAGGATGTCGCCGAACCAGATGAAGTAGAAATGGATCATGCCGAACACCAGCAGCCACAGCAGGCGGCGAAACTGCAGCCAGCGCCCCGCCCCGCGCGCCCATGCCTTCTCCACGAACAGCATCATCCCCGCGCCGAACAGCAGGGTGAACAACCCGCGCATCTTGTGGTCGATCAGCACATATTGCAGCAGCCAGACCAGCTTGTCGGCCTCGTTCGGCCCGCCGGGCATGGCGGGCGGCCAGGAATAGACCATGAAGCTGTGGCCGAAGGCGGTGATGTTGGCGAACAATATGCCCAGCACCGCGATGCCGCGAATGAAGTCGAGCGTAACCAGCCGCTCCGCCCCGACGGGCAGCACCGGCTGGTCCATGTCGGGCGTTGCCGCCGCCTGCAACTGTGTCGATTCGTCCATCGCCTGCCCTTCCCCCTGACGGACCTAGCTAGCAGCTTGGCGCAACGGGGAAAGCGCGCCGATCGACGCGCTATCGCATTTGGTGGAATCGAACTGCGCTCAGCGGGTGACGAGGCAGGAATGGCCCGCGCGCGACAGCGCATTGCAGGCCGCCTGCGCCGCTTCGCGCGTGGCGAAGCCGCCCGCCAGCAGCTTGGTCAGCTTGCCTGCCGGAACGGTCAGCTTGGTCGCCCCGGCCAGCTCGCTGCGGCCCGACAGCTGGCGCCATAATTTGTCGGCATTGCCCGCAACCGAGAAGGCGCCGAGCTGGATCTTCCACGGTCCGCTGCCGGTCGCGGCGGCAGGTGCCGGAGCGGGTGCGGGCGCGGGCGCAGGCCTGGGCGCCGGTGTGCGCGCCGCTGCGGCATCGGCGGCGACCCCGGCGGTCGTCACGCCCGAGACGCGGCCCGGGCGCGGACGCTGTTCGGCAGCAGCAGGTATGGCAGCAGGCACGGCAGCAGGCACGGCGGCGGGGGCACCTCCGCCCGCGTAATCGGCCCCGGCCTGCGCCGGGCTGGCGGTGCCGGTCACCCGGCGCGCCTCTGCCAGCGCGGTTTCCGCCGGGACGACCGAGGGGGGCACCGGTGCCGTCTCGATCGGCTGCGGCATGCGCGTGCTCGCACTGGGCAGCGGCTTGCCCGAAGCGGCAGGCGCACCAGCTGCTGCAACATCGGCCGCCGCGAGCGAGACAGGCTGCCCCCGCCCGAGGTCCGCCGCCGCCATCTGGCTGGCGCGCTTCGCATCCGCATCGCGCTTGATTTCGATCGCCTGCGCCTGCGCCTGCTGGCGCTGTTCCAGCGGCACGTAACTGTCCATCTGCTGCAAGGCGGGCTTGGCCTGCGGCAGCCCGGCGGAATTGGCCAGCGTCATCAGCGCATAGGCCTGCACCCAGTCGCGCGGCACGAGGTCGCCGTTGAAATAGGCGATGCCCATCAGATATTGCGCGCGCGGATCGCCGCGCTCGGCGGCGTTCTTGATATAGGGCATCGCCTCCTCGCGGCGCCCGTCCTGGAACAGCAGCAGCCCGTAATTGTCCGCCGCCTTCAGATGGCCCTGCGCAGCGGCCTTGGCATAATAGGCTTCGGCCTGCTTGGTATCCGCCGCGACCCCGCGCCCCAGGCGATAGGCCTGCGCGAGGTTGAATTGCGCATCGGCATCGCCCGCTGCGGCCGGCCCCTTCCACTCGGCCACGGCGCGGGCATAGTCGCCCTCGCTCCAGGCATCGACCCCGGCCTTGACATCGGCCAGCGCAGGCGTGGCGAGGCCAGCCGAACATCCCGCCACACAAAGGGCGATGGCAAACAAACGGGCAGCGGCAGGTTTCATCTCTTGCGCGGGTCCTTCGGCAATGCGGCCTGCGCGATGATATAGTGAACGAGCCGTTAGCAAAGGGTTTCCGAGCCGAAATCCGTTTCGCAGGCGCAAATTGCGTGCTCGCGGACAATCCTCGTTAACCCAAAATTAGGGGTATCCTGCGATCCCCCGTTCAGAAGGATTTCCAGCGATGCGCATGGGCGTGTCGAATTGAAGGGGGACCACGCCTTGCGTGTACTGGCTTTGGCTTCACAGAAGGGTGGATCGGGCAAGACCACCCTGTCCGGGCACCTTGCGGTGCAGGCGCAGCGCGCCGGCGCCGGCCCGGTCGTGCTGATCGACATCGACCCGCAGGGTTCGCTCGCCGACTGGTGGAACGAACGCGAGGCGGAATATCCCGCCTTCGCGCAGACCACCGTGGCGCGCCTCGCCAGCGATTTGCAGATCCTGCGCCAGCAGGGTTTCAAGCTGGCGGTCATCGACACGCCGCCCGCGATCACCATGGCGATCCAGTCGGTCATCTCGGTGGCCGAACTGATCGTGGTGCCGACGCGCCCCAGCCCGCACGATCTGCGCGCCGTGGGCGCGACGGTCGATCTGTGCGAACGCGCCGGCAAGCCGCTGATCTTCGTGGTCAACGCCGCCACCCCCAAGGCGAAGATCACCTCGGAAGCCGCTGTCGCCCTGTCGCAGCACGGCACCGTCGCCCCGATCACCCTGCACCACCGCACCGATTATGCCGCCTCGATGATCGACGGCCGCACGGTGATGGAAGTCGATCCGGAAAGCCGCAGCGCCGCCGAAGTCACCGCGCTGTGGAACTATATCTCGGATCGCCTGGAAAAGAATTTCCGCCGCACCGTGTTCGCTGCCCCGGGTGCCCCGGTCGCGGCGACTCCGGGTATCCAGCGCCCCGCGGGCGGTTTCGGCCGCCGGGTGGCCCAGTAAGGGGCCGCCCGCAATGTCCGAAGCCAATTTCGCCTCGCTCGGCCCATCGCTGCTGGCCCGCAAGGGCGGCGCCAAGCCGGCCATGCGCCCGCAGCTGGGTGCGCTGTCGCCGATGGCGATCAGCGAGGAAAATTTCGACGATCTGGGCTGGAACGACATGGGCGACGAAGACGCCCACGACCACCAGCCCGCGCAGATCGTGCCGTTGACGCCCTCGCCGGCCAATGCGGAAACCGCTGCCGAAGCCCAGGAACAGGATCTCGCCGCCGCGGCCGAACTGGCGGAAGTGGCTGCCGAAAAGCCTGCCGTCGTGCGCCAGCGCGAAGCCATGGCCGAACATTTCACCCCGGCGATCGCCGCCGTCCCCGCGAAATCGCGGCCCGAACGGACATCCGAACCGAAAGCCGAACGGACCCCCGAACGCACCCCGGAACGCACCAGGGCACCGAAAGCCCCGGCCCGCAGCCGTGGCAAGCGTGCCGCCTTTACCCTGCGGCTGGACGAATCGCGGCATCTCAAGCTGCGGCTGGCCTGCACCATCCGCAATCGCAGCGCCCAGCAGATCGTGACCGAGGCACTCGACACGCTGCTGGCCGACATCGACGAACTCGAATCGCTCGCCGCGCAGGTCAAGCGGCGCTGAGGGGGCCCAACAGGGAGTGAGACCATGAACCGGAACGCCAATCGCACGCGCTATGTCAGCCTGGCACTCGCCACTGCGCTCGCCACGACCGCCCTCGGCGGCTGTGCCACGCAGGGGCCGCGCGCCGACCTTGCCGCCAGCAAGGCGCAGACCGCACTCGCCAAGGGCAAGACCGACGTGGCGATCAGCAACGCCGAAGCTGCCGTGATGGCCGACCCGCGCAACGCCGCCTATCGCGCGATGCTGGGCGCCGCCTACATGGAGGCCGGCCGGTTCCAGTCTGCCGCCACCAGTTTCGACGATGCGATGAAGCTGGGCGACAATTCGCCGCGCACCGCGCTGTCCTATGCCCTGGCCAAGACCGCGATGGGCGACAATGCCACCGCGATCGCCGTGCTGAACGACTGGCGCGACGAAATCGCCCCGGCCGACCTCGGCCTGGCGCTGGCGCTGGCAGGCGATGCCGACCGCGGCGTCCAGATCCTGTCCAACACGCTGCGCAGCGGCGAGAACACGCCCAAGGTTCGCCAGAACCTCGCCTATGCCTTCGCGCTGAAGGGCGACTGGCGCTCGGCCCGCATCATGGCCGCCGAAGACGTATCGCCCGCGCAGGTGGACGAACGCCTCGGCCAGTGGGCCTCGCGCGCGGCGCCCGAGAATTTCCAGCAGCGGGTCGCCGGCCTGTTGTCCGTGCCGCTGCGCGGCGACAGCGGCCAGCCGGCCCAGCTGGCGCTGGCCAATTTCCCGAGCGCCGAACAGCTCGCCTCCGAAGCTTCCGCACTGGTGCCGCTGGCGCAGGCGGAACAGGCCACCGAGCAGGCGGGCGGCGAACTGCCCGCGCTGGCCTATCGCGACGAACCGGTCGCCGTGGTCGCGACCCCGGCGCAGGACGAGGACGGCGTGAAGGCCGTGCCCGCAGTCAATATCGCCGCCTACCAGGCACCGCAGACCGCCGAACCGGCCAGCTTCGAAGAGGCGTTCCATGCCCCGGCACCGACCGGCAACACCCCGGTCGCGCTCGCGGCGGATACGGTGCGCTTCACTGCCAAGCCGGTGGTGCAGACCACGCCTGCCCGCTACGGCGCGGTGCCTGCCACCGCCAGCCGCGCGCAGCCGCGCGCTTCTGGCCGGGTGGCCGATGCCGGCAGCCCGGTGGCGCAGGCCAATGGCAGCCATCTGATCCAGCTCGGCTCTTTCGCCAGCGAACAGGGCGCGCGCCGCGCATGGGGCATCTATGCCGCCAAATGGCCCGAACTGACCGATTACCAGATGGTGATCACCGAGGCGAAGGTGCGCGGCAAGACCTATTACCGCGTCTCCGCCGGTGGTTTCCAGCAAGCCAGCGCCGCCAGCATGTGCGGCAAGCTGAAGGCCCGCAGCCAGGGCTGCATCGCCTGGGCAGACGGCAAGCCGCTGCCCGGCGCGGTCGACACCGGCTATCGCATGGCCAGCCGCTAAGTTTCCTTCCCCTCTCTCTCGAAAGTGAGTGGACCCTTGCCCCTCCCCTTTGCGGGAGGGGTTTTTCTTTGTGCGTCAACGCGATAGGCACCGGATTAGGTAGTCCTGCCTAGGGCTGCGCCATGCCCACCCTAACCCTTGGCTGTCAGTCTCCCACCAAGCCAAGGGAGGCGCGACATGGCGCATTATCCGCCACGCGAAGCACGAAAGCCGGTCCGTCTGGCCGCGCGGCTCAACCACGACGGCGCCTGGTCCGACGTGATGATCCTCAACGTCTCGCGCAAGGGGCTGATGGCGCAGGGCCGCCGCCCGCCGCGCCGGGGCGAGTTCATCGAGATCCGGCGCGGCTCCAACGTGATCGTCGCGCAGGTCCGCTGGGCCAGCTGCGACCGCTTCGGCGTGCTGGCGCAGGATGCGATCGACCTCGCCGCGCTGGCCGACGACAGCCACCGCCGTCGCCCGCCCTGCACCGTCAACCGGATCGAGCGCCGCACCGCCCCGCGCCCGCCGGGCAAGAGCCTGCCCACCGCGCAGGACATTGCCGACCGCGCCGCCGCCAGCGCCCGCTGGGGCCGGATGTTCGAATTTGCCTGCGTCGCGATGGCGCTGGCGCTGCTGGGCGCGGTGCTGGCGGAGGGCGCGGGCGAATTGCTCTCCGCCCCCGCCCAGCGCGCCAGGCTGGCGATGGCGCATTAGGCCGCCTGCGCAAGCGCGCCCTCACGCACCTCCACCCCGGCCAGCCGCTGGGCTGCCGGGTGAGGCAAGGGAACGAATGACCGGCGCGGTTCTGCCGCATTTTCTGCCCGGACTCGACGACGCTTTGGGGTAGTTCAGGTGGTGAAAGTCGCGTCGAGATTT
>JACXVD010000058.1 GCA_014763545.1 Sphingomonadales bacterium
TCGGCGCTGAACAGCCAGGCGAGCGAGGTCGCCAGGGTCGAAGCACCCACACCGCCGCGCGTCCCCACCACCGCAGTGGCGATGTGGCGCTTGGCGGCATCCGGATCGCTGGCGCGGGGCGCACTGAACACGGCCTGCGCCTGGTTCAGCGAATCCCGCAGCTGCCCGGCCGACAGCGGCTTGAGCAGGTAATCGTGGATGCCGCTCGCGAGCAGGTCGCGATAGAGGCGCACATCGTTCACCTGGCCGACCGCGATCACCACCGTGCCGGGTTCGCAAACCTCGGCCAGCGCATTGATGTCGTTCAGCGGGTCACCGCTTTCGGACAGGTCGACCATCAGGATGTTCGGGCTCGCGGTGACCGAGAGCGACTGGACGGCATTGCGCAGCCCGCCCTTGGCGCATTTCTCGGGCTGCCAGCCCATCTCGATGACCACCGGACGCAGCACGTCCAGCGCGGTTTCGTCGCAGATGAATGCGGCAAACGGGTCGCGGTTGCCCGGCAGTCCGGGTTTCCAGGGCGCGTTCATGCTTACTTACCTCCCGTTGCGCTGGCCGCCTTCAGCCCGCCCTGTCCGGTCGGGGTCTGCTGGCGATAGGAATCGATTGCCTTGGTCGAGCTCATGACCACGGTCTCGCCATTGCCCTTCTGGCCACTGACCAGATCTTCGGGGTTGGCGACCATCGCGGCGAGGTTGCCGTTCACCGCGCAGCCGTAGCCGGGGTAGGTGGCATTGCCGAGATTGGCTTCGGACTTGGCGGACCAGTCGGGGCAACCCGGCACCGAAGCGCTCGAACGGGTAATGATCACGCGCGCGGTGCCCGGCTGGACATAGCCCGAAGTGACCGGTGCGCCTTCGCTGACCAGGATGCCGTGACGCGATGCGATGGTCGAAATCGCCTCGCGCGTGGCGGGGCTCATGGCCGGATCGTCGATCGAGACGCGGTCGCCGTAGCGCAGGTCCATCGCCTCGAACCAGCCGGCAAGCCGCTGTTGTTCGGGGATGGTCAGCCCGCTGGGGCTGCTACGCAGGTCGAGCGCATAATTGGTGCGTTCGACGACCGGCTGTTTGGTCGAATAGAGCGAAGCGTTGGTCGGCATCCCGCCGCAGGCCCCGAGACCGAGAGCAAGCGAGAGGGCAAGCGCGCCCGCGAATTTGCGATTGATGGCGTTGGGCATCGTTCTCACCTTTCTCGATCAGAAGCTGAAGCCGGGCGCGGCAGCGCTATCGGCATCTGCACGGCGCTGCGTCTTGCGCGACTTCTTGCCGCCCTGGGCAGCGTCGTTGTCACTGCCGGTCGGCAGCACGGCGGCCGGGTCGATCCGCGAAATCTGCGGCGGCGGAGCGTCGCGATCCTGCGTCGTCGGCATCGGGCGGGTAGCGCCCGACACGCCGGCATTGTCCTGCATGCCGAGCAGGCGCTGCGCTTCGTTCGGCGCGTTGTAGCCGTCGGTCGGCAGGTGGATGTCCTTCTCGTCCACCGGATTGACCAGGTACGGCGTGACGATGATCACCAGCTCGGTTTCGCCGCGGCGGAATTCGCTGGAGCGGAACAGATTGCCCAGGATCGGCACTTCGCCCGCGCCCGGCACCTTGTCGATTGTGCGCTGGGCGTTGTTGCTCATCAGTCCGGCGATCATGAAGCTCTGGCCCGAGCCGAGTTCCACGGTCGTTTCCGCGCGGCGGATGGTCAGCGCCGGGATCTGGAAGCCGTTGATAGTCACCGCGCCCTGGCTCGAAAGTTCGGAAACTTCCGGGCGCACGCGGATCGAGATACGGCCATTGGCGAGAACCGTCGGCGTATAGGCCAGGCTGACGCCATATTTGCGATATTCGATCGAGGTCGAGCCAAGGCCCTGGCTGATCGGGATCGGGAATTCGCCGCCGGCGAGGAAGTCGGCGGTTTCGCCCGAAAGCGCGGTGAGGTTCGGGTTCGAAAGCGTAGTCACCAGACCTTCACGCTCGGCAAGGTCGAGCGCGCTGCCCAGGTCGAGCCCCAGGAACTTCCCGAAGAAGCCCAGCGTCGTCCCGCTGCCGGTTCCCGTGACGACGGTGCCGCCGTCAGGACCCTTGGTGACGCCCACGCCGACCGGTCCGCCCGGCGTGTAGCTGGGCGAGAAGGCGCGGCCGTTGGTGATGCCGAATTTGAACCCGCTGGTCTGGTCGACGCTGAGCAGGTTGGCGCCGATGGCGCGCACGAAGCTACGGCTGACTTCGGCGAAGCGTACCTGCAGATTGACCTGCAGCGGTGTCGCCATCTTCAGCCGGCTGATGACATTGGTGTCATCGCCCACGAAGGCCTTGACCAGCCGCTCCGCCTCGGCGGCGTCTTCCGGCGCGGCCACGGTGCCGGTCAGCAGCACGGTGTTGGTGCCCATCGTCGCGACCGCGATCTTGGCTTCGGGCATCGCCAGCGCCAGCATCTGGTCGATGCTGTCGATGTTCGAGCCGACCCGGATATTGGCCGACCAGATGATGTCGCCCGCCGAATTGCTCGCATAGACGGTGGTTTCGCCACCCGCCTTGCCGAACACATAAAGCTGGCGCTGCGACTTGATCTGCACATCGGCGACGGCATCGTTGGCGATGAACACATCGGCCATGTTGCCGGGCACGTTGACCAGTTCGCCACGCCCGATCGAGAGCACGATGCTCTGCTTGGGGCTGACGACGGCCTGCGCGTTCGCCACATTCGCCGGTGTCGCGGTCAGCGGCACAATGGCGAGGCTCGCAAGTAGCAGCTTGGCATTAAGGCGACGCTTCATGGTCTTGCCCCTCGGTTGCGGATTTCCGGCCGGCTTGGCCGCGAAACTATGGATGTTCACACGCATGGTCTT
Organism: Sphingomonadales bacterium; assembly: GCA_014763545.1. Classification (GTDB taxonomy): domain Bacteria; phylum Pseudomonadota; class Alphaproteobacteria; order Sphingomonadales; family Sphingomonadaceae; genus JACXVD01. Next base: position 2,840 of record JACXVD010000058.1, read on the forward strand.
ACCCCACGACCAGGGTCGCGCCGGCGGCGGGCAGAGTCCGGCCAGCCTGGCCGACACCGCCCGAGACGGCTCCCGTCAACGCACCGGTCTTGGTGATGATGACGCTGGAGGTGTTTTTGCCGCGGGTCACGTTGACCACCGGGCCGGAAGGCGGCGGCGGTGCGGTGGGGGCGGCGACCTGCGCCGGGCCGGCACCGCCGTAGCTGGGGGCTGCACCGTCACTTTCGCGCGGGACGGAGCGGCGCTGGAAGCGCGACACGTCGCCACCGGTGGTGAAGCTCGAGGGGCCGTCATTCGGCTGGTTGAGCGCAGCCTGCAGCAGCTTTTCCTCTTCCTGCGGCGAGGCATTGTCGGGGATCTTCACCTTGCCCGAGGCAATCGCCTGTTCGAGCTCGCTCTGGTTGTCCGCGATCGAGCGCAGCGAGAGGCTGAGCGTGCCGATGGTCTGCGCAACGGCGACCTTCTCGGCGATCTTGGGGGTCACTTCGAGCGTGACGGTGCGGAAGGCGCGGACCACGGTCTTGCCGTCGACGGTTTCCTGGGTGGTCGACTGGTCGGTGGCGAGCACGCGGATGTTGCGCAGGATGGTTTCGGACGTCTTCAGCGGGTCGCCTTCGCCCTTGACCGTCTGCGTCAGCACCAGGTCGACACGGTCGCCCGGGAAGACGAAGCCGCCGACACCGGTCTTGGCCGAAACGGGTACGGTGACCGCCCGCATGCCCGGGCCGAGCGCGGCGGCGAGGAAGCCGCGGTCGCCCGGCGCGACGAGCGAGCCCTGGGTCACCGGCTCACCGGCCGTGATCGGATGGCGCACGACGGTGCCGAGCAGCTTGTTGATGTCGGATTCGCCGTCGATGAAGTAGGCGTCCTTCACGAGCTCTTCCGGCCACTGCTGGAAGCCGATTGCGTCGGCGGTGATGATCGTGCCGGTCGGCAGCGCACGCTGCGCAACGAGAACCTTCGGGCCCTGCGGCACCGGCGGAGCTGCTTCGACCTCGGGCGTGGCCGCCCCGGCGAACATGCTACGCGCGGCGAGCGCCGTACCGATCGCAATGACCAGCGCGCCCATCAGCAGAATCAGCTTCTTCCTGTCCATGGCTTAACAAGCCCCCTCATGCAGTCCCGCGGATTTGCGGGCGGGTATGGTTTTCGTCCGTACGTCCGAAGTGGTTAAAATCGGGTTCATCCCAACAGCCCGGTCGAACCGGCTGCTTCGGGCAGATAGTGCGTTCCCAGAACCCACAGGCCGGCGCAGGAAATCGCGACGCCGTAGGGAATGGCGAGCTTGTGCTTCTGGCGGCGCATCACATGCCAAGCACCCATGACCAGGGTCAGCACGCCGCCCACCAGCGCCATCATGATCAGCAGGCGCAGAAACCATGTCGGCTCGATCCACAGCGCCAGCGCGGTCAGCAGCTTGACGTCGCCGCCGCCCATCATGCGCAGGGCGAACAGGCCGGCGAAAACGGCAAAGGCACCGATCGCAACGCCGAATTGCAGCGCCACATCGGGCCACAGCGACAGGCCGCTCGACCACCAGAACAGCGGCGCGGCCAAGGCGATGCCGGCGTTGAGCCAATTGTCGATCTGGCGCCGCCGCAGGTCGGTGAAAGCCGCGACCAGCAGCGCGATTGCCAAGGCGGCAAGCAGACCGTAGTGGAAATATTCGCCAAGCATGGGTGCCCCCAAAGATCCCTTCGGAGGCAACAGCTACATGGCATGGCTTACCAAAAAGTAACCAAGGCCGGGAGGTTGGAATTAGCCAAGCGCAGCAATCCGGCGCAAAGGATGTTTCCGCGAGTTCCGCAGGCGAGCCAGGTGACGGTTCCGGCGGGGTCTCCGCGGCTGCGGCCGAACGTCGCGCTATCCCGCCCTTCGCGTGCGAAGGCGAATGGATCGCCGCCGATGGCTGGCCCCTGCGCCGGATCGACCTGCCAGGCGATCCCGGCCAGCCGCGCGGTTCGATCCTGTTCCTTTCCGGGCGTGGGGATTTTTACGAGAAATATCTCGAAAGCCTGATCGAATGGCACTGCGCGGGCTGGCAGGTAACCGCCTTCGACTGGCGCGGGCAGGGCGGTTCGGGGCGGCTGGGGAAGGATCCGCTGACCGGCCACATCGACGATTTCTCCACCTGGGTGGGCGATCTGGCCGCCTTCTGGACGCAGTGGCGCGGGCAAACCCCCGGCCCGCATATCGTGATCGCCCATTCGATGGGCGGGCATTTGGCTTTGCGGGCCTTGGTGGAGCGACAGATCGACCCCGCCGCGCTGGTGATCGCCGCGCCGATGCTGGGCCTTGCCGGGCAACCCCTGCCTCCGGCGGCCATGCAGGCGATTGCGCGGCTGATGATGCGGCTCGGCGATCCGGCGCGCCCGGCCTGGAAATGGAGCGACAAGCCCGGCGAGCTGCCTTCGCGGCGGACATCGCTGCTGACGCATGATCCGCAACGCTATGCCGACGAGCCGTGGTGGCGGGCTGCCCGCCCGCAGGTGGCGATGGGGCCGGGCAGCTGGCGCTGGGTCGAGCGGGCCTATGCCTCGATGCGCGAACTCGACCGCCCCGGCGTGCTTGAGGCGGTCGACGTGCCGGTGCTGCTGCTGGGATCGCGCAACGACAAGCTCGTCTCCTTCGCTGCTATCGAACGCGCGGCCGGACGCTTGCCGAATGCCGAACTGGTTGCATTCGGCGAAGAAGCTCACCACGAGATCCTGCGCGAGGAAGATGCGGTGCGTGGCCGGGCAATGGTGGCGATCGGCGAATTCCTCGACCGCGTGGCTCCCCGGGGTTGAATATGGATCATTACGATATCGTCGTTGTCGGGGCCGGGATGGCCGGGGCAAGCCTTGCTGCAGAACTGGCCCCGCATGCCCGCGTGCTGGTGGTCGAGGCCGAAGATCGGCCCGGCTACCATGCCACCGGGCGGTCTGCCGCCTTCTGGGCGGAAAGCTACGGCGGGCCGCAGGTTCAGCCGCTCACGACCGCCTCGGGGCCGTGGCTGGAAAGCCACGGGATGCTGTCGCCGCGCGGTGCGTTGACGCTCGCCCGGACCGATCAGGCTGCGGCGCTCGAAGCGTTCGAGCAGGAATTTACCGCCGCCGGTGTGCGGGTTGAGATGCTCGATCGGGCCGGGATCGAAAACTGGGTGCCCGGTGTCCTGCCCCAGTGGCAACTGGCCGCGCTGGAACCGGATTGCAGCGACATCGACGTTGCCGCCGTCCATGCGCACTACCTCGCCCAGATGCGCAAGGCCGGGGCGGAACTGCGCCTGCGCGCGCCCTTGGCTGAAGCTGTGCGCGAAGCCGGAAGCTGGCAGGTTTCGCTGGGTGACGGAACGAAGCTGGCCTGCGATCTCGTGGTCGATGCCGCCGGGGCCTGGGCCGATGTGGTCGCGCGGCGTTGCGGTGTGCGCCCGCTGGGCATCCAGCCGATGCGCCGCACCGTCGCGCAATTGCGCACTGCGCCCGCCGCGCCCGCGAACCTGCCGCTGGTGCTCGATATTGCGGGCGAGTTCTATTTCAAGCCCGAGGCGGGCAAGCTGTGGCTCAGCCCGCATGACGAAACCCCCAGCGCACCATGCGATGCTGCGCCGGAGGAAATCGACGTTGCGATCGCCATCGACCGCTTCGAGAAAGTCGTCGACTGGCGGATCGAGGCGGTGGAACACCGCTGGGCCGGATTGCGCAGCTTCGCCCCCGATCGCTTGCCGGTCTATGGCCGCGACGCGCACGAACCAGGCTTCGCGTGGTTTGCCGGGCAGGGCGGGTTCGGCATCCAGACGGCACCAGCGGCGGCGATGTTGGGCGCGGCGGTGCTGCTGGGGCGGGCATTGCCCGATGCAATCTCCGCAGTCGATCCCGAACTCTACCTGCCCGGTCGTTTCGGTTAGGCGCGGCGACTAATCCGGGCTGGCTTTCATGCCGATCCTGCAATAGTCATGGCATCAGGCCGTCCGGTCCCGGGCGGTGGCGATCCCGCCGATGCCCATAGCCAGCAGGAGAGACGCGATGGCGCACAAGTTCGAAATCTACAAGGACAAGGCCGGCGAGTTCCGGGTGCGGTTCAAGTACAATTCCGAAGTGATGTTCTCGACCGAAGGATATTCGAGCAAGTCGTCGGCCCAGAACGCCATCGATTCGATCAAGAAGAACGGCCCCGGCGCGCCGGTCGAAGACAACAGCTGAACGCTGATCGCCGCGTCCCGCGCGGGACCAGGTGAATGATGCGAGACCCCGGCCCTGGGGCCGGGGTTTTTGCTATCTGGAGGCAGTCAGGGCGGCGTCGCTGGCCAGCTTGTCCACCCGTTCGTTTTCCTCGTGGCCATTGTGGCCGCGCACCCAATGCCAGTGGATCGTATGGCGCCGCGCGGCCTCGATCAGATCGTGCCACAGCTCGATATTGCGCACGGGCTTCTTGCTGGCATTGACCCAGCCGCGCTTCTTCCAGCCGTGAATCCACTTGGTCATCCCGTCGATGACATATTTGCTGTCGGAATAGAGATCGACCTCGCATGGCTCGATCAGCGCCTCCAACCCGCGGAGCACGGCGGTCATTTCCATGCGGTTGTTGGTGGTTTCGACCTCGCTGCCGACCAGTTCCTTCTCATGCGGGCCCATGCGCAGCAGCGCTGCCCACCCGCCGGGGCCGGGATTGCCCTTGCACGCGCCGTCGGTGAAGATTTCTACCCGCTTCATTCCGCCCGTCATCCGACAAAGGCGATCTGCTGCACTTCCTTGTAGAAGCGCATGCGGCGGGCGAAATCCATCGGGTCCTTGCGGGTCACCAGCGCATCGGCGGGGGTGTGCAGCCAGTCGTAGGCGCGTGTCGCGACGAAGCGCAATGCCGCCCCCTGCGCCAGCAGCGGCAGGGCGCTGCGTTCGGCGGCGGACAGAGGGCGCACCGATTCGTAACCCTGCATCAGCGCGGCAGCGACATCGGGCCGGAAATCGCGCCCGCCATTGTCGAAACACCACGCTGCATGGGTAACGGCAAGGTCATAGGCGGTGATGTCGTGGCAGGCGAAATAGAAGTCGATCAGCCCACTGACCCGTCCATCGAGCAGCAGCACATTGTCGGGGAACAGGTCGGCATGGATGATCGACCGCGGCAGGTCTTCGGGCCAACGGGCTTCGAGCCGGGGCAGGTTGTCGGCCACCAGCAGCGGCAATTGGTGGTCGATCGAATCGAGCCCCTGTTCGCCGCATTGGTCGAACAGGGCACGCCAGTCCGGCGGACGCAGGTCGTTGGCCCGGCGCCCCGGGAAATCTGCGGAGGCGAGGTGAATCCCGGCCAGTGCCCGGCCCACGGCATGCGCCTGGTCCTGCGTCGGGTGATCGACCGATACGCCGGGCAGGAACTCGATCAGCGCCACCGCCTTGCCATCGACAATGCGCGATGCGGCGCCGGTACGATCGTGGATGGTGCGCGGCACAGGGCAATGCCGCGCCGCCAGATGGTCCAGCAGGCCGAGGAAAAAGGGCAGGTCGCCCAGTTCGATCCGCCGTTCGTACATCGTCAGGATGAAGCGCGCGCCGCGGCCATCATGCCCGGTGGTTTCGAGCAGCCAGTTGCTGTTCGACACGCCCTCGGCAATGCCTTTGGCCGAAACCAGCGCGCCCACGTCGTAGGCGGCGATCAATTCGGCAAAATCTTCCGCGCCGAGATGGGTGTAAACCGCCATCGCGCTGCCTATTCGGTCAGCTGCCGCGGCAGTTTGAAGACCATCTTTTCTTCGGCGGACATCAGCGTGTGTTCCTCGACCTCGCGCCATTCGGCCAGCTTGGCGACCACTTCGCGCACCAGCGTCTCGGGGGCGGAGGCCCCGGCGGTGAGGCCGATGGTGCCCACCCCGTCGAGCCATTCGGGCTGGATGTCGCTGGCGCGCTGGATCAGCCGCGCAGTGGTGCCGCAGCGTTCGGCCACTTCCACCAACCGCAGCGAGTTGGAACTGTTGGGCGCGCCGATGACCAGCACCAGATCGCTACCCGGCGCAACCTGCTTGACCGCAGCCTGCCGATTGGAGGTGGCGTAGCAGATGTCTTCCGCTTTCGGCCCGGCGATCTCGGGGAATTTCGCCTCCAGCGCGGAAATGATCTGCGCCGTGTCGTCGACCGAAAGCGTGGTCTGGGTGAGAAACGCCAACTCGGTCCCGGCGGGGAAATCGAGCCCGGCGACATCGTCCACTGTTTCGACCAGCGTGATCGACCCTTCGGGCACCTGGCCCATTGTGCCGATCACCTCGGGATGGCCGCGATGGCCGACGAACAGGATATGACGGCCTTTTTCGATCTGCCGTTCGGCCTGGCGATGGACCTTGCTGACCAGCGGGCAGGTGGCGTCAAGATAGTCGAGGCCGCGCCGTTCGGCCTCTGCCGGCACGGTCTTGGGCACGCCATGCGCGCTGAACACCACCGGCGCGCCATCGGGCACCTGGTCCAGCTCCTCGACGAAGATTGCGCCCTTGGCCTTGAGATTGTCGACCACGAAGCGGTTGTGGACGATTTCGTGCCGGACATAGACCGGCGCGCCGTAGCGTTCGATGGCCTTCTCCACGATTTCGATCGCGCGGTCCACCCCGGCACAAAATCCGCGCGGGGCGGCGATCAGCAGGGTCAGCGGCAGGCGCACGGCCTGTGCATCGGGAGTCTGCAAGGGAGCATTCATGTGAGCGCCTCTAGCGATTTGCCGCGCGGCCCGCTAGGGCGGGGCAAATGAATTCTCCGAGGGATCCGATTTCCATGCAACTCCGCCATGTCAGCTTCCTTACTGTCCTTGCCGTTTCCACCGTCCTCGCGGGCTGCAAGGGCAAGGGGGATCTGGTGATTACTGATGGCGTGGGCATCACCGCCGTGCGCAGCGTTTGCCCGGCGGTCGGCGTGCCTGATTTCACCGGTGATATGACCGCGTTCCGTTCGGGCGGTGCGCGCACTGCGGACAATATCGACTACACCGCAACCATCACCAACGTGCGGACCAATTGCAACGACGGTGGTGACAAGGTCTACGCGTCGGCCGATTTCGACGTGTACGCCCGCCGCACCGATACGCGCGGCGCCCGGCGCATCGAACTGCCCTATTTCTCCACCGTGTTGCGCGGCGGCACGGCGGTGGTGACCAAGCGGATCGGCACCGTAGTGGTCGATTTCGCCGACGGACAGGAGCGTGCGCAGGGCCACGCCCAGGCGGGCGCCTATATCGACCGTGCCGCCGCTACCCTGCCGCCGGAAATCCGCGAAAAGATCACCCGTCAGCGCAAGGCAGGCGATGCCGATGCCGCGCTCGATCCGCTGGCCGATCCCGAAGTGAAGAGCGCCATCGCCCGTGCGACCTTCGAACTGCTGGTGGGCTTCCAGCTGGACGAACAGCAGCTGTCCTACAACGCAACGCGCTGAGGCGGCTCACGCGGTAACTTCACGCGGGCAAGGAAAGGCGCTAACGGCGCCGACCATGTCCGATAACACCACTGTTCACGCCGCCTTCGCGGCCAAGGTCGATGCCGTGCTGACGGCGCTCGAGGCGGAAGGCGTCCTGCCCGCCGGCTGCCTGCGCGGCAATGTCACGGTGGAGCCGCCGCGCGACCCGAGCCACGGCGACCTCGCCACCAATGCCGCGATGGTGCTGGCCAAGCCTGCCGCGAGCAATCCGCGCGCACTGGCCGAAAAGATCGCCGAAAAGCTCGCCGCCGATCCGGCGGTGGACGCCGCCGAGATCGCCGGCCCCGGCTTCATCAACTTGCGCCTGTCCGATGCCGCATGGCGCGGCGAACTGGCTGCGATCGCCGCGCTGGGCGCGGATTACGGGCGTTCGGACATGGGCGCTGGCCGCACGGTCAATGTCGAATATGTCTCCGCCAATCCGACCGGCCCGATGCATATGGGCCATTGCCGCGGCGCGGTGGTGGGCGACGCGCTGGCGAGCCTGCTCGAATGGTCGGGCCACAAGGTCGTCCGCGAATATTACGTCAACGATGCCGGCGGGCAGGTCGATGTCCTCGCCCGCTCGGTGCATCTGCGCTATCGCGAAGCGCTGGGCGAAGAGATCGGGGCAATTCCCGAAGGTCTCTATCCGGGCGATTACCTCGTGCCGGTCGGCAAGGCATTGGCGGAGGAATTCGGCGACCAATATGTCGGCGCGCCGGAAAGCGAATGGCTCGCGCTGTTCAAGGCCCGCGCGGTCCATGCGATGATGGACATGATCCGGGCGGACCTGGCGCTGCTGGGCATCCATCACGACCTGTTTTCGTCGGAAGCCGAACTGCAGGCGGCCGGCAAGCCCGAAGAGGCCGAACAATGGCTGCGTGCGCATGATCTCGTCTACGACGGGATGCTCGAAGCGCCCAAGGGCAAGACGCCGGAGGATTGGGAGCCGGTCGAGCTGCCGCTGTTCCGCTCGACCAAATTCGGTGACGACCAGGATCGCCCGATCCGCAAGTCGGACGGTAGCTGGACCTATTTCGGCGCCGATCTCGCCTACCACTTCCAGAAAGCCGCCACTGCCGATGCGCTGGTGGACATCTGGGGCGCGGACCATGCGGGCACGGTGAAGCGGATCAAGGCCGCCGTCGCCGCGCTGACCGAGGGCGCGGGGCAGGCCAAGCCGTTCGAGGTCAAGCTGGTGCAGATGGTCCAGCTACTCAAGGGCGGCCAGCCGTTCAAGATGAGCAAGCGCGCGGGCAATTTCGTGACGCTGGCCGACGTTGTCGAAATGGTCGGCAAGGATGTCGTCCGCTTCACCATGCTGACGCGCAAGCCCGAAGCGCAGATGGACTTCGACTTCGAAAAAGTGGTCGAGGCGTCGAAGGAAAACCCGGTTTTCTACGTGCAATATGCCAATGCGCGGATCCATTCGACCTTGCGCAAGGGCGCGGCGGAAGGGTTCGGCCCGTCCGATGCCGCGCTGGAGCGGCTGGGCGCGGAAGAACTGGCGCTGGTCAAGCAGGCGGCACAATTCCCCCGGCTGGTCGAAGCGGCGGCATCCGCGCGCGAGCCGCATCGGGTTGCCTTCTTCCTTTATGACCTTGCCGCAGCCTTCCATGCCTATTGGAACCTGGGCAATGATGCGCCCGATAAACGCTTCATCGTGGCACAAGATGGCGAATTGACCGGGGCAAGGCTTTTCCTCGCCAGCCAGATGGGGCAGGTTATCCGCAATGGCCTCGCCATCCTGGGGGTCGAGGCGGTCGAGGAGATGTGACCATGGATCGTCCGGAGGGGGACAATTACGAGTCTGGGCACGAGTACGGGCCGGAAGACGATTTCGCGCACGGGGCCGATGGCGCCGAAGCGGGCAGCGAGGAAAACTGGGACGACGACAAGGGCGACGAGACGGTCGAACTCGCGCTCGCCGACGATGACGACCGCCTGCCCTGGCTCGAATCCGGCGAGTATGATGAGGAAGACCGCGGCGTCGATGGCGCGCGCATCTTCGGCTTCGCGCTGATCGGCCTGCTCGCCATCGCCTTGCTGATCGGGCTGATCTGGTGGCTGAGCCATCGCGGCCCCGATCCCGAACTGGTTGCCGATGGCAGCACTATCGAAGCGCCCGAAGGGGCTTACAAGGAACGCCCTGCCGATCCGGGCGGCAAGACATTCGAAGGCACCGGCGACACCAGCTTCGCCGTGGGCGAAGGGCAGAGCCGCGAAGGTCGGCTGGCGGAGGGCAATGCCCCGGCCAATCCGGACGAAAGCACTGCTGCGCCCAAGCCGTCGATCGACACCGCTGCGCAGGAAGGTAACGCCAGCGGCGGGGTCGGCGTCCAGGTCGGCGCCTATTCGTCGCGCGAGGCTGCGACTGCGGGCTGGGGCAAGCTGATGCGACAGACCGACAAGCTGGCCGGCGTCAAATACCGTGTGGTCGAAGGCGAGGCGGATATCGGCCATGTCTATCGCCTGCAAGCGGTGGCGGGCGACCGTGCTTCGGCTGATCGGCTGTGCGCCGCACTGAAGGGTGACGGCGTATCCTGCCAGGTCAAATAGCGGTTACTATCCACATCGCGAAGGGCGGGGATGCTTGCGCAAACCCGCCCTTCCTGCGACTTTCCTGCCTATGACACCCGCCATTTTCGGCATTTCCGGCCTCACGCTGACCGCCGACGAGCGGGATTTTTTCCGTGAGAGCGATCCGGCGGGTTACATCCTCTTCGGGCGCAATATCGACAGCCGCGCGCAGATCCGTGCGCTGACCGACGATCTGCGCGCCATCCATGGGCGCGACCGCCTGCTGGTCACGATCGACCAGGAAGGCGGGCGAGTGCGGCGGATGAAAGATCCGACCTGGCCCTATTATCCGCCCGGCGGCGCATTCGACCGGCTCTACGACATTGCCCCCGCCAGCGCGATCGAGGCGGCTCGCGCCAATGCCGAGGCGTTGGGGCTCGACCTCGCCGAAGTCGGCATCACCATGACCCACGCCCCGGTGCTCGACGTGCGCCAGCCCGGCGCGCATGATGTCATCGGCGATCGCGCGTTGGGCGGCGAACCGCTGCGCGTGGCGGCGCTGGGCCGCGCGGTGCTCGACGGGCTCGCCCGCGCCGGGGTGGCAGGCACGATCAAGCATATGCCCGGACATGGCCGCAGCATGGTCGATACGCACAAGGAACTGCCCACCGTCACCGCCAGTCCAGAGGAACTGGAAACCGACCTCGCGCCTTTTCGCGCTTTGGCAGATGCGCCTGCCGGGATGACTGGCCACCTGATTTTCAGCGCATGGGATGCGGAGAACCCGGCC
>JACXVD010000059.1 GCA_014763545.1 Sphingomonadales bacterium
CAGAAGAAATCCGCCATCCACCACACCTCCTCGCTGGAGGCAGGTGAATCACATCTCGGTGCTGCTGTGAATCCCGTTTATGGGTCCGGACCCTAGTCGGATAATTATCCAGCAAAAACAGTGTTTTGTTCAAAAATGGGACAGTTGCGCTTTACCAAATGTCAGCCATTTTAGGGCACCAAGGCCTTCCCGACGCAACAGGGAGGCCACGGGACAGTGACAGCAGGAGCACAGCTTTCGGTAACCGACCTGCGGCGCGCAGCGCGCCATCCGGTCGACTACCCGGTGATCGCCGAGCATCATTCGCGCGGCGATCTGCAGATGCATATATCCAACATTTCCGCGCATGGATTCATGATCGACGATGCGCCCGAACTGGCGCGTGGCGATCGCGTGATTATCCGGCTGCCGGTGGTTGGGCGCATCGAAGCCTATGTGATCTGGCACCGCGACGAGCGCGCCGGGCTGCAGTTCGAACGGATCATCCGTTACGACGATTTCATGACCATGATCGAAGGGCTCCAGCCCAACCCGCGCCTGCGTCGCAAGCGCTGATCGCTTGCGCCATCGGTAACGGGGAAGCCCGCTGAAAGGCGGGCTTTTTCATGTGAAGCTTCAGATTGCTTGGCAAGATCGCAGCCGCCTGCCATTGCGCGCCGGGTGAGCGAACCGCAAAGCCCTCTCCATATCCCCGATTTCCTGCGCCTGCTCGGCGCAAGGCTGCTCGCGGTCCTGTCGACCCTGTCGATGGTGGTGCTGATCGGGTACCAGACCTACGATGTAGCGCGCAGCGATTACGGGATGGACCGGCCGGAGGCGGCCTTCCAGCTCGGCCTGCTCGGCCTCGCCCAATTCATCCCGCTGCTGCTGCTGACCCCGGTTGCGGGCATCGCGGCGGATCGGCTCGACCGGCGCAAGATCGTGCTGTTCGCCAACCTCATCGACGGGGCGATCGCGCTGTTGCTGGGGCTGTTCACCTATGAGGACGCGCTCAACCTGCCGATCCTGTTCACGCTGGCGGCGCTTCACGGCACGGCGCGCGTCTTCAACGGACCTGCGTTTTCCGCGATTGCGCCCAATGTCGTGCCCGCAAGCCTGCTGCCGCGCGCCATCGCCTTCTCGTCGATTGCCTGGCAGGGCGGCACGGTCGTGGGCCCGGCGCTGGGCGGATTGCTGTTCGGCTATTCGGCATCGCTGCCCTATTTCCTCTCCGCCGCGATGCTTGCTGCATCCGGCCTGCTGATCATGGGTATCCGCCCGATCCGTGCGGCGCATGACGGTGAACCGGCGCATCCGCTGCGGCAGATTCTCGAGGGCGGGCAATTCGTCTGGCGCCAGAAGTTCATCCTGGGTTGCGTCTCGCTCGATCTCTTCGCCGTCCTGCTCGGCGGAGCGACAGCGATGCTGCCGGTCTTTGCGCGCGATATCCTTGCGGTCGGCCCCGAAGGGCTCGGGATCATGCGCGGTGCGCCCGCGGTGGGCGCGGCTTCGGTTGCGCTGCTGCTGTCGTTCCGGCCGATCGAGCGGCATGTCGGGCCCAAGATGCTGTTTGCGGTCGCGGTATTCGGCGCGGCGACCATCGGCTTCGGCCTGTCGACCAATTTCGTGCTCAGCCTCGCGATGCTCGCGCTGCTGGGCGCAGCAGACATGGTGTCGGTGTTTATCCGCAATACGCTGGTCCAGCTGCGCACGCCGGACAACAAGCGTGGGCGGGTCTCGGCCATTTCCGGCCTTGCGATCTCCGCGTCCAACGAATTGGGCGAGATGCAATCGGGCATCGCCGCCGCCTTCCTCGGCGCGGTGGGCGCGGTTGTGTTCGGCGGTGCGGGTGCGATAATCGTGACTGCGCTGTGGGCATGGATCTTCCCCGAGCTGCGCAAGGTGCAGAGTTTCGACCAGCCACCGGAAGAACCGGATAAAGCAAATCAGTTGAAGGAGAGCGCGCCATGAAAGCCGACAATGTCCTCGCCACGATTGGCAACACGCCGCACATCCGCCTTTCGCGCCTGTTCCCGGACCATGAGGTGTGGGTGAAGAGCGAGCGGACCAATCCCGGCGGTTCGATCAAGGATCGCATCGGTCTCGCCATGGTCGAAGATGCCGAGGCAAGCGGTGCGCTGAAGCCGGGCGGCACCATTATCGAGCCGACCAGCGGAAACACCGGCATCGGTCTCGCAATGGTTGCGGCGGTCAAGGGCTACAAGCTGATCCTCGTCATGCCCGAGAGCATGAGCATCGAACGCCGCCGGCTGATGCTGGCCTATGGCGCGCAGTTCGACCTCACGCCCAAGGAAAAGGGCATGAAGGGCGCGATCGAACGCGCGATCGAGCTGGTCGGCAGCACGCCGGGCGCCTGGATGCCCAGCCAGTTCGACAATCCGGCCAATCCGGCGATCCATGCCCGCACCACCGCAAAGGAAATCCTCGCCGATTTCGCCGACACGCCGATCGACGTTCTGATCAGCGGGGTTGGCACCGGTGGGCACCTGACGGGTTGTGCCGAGGCGCTCAAGGCCAGCTGGCCAGCGATGAAGGCGTTTGCGGTCGAGCCTGAATTGTCCCCCGTCATCTCGGGCGGGCAGCCCGGGCCGCACCCGATCCAGGGGATCGGCGCAGGGTTCATCCCGGGCAATCTCCATACCCAGTCGATCGACGGGGTGATCCCGGTCGATGCCGAAGCCGCGCGGGAAATGGCCCGGCAATGCGCGCTCAAGGAAGGGCTGCTGGTCGGCATTTCGAGTGGTGCGACGCTGGCGGCCATCGCCCGCAAGCTGCCCGATCTGGCCCCGGGCAGCCGGGTGCTCGGGTTCAATTACGACACGGGCGAGCGCTATCTTTCGGTGCCCGATTTCCTGCCGCATGAATAGCGCGGCCACGGGCAAGCCGCCCCGCGTCCCCTATGCGGACGATTGGAAGGAACTCGGCGGCGAACTCTATCGTCCGAGTGGCGCGCCGCGCGCCGCCGTGGCCGTGTTCCCGACCATCATGAACCCGACCAAGGCAGTGCGCGACAAGGCGGAGGCGCTGGCCGAGGCCGGTTACCTGGCGATGATCTGCGACTTCTACGGCGCCACACCCGGCGATTTCGGCGAGGCACGCGTGCTGGCCGGCGAATTGCGGGCCGATGTTTCCGCCTATCGCCGCCGCCTGCATGCCGGCCTGCATGCCCTGGCAAACCTGCCCGAAGCCGATGGCCTGCCGATGGCGGCGATCGGTTTCTGCATGGGCGGGCAGGCAGTCCTCGAGCTGGCGCGCGACGGGGCACCCCTGTCGTGCGTTGCGAGCTTTCACGGCCTGCTCGACACCGACCGCCCCGCCGTCAATGGGGCGGTTCGTGCCCGCGTCCTCGTCTGCCATGGCGATGCGGACCCGATGGTGCCGCGGTCTGCCGTCACCGAATTCTGGGACGAGATGGATCGCGCCGGGGCGAACTGGCATTTCCATTCCTACAGCGGGGTGAAGCACGGCTTCACCAACCCCTACCCGGTGACCGGCAGTGACGCCGTCGCCTATGACAAGAGCGCCGACCGCCAGAGCTGGGCGGCGATGCTGTCGCTGTTCGACGAGATCTTCGCGCTCGATTGACCTGCCGCAATTCGCTGCGCGCCCTGCCACGTTATTGCGGGCGCGGAGGTATTCCCATGGGTCGCAACATTATCGTGGTCGGTGCCGGTCCTGCCGGGCTCAGTCTTGCACGTGGGCTTGCCCGATCGCGCCATCGCGTGATCATGGTAGAGCCGCAATCGCGCGAACAATTGGCCGATCCCGAGCCCGACGGGCGCGAAATCGCGCTGACCAAGCGGTCTGTGGCGACCCTGCGCGATCTGGCTGCCTGGGATCACATTCCGGCGGGTGATGCCTATCCCTTGCGACAGGCGCGGGTGCGCAACGGGGCGTCGCCCTTCGCCATGGCCATCGGGTCGCACGATGGCGATGCGCTCGGCACCATCGTTTCCAACCATCATATCCGCAAGGCGTTGTTCGCTGCGGTAGAGCGCCAGCCCAATGTCGAGATACGATATGGGCGGAAGGTCGTTGCGGCACAGTGCGATCGCAACCGGGCGCGCGTGACGCTGGATGACGGCAGCGAGCTTGCGGGCGACCTGCTGGTTGCAGCCGACAGCCGGTTTTCTGCGACCCGCGCGATGGTGGGCATAGGGGCCTCGATCACACGCTTCCGGCATACGATGATGGTCGGTCGCATCGCCCATGCCCGGCCGCACAATGGCATCGCGACCGAATGGTTCGATCATGGCCGCACCATCGCCGTCCTGCCGCTGGCCGAAGGAGTTTCGTCGATCGTGCTGACGATGGCGGATGGCGAAGCCGAGCGGGTCTATGCACTGCCCGACGAAGAGCTGCGCGCGCTCTACGCGAATCTGCTCGGCGGCGAATGGGGGGACATCTCGCTCGTCACGCGGCCCCGCGCCTATCCGCTGGCCATGACCTTCGCGCGCCGCTTCTCCAGCGAAAGATTTGCCCTGGTGGGTGATGCGGCGGTGGGGATGCACCCGGTCACCGCGCACGGGTTCAATTTCGGCCTGCTGGGGGCAAGCCGCCTCGCCGCGCTGGTCGGCCCGGCCACCGATCCCGGATCGGCGCTGCTGCTGCGTCGCTATGCCGTGCGCCACCGCCTGGTGACGCGACCGCTTTACGAAGCGACGCTGCAGCTGGTGCGCCTGTTCACCGACGATCGCCGCCGTGCGCGGCCCCTCCGTTCGGCAGTGCTGCGGATGGGCGCCCTACCCCCGGTGACCCGGGCGATGGGGCGCCTGCTCAGCGAAGCACGCGCCGGTTGAGGGCGATCACGCCGCTGTAGCGAAGTCATCGGCGCCCAGCGCCATCATGCTGTCGCTGCCGACCTCGATCTTGCGGCGCAACGCACCCGCATCGGGGGTGAAGCGATCCGCGAAATAACGCGCTGTGGTCAGCTTGGCGGCATAGAATGCCTGGTCGTCGCTGCCCTCGGCCAGCTTCGCCTGCGCGACCTTGGCCATGCGCAGCCACATCAGGCCGAGCGCAACGATCCCCATGATGTGCATGTAGTGGACCGCGCCCGCCCCGAGATTGTTCGGGTTGGCCATCGCATTCTGCATGAACCACATGGTCGCAGCCTTCAGTTCGCCATTGGCCTTGGCCAGCTTCTCGGCGATCGGGCCGAGAGTTTCGTCGCCCTTGGCCGCGTCGCATTCGCCATCGACCATGGCGAAGAATTCCTGCACCGCCTGTCCGCCGTTCATCGCCAGCTTGCGGCCGCACAGGTCCATCGCCTGCACCCCGTTGGTGCCTTCGTAGATCATGGTGATCCGCGCATCGCGCACGAATTGTTCCATGCCCCATTCCGCGATGTAGCCATGCCCGCCGAAGACCTGCTGCATGTTGGTGGCGGTCTGGTAGCCGAGATCGGTGCCGTATCCCTTGATCACCGGGGTCAGCAGGCTGATCATCCGGTCGGCCTTCGCCCGGGCATCCTCGTCGGCGGCCTTGTGGCTGAGGTCGATCTGGAGCCCGCCCCACAGGCTGAGCGCGCGCATGCCTTCGGTGAAGGCCTTGGCATCCATCAGCATGCGGCGCACGTCGGGGTGGACGAAGATCGGGTCGGCGCGTTCTTGGGGTTCGGCGGGGCCGGTCAGCGCCCTGCCCTGGCGGCGATCGAGCGCATAGGCGACGGCATTCTGGTAAGCGACTTCGGCCTGCGCCAGCCCCTGGATGCCCACTCCGATGCGCGCGGCGTTCATCATGATGAACATCGCGGCGAGGCCCTTGTTCTCCTCGCCGATCATCCAGCCCTTCGCTCCGTCATAGTTGAGGACGCAGGTCGAATTGCCGTGGATGCCCATCTTCTCCTCGATCGAGCCGCAGGTCACGCCGTTGCGTTCACCCAGCGTGCCATCGGCATCGACCAGCACCTTGGGAACGATGAACAGCGAGATGCCCTTCGAACTGTCGGGCGCGCCCGGCGTCTTGGCCAGCACGAGGTGCACGATATTGTCGGTAAGGTCGTGTTCGCCCGCCGAAATGAAGATCTTGGTGCCGGTGATGGCGTAGGAACCATCGGCCTGCGGTTCGGCCTTGGTGCGGATCATGCCCAGATCGGTGCCGCAATGCGGCTCGGTCAGGTTCATCGTGCCCAGCCACTCGCCCGAGATCATCCGCGGCAGGTAAAGTGCCTGCTGTTCGGCGCTGCCCTTGCTGAGGATGGCCGAGACGGCGCCCGTGGTCAGCCCGGGATACATGCCGAAACCCTGGTTGGCGGTCATGATGTATTCTTCCATCACCAGCCCGAGCACATGCGGCAGGCCCATGCCGCCGAATTCTACCGGCTGCGAGACAGTGCCCCAGCCTGCTTCGCGATATTGGGCGAAGGCTTCCTTGAAACCCTTGGGTGTCGTCACGCTGCCGTCGGGATGACGGGTGCAGCCCTCGCGGTCGCCGCTCTGGTTGAGCGGGGCGACCACTTCCGAGAAGAATCGTCCTGCCTCATTGATCACCGCATCGGTAACATCCGGCGTCGCCTGCTCGAAGCCCGGCAAATTGCCGTAGCTGGCGAGGTCGAGCAACTCGTTGACGATGAAGCGCGTGTCGCGGGTCGGGGCGGTATAGCTGGGCATCAGGGTAATCCTCGGTTTCTTATTGGGGCATATCTGGACGCAGGGGCGACAGCGGCCGCCCCGCACGAGGGGCGTTCAGCGCTCGATCGCTTCTACAAGCTTGATGAACTCGCTGAGTTCCTTGATCGCCGAATCGATATCCGCGCGCTGTGCCTTGAGCTTGCGGACATGTTCCTTGCACTTTTCGATGGTGAAGCGGCGTTGTTCCACCCGCCCATCGTCAAGGTCGTACAGGTCGATCATCTCGCGGATTTCGACCAGGCTGAAGCCGACATTCTTCGCCCGCATGATCCACGCGAGGCGGGCGCGGTCGCGCTTGGAATAAACGCGGGTGGTTCCCACGCGCGCCGGGGCGACCAGCCCTTCGTCCTCGTAGAACCGCAGCGCACGGGCGGTGCAGCCGAATTCGGCGGTCAGGTCGGAAATGGTGAACTGTTCGCGGTCGAGCTTGTCGGGACGCTCGAGATGCGCCCCGGCGTGGGAGCGCGACCGCGTGCTGGCTTGGCTGGCGCTGGCAGAAGTCATGCCAGCGGTCTAACTTTGGTTTACGTAAGCGTCAAGGCATTACGCGAACGAGAGCGTCGCCGTCGAGCCGACGATAGAAACAGCTCGCCGCCCCGGTGTGGCAAGTCGGCCCGGCGGGCAAGGCGCGCAGCACCAGCGCATCCTGGTCGCAATCGACGAGAATTTCTTCGACGCGCAGCACATGGCCCGAGCTTTCCCCCTTCATCCACAGCTTGCCGCGCGACCGTGAATGGAAATGGGCCAGCCCGGTGTCGCGGGTCTTCGCCAGCGCCTCAGCGTCCATGAAGGCGACCATTAGCACTTCGCCGGTCGATGCGTGGACCACCACCGCGCTCAGCAGGCCGTTGGCATCGAATTTAGGCAGGAAAGCGGTGCCCTGTTCGCGCGCAGCGGTATCGATCTTGTCCGAACTCAAGTGACTGGCCTTTCTTTCGATTGCGCGACCCTGCGGCAACGGCAGGTTTGTTGCACGATAACCACAGATGGATGCCAAAATCCACGCGCGAAACAGATGTCGCTTTGATGAACGGCAGTGAAGTGAGAATAGGAGCGCGCAGCCTGAAAGGGTTGCTCACCGGAACGGTCGGTGCCGCTAGAGCGCCAGGTTCAGGGGATCGGGTTCGCAGCCAGCCGCAAGGTCGTGGCGCACCTGAAAAACGATGAGGGATCGGACCCGGCTTGTCTCGAGGGGGACGACAAGCCTACCGCAAGGGGGTCCTGCAAATTTCGTCACGTGGCGCCCGGGATCGAAAGGTCCCGGGCGTTTCGTTTGCGGCGGACCTGCCGACCTTCAAGCCTCTCCGGCCTTCAGGCGTCTGCCACCACCCGCGCGAAACAGGTGATCACCACCTTTTCCGCCCCCGCCCGTTTCAGTGCGGACACGCAGGCGCTGCTGGTCGCGCCGCTGGTGAGGACATCGTCGACCAGGATGACTTTGGCCTTCGCCAGCTGCGCGCGATGTGCCGGGTTTACGCCGATCGCTCCCGCCAGCGCCCGGGCTCGCGCCTTGCGGCCCAGCCCGCCGAGGGTGGCAGTCGCCTTCTGCCGTATCAGCGCATCGACCACGAGCTGCTCGCCACGCGCCTTCGCGATGCTGCTTGCCAGCAGCGCCGACTGGTTGAACCCGCGCTGCCACAGCCGCCAGCGGTGGAGCGGAACCGGAACGACCAGCCACTCGCCCGGATCATGGCGCGCCAGCCGCGCGATCATCAGCCGGGCGAGCATGTCCGCCAGCGCGATTCGCCGACCATGTTTGAACGCCAGCACCAGTTTGCGCGAGGCATCGTTGTAGAGCGTGCCCGCGGCGATCCCGTCGTGGCGTGGCGCGCTGGCGATGCATGGAGCGCACAGAGCCCCCTCATCCACCGCGTGATCGGTGAGCGGCAACTGGCATAGCGCGCAGGCCGGTTCGCCGGGTATCGCCAACTCGTCCCAGCAACTGGCGCAAAGCCCCGTCTGCGCGGCGATCGCGCCGCCGCACAGCGGGCATCGCGGCGGATAGACGAAGTCCACCACCGGGGTGAGCGCGTCGGAGAAGCTACGAAACAGTGTCACCGCGCCATGCTGCCCGGCTTGCGCATTGCGGGCAAGCGCGGCAACGGGGGGCATGGCCACTCGCCCGCCCCCGCGCATCTTCTCGCCCGCCCGTCGCCATGCAATCCGCGCCCGGGCGCAAGCGCTGCAATCCCGCCGCGATGCGGCGCGTTTCCTGCTCGACGGGATGGTCGAGGATGTCCTCGAACGCCTCGCCTTCATGCGCTGCGAACCCGCGAGTGCGCTGGTGGTCGGGGATAGGCACGGCGCGTTGGCGGCGGCGCTGTCGGCCAGGGGCTGCGCGGTCACCGCCGTATCGCCGTCGGACTTCGACGAGGCGCAGCCCTGGCCGTTCGGGACGTTCGAATTCATCGCCAGCCTGGCAAGCCTCGACACGGTGAACGACCTGCCCGGGGCGCTGATCCATATGCGCGGGGCGCTGGTCGCAGGCGGGGTTGCCATCGCCAGCTTCACCGGTGCCGGCAGCCTGCCGGTGCTGCGCGGGGCGATGCTCGCAGCGGATGGCGAGCGACCGGCGGCAAGGCTGCATCCGATGGTCGACACGCGCGCTGCCAGCGAGCTGATGCAGCGGGCGGGCTTCGCGCGACAGGTGGTGGACGGACACCGACTGACCGTGCGGTACCCCTCGCTCGACCGGTTGGTTGGCGACCTGCGGGCGATGGGGCTGACCAGCGCCCTCGCCTCGCCCGCGCCGCCCATCACCCGTGAGGGTCTGGAGCGTGCCCGCGCCGCCTTCCAGCAGGCGGCGGAGGCCGACGGCAAGGTCAGCGAAAGCTTCGAGATACTGACCTTAACTGGCTGGAAAGACTGACGATCACCCGGCCTTGAGCGCCGCCTGCGCTGCTGCCAGCCGGGCGATCGGCACCCGGAAGGGCGAGGCGCTGACATAGTCCAGCCCGACCTCTTCGCAGAAGGCGATGCTCGCCGGGTCGCCGCCATGTTCGCCGCAGATGCCGAGCTTGAGGTCGGCGCGCGTTTCGCGACCGCGTTCTGCGCCCATGCGCACCAGCTGCCCCACCCCGTCGACATCGAGGCTGACGAAGGGATCGCGCGGGAAAATGCCCTTTTCGACATAGGGCGTCAGGAACTTGCCCGCATCGTCACGGCTGATGCCCAGCGCGGTCTGCGTCAGATCGTTGGTGCCGAAGGAGAAGAAGCGTGCCTCCTGCGCGATTTCACCCGCCATCAGCGCCGCGCGCGGCAGCTCGATCATCGTCCCGACGAGATAGTCGACCGGGCAGCCGCTTTCCTCGAACACCTGCGCTGCCACGCGATCGACCAGCGCCTTGAGCAGCTCGAGCTCGCGCTTGGTCGCCACCAGCGGAATCATGATTTCGGGCACCGGCGCCTCTCCGGTGGCCTTGCCCACTTCGCAAGCGGCCTCGAAGATCGCGCGCGCCTGCATCTCGTAGATTTCGGGGAAGGTGATCCCCAGGCGGCAGCCGCGATGGCCCAGCATCGGGTTGAATTCGTGCAATTCGTCCGCCCGGCGCTTGAGATGGTCGATCCCCAGCCCGGTAATGTCGGACAGCTCGGCGAATTCCGCATCGGCATGCGGCAGGAATTCATGCAGCGGCGGATCGAGCAGGCGGATGGTGCACGGCAGGCCGGTCATCACCTCGAAGATCTCGCGGAAGTCCTTGCGCTGTTCGGGCAGCAGCTTGGCAAGCGCGGTGCGGCGGCCTGCCTCGCTATCGGCGAGGATCATCTCGCGCACGGCGCTGATCCGGCTCGCATCGAAGAACATGTGTTCGGTGCGGCACAGGCCGATGCCCTCGGCGCCGAACTGGCGCGCCATGCGGCAATCCGCCGGGGTTTCGGCATTGGTGCGCACACCCATCCGGCGGTGGCGGTCGGCCCATTCCATCAGCGTGCCGAAATCGCCCGCCAGCTCCGGCTCGATCGTCGGCACCTGGCCGCGCATCACCTGCCCGTTGGCCCCGTCGAGCGTGATCGTATCGCCTTCGGCCAGCTCGGCCGCGCCGATCCGCAGGCTGCGCGTCTTCAGGTCGATCGAGACGCCCGGCGCGCCGGAAACGCAGGGGCGACCCATGCCGCGCGCGACCACGGCGGCGTGGCTGGTCATCCCACCACGTGCGGTGAGAATGCCCTGCGCGGCGTGCATGCCGTGAATATCCTCGGGGCTGGTTTCGACGCGCACCAGGATCACCTTCTCGCCCCGGCTCGCCCACTGTTCGGCGGTGTCGGCATCGAGCACGATCTTGCCGCTCGCCGCACCGGGCGAGGCCGGCAGGCCGGTGGTCAGCACATCGCGCGGGGCGGAAGGGTCGAGCGTGGGGTGCAGCAGCTGGTCGAGCGCCATCGGGTCGACCCGCAGGATCGCGGTCTTCTCGTCGATCAGCCCTTCGCCCACCATGTCCACCGCCAGCTTGAGCGCCGCCTTGGCGGTGCGCTTGCCGCTGCGGGTCTGCAGCATCCACAGCTTGCCCTGCTGCACGGTAAATTCGATGTCCTGCATGTCGCGGTAATGCCGCTCCAGCAGGTCGAACACCTCGGCCAGCTCGCGATAGGCGTCGGGCATGGCCTCTTCCATCGACAGCGGCTTCGCTCCCGCCGCCTCGCGCGCGGTCCTGGTGAGATATTGCGGCGTGCGGATGCCGGCGACGACATCTTCGCCCTGCGCATTGATCAGGAATTCGCCGTAATAGGCGCGCTCGCCGGTCGCCGGATCGCGGGTGAAGGCAACGCCGGTGGCGCTGGTGTCCCCCATGTTGCCGAACACCATCGCCTGCACGTTGACCGCGGTGCCCCAGTCGGCGGGGATATCGTTGAGGCGGCGATAGACTTTCGCACGGTCGCTGTCCCAGCTGTCGAACACGGCGGCGATGGCGCCCCACAGCTGCTGGTGGACATCCTGCGGGAAGGGTTCGCCCTGTTCCGCCTCGACCACCGCCTTGTATTCCGCGACCAGCGCCTGCCAGTCCTCGGCAGTCATTTCGGTGTCGGCGTAATAGCCCTTGTCTTCCTTGGCGATTTCCAGCGCTTCCTCGAAAGCGCCATGGTCGAGGCCGAGGACGACGTCGGAATACATCTGGATGAAGCGGCGATAGCTGTCCCACGCGAAGCGGGCATCGCCGCTGGCGCTGGCGAGGCCCTGCACGGTTTCGTCATTGAGGCCGAGGTTGAGCACCGTGTCCATCATGCCGGGCATCGACACCCGCGCGCCCGAGCGGACCGAGACCAGCAGCGGATCGGCGGCATCGCCGAATTTCTTGCCCACCGTCGCTTCGATATGCGCCAATGCCGAGATCACGGCGGCGCGCAGTTCGGGCGAGAAGTCGGACCCGCCCGACAGATAGCGGACGCATTCTTCGGTGGTGATGGTGAAGCCGGGGGGCACCGGCAGGCCGATCTGCGCCATTTCGGCGAGATTCGCACCCTTGCCGCCGGTCACGGTCTTGTCCTTCTGGCGCGGATCGGAGTGATCGGCAGCGCCGCCGAATGTGTAGACCGTTTGCAACCTAATACCCCTTTGAGCCTGATCGATGGCTAGACATGGACCGCATGTTACACGGTTCAAGGAAGAAATTTTCAGCTCTCGATACGCGAGAAATCCGCAACATTGTGCACTGCAGCACGAAATGCCGCAAGCAGGTTAAGCCGGGCGGAGCGCTTGTCCACATTCTCGTCGTTCACCGTGACCTCGTCGAAGAACCGGTCGATCGGCGCGCGCAGCGACGCGAGCGCGGCCATCGCCGCCTCGAAATCCTCTGCCTCGATGGCTGCGGCGGCCTTGGGCCGGGCGGCGTCGAGCGCGTCTATCAGCGCCTTTTCGGCCGCGTCGGGCGTGTAGGAAAGCCCTTTCGCCGCCTGCTCGGCATAGATCGCGCGCAGGTCGGGATCGTCGACATTCTCCAGCGGGTCTTCGTCGCCGGTATGCGGGGCCGCGTCCCACTCCTCTTTCTTGAGGATATTCGCCGCGCGCTTGTAGCCGGCGAGCAGGTTGGCCCCGTCTTCGGTGGCCATGAAGGACTGCAGCGCATGGACGCGGGCGAGCAGGCGGACAAGATCGTCCTCCCCCCCGAGCGCGAACACCGCGTCGATCAGGTCGTGGCGGACACCCGCTTCGCGCTGCTGGACCTTGAGGCGGTCGGCGAAGAATAAAAGCAATTCGGAAACGAACGACTGGAACGCACCGAGCGCCAACGTCCCGAAACCTTCATCATCGGCGATTTCACGTCGCCAATCCGAAAGCTCAGCTATCAACTTGGCATTGGGAGAGCGAGACCTTTGCGCGGTCAAAATTTGCTGCCTGAGCGATTCATCGATTCGGACCATCTGCTCAGCGATCAGATTGCCCCCCGCTTCAATGAATGTCCAAATTAGAGGAAGTCTCAGATCGCTTTTGCTGATTGTCGCAATAATACCATTGGTTGCACGACGAAGTGCGAAAGGATCCTTGGAGCCAGTAGGTTTTTCTTGGATCAAGAAGAACCCAACCAGCGTATCCAGCTTGTCCGCCAGCGACACCGCCACCGTTACCGGTGCAGTCGGCACCTCGTCGCCCTGCCCGACCGGCTTGTAGTGATCACGGATCGCGTCGGCCACGGCATCAGGCAAACCCTCGGCGCGAGCATAGTAGCCGCCCATCAGGCCCTGCAATTCGGGGAATTCGCCGACCATCTCGGTGACGAGGTCGGCCTTGCACAGCCGCGCGGCCAATTCGGCCTGGTCAGCCAGCCCAGCCAGCGTGCCAGCTTGGCCACACGCTCGACCTTGTCGGCCACCGTCCCCAGCTTCTCGTGGAAAGTGATCCGCTCCAGCTTCTTCGCGTGGTCCTCCAGCGCAGTCTTGCGATCCTGTTCCCAGAAGAAGCGCGCGTCGGAGAGGCGCGCGGCAATCACCTTGCGGTTGCCGTCGACAATCGCGGCGCCGCCGTCTTTCGCTACGATGTTCGCGGTGCAGACGAAGGCGTTGGCGAGCTTGCCGTCCGCCGAGTTGCACACGAAATACTTCTGGTTCACCCGCGCGGTGAGCTGGATCACCTCGGGCGGCACGTCGAGGAAGGCCTCGTCGAACCTGCCGAGCAGCGGCACCGGATATTCGGTGAGGCCGGCGTTTTCGATGATGAGGCCCTCGTCCTCGACCAGCTCAAGGCCCGCTCCCTGCGCGGCAGCTTTGGCTCCGATCCTGATCTCGTCCTCGCGAAGCTTGTGGTTCACGATGACATGGGCATCGGCCAGCTTGCCATCGTAGTCATCGGCATTGCCGATCTCGATCAAGCCTTTGCTGTTCTGGACAGTCGGGTTCCTGTCTTTGAATATCTCGATCGGCAGACCGAAATTGCGGGACTTCGAATCGGATTTCCGGATTCCATGGAAGCGATGGCCCGCAGTCTCACGACCACTCCTGATTCCATGCACCTCGCACTCGACCACTTCGTCGCCCAATAGCGCGACGATACCCTGCAGTGGGCGCACCCAGCGCAAGCTTTCGGTGCTGAGCGAGGCTGCGCCCCAGCGCATGGACTTGGGCCAGCTGAAATCGCGGATGATCGCAGGGATGGCGTCCGCCAGCACATCCTTCACTGCCCTGCCCGGCTTTTCGATCACCGCGAACCAGGTGTTGCGGCCCTTGACGTCGCGCAGTTCCAGCTGGTCGCGGGTGACGCCGTTCTTGCGGCAGAAG
>JACXVD010000060.1 GCA_014763545.1 Sphingomonadales bacterium
ACGCGCAACTCGACGAGCTGGACCGCCTGCTCGCCGAAAAGAGGG
Organism: Sphingomonadales bacterium; assembly: GCA_014763545.1. Lineage (GTDB taxonomy): Bacteria > Pseudomonadota > Alphaproteobacteria > Sphingomonadales > Sphingomonadaceae > JACXVD01. The sequence continues at coordinate 46 of JACXVD010000060.1, forward strand.
GGGCACGGTAATGAGCAGCAGGCACACGACGCTGTATCGCGACAAGCAGAACGGCAAGCTGATGGGCGTATGCGCCGGCATCGCCGACTACACCGGGGTCAATGCCCTGTGGGTCCGGCTCGGCTTCCTGGTGCTCGCCTTTGCGGTCTTCCCGCCCGTGATCCCGGCCTATTTCGTCGCCGGCTTCCTGCTCAACAAGAAGCCCGCCGAACTCTATGTCGATCAGGACGAGCAGAAATACTGGCAGCGCGTGCGCCAGAGCCCGCGCCGCACCGCCCGCGAAATCCGCGGCAAGATGCGCGACATCGATCGCCGCCTGGCCGAAGTCGAAACCTATTACGTCACCAGCAACCCGCGCCTGTCCGCCGAAATCGAGCGGCTGCGCTAGGCCCGCAACTCAGGGAGATCCATCATGGGGGAACTTGCCCTTCTGATCCCGCTCGCACCCTTCCTTCTCGGTGGGTTCGCGATCTGGACCAAACACCAGACCAAGCTGGCCGAAGCCCGCGTATCGTCGACTGCGGAGAATACCGCCGAACGCGCCGCGCAATATGCCAGCCAGGTCCAGGCGCTCGAAGACCGGGTGCGGGTGCTCGAACGGATCGTGACCGACAAGGGTTACGACGTCGCCACCCAGATCGAGGCCCTGCGCGACCAGCGCCGGGTGGACGAGCTGGACAGCGGCATGCCGCTCGGCTTCGAACGGCGGGAGCGCGTGTGATGCAGTTTGCCGACATCTTGCCCTATCTCGGGTGGGTCATTGCCGGTGCCTTTGCGCTGGGCGCGGGCGGGATCTTCGCCTCGGTCCACAACACCAGGCTCAAGATCAAGAACGGCTATCCGCTCGAAGGGATGTGGGGCCAGTCGCTCAAGCCGTCGAGCGACGGCCAGACCGCCCAGCGCGTGGTCCTGCTCACGCAGGAAAACGCCCAGCTGCGCGCCGAACTCGGTGCGCTCAAGGATCGGCTCGGCAATGTCGAGCGCATCGTGACCGACAGCGGTTTCCATCTGACGCACGAAATCGAGCGGCTGCGCGAAGGCAAGGAGCAGGTGCAATGAGTTCCTGGGCGATTGTAGCCGTCGTTGCCATCGTCGCCTCTGCGGTGGTGCGCATCTTCACGGGCGTCGGGCACCGCCGACGGCACGGCATGGCGAGCGACGGCGACATGACCGCCATCGCTGCGCCGCGCGACGATGCCGAAAAGGCCATGCTGCGCCACGAGGTGGAAGAACTGCGCGAGCGGATCAAGGTGCTCGAACGGATCACCACCGACGCCCATTCGACGCAGGCACTCAACACCAAGGCTATCTCGGACGAAATCGAGAAGCTGCGCAGCAACTGAGCGCACAACCGAAGGCAAAGGGAGCTTAGTGAGATGAACGAACCGATCATCATCGCCGCGACCATGCTGCTCGCGACGACGATCCTGTCATTCGCGACCCTGCGCGGCTGGCAAGGCTGGTTGCAGCTGAAGGAACGCGAGATCGAACATCACCCGCGCGAAATCGAGGCCGGGGTCGGCATGAGCGGCGCGCGGATCGAAATCGCGGATCTGAAAGAACGCATCCGCAAGCTGGAAGCCATCGCCAGCGGGGTCGATCTCTGACCCCGCGGCGACAGGCCGAATTTCTGCCCGATCAGAACGGAATATCGTCGTCCAGATCGTCGTAGTTCGAGCCACCGCCCGAAGAACTGTCACCACCCTGGTTCCAGCCACCGCCGGAGCTTCCCCCCGAACCGCCGCTGCGCTGGCCGCCGCCCGAGGCACCGCCCTGGCTCCAGCCGCCGCCCGAACCACCACCCGATCCACCGCCGGAGCCGCCGCCCTGGGCACCGTCGAGCATGGTCATCACCGCGCCCGGGCCCTGCAGCACCACTTCGGTCGAATAGCGGTCGTTGCCCGACTGGTCCTGCCATTTGCGGGTGCGCAGCTGGCCTTCGATATACACTTTCGATCCCTTGCGCAGGAAGCGTTCGGCAACGCCGACCAGCCCTTCGGAAAAGATCGCCACCGTATGCCATTCGGTGCGTTCCTGCCGCTCGCCGGTGTTGCGGTCCTTCCAGGTTTCCGAAGTGGCGATGCGCAGGTTGCACACCCGCCCGCCGTTCTGGAAACTGCGCACTTCCGGGTCCGCGCCCAGATTGCCGATGAGCATTACTTTATTGAGGCTGCCAGCCATGGAATCGCTTTCCTCTTTCTGAGTCGGCTTGGCTTATCGAATGCGTTTGGGACTCGCCACCCCCGCAGGGGCAGCTATCACCACTCCGCGCCGCTAAAGGCCCGCAGCGGAGGCAAGCCAGTAAGTCGCACCCGCGAAGATATAGGCGAGCGCGAAGAGATAGCCGAGCATGAAAGCCGGCCATTTCCAGCCATTCGTTTCGCGCCGGGCCACCGCGATGGTCGACAGGCACTGCGGCGCAAACACGAACCAGGCGAGGAAGGCGAGGCCCATCGGCAGGGTCCAGCGCGCAGCCAGTTGTTCGCGCAGGCCGGCGGCTTCGCTGTCCTCGTCGCTCGCATCCACCGCATAGGTCGTCGCCAGCGACGACACGGCGACTTCGCGCGCGGCCATCGCCGGAATCAGCGACAGCGCCATGTCGCGGTTGAAGCCGATCGGTTCCACCACCACCGCCAGCCCGTTGGCCAGATGGCCCGCGATCGAGGCATCGACCTGGCTCTCGCCCGGCGCCGCCTTGGGGAAGCTGAGCATCAGCCACAACACGATGGTGACGGTGAAGATGATCGTACCCGCACGGCGCAGGAAAATCCACGCGCGCTGCCACAGGCCGATGGCAAGATCCTTCAGCCGCGGCCACTGATAGCGCGGCATCTCCATGATGAAGCCGCTCGCCGCGCCGCGCGTCACCGTGCGCCGCAACACCAGTGCCGCAATCATCGCACCGACGATGCCGAGGACGTAAAGCCCGAACAGCACCAGCCCCTGCAGCCCCACCGGGCCGAACACCGCGCGATTGGGGACCACGGCGGCAATCACCACCGCATAGACCGGCAGCCGCGCCGAACAGGTCATCAGCGGCGCGATCAGGATCGTCGTCAGCCGGTCTTTCGGATCGGCGATGCTGCGCGTCGCCATGATCCCGGGAATCGCGCAGGCAAAGCTCGACAGCAGCGGGATGAAACTGCGGCCCGACAGGCCGACCATCGCCATCATCCGGTCCATCAGGAAGGCAGCGCGCGCCATGTAGCCCGAAGCTTCCATCACCAGGATGAAGAAGAACAGGATCACGATCTGCGGCAGGAAGACAACCACCGAGCCGACACCTGCCAGCACGCCTTCGGTCAGCAGGTCGCGCAGGAACCCGCCCGGCAGCGTGGCGGTCACCCAGTCGGAAATCGCCGCCACCCCGGCTTCCAGCCCGTCGGCAAAGGGCGCCGCTCCGGCGAACACCGCCTGGAAGACCACGAACAACAGCGCAAACAGCACCAGCGGGCCGAGCCAGGGATTGAGCAGCAGCTTGTCCAGCCCGGCATGCAGCCGGTGCTGCGCGGTTTCCGACAGGATCGCGGCCTTCGCCATGTTGCGCGCGGCGAGGCGGCGTTCGGGCAAGGTGATATGCGGTTGCGGCGCGGCGGCATCTTCACCCCGCGCTTCCGCACTGGCGATGGCCGCGACCAGTTCGGCCAGGCCCCGACGGCGGACCGCGACGGTTGGCACCACCGGCACGCCCAGCGCCTGCGACAGGGCCAGCGGGTCGAGCACCAGCCCGTCACGCTCGGCAAGGTCGACCATGTTGAGTGCGACCACCGTCGGTCGGCCGAGTTCGAGCACTTCCTGCGCGAACACCAGATGCTGTTCGAGATTGGCCGCGTCGAGCACCAGCACGATGACTTCCGGCGTCGCCTCGCCCGCGAATTCACCGTGGACGACCTTGCGGGTCACTTCCTCGTCGGGGCTGGTGGTATCGAAACTGTAGCTGCCCGGCAGGTCGACCAGTTCCATCGGCTCGCCATTGGGCAGCACCAGCCGCCCCGATTTGCGCTCCACCGTCACGCCGGGATAATTGGCGATCTTCTGGCGCGCGCCGGTCAGCGCGTTGAACAGCGCGCTCTTGCCGGCATTGGGATTGCCGACCAGCGCGGCGGTGCGGCTGCGGTTCATACCGGTTCCACCTGCATCGCCTTGGCGTGGACCCGGCGCAGCGCCACGGTCATCCGTCCGACCATCACCGCCAACGGGTCGCGCGCGGCAAACACGCCGCGATGTGCCACGGCAATGCGCGCCCCACAATCGAGCCCGAGCGCGCGCAGGCGCTTGCCCTCCTCGGGCGCCAGCTGGTCCCATTCGACCGCGGTGATCAGGGCGCGCCTGCCGGTTTCGAGCTCGTCGAGAGTCATGCCGCCCCGCTGCCAGATGAGACGGCTAATTGCAACTGATTATCAATAAGCATTAGCGACGATTGCGACAGATCGACCGCCAAGTCCTTGCGCTGGCTCAAAAACAGCATTGGAAAGCGCGATTTGGCGATCAGCGCGCGGGGTAACGCAGGCGGCCGAGAAAACGGCTGAGGCTGAAATGCTCACGCTCGGGATTGAGCCATTTCGCCTTGGCTTTCTCGAACTTCATCACGCCTTCGATCCTGCGGGCCAGGAAGGCGCGGGTTTCGGCCTTGTCCTCGCTCTCGTCGTCCACCCACACCGCCAGCGTCGCAGAATAGATCCCTGCCAGGATCGTGCGCTTGGAATAGTGGTTGTAATCGGTCGCCGTATCGCCCGCGAGCCGCCACATGATATCGGCACTGCGCCAGGCGGTCTTCAGCGCATGCGGTGCATTCTGCGGCATGGCCATGATCGCGATCGCACGGCGCACCGCCTCTTCCAGCCCGGCTGCCGCGTCCAGGCGGAACTGCACCAGGCTGCGGATTCGCTCGCGGATCGGCATGGCTGCCAGCCGTTCGGCCGGAAGCGCCGCGACCATCGCGGCATCGACGCTGGCGATCCACGCGTCGATCATGTCCATCGGCCCATCGGGGAAAGCCAGCCTGGCCACGGCGGGATCGGCACCTTCGGCAGCGGCGGCATCGGCCAGCGCAACCTCGCCCCACCCGTCGAAAATCGCGCCCTGCGCAATCGCGGGCGCGAGCCTGAGTCGCAATTCGTCGAGCGTCAGCTCCGTAATGTCCATTGCCCCCGCCATGGTTCAGAATACCGGGCCGTAGCTGCCCTTGTTGCCGCCCGCCTTGCGATCGGCATCGGCTTTCTCGATTTCGGCCATCACACCCGAACTCTTGCCCATCAGCTGCGCATAATCGCGCGCCGTGCGCCCCGAATTGTCGGTGCGATCGGGATTGGCACCATTGGCCAGCAGGATGCGCACCAGTGGAATGTTGCGCTGGTGTACGGCCGCGATCAGCGGGGTTTCGCCAGTGCTGTCGGCCATATCGACCTGCGCCCCGCCCTTGGCCAGCGCTTCCACCCCTTCGACGAAGCCGAGGTTGCAGGCCAGCATCAGCGGCGTAATGCCCTTCCTGTCCGCGATGTTGGGGTCGGCCCCGCGCGAGAGGAGGAAGGAAATCCACAGGCTGTCGCGCCGCGAAACGACGATGTGCAGCGCCGTTTCACCCGTGCTGATGTCGCGCGAATTGATCAGCGTGTTACCCGGCTCGTTGAGCGCCTCGGTAACCTTGTCGCCGTCACGATCCTTCACGCCCTTCAGGAAATTATATCCATCCGAATACATCTGCGCCGACAGCGGCACAGCCACCAGCAGCGCCCCGAGAGCGGCAAGGACAGATTGCTTGCGGAAAACGACCCGCGCCATCTTTCCAGTCTCCGATTAATTTCTACCTTTGTGGGGAGTCGCCCCTTGTCCATCATCGGTTAGCAGAGCATGAACCGGCTTGCCATGCCTCGGAACAAACTCATTTTCGCCGCTGCGATCGCCTTCGCCGTGCCCCTCAGCCTGTCGGCCTGCGGCTCTGCCGGGACACAGCAGGGGGCAAGCGGCGACGGTCGCCCGCCACTGGAAGGCGCGAAGATCGGCGGGCCGTTCGAACTGGTCGACAAGGATGGGAAAGCGGTGCGCTGGTCGGATTTTGCCGGCAAATATCGCATTGTCTATTTCGGCTACACCTATTGCCCCGACGTCTGCCCGACCGACGTCCAGCGGATGAGCCAGGGCCTGCGCCTGTATGCGAAGGACCATGCCGCGCTGGCGGACAAGATCCAGCCGATCTTCATCACGGTCGACCCGCAACGCGACACGCCCGCCAAGGTCGGCGAATTTGCCGCAGCCTTTTCCGACAAGCTGATCGGGCTGACCGGCACGCCCGAACAGATCGCCAGCGCCGCCAAGACGTTCCGCGTGTTCTATTCCAAGGGCGAGACATCGCCCGGCGGCGGCTACCTGGTCGACCATTCGAGCATCACCTACCTGTTCGGCCCGCAGGGCGAACCGCTCGCCACCCTGCCGACCGACCTCGGCCCCGAGGCGGTGGCCGACGAGCTGGCCAAATGGGTGAAGTGAGGGAGCGCTTCTGGGAACTCCCGCTCGAGCGGCTGACCCGCGCCGAATGGGAAGCGCTGTGCGATGGTTGCGGGCAATGCTGCCTGCACAAGCTGGAAGACGAGGATACGGGCGAAATCGCCCATACCAACGTATCCTGCCGCCTGCTCGATACGCGCACGGCGCAGTGCCGCGACTATCGCAATCGCAAGGCCTTCGTGCCCGATTGCCTGCGGCTGACGCCCCGCCTGGTTGCGCAGGTGGCATGGCTCCCGGCCAGCTGCGCCTATCGCCTGCGCGCCGACGGGCTGCCGCTTTACGCATGGCACCACCTGATATCCGGATCGCGCGAGACGGTGCATAGCGCGGGCATTTCCGTCGCCGGCAAAGTGATCGGCGAAGACGAGGCCGGGCCGCTCGAACACCATATTGTCGAGGGCGCCGGGGCCTGGGCGACTTCCGGGTCCGTCCGATGATCGACTGGCTCGCCCGCGCGCCGTCGGAGCCCGAGATCGAGCTGGACGGGCAGGCGCGGCCGATCGTGATCCGCCGCCATCCGACCGCGCGGCGGCTGACGCTGCGACTGGCCGCCGATGGCAGCGAAGTGCGCCTGACCATCCCGCGCTGGTGCCCCGAACGGGACGCCATCGCCTTTGCCCATGCGCGGCGCGAATGGCTGGCCGGACAGCTTGCCCGCATCCCTGCACGACAAGCGCCCGCGCCGGGCGGGATGGTGAGCTATCGCGGGCGCGAACTGGCGCTCGACTGGCAAATGCGCGCGCCGCGCCGCCCGCGCATCGCAGGCGAGACGATCCAGCTCGGCGGGCCGGAGGCAGGGATGGCGCGGCGGCTGCAACGCTGGCTCGAACACGAAGCGATGCGGCTGCTGGCAGATGACCTTGCCCATTACTGCGACAGAGCGGGACAGAGCGTGCCCCAACTGCGCCTCAGCCGGGCACAACGGCGCTGGGGCAGCTGTTCGAGCCAGGGCATCGTGCGGATCAACTGGCGGCTGGTGCAGGCACCCGATTTCGTGCGCCGGTCGGTGGTCGCGCATGAGGTGACCCACCTCGTGCATTTCGACCATTCGCCTGCCTTCCACGCGCTGCTCGCGCAATTGTTCGAAGGCAACCTGCCGGCAGCGGATCGCTGGCTCAAGCGCGAAGGGCGCACGCTGTACTCCGCCTTCGGCTGAGGGAAACTCCATAACGGCTTGTTAACCGTGATCCGCCATATTCGGGTCATGTTCCGCACCGCTTGCCTTGCAGTAAGCACGATCGCGCTGCTTTTCGTCCCGGCCCCGGTGCTGCGGGCGCAGGGTAATTGCGAGAAGTGCGACCTGCCTCCCGGCTGCCGCGGCAACGGCAATCTCAAGAAGAAGCTGCCGCTCGACTGCACGCCGATTGCGATCGAGGTGCAGACCGATCTCGATTTCGGGCGCGTCGTGATCCTCGGCACCGGCGCGGGGACGGTGATCCTCGACCTGCAGAGCGGCCAGCGTTACGCGACCGGCGGGCTGGACGATCTGGGCGGAATGCCCGTTACCGGCAAGGTGCTGGTCACCGGCGCGCCGCTGTCGGCGATCAGCGTCACCATGCCGAGCAGCGTGACCCTGACCGACCCGGCTGGCGGCAGCGCGGAAGTGCGCGATTTCAAGACCACGCTTTCGCCCATGCCGATCCTCGATGTCAGCGGGCAGCTGGTATTCAATTTCAGCGGCACGCTCTACAGCACCGGCCTGCGCGGCGGCGACTTGCGCGGGCGCTTCCCGATCCAGGCCCTCTACCTCTAGCCTCTACCTCTAGCCTGCACTTCCAGCCGGCATCCGCCAACGCGCGATGCCACTGGCGGATTGCCGGGCTTGCGCCTATCTTGCCGGGCATGAGCTATATCAGCCATCTCAATCCCGGCCCGGGGCTGGCCGATTTCTGGTCGGAAATCCGCCGCCCGACACCCTATCGCTGGCCGATCCTGATCGTGTCGGCGCTGATCACCACGACGCTGCTTTACGCCTTCACCTCCGACGTTTGGTACGCCCCGCCTGAAAAGCCGCGGGTGATCTATATCTCCACTTTCGCCCCTGGGCGGAGCGATGCCGAGATCGAGGCATCGAACCTCGCCAACCAGAAGAAGCAGGACGAATTGCGCGCCGAACAAGCCAAGCGCGACGAGGAACGCAAGGAAATCTACCGCGCGCTGGGCCGCGCCACCGGGCTCGACGTCGACGAGATGGAACGCCAGATCGCGAAGGACGAAGCGCAGGAAAAGGCCGCCGAAGACGCCAGGATGCGCCGCATGCTCGGCAAGGATGCCCCGCAGGCGCAGGGCGGCAAGGATGCGCCGGTTGCAGACGGGGCCAAGTGACGCGGACTGGCTGGCCGCGGCGGCGGCACTGGCGGCGCGCGGCCGCCCGCTGAGCCGCCCCAACCCGGCCGTCGGCTGCCTGATCGTTGCCAACGGCAAGGTGGTGGCGCGCGGCTGGACCCAGCCGACCGGCCGCCCCCATGCCGAAGCCATGGCGCTCGCCGCCGCAGGCGATGCCGCGCGCGGGGCCACCGCCTATGTCACGCTGGAGCCTTGCGCACATCAATCGGAACGCGGCCCCGCCTGCGCCGAATTGCTGGTTCAGGCCGGTCTGGCCGAAGTGGTGATCGGGGTCGGCGATCCCGATCCACGCACCGCTGGCGCGGGGATCGCGCGGCTGCGCGCGGCGGGGATCGCGGTGCGCATGCTCGACAGCGCCGCCTGTGAAACCAGCCTGGCCGGATATCTGGTGCAGCGGCGGCAGGGTCGCCCGCATGTCACGCTCAAGCTCGCCATGTCGCTCGACGGGCAGATCGCGCTCGCCAATGGCGAGAGCAAGTGGATCACCGGCGAGGCGGCGCGTGCGCATGTCCACGCCCGCCGCGCACAAAGCGATGCGATCCTCGTCGGCGGCGGCACCTGGCGCAAGGACCGGCCCCGGCTCGACGTCCGCCTGCCGGGGCTTGAGGGGCGTAGTCCCCGGCGGCTGGTGCTGACCCGCGGCGTCGCGCCCAGCGGGGTCAAGGTGATCAACGATCCGCAGCAGATCGCCCGGCTGGACGATGTGCAATATCTCTATGTCGAAGGCGGAGCGCAGGCAGCCTCCGCGTTCCTCGCCGCCGACCTGGTCGATCGGCTGGAGATTTACCGCGCCCCGATCCTCATCGGTGCAGGCCGCAGCGCGGTGGCCGATCTCGGCCTGGCCGAACTCGCCTCGGCCCACCAGCGCTGGCACTTGGCAGAGCGGCGGCAGCTTGGCAGCGACTGCTACGAAGCCTATGAGCGCACACGCTAACAGGGAGCGCGCATGTTCACCGGGATCGTCACCGCCATCGGCACCATTTCCAGCGTCGAGCAGCACGGCGACCTGCACCTGCGCATCGCCTGCCCGTGGGACCCCGCGAAAATTGCCATCGGCGCCTCGATCGCCTGTTCGGGTGTCTGCCTGACCGTCGTCGAAAAGGGCGGCAGCGCGGGCGATGCGTGGTTCGCGGTGGATGTTTCGGGCGAGACGGTCAGCCGCACCGTGCCCGCCATGTGGGCCGCCGGGCGCAGTCTCAACCTCGAGGGCGCACTGAAACTGGGCGACGAGCTGGGCGGCCATATCGTCACCGGCCATGTCGATGCAGTGGGCGAAGTCGTCTCGCGCGGCGATGTCGGCGGATCGACCCGCCTCGTCATCCGCGCGCCGCAGGACATCGCCGCCTATCTCGCGCCCAAGGGTTCGGTGACGGTCGATGGCGTATCGCTGACCGTCAACGAGGTCGCCGACCAGCCCGACGGTTCGTGTCACTTCATGCTCAACATCATCCCCCACACCGGCGAGGTCACGACGCTCGGCACGCTGGCACAGGGCGATGCCGTGAACCTCGAGATCGACGTGCTGGCACGCTATCTCAAGCGGATGGAAATGCTGCGCGGCTGAGCCGCAGCGCTTACTCCGCGCGTCCTGCCGCGAGCGGGCCGTTGGCGAAATCCTCGCGGGTGATTTCGAACACCACATGGTCCACCGGCTTGCCGCAGCGCATCGCGACGAAGGTTTCGCCGGTCAGCCGTCCGCCGATATTGGCCATCGCCCTGCGCGAGATGACATTGTCCGCCCCCACGCGGAACAGCACGCGCTCCACGCTTGCCAGCGCATGCGCCAGCATCAGTCCCTTGAATTCGGCATTGTAGCCGCCGCCCCAATGGCTGCGCGCGATAAAGCTCCACCCGATTTCGACCGATTGCGCCTGCGGATCGTATTCCTGGAAGCGGGACGACCCGATGATCGCACCGCTCGCCCGGTCGACGATCGCCAGCGCCCCGCCCTTCGCCAGCGCATCGTCGAAGAATTCGCGGAACACCGGCTCCTGCCAGCGATCGTGCGAGGGATGGAGCGCCCAGATTTGCGGGTCGGAGGCGACCGCGAACAACCCGTCCCAATCGGAGGGTTCGAGCGGCCGCAGCAACAGCCGCTCCCCTTCGAGGACCGGCTGCCGGTCCATCGTCAGCCGGTCACTGCCGCCAGCGCGGCAACGAATTTCTCGATATTGCCCATGTGCAGGCCCGCCGCATTGATGCGGCCCGATCCGGCCATGTAGATCCCGTGATCTTCGCGCAATGCAAGGATCTGTTCCTTGGTCAGCGGAAGGACCGAGAACATGCCGTTCTGGCCGCCCAGCGGCGCCAGGTCGACCGCACCGGCCATGCCTGCGTCGGCCAGCGTGGCGCGCACCTGGCGCATGCGGGCGCGCATCGTGTCGAGTTCGTCCTGCCACTTCGCGGTCAGCGCCGCGTCGCGCAGCACCAGCCGCACCGCCGCCGCGCCATGATCGGGCGGCATCGACCAGTTGGCCCGCGCCAGCGAGGCGCCATTGGACATGGCCACCGCCAGCTCCTGCGGATTGCGCGCCATCACGTAGAAGGCGCCGACGCGGTCGCGGTAGAGGCCGAAGTTCTTGTCGCAGCTATAGGCCACCAGCGCCTCGGGCACGGCGTCGAGCACCCGGCGCATGCCGTAGGCGTCTTCCTCCATCCCGTTGCCCAGCCCCTGATAGGCGAGATCGATGATCGGCAGCACCGGCGAATTGGCCAGCGCCGCGGCAATCGCATCCCACTGGTCGTTCGAATAATCGATCCCGGTGGGGTTGTGGCAGCAGCCGTGCAGCAGCACCGCGTCGAGCTCGCCCGCATCGGCAATCGCCTTGAGCAGCGCGTCGACATCGGCGGTGCCGTCCGCCGTCGCATGCGGGAAGGCGACCATCTGCAGGCCGAGGTCGGCAATGATCTGCGCGTGGTTGGGCCAGCTGGGCGTGCCCATGTGGACCCGCGCGACCCCGGCCTTGGCCGCCATCGCCAGCGCCAGTCGCACCGCGCCGGTGCCGCCCGGGGTCTGCATCCCTTCGATCCGCCCGCCCCGCGTGGGGTTGTCGCCGAAGACATGCGGCATCAGCGCATTGACGAAGCCCATGTCGCCTTCGGGGCCGAGATAGGCCTTGCTGTCCTGTTCCTCGACCAGCTTGCGTTCGGCTGCCTTGATCGCCTCGAACACGGGCGTGTCGCCCTGCCCCGTGCGATAGACCCCCACGCCGAGGTCGATCTTGTCGTCGCGCGTATCGGCGGCATAAAGCTTGATCAGCGCGAGGAGCGCGTCGGGCGGCTGTTGGTCGAGTCTGTCGAGCATGCGCGCCCCATGCCGCGCGGCGCGCGTGGTCGCAACATCAAATCCATCGGACCGCTGCCGTTTACGGCAATTTTCTTGCGATCCGTTCGGTCATTTCATGCCCGGTGCGACCCAGGGCTCAGAACGGCAGCCAGCGCTGCTTTTCGGAAAACTTCATATAGCCCGCGTTGATGCCCAGCCGCAGCCCGGCACCCATGCGGATCGGGATCAGCACGATGTCGCCCTTGCGCATGTAGCTCGCGGTCAGCCCGCCGACGACGTAGATCTGCCCCTCGCCCTGCGGGAACCGCTTGTAGAGTTCCTGGCTGTCGTAGAGGTTGTACACCAGGATGAAGGTGTTGGCGGCGTTGGCGCCTGCATCGAACCCGACCGACGGGCCGGTCCAGTAAACCGGCCTTTCGCCCTCCACCTTGTGATAGAGCGTGCCCGAACCATAGCGCGCGCCGAACACGAAGGCACCGCTCGCCTCGCGGCCGACGATATAGGCGTTGGGTTCGCCCTGCTTCGACAGCAGCCCCTCGATCATCCGTGCCAGCCCTTCGGCACCCTTTCCGAACACGCCCTCGGCCGCGCCGATCAGATCGTCCTTCTTGTAGGTTCCGCCCTGCACCGCCGCCCCGGCGGGGTCGGCCGAGGCTTCGCTGGCCGCCTGCGACGGATCGTTCCACGACGGCGCGACCATCACCACGTCGCCATCGGCTTGCTGCTGCGTGTCGGCGCTGCTCCAGCCCGCTACGCCCGCATTGGCATCGGTGGTGACCTCGCCCGATGGAGCCGGGGTGCCATAGACCGGCGCATCGCCGGGCTGTTCCTGCAAATCGCCGTCGATCGCCGTGTCCGGATCGATCTTCTGGATTTCCTGCGCCGCTGCCGGCAGGGCCGCCGCCGTCATGGCGAGACCTGCGAGGGCTGCGAATGCCCCGCGGCCGAGCTGGCTGAAAATACGCGTCATGCTGCTACCCCGTCCTCGCGGATTTATCCGAGCGACAACAGAATCCCTGGCGGCTGAAGCGGCAATGAACCGGCGACGAAGCGAATCGAATTTGCGGCGGGCCGAGTCCCACACGCGGGAAATCGCCGAGATTCCGGTTATTTCGCGCGCCCCCGGCAAGCCCCTTGCC
>JACXVD010000004.1 GCA_014763545.1 Sphingomonadales bacterium
TCGAAGGGCTGCTGCGGATCGCCAGCTTCATGGCGCTGGGTTTCAGCCTGATCGGGATCGGCTGGTTCTATTCCCGGCAGCTCGCAGGCACCAAGCCGCAGCCCGAATGACAGCAGCCAGAATGAAAAAGGGCCGGAGGATTGCTCCCCCGGCCCTTTGCAAATCCTGGCAGTTCGGTGGAAGCGGAGAGCCTGTCTCCTCCTCCGCTGCGCTGCTTGAGCGCGGAGTCTTTATCCGCGCTACCGCTGCGCTACTTGAGCGCGATTAGGCGCCTTCCACCTCGGCGAGGTCGACCTTGAGGCCGGGGCCCATCGAGCTGGTCAGGGTAACCTTGCGGACATACTTGCCCTTGGCGCCCGACGGCTTGGCCTTGACCACGGCGTCGGTCAGCGCCTTGAAGTTGGCGATCAGCGCATCGTCCGAGAACGACAGCTTGCCCAGGCCCGAGTGGATGATGCCCTGCTTTTCGACGCGGAATTCGACCTGGCCGGCCTTCGCATCCTTCACCGCCTGTTCGACGTTCGGGGTAACGGTGCCCAGCTTCGGGTTCGGCATCAGGCCCTTGGGGCCCAGCACCTTGCCGAGACGGCCGACGACGCCCATCATGTCCGGCGTGGCGATCACGCGGTCATAGTTGAGGTTGCCGTTCTGCATGTCTTCCATCAGGTCTTCGGCACCGACCTTGTCGGCACCGGCGGCCAGCGCCTTCTCGGCATTGTCGCCACGCGCGAAAACCGCGACCTTGACGTCCTTGCCGGTGCCCGAGGGCAGCGAAACCATGCCGCGGACCATCTGGTCGGCGTGGCGCGGATCGACGCCGAGGTTCATCGCGACTTCGACGGTTTCGTCGAACTTGCTCTTGTGGTCGCGCAGCGTGGCGAGAGCTTCGCCCACACTGTAGAGCTTTTCGCCGTCGAGCTGGGCGAGCACCTTCTGCTTCTTGGTCTGCTTGGCCATCGGATCAGCCCTCCACCACTTCGAGGCCCATCGCGCGCGCGGAGCCTTCGATGATCTTCGTTGCGGCCTCGATGTCGTTGGCATTGAGGTCGGCCATCTTCACCTGGGCAATTTCGGCCAGCTTCGAACGTTCGATCTTGCCCGCGGAAACCTTGCCCGGCTCCTTCGAACCCGACTTCAGATTCGCGGCCTTCTTGATCAGGAAGGTAGCCGGCGGGGTCTTGGTGACGAAGGTGAAGCTCTTGTCGGCGAAGACGGTGATGATCGTGGGGATCGGCATGCCCTTTTCCAGGCTGTCGGTCGCCGCGTTGAACGCCTTGCAGAATTCCATGATGTTCACGCCGCGCTGGCCCAGTGCCGGGCCGATCGGGGGCGAGGGATTGGCGGTGCCGGCAGGCACCTGCAGCTTGATATAGCCGTCGATTTTCTTGGCCACGATTGGCCTCCTTTCTCACTTTCGCACGGGTTCTTTCGACCCCGCGCTCATGGTAAGCGGTCAAGCGGACACCAGCGGCATCCTCCCGCACGGAATCGCCACCCGGGGGCAGCGAAGGCGCGCACATAGCGGTTTGGCGCGTGAATGCAAGGATTCTCGGCCTTGCGCGACGTCGCCCGATCAAGGCCGGCGAATCCACGAAACCGCCGATTGGGGCCGCTTTGCGCTTTCCTTAAACTTTCCTGGTCATTAGGCTTGCCAGCCAGAGTGTGGGGGTGACAGTCTATGATCCATATCGCCGTCAGGGTGCGCGAGCTTGTGTCGAGCAATGTCGATGCGATGCTCGACAAGGCCGATAATCCGGAAAAGATGCTGCGTCACCTGCGTGCACAGGTGGAAGAAAGCCTGATTTCGCTGACCGGTGATGTATCCCGGGCCCGGCGTCGGCACGAACGGCTCGCTGCCGAGGCTGCGCGCGTCGCCACGCAGGCGGAGGAATGGACCGCGAAGGCGAAAACCGCAGTGGAACACAAGCGCGAGGATCTGGCACGCGCCGCCTTGCTGGCGCGCGAGAACGACCGCGATCGCGCCGCCCAGCTGGCGGACGAAGCGGCCGCCGCCAAGGCCGAGGCTGACGAGGTCGAACAAGCTGTGGCCCTGCTCGAAAGGAAGCGCGAGGAAGTGCTCCAGCGGCTTGCCAGCCTGCCCCGTGCAGCGGGTGCGGGTGGTGCATCGGCAATGGCCGACAGCAAGGCCGAACGCCATATCGACCGCATCGACGAGCTCGAACGGCGGATCGCCTTGGGCATGGACGGCGCGCCAGCGCCCGATCCCGCCGCGGTCGAGGCCGAGATCGCCGCACTCCAGCGCGAAGCGCAGATCGACGCGGAGCTTGCCGGGATGAAGACCCCGAAGGCCAGCAAACCGTCGCGCGCGAAGGCGAAGTAGCGTATTTCGCGCCATTCCCGCCGCCCATTCCCACTGATGGCGAAAGACGAAGGAATTTCCGATGAATGGTGAGGTTCGACCGCTCGGCTGGGGGCGGTTCCTGTTGCAGTTCGTCACCGTCCTGTTCGTCTACATCTTCGCTTCGGTCCCGCCGGTCCTGATCTTCGGGATGGATTCCTCGCTCGGGCTGGCGCTGTCGACCGTCACCAGCATGATCGCCGGGCTGTTCGTCGCATGGCTGTGGCTGCGCAGCGACCGGGCAGTGGCTGCGGCATGGGATTTCTCCGCCCCCGCCAGCTGGTCGCGCACGCTGGGCGTGGCGGCGATGGCCGCGATTGCGGTGCTGGTCTGGTTCCAGCTCGGAGCCTGGCTGACCAGTGCTGTCGGCCTGCCCAAGATGGAAGCCGAAGCAGTCCTCAAGCATGTCACCAGCAGCCCGCTCGACCTGGCGTTGTGGGTGATTGCGGTGGGCTGGTTCGCCGCCGGGCTAGGCGAAGAAATGCTGTGGCGCGGGTTCCTGCTCGACCGCTTTTCGCGCCTTGCCGGCCTGCGCAACCGCGTCTGGCTGCCGATCATCCTGCAGGCCGCCGTATTCGGCCTGCCGCATGCCTATGAAGGCGGGGCGAGCGGGATCATCGTGACCGGTACCATCGGCCTGTTCTTCGGCTGGCTGCGACTGCAGCAGCGCGGGAACCTGTGGGCGCTGGTCATCGCCCATGCCGCCGTGGACACGATTTCGATGGTCGCGGCCTATGTGACGAAGGTTTACGGGCTGGGGGGCTGATCCTGCCCACCCGACCGAAACGAAAGGGGCGCCCCGTCGATTGAACGGAGCGCCCCTGTTCGATCTGTTCGCCGCCGCCGAAGCGGCGCGATTTACTTGACCAGTTCGACCTGTTCGAAATCGAGTTCGACCGGCGTCGCGCGGCCGAAGATCGAGACCGAAACCTTGACCTTCTGCTTGTCGAAATCGAGCTCTTCCACCACGCCATTGAAGCTGGCGAAGGGCCCGTCGAGCACCTTGACCTGGTCGCCGATCTCGTAATCGACGTTGACGTGCTGCTTGGGTGCAGCCTTGGCTTCTTCGACCCCGCCGAAATAGCGCGCGGCTTCCTTGTCGGAAATCGGCTGCGGCTTGTTGCCCGAGCCGAGGAAGCCGGTGACCTTCGGCGTGTTCTTGACGAGGTGATAGACATCGTCGGTCAGCGTCAGCTTGGCCAGCACATAGCCGGGCATGAACTTGCGTTCGACCTGAACCTTCTTGCCGCGCTTGACCTCGGTCACCGTCTCGGTCGGCACTTCCACCGCTTCGACCGCTTCCGACAGGCCGAGCCGTTCGGCTTCGGCGATGATCGAATCGCGCACCTTGTTCTCGAAACCCGAATAGGCGTGGATGATGTACCAGCGAGCCATCTTGCTATGTGTCCTGTAGGTGTGGGCCGGGCGAGGCGTGCGGCGCTCAGGCGAGCGTCAGCAGCCAGCGCACCGCGGCGCCGAAAAGCGTGTCGATACCGAGGAAGAAAACCGACAGGATGAGCATCATGATCGCGACGAAAATCGCGGTGGTGAAGGTTTCCTGCCGCGTCGGCCACACGACCTTGCGGGCTTCAGCCTGGACCTGGCGCATAAATTCGCCGGGGGATGTCTTGGCCATTTCTCGTTCTTCCCTCTCGCGGCCGACCCGATGGCAGGCCGCGTGCAATTGCTTCGCCTTCCGCGACGGACAGCATGTAAGCCTCGGGGCCGCCCCGGTTCAAGGTCCGGGAGGGGCTTTTCATGCTCCGATGTCGGAAGACGCCGCCCATTTAGGCGGCACGCACGGCAAAAGCAAGCCGCTCGGGCAGGCAGGGGAAGAGGGGCGTCGACACGGGCGCGACCGGCGATTGCGGCGCATCACGCCCGCGCTAACGGCCGGCCGCGCCCTGCGGCCCGCGCCCCCTCAGCGCAGGCCGAAAATGCGTTCGAGCAGGCTCGGCTTGGCCAGCGGCTGGATCGGTCCGTAAGCTGCCAGCCGCTGCGACGCGTCGCGATGGGCGCGCGGCAGGGTCCAGCTATCGGGCTTGCTGCTGCGGTAGGTCAGGCTCGTCATGGGTCATCTCCTTCGTCGGAAACCACTCCGTCCGTCGATGAAAATGCACGACTTGCCTTATCGGTTCCTGAATCTCGCGGTAGGGAAGCGTTCAGCTTTGCGCGATGCGAGCCGCAACGCGCGCGCAGGCGCTGCCCGAATTAACGGACAAGCGGCTGAAAAGTTTCGCGAATCGGGAAAAGTGGCAGGGGTGACAGGATTCGAACCCGTGGCCCTCGGTTTTGGAGACCGATGCTCTACCAGCTGAGCTACACCCCTGCAGCGAAGGGGGCCTCTAGTCGCACTTGCGGCGCGAGGCAAGGCGTATCCTATCGCGTGGTAGCTCCAATCTGCTAGGAACGCGGCGTGCACGCGCCTGCCCTCCCCCCGATCCCCAGCGAATTGCTGCTGCTTGCCTATCGCAACGGCATCTTCCCGATGGCCGACAGCCGCGACGATCCGGAAGTGTTCTGGGTCGAGCCGAAGGAACGCGCCATCATCCCGCTGGACGGGTTCCACATGTCGCGCAGCCTGCGCAAGGCGGTTGCGCGCGATCGCTTCACCGTCACCTGCAACACAGCCTTCGACGCGGTGATGGACGCCTGCGCCGCACCGCGCCCCGGCCATCCGGAAAGCTGGATCAGCCGCCGCATCGTCGCCAGCTACCGCGCGCTCCACGCCATCGGCCATGCCCATTCGATCGAATGCTGGCAGGACGGCGAACTCGTCGGCGGATTATACGGCGTATCGTTCGACAAGGTGTTCTGCGGCGAAAGCATGTTCAGCCGGGCGGACAATGCCAGTAAGGTCGCGCTTGCCTGGCTGGTCGCGCTGCTGCGCCACGCGGGCTACGAATTGCTCGACTGCCAGTTCATGACCGAACATCTCGCCAGCCTGGGCGCAGTGCCGCTGGAACAGGCAGATTATTGCGCGCTGGTCGCGCAGGCGCGCGGCGAACCGCGTTGCAGCCTGGGCGAAGCCTATTCGGCGTTCGCGGGCGCCGCTGCGGCGGAGGGCGACGCGCTCGGCGTCGGCGCGGGAGACGCGGTAGCGGTCGCTGCGCGCGAGGGTGCAGCGGTGGAACTCGCACCGGAAGAGGGCACGGGTGCCTCCTGCCCGGGGAAGCTCATCGCGCAATCCTTGACCCACACGTCATAGACCGGGTGTTCGACCACATTGAGCGACGGCGCGTTCTTGAACAGCCAGCCTGAGAAAATCTTGTCCCACTTGCCTTCCTCGCCCTTGCCCTTGCGCTGGACGAGGACCTGGACGAAGGTGCCGGTTTCGGCGGGCATTTCCCATGGCGCGGTGCGTTCGCAAGCATCGAGGCGGATGATGATATCGCCCAGCCGACGCGATTCGCCCGGCTTCAGCTTGATGTCCTGCGACAGATTGTTGCGCTTGTTGAGCAGCCCCAACGTCGCTTCGCGCTCGGCCATCGGCGTGCCGACCTGATCCCCCGGCTGGGCGGTGCGCGCCGGGGCGGCTTTCAGATCGTCGGGAATCCGGGTTTCTTCAGGCTTGGGTGCAGGCGGTTTGCCCGACGAACAGCCGCCGAGCGCACTCGCCACGGCCAGCGCGGCGACAAGGGACATGACCGGCGACAGGGCGCGCGCCCGCATCATCTCAGGCGTCCGGGTTCCACGCTTCGTAATCGCCGGTTGCGCGGGCACGCTGGCCGCCGCGTTCCAGCGCACCTGCCGGGCGATAGGCCTGCGCCGTGCCGGTCGCGTTGGGCGTATAATCCGCTTCCCAGATGCGCGCGGGCGGCAGATTACTTTCCGGCACATCGTCGAACGCGCCGTGCAGCCAGCCATGCCATTCGGCAGGCACGCGGCTGGCATCGTTCGCGCCGTCGTAGATCACCCAACGCCGTTCCTGCCCGAGCGAATTCTTCTTCTTCGCACGGAAATAGCGGTTGCCCTGCGCGTCGCTGCCGACCTGTTCGCCGGTCATCCAGCTGTTGAGCAGCGTGCCGATGGTGGCGCCGTCCCACCAGGTGAAGATCTTGCCGAGGAAGTTCATGGCCAGCGCGGTTAGCCGATTCGGCGGCGCGGGGAAAGCGCGAAGCGCGGCTTTTGCCCTGCACCGGGCAAGCTTATCGCCCGGCCCATGGCGCTCCGGCGAAATCGACGCGGTCGCCATGCCCGATCCCCAGCTCCGCCGCCCGCCCTCCGGGTATCTCGAGCACGGCAGCGGCATAATCCACCGCGCTGACGTGAGTCATCGAATTGGGCACGGCCTGCGCCGCGATATTGAGGATGCGGCCATCGGTGCCGATGAAGATGATGTCGAGCGGCAGCGGCGTATCCTTCATCCAGAAGCTGGCGAGATCGGCTGGCCTGCGCGGGAAGATCATCCCCTCGTCCCCGCCGAGCGCAGTGCGGAACATCAGCCCCCTTGCCTGTTCGTCCGCGCTGGCCGCCACTTCGACCGTGAATTCGTATTCCCCATGGGGCGTGGAAACCGTCAGCGGGATCACCGGCAGACCCGACACGGGATGAACAGCGTTTTGGTGCCGGGCGAGATCCTGCGCGACCGGCGCGGGATCGCCCGCAGCGTTCGGCGAGCACGCACCCACCGCCAGCAGCATGCCGATCGTCATGGACCGGAACAGCGACCCCGCGAGCATCACAATTCTTCCGCCTCCGCTTCGGCCTCGGCCAGCCATTGTTCCGCCTCCGCCTCGCTTGCCGCATCGATCAGGGCGGCAGCGTGGCCCATGACATGGCCCGCGCGGAGCATCGCGGCGATCTGCTTTTCCCGCCGGGCGCGGTCCGGCACTTCGCCGCCAAACGGCCCGAAGCGGCGGCGGCGCGCGAGAGACAGCGCGGCACGGCGTGCTTCGACCTCGCCCGGTCGCAATTCCTCGCGCAGCTCCGGTTCGATCCCGTCGGCGCCCAGCGCCTGCTCCACCCGGCGCGCGCCATAGCCCCGGCGCAGCAGCCCGCCCGCCTTGGCCCGGGCATAGGCAGCATCGTCGACATAGCCGAGATCGGCATAGCGTTCGACCAGCGCGGTCACCGGTGGTTCAGCTTCCCCGGCCCATCCGCGATCCCGAAGCTTGCGCGAAAGGTAGGCGGAGAGCTTCGCCCGGCTGGTTGCAAAGCGAGCAACATAAGCTAGGGCAAGTTCTTCCAGCCGCACCGAATCAAGCGGCTTTGCTGAGCTTCCCTTGCGGGGACTGGCGCGATCGGACCGGGACATCGGCCATATTCGTGCCACACTCCTTGGGAAATGGAAAAGTCTTAACCGCGCGGCCGGGGGATGGGCGCGCTTGGGGACTGAAAAAGGCACCGGAATCCGGTGCCAAGGATGGGTTTCGCAACGCTGCCATGACCGAGCAAGCACTCCGGCCGACGCCGAACGATTGCCCGCTGCCGCGCCGCAGGTCCGACTTCGCGACTTTTACCGAAGCCGTCGACTATGCCGCGCAGAGCGCGAAGGGCATGAATTTCCACGACATGCGTGGGACGCTGGAACGCGTCCTGACCTATGTCGAACTGCGCGAGAATGCGCTGAAGGTCGCGCGACAGATGGTCGCTGCGGGTATCGGCCAGGGCAACCGCGTGGCGCTGATCGCAGAAACCGGGGCGGAATTCGCCGCGCTGTTCTGCGGCGCCGTCTATGCCGGCGCATGGCCGGTGCCGTTGCCGCTGCCGACCAGTTTCGGCGGCAAGGAAAGCTATATCGACCAGCTCGCGGTGCAGCTGCTGAGCTCCGATCCCACCATCCTGCTCTATCCGGCCGAGATCGCCGAGATGGCGGGTGCCGCTGCCGCACGGCAGGGCTGCGAAGGGCAGGCGTGGGAAGATTTCGCGCTGCGCCCCGACCCGGAATGCGACCTGCCCGAAGTCCAGCCGGACGATATTTGCTATCTCCAATATTCCTCCGGCTCGACCCGTTTCCCCACCGGGGTGGCGGTCACGCACCGGGCGCTGCTCGACAATCTGGCCGGCCATGCGATTTCGATGGATATCGGCACCAACGACCGGGTGGCCAGCTGGCTGCCGTGGTATCACGACATGGGGCTGGTCGGCTGTTTCCTGTCGCTGATCTCGAACCAGGTTTCGGTCGATTATCTCAAGACCGAACATTTCGCCCGCCGCCCGCTGGCGTGGCTCGACCTCATCAGCCGCAACGAGGGCACGACCCTCTCCTATTCGCCGACCTTCGGCTACGACATTTGCGCGCGGCGCATCTCCAGCCAGTCCAACGTCGCCGAACGGTTCGACCTGTCGCGCTGGCGCACGGCGGGCAATGGCGCGGATATGATCCGCCCCGACGTGATGCAGAATTTCGTCAACGCATTCGCGCCCGCTGGGTTCAAGGCCAATGCCTTCACCCCCAGCTACGGCCTTGCCGAGGCGACGCTGGCCGTCACGGTGATGCCGCCGGGCGAAGGCATCCGCGTCGAACTGATCGAGGAAGAGACGTTGTCGGGCACCCCGCGCGACCTGTCGCGCCCCGCCCGCTATCGCGCGATCGTCAATTGCGGCAAGCCGATCCCCGGCATGGAGGTCGAAATCCGCGGCGAAAACGGACAGACCAAGGCCGATCACCAGATCGGCAAGGTGTGGTGCCGCGGCACCAGCGTGATGCATTCCTACTTCCGCAATCCCGAAGCGACCGAGGAATGCCTGGTCGCCAAGGAAAACGGGGATGTCTGGCTGGACACCGGCGACATGGGCTACATGCACGAGGGCTACCTCTACATCGTCGGCCGCGCCAAGGACATGATCATCATCAACGGCAAGAACCACTGGCCGCAGGATATCGAATGGGCGGTGGAGCAATTGCCCGGCTTCAACCACGGCGACATCGCCGCCTTCGCGCTGGAAACCGAAGATGGCGAGGAAGTGCCCGCCGTGCTGGTCCATTGCCGCGTTTCCGACCCGGAAGAACGCGTGAAGCTGCATGACGAGATCCGCGACAAGGTGCGGTCGGTCACCGGCATGAACTGCGTGGTCGAACTGGTCCCCCCGCGCACATTGCCGCGCACCAGCAGCGGCAAGCTGAGCCGCGCCAAGGCGAAGAAGCAGTATCTGTCGGGCGAGATCGAACCGATCAAGCTGGCGGTAGCGGCCTGATCCGGCTGTCCTGCTAGGGCGCGACAACCCAGCGCCCGTCGCGAAAACGGTAGATGTTGGGGCTGACGCAGCGCGGCTGCGCCTTGCAATCATCCTCTACCGTGCGGCGGAACCGCTCCAGCTGCTGGCCGGGCGGCATGACGCCCACGAATACGAAGCGGTCGGACACCACGGTCAGGAACATGTCGGGGCCAGCGTCTCGCGCGACCTTGTCCCAGCCAGCCGTGTTGTCGAGCAGGCTGGCGAGATATTCGAAGTCCTCGAACGCGACGGGCTGTTCGCGCAGCCCGGCGCCATCGGGCAGCGCAGGCAGGATGGCCGCCATCTGCTTGCGGGCCAGCGCCCACGCCGCCTCCTCGTCGAGGCCCAATTCTGCCAGCCGCTCGGGCTGGGCCAGCGCGATCGTCTTCGGATTGTCGAAGGCAAGAATGGCGAGCAGGTCATCGCCGATCTGGCGATGCGGCGGCAGCTTCCCCTTGTCGGGAAAGGTTTGCGCGATGTAGTCCCAATATTGCCGGTCGCGCACGATCACGCGCAGGGAATTTGCGCTCGATTCCGGCGGCTTTTCCGCAAGATGATCGACGAATTCGGCCTTCACTGCGGCGCAATCCTTCGCCGGATTGTTCAGGCAGAAGCCGTAAATCCGGTGAAGGTTGATTTGCGCATCTTCCCAGCCCTGCCAGTTGGACAGGCGGATGGTGAGCGGATCGTCCGGGTCCAGGGCAAGCGTGGCCCCCGGCATGGCAGCCTCCATCTGCGGAAGCATCGCTTCGGAAAATTCGCGCTCGGTCGGCTGCGCCTGGCAGGAACTGGCGAGCCCCAGCCCGGCAATTGCGAGCGCAATCCTGGCAAGGAGCCTCATTCCAGAGCCCCCCATTGCAACCGCACCGTTCCATCGCCGCCGCTGGTCACGCCAGCCTTCGCACCGGCCGCGCCCAGCAATTCGCTCGCTCGTCCCGCCTCGTCCGCCGGGCCGCTGACGAGGATCGGCGCATCGAGCCGCTTGGCTGCCCATGCTGCCAGCTCGATCGCCGCCTGCCCCTCGTCGCTCGGCTCACCATCCTTGAACGCGATCGACGGCAGCGCCCTCGCAGGGGGGATCAGCTCGATCTTCCATTCCGGCTCGGTCGCCGCGATCCGCTTTTCCAGCGTCGCGTAAGTCGCAAGGCTGGCACCCGGCAAATCTTCCGCACGCACCACCGCGTGGCGGCGCTGGCGATCAACGATCACATCGTCTTCGTTCACCCCGGCGACCAGCGCCAGCCGCTCGGCCAGTTGCTGGGCGCGTTCGATTCCGGCCTGTTCTTCCTGCGCCCGGGCAGCAGCCAGCTGCGCTTCCTCGGCGGCCTTCGAACTGGTGCCGACCTGATACTGGGTGAGCGAATAATTGACCTCGCGTCCCAGCACCCGCTGGAGGCCCTGCGACCCTGACACTTCGGCGCGCGGATTGATTTCCGGGGTGAGCACGGTGGCGGTGATCGCAATCGGTTCGGCATCCCAATTGATGTCGAGCTGCGAAAGCCGCGCCCGAGCGTCGAACGGGTCCATCACTTCGCCGCGAATGGTGCGTTGTGCACCGGCTTCCCACGCGATCTGGCGCAGCGTCAGGCCGAGCGGGACCGCCAGCGCCACGAAGGCAGCCAGCGTTACCGCGAATTGCAGCGCCGTCTGCCGTTCCGACAGCGTGGTGCGGAAACCATAGAGCTTGGCCATCAGGAACGCCGTGCCGGCAATCGTCACGAGGTTGGTGACGAACAGCATCAGCGCGCCCGAAAACACCGTCCAGTTCCATGTCGCGAGGCCGAACCCGACCACCGCCAGCGGCGGCATCAGGGCGGTGGCGATGGCGACGCCGACGATGGTCCCTTCGCGCCCGCGGATCACGGCATAGGCCCCGGCGACCGCCGAAAACAGCGCAATGCCCAGATCGAGCAGATTGGGCCGGGTGCGCGCCGCGACCTCGCTGGTGACCGTCTGCAAGGGTGAAAAGAACACGATGACTGCGCTGAACAGCACCGCGAACAGCGCCCCCAGCGCCAGCGTCTTGAGCGACTTCTTCGTCCAGTTGAAATCGCCGATCGCGAGGCCGAAGCCCAGCCCCATGATCGGGTCCATCAGCGGCGAAAGCAGCATCGCGCCGATCACCACCGCCGGCGAGCTTTGCAGCAGGCCGAGCACCGCGATCCCCGCCGACATGGAAATCATCAGCAGATAGCGCGCATTGAGCCGCGCTTCCTGCCGTCGCCGGTCGATCACTTCCTGCTGCTCGACCGTCGCCACCACGGTATCGCGCCACCAGCGCCGCACCCCGATGGTAAAGCGGGTGAATTCGTGTTCGATATTGGGTTTGCCGCTTTCAGCCACGCAGTCGTCCAGTCCTCGCGAATTTTCCGTTGGATAGCAGCGCGGCCGCCGCGACAAAAGCATGCCGGTTGCGCTTGGCTTGGCGCCCGCATTGGTCCAGCATGGAGAAATCTTGAAAGTCGTGTCTTACGACCTTAATACAGTAGATGAAGTTACAGCCCAGGAGCCGGCGCCAGCCATGACGACGAACGAGACGAAGACCGCAACCGATATCGGGCTCGAACTCACCCCGCCCGACCCCGTGCCGCATGTCGCCGCGGAGAAGGCGGCCGGCCTCGTACCGGTGAGCGAGGAGAAGAAGAGCAAGCTGGAAGAGAAGGTCGATGATTTCGTCGCCGATCTCGTTTCGCAGGACGCCAATTCTCCCGAATTCGGCAAGAAGGTGGATCAGATCACCAATATGGGCCGCAAGGAAATCCTCGCGGCCGCCGGGCAATCGAACCGCTTCCTCGACCGCCCGCTCCGCGCGATGGACAAGGACGAGGGCGTCGGCGCCAATCTGGCCGAGCTGCGCCGGGTGGTGGAAGACCTCGACCCCGGTAAGCGCGGCAAATTGTCGACGTCGCGCAAGTTCCTGGGGGTCATCCCCTTCGGCAACAAGCTGACCAATTATTTCCGCAGCTACCAGAGCGCGCAGACGCACATCCAGTCGATCCTGCTCAACCTTGCCAGCGGCAAGGACGAGCTGCTGATGGACAACGCCGCGATCGACGTGGAGCGCCAGAAGCTGTGGGATGCCATGGGCAATCTCGAACAGATGATCCACATCTCGAAGACGCTGGACGAGAAGCTGGAGGACAAGGCGGCCGAACTCGACGCGACCGATCCGGCCAAGGCCAAGGCGGTGCGCGAGACGGCGCTGTTCTATGTCCGCCAGCGCACGCAGGATCTGCTCACCCAGATGGCGGTCAGCGTGCAGGGCTATCTCGCGCTCGACCTCGTCAAGAAGAACAATGTCGAACTGGTGAAAGGCGTCGACCGCGCCAGCACCACCACCGTCGGCGCGCTGCGCACCGCAGTGACCGTGGCCGAGGCGATGACCAACCAGCGGCTGGTGCTCAGCCAGATCACCGCGCTCAACGAAACCACGGCGGGGATCATCGATTCCACCAGCACCATGCTGCGCGAACAAACCGGCAAGATCCACCAGCAGGCCGCCGCCAGCACGATCCCGCTGGAAACGCTGCAGCGCGCCTTCCAGAACATCTACGACACGATGGACGAGGTCGACACCTTCAAGCTCAAGGCGCTCGATTCGATGAAGCAGACGGTCGACACGCTGAGCAAGGAAGTCGAGAAGTCCAAGGGCTACATCGCCCGTGCCGAAGGACAGGCGCAGGCCGCCGCATCGGTGCAGGAATCCAAACTGCTGAGCCTGGAGGGCTGAGGCACCCACGATGGCCGACAGCACCCACACTTCCGACCAGATCCTGCGGGCCGCGGGCACAAGCCTGCAGGTGCAGCGTGCCGGCGGCACCCATCGCCCGGCAAAGTCGATCGGGCAGGGTTCCGCGCGGATGAAGGCGGGCCACTTCCGCAAGAAACTCGGCCGCGTGCTGCTGGCGGTGGCCGGAATCTGGATCGCTGCGACGCTGGCCGGGCTGGTGATCGGCGGGATCGGCTTTGCCGGGGTGATGCTCACGCTGATCGCCACCGCCGCCGCCTTCCTCGTCTTCACCCGCTACCCCCGGATGAAACTGCCCACTCGTGCGGATCTGAACGCCAGCCTGAACAAAGGCGACGTGCGGCAGTTGGTCGGGCGCACCGAGCTGTGGCTCGAATCCCAGCGTCCTGCCCTGCCGCCACCGGCAGCGAAGATCGTGGACGATATGGGCGTGCAGCTCGACGCGCTCGGCTTGCAGCTCGAACATGTCGACCAGTCCCATCCTGCCGCGCAGGAAGTGCGCAAGCTGGTGGGCGAAGTGCTGCCTGAAATGGTCGATTCCTACCGCCGCATCCCCGCTCACCTGCGCAAGGAAGAGCGCGGCGGGCGCACGCCGGACCAGCAGCTGGAAGATAGCCTGGGCAAGATCAGCCGCGAGATCGACAGCGTGACCCGCCAGCTGGCCGAAGGTTCGCTCGACGATCTGGCGATCCGCACCCGCTATCTCGATTATCGTTACGGCGAGGCGCTGGAGGGACCCGATCCGGCCCCGGCCCTGCCCGGAAAGGCCGACTGATGCGCGTTGCCATCCCCCATGCCATCGACCGCGACGAAGCGAAGCGCCGGTTCGAGGAACGCATTCACGAAGTGGTCGACCACATTCCCGGCGGCAATGCGACGATCGCGACGAGCTGGCCGGATACTTATCTGATGGACATGGTCCTGCACGTGCTGGGGCAGGAGATCCACGGCCATCTCGATATCCAGCCAGCCGAGGTGATCATCGTGTTCGACCTGCCGCCGGGCCTCGGCTTCGTCGAACGCATGGTGTCGGGCATGATCCGCGACAAGGGCACGAAGCTGCTCGCCTGATCGCGGCGGCAGCGCCCCTGCCCGTTACAGCGTGCGTTCGCGCTCGAGAAATTCTTCCGGCACACGCAGATGCGCCGAAGCCATGCGGGTTTCGAGCAGGAACAACCACAGCGCGACCATCATCAACGCGATCGCGACGATGAAGCCGATCGCCGCAACGCGCTGCATATCGGCATGCAGGAAGCCGTCGAGAAACAGCGCGGTGACCGTGCAGCCGATCGAAAGCGCGCTCAGCACCATCAACAGCACCGCACGGCCGATCGTGGCGATGCGCCGGTCGAGCAGGCGGATCTCGCGCACCACTTCGTCATGCTCGCTACCCTCGGTGTGGTTGTAGCGTTCCTGCAGGACGCGCGAGCGATCGACGATCCGGCCCAGCCGGGTCGACAGCAGGTTCATGATATTGCCGATCGCCACCAGCACGAAGACCGGGGCGAGTGCGAGCTGGATAGTCTGGGCGATCATGTTTTCGACCTTTGGCGAATCATCGCGCGGTTACTAAAGAAATTTTTGCTTGAACCGGAACGGTTTGCTTGCATCATCGTTGGTTCGCTTGGCGGGCAATCCAGTCTGCCCGGGGGGTATCACGGCCGGTATCCGGCATTCCATAAGGATCTCGCAATTAATCTTCGCAACGGCCTCAGGCAGGAGACCAGGGCGCTGCACGACCGGCTCGATCGTGAGCTCGGCGCGCCCGACTTCAACGAGGCAGATTCTTATCGGAGGTTTCTCGAGATCCAGCTCGCTGCGCGTGCGCCGCTCGAGCGATGGGCGCGCGCGGCATTGCCTGACACGCTGCGCCCGCCCGAATTGTGCGCGCTGTTGCAAGCCGACCTTGCCGACCTCGCGACCGGGCCGGATGGCCCCAGCCCGACTGCATCGCAGGCGGTCGAGCGCGAACAGATAATTGCATTCACGCTTCCCGAAGGCGCCGATCCACGCGGGGCAGCATGGGCCATCGGCGGGTCCGCCATGGGCGGGCGCATGATGCTCCACAGCCTGCGCGGCAGCGGGCGCGACGACCTGCCCAGCCGCTTTCTTGCCAGCGAGGATGCGCTTGCTTTCTGGCACGCGCTTAAGCCGAGGCTGGAAATCGAATGCACCGCAGGTGAATTGCGCTCCGCTGTCGCCGCAGCGCGCGCCGTATTCCTCCATTTTCTCCACGCCGCCAGCCGGACTGTGCCGGAACCAGCCGAATGAACGATGCCGATATGCAGGTCGACCTGACCAATTGCGACCGCGAACCGATCCACCTGCTCGGTTCGATCCAGCCCTTCGGCGCGCTGGTCGCGGTCAATGCCGATTGGGCGGTGGCCTATCACTCGGCCAATTTCGACGCGATGCTTGGGGCTGGCACCGAACTGACAGTGGGCACGCCCACCCAGGATGTGTTCACCCGCCGCGCCATCGAGACGCTGCGTCGCCACCTGCCGGAACAAGGGCAGGTGGGGCGCATCTTCGGGCTGCAGCTTACCAGCGACGGCGCGCTGTTCGACGTCGCCTTGCACCTCATCGGTGGCCTGACCGTGATCGAGTTCGAACCGCATCGGGCGGAAGAGTTCGACAGCCATGTCGCGACCCTGGGCCCGGTGATGCAGGAACTGGAACTGCAGGACGATATCCTGCAGCTCAGCGAAACCGCGGCGCGCCAGCTGAAGCAGATCCTCGGCTTCGACCGGGTAATGGTCTACAAGTTCCACCCGGACGAAAGCGGAGAGGTCATCGCCGAGGCGCGCGAGGACGAGCTCGAAGCATTTCTGGGCTTGCGCTATCCCAGCACCGACATTCCCCGACAGGCGCGCCAGCTCTACCTGCGCAATCGCTTTCGCATCATCAGCGACGTCCATGCCGAGCCGGTCCCGCTGATACCGCAGCGCTCGCTCGATGGTCGACCGCTCGACCTCAGCATGTCGACGCTGCGCTCGGTCTCGCCGATCCACATCGAATATCTCAAGAATATGGGCGTCGGTGCATCGCTGTCGATCTCGATCGTGATCCGCGGTCGGCTCTGGGGATTGTTCGCGTGCCATCATTACAGCCCGCGGACGCTCGCCTTCTCGATGCGCACGATGGCCGAACTCTTCTCGCAGATGTATTCGTTGCTGTTGGCGCGATTCATCAGCGAAGAGGAAAATGCGCTCGCCGAACAGGGCCAGCGGATCCACGACCTGCTGATGACCCGGCTCGCCAACGACACCACGCTGGGCGACGATATCCGCACGATTTCGAGCGCAATCGCCACAATCATCCCGCATGACGGGATCAGCAGCTATGTCGACGGAAACTACACCGCGACCGGCGTCAGCCCTACGCGCGACCAGTTTGCGGCGCTGGTGCCGTCGCTCAACAGCGGCGTGACCAGCCGCATCTACAGTTTCCCGTCGCTGGGCGAAGCGTTCCCCGTGGCCAGCGATTGGGACAATGGCGCGGCGGGCGCGATGATCATCCCCGTTTCGCGCCGCCCGCGGGACTTCCTCGTCCTCTGGCGCAAGGAACTGCAACGGGTGGTGACCTGGGCAGGCAACCCGGAAAAGCCGATCGAATATGGCCCTAACGGCGCGCGGCTCACCCCGCGCAAGAGCTTTGCCGCATGGCGGGAATCGGTCACCGGGCGCTGCATCGACTGGACTGCGGGCGAGCAACGCATCGCCGAAAGCCTGCGCGTCACCTTGCTCGAGGTCGTGCTCAAGCTGACCGACGAGGCCGTGCTCGAACGCGAGCGATCGCAGCAGCAGCAGGCGCTGCTGATTGCCGAACTCAACCACCGCGTCCGCAATATCCTCAATCTCATTCGCAGCCTGATCTCGCAGACCAGCCGGGATGTGCAGGACGTGCCGGCATTCTCGAAGATCATCGGGGGCAGGATCAGCGCATTGGCGACGGCGCATGACCATATCACCCGCGAGAACTGGTCGCCCGCCTCGCTCAGCGAACTGATTTCCAGCGAAGCGAAAGCCTATCTGACCGGGAAGGAAAACCGGGTTCGCATTACCGGCCAAGACGTGTTGATCGCACCCGAAGCCTATACGGTGCTGGCATTGGTGATCCACGAGATGATGACCAATTCGGCGAAATATGGCTCGCTGTGCGATCGCAGCGGTACGCTCGACATCGCGCTCGAGCCGCGCGCCGACGGTGACCTCGCGCTGCATTGGCGCGAAAGCGGCGGCCCGCCGGTCAAGCCGCCGACCCGGCGTGGCTTCGGCTCGACCATTATCGAGCGCTCGATCCCGCATGAACTCAAGGGTGAAGCGCGCATCGACTACAAGCTCGGCGGGGTCGAGGCGCGGTTCCTCGTGCCGGCGCGCTATATCTCGGCGCACAGCGCCCGAGCCGACAGTGCAGCACCGACGGAGGAAAGCACCGAGGGTTCGAAGGCGGGGCTTGGCCGGCTGCCCGCCCGTGCGCTGGTCGTCGAAGACAGCATGATGATCGCCCTCGACACGGAAGACACGCTGCGCGAGCTGGGCGTTGCAACCGTTTCGATCGCCAGCAGCGTCGAGAGCGCACTGGCGCTGTTGGACAGCGAAGAGCCCGAGCTGGTGTTGCTTGACTATAATCTCGGCACGGAATCGAGCGACAAGGTGGCCGAGCGCCTGCGCGAGCGCGGTATCCCGTTCATTTTCGCGACCGGCTATGGCGATATGACCGGCGGCAATGGGGAGGCCGCCGTGCTCAAGAAACCTTACGATCGCGATCAGCTTGTGCGGGCGATCGGCATCGCCTGCCAGATCGAAGAGTAGCGGCGTCGGCGCGGCTGGTTTTCGCCCGGCTGGTTCTCAGCAGCTCGCGATCAGGCAGGTGCCGCCATCCGCAAAGGCCAGTTGATCGAGCGATAGGGCGAGCGCGCATTCGCCCGGTGCAATCCGCTCACCAGACAGCAGTATTTCACCGTCGAGCGGCAGGGCGAGCACGGCACCTGTGTGGCGGTCGGCCAGACTTGCGGCGGGCGATCCGACCACGCGGTCGAGCCGGAATTTCGGCCCATCGACCAGCACCACGGATTCGCCCGGCGCAACCCGACGCTGGCCGGAGCGGTCGTAGGGCGCCCCGTGCGCAACTGTCAGGCTCTCGTCCAGATGCAATTCGCGAGGGCGACCGTAATCGAAGAAGCGATAGGTGACATCGCTGTTCTGCTGCACTTCGACCAGTGCCAGCCCGGGGCCGATGGCATGGACCGTGCCGGCGGGAATATAGAAGAAATCGCCCGCCGCGACATCGTGCCATTCGAGCATCTGTTCGATCGACCCGTCGAGCGCGCCCGTGCGCATCTGGTCGGGGGTTACCTCTTCGCGGAAGCCGATGGCGAGCTGGGCGCCGGGTTCGGCATCGAGCACCAACCAGCATTCTTCCTTGCCCCGATGGCCTGCCGGGGCAAGCGCATCGCTGGGGTGGACCTGCACCGACAGCTTTTCGCTGGTGAAGAGGTATTTCACCAGCAGCGCGTCCAGTTCCGGCGGCGGTTCGAACCAGATCTCGCCGATGCGTTGCCCTTCTGGTGCCGCAAAAGGAGCGGGCAGGCGGGTGCAGCCCCAGACTTTCTCGACCATCCGGGTTTCGAGCTTGCGGCCTGCGGGCAAAGTTGCACTCACTGGTTTGCCGCCCCGTGCAGCTTGCCCACTTTCTGCGCTCCAGCGGCCGTGGTGACGAGGATGTTATCCCCGTCGACCACAACCACCACGTCTTCCAGCCCGATCACGGAAACATGCGGGCCGTCGCTATCGACCATGACCTTGCGGCAGTCGACCAGCTCGGCGGGTCCGGACACGCAATTGCCCGCGTCGTCGCACGGGCGCGCATCGCGCAGGGCTTCCCAATTGCCGATGTCCGACCAACCCATGTCGACCGGGACCACAGCAGCACGGCTGGTATTTTCCATCACCGCGTAGTCCACCGAATCGCCCTCGAGCGCCCCGAAGGCCTCGGCGGCGGGATGGAAGCGGGTGGCATCTTCGCTCCCGCCTGCAACCGCGCGTTCTGTGGCCTGCGCCATCGCCGGCCGGTGTCGCGCCAGCTCGGCCAGGAACGCGCCCGCGCGAAAGGCGAAAATTCCACCGTTCCAGAAATAGCCGCCTTCGGCCAGGAAGCCCTTCGCGCGCGCGAGATCCGGCTTTTCCACGAAGCGGGCGATACGGAAGCCGCCGGGGATGGCATCGCCACGCTTGATGTAGCCGAAGCCGGTTTCGGGCGATTTCGGCTCGATCCCGAACGAGACCATCCAGTCGTCCGCCGCCAGCGCTGCAGCCGCTTCGGCCGCGGCGACAAAGGCGGTCACATCGGCGATGTGATGGTCGCTGGGGCATACGAGCATGATTGCATCGGCTGGCAGGCGATGCGCCGCCAGCGCGATCGCCGGGGCGGTGTTCTTGCCCTGCGGTTCGACAATCACCTGCATTCCCGCGCATCCCTGCGCTTCGACATGGTCGAGATGCTTTGCGCCGGTCACGACCACCGGCGCGGCAAAGCGCGCCTGGTCGGCGCAGCGGTCCAACGTCGCTTCGAACAGTGTGCGGCTGCCGACCAGCGGCAGGAAGGGCTTGGGCTTCGCCACGCGGCTGCGCGGCCACAAACGTGTGCCACTGCCGCCGCAAAGGATAACCGGATGAATTGTCGTCATTGCTCTGCCGTATTGCCCTCGCCGCCTACGCGGTTGGCATTAGTGTTTCGCGATTGCAACGAGGTTACGCAAGGCCGAACATGCTGCAATGCAGCAAGATTATCGCCCGACGGTCAATTTCCGGCGTCGAACCAGCGCTGCTGCCAGCCATAGGTTGACGCGACAGGATTGCCGTTCGCATCCATTGCCGGCTTGAAGCGGAAGCGCTCGACCGCCAGCTGGCACACGATCCGGTCCGCCTCCGCATCGCCGCTGGGCTTGGTCACCCGGCAATTGGATGCCCGCCCGTCGGTGCCCACCGTCATGTAAACCACCACCTGATTGCCGAAACGTGCCTGGCGCCCGCCCGCAGGCACGGGAAAATCACGCGCCGAATTGATGTCGCCCGCGATCTTGACCGGCTTGGTCACCGGGACACCGCCCTGCCCGCCGCCGCCATTGCCCGACCCGGTGCCATTGCCGCTGCCCGAAGCGCCGGTCCCCTCACCGCTCGCCTTCGCGCCGGAGCTGTCCGCCGCGCCGGTGGAGGAGGCACGGGGCACCGGCTTGTCCTGCTTCAGCTTGATCTTCGGCTTTTCGGCGGTGACGGGTTTGGGCACTGCCTGCTTGCCCTGTTCGCCTGCCGCGCCTTCGTCCGGCTGCGGCTCGTTCTCCTTGGGTGGGTCGGGCGGCGCGGTGATGGTCACAGTGAAGGTCGACAGCACCTCGCGTTCGACCGAGGCGGTGAAGCCCGGCGCGAACGCCTTGGCGATACCGTAGAGCATCACGACATGGAACAGCACGATCAGCGCGAGCGTACCGGGTTTCACCCGCCGCCGCGTACTGCTAAATTTGGTCTCGCCCGTATCGTCCATTGCCATCATCCTATCGCCGGACGCACGAGAGCCAAGCCTGTTCCGGCGCTGTGCAGGCCGGACAAAGAAAAACGGCGGAGCCCGAAGGCCCCGCCGTCCCTGTTTCCCAACGGGCCGAAGCCCGAAACGGTGAAACTTAGTAGCCGATGATCAGCGACAGGCTCGCCGCGCGCGGCGCACCGATCTGAACGAAGGGCGTATTGTAACGATCCGGCGAACCACCGAAGCCGCCGACGTAAAGTTCGTCGAACAGGTTCGAAACGTTCAGCTGAACCGCCACGTCGCCACCGGTCGGGAATTCGGCGATCTTGTAACGG
The DNA here is from genome assembly GCA_014763545.1 of Sphingomonadales bacterium. Classification (GTDB taxonomy): domain Bacteria; phylum Pseudomonadota; class Alphaproteobacteria; order Sphingomonadales; family Sphingomonadaceae; genus JACXVD01. Next base: position 21,128 of record JACXVD010000004.1, read on the forward strand.
ATGTCGAGGTCGACCAGCGTGTAGCCGGGCGCCGACGCACCATACGACTGGAAGTAGGTGCTGCCGTCGAGGTTGAGCAGCGGCAGGTTCTCGTCGTTCACGTAACGCTTGCCGGTGTACTTGACCTGGGCACCGAAGTCGAAGTCACCGAACGACAGCTGGCCACGAGCGCCGAAGCTGTAAGTCGGCGCGCCGCTTTCGCGCTTGCCGGCGGTCAGGATCGAGTATTCGTTCCCCGCACCGATGGTGGCGCAACCATACTGGTTACGGGTCACCTGGGTGCTGGTGCACTTGCCCCCGATCAGGTTGTCCTTGATGTCCGATTCATTGATCGAGCCGAACACATAGAGCAGCACATTGTTGTTCGGGCGCCAGGACAGCGAAGCATCGACACCGTATTTGTCGACCCGGCCGAGGTTACGGTAAACCGAAGCTTCGAGGATCGGATCGTAGGCCGAGGCCAGGCGGTTGTCGTAGCGGGTGAACCAGCCAGCGATCTGACCCTGGAACTGGCCCGAGCGGAAACGAACGCCGAGGTCGAAGCTGTCGGTGGTTTCCGGAGCCGGCTGAGCCGAGGCAGCGTTGCCGAAGTACAGCGAGTTGTACAGCGGGTCGGTGCCGGGGACCGAAAGGCCCTTCGCGTAGTTGAAGAACACCGAAGGTGCGCCGAGATCGATGGTGAAACCGACGTTCGGCAGCAGCTTGTTGTACTTGTAGGTGCGCGAAACCGGATCAACCGCATTCGGGTTGGCGGTGTTATAGGCCGCTGCGCCGGCAGTGTTGGTGCCGAAGCAGTCGACGAAACCGCTCGCCGAAGTGGTGAAGCAGTACTGATTCAGTTCACGGGTGAACCACGGAGCACGCAGGCCGAGCACCGCAGTGACCGGACCGAACTTGCCACGATATTCGCCCGAAACCTGATCGAGGATCGCGAAAGACTGGCGATCGCGCTTCTGCAGGATGTTGCCGCCCGCATCGACGAGACCGGCATTGACCGGGAACACGTCGTAGGGTTCGCCATTCGGCTGCAGCAGACCAACCTGGCCGGTCTGGCGGTGGTTGGCATAGTCATGCGTGTAGCTGATGCGGATCGACTGGTCGGGGGTGATCTCGTACGAAAGGTTCGCGATCACACCGTAGCGATTGGTGCGGGTCTGGCTGGGGGCCATCACGGTGACCTGGTCGAGCGTGTCACCGTCGCTATTGAGGTCGACGCCAAAGTACGGACGGCCACCGAGGTAACCGGTCTGGCAACTCACCGTGGCGCTGTCGATGGCGGTGCGGCAATCCGCGCGGCCACCTGCCGAAATCACGTCGTAAGCGTATTCGTAGCCGGTGGTCGTGCCACCGCCGTTCGCCTTCACATACTGGTAGCTCGGGTCAACCGTCAGGACGAGGCCGTCCATCAGGGTGAAGCGCGAGGAACCACGGATGTTGCCGGTGTTCGACGGGTTGTAGCGACGGTCGAATTCGGTGCCGCACGAATTGGTCGTGTCGGCAACGCCACCCTGCGGTGCGTCGGTGGTGCAGGGATAGTTGATGTCGTAGAACCGCTCTTCACCGGTCAGCGGGAAACGGTTGCTCGAACCCGAACCCGCGACGCGCGGCGTGGTGCTGCTCGGCGTCAGGGTCAGATCGTCGCGCAGCGGCACCGAACCGAAGAAGTTGTTGCGGTTTTCGTTGTAGTGGCCGGCCACCGAGATGAAATCGCCATTGGTGCCGATTTCCTGGTAGATGCGACCGTTGTACTGCTGCTTCTCGTTCACACCGTAGTTGTTGAACGGGTTGTTGTAGCGCACGTAGCTGGCCGAGAACCACGCCTTGGTGCCCATGCCGGTGAAGTCACCGGTGTCGACCATCGCGAAACCACGCATGTACATGCGGCTGCGTTCGCCGCTGCCATCGGCGAGCACGTCGCCCACGGTCAGGGTCGAGGTGAGCGCAAAGTGATCAGCCGGAACGCGCGTACGGATGTTGATCGTGCCGCCAACGGCCGAAGCGGTCGGGCTGTCGACGTCGGTAACGCCGAGATTCACGTTCACCGACTGCAGCGTTTCGGGATCCTGCTGCTGGTTGGTGTAGAGCGCATAGTTGCCCGAGTCGTTCAGCGGAATACCGTCGACGGTCTGCGAGATGCGGTCCGAGCTGAAGCCGCGGATGGTGAACGAGCCGCCCGAGGAGCCCCACGGGTCGTTGTTCTGGAAGCTGACGCCGGGAACGAGGTTCACGATATCGTTGACCGTCTGGCCCGGACGCTGGCGACGGATCAGCTCTTCGTCGAGCACCTGCTTGGCCTTCGGCGAATCGGGAACTTCGACGCCGCCGACGCTCGAGACGCGCGAGCCGGAAACGATGATGACGCTTTCGTCATTGTCGAAGTCGATCGAACCGGTCGACTGGGCGTGGGCGGCAGCCGGGATCGCGATCGCGATCAGGGCGCTGCTGCGGAGAAGCATTTTCTTCATTGGGAGAGGTCTCCTGACGGGAGTTTTGCAACGAGATCAGGCGCGCCCCGGAATACCCTCATGGCCCCCCGGAAGCACTGGCCGCAGCCCCGTTAGGGGCGATGCACGACGCAAAGAAGTATCTTTTGTTACCGCGAAATGACAATTCGGACGGAAAAAATGCTGCGCTGCATCACAGCCCCGAAAGTCACGCATTTCCGGGGGTTTGCAGCTGTTGCCGCAATGCCACAGTGGATAAGATTCTACTCTGGAGCGCCCCGGCAGAGCGCATGGGGCAGGCGTTCAGGCAAGATTTATCTCGCGCAGGCGCTGCATCAGGAAATCGTGACTCGAAATCGGCGCCGGATGGTCGTGCGGATTCGCGGGGTCGATGCAGCCCTCCAGCGTCTCGATCACGAAATCGGGCCGGAAGTGGAGGAAGAAGGGCATCGAATAGCGCGCGCGCGTCTTGGCCGCGCCCACCGGGTTGACCACGCGGTGGTTGGTCGAGCGCAGCTTCGAATTGGTCAGCCGGTCGAGCATGTCGCCGATATTCACCGCCAGCGCGCCCGCAGGCGGCTTGACCGGCACCCAGTCGCCCTGCCGATTGCGCAGCTCCAGACCCGCTTCCTCGGCGCCCAGCAGCAGGGTGATGGTGTTGATATCGCCATGCTCCGCCGCACGCACCGCGCCCTCGGGCGCGTCGTCTGGCAGCGGCGGGTAATGCAGCAGGCGCATCACCGAATTGCCGTCGCGCACCGTGTCGACGAACCAGTCCTGGTCGATGCCGAGGTGGATGGCGATGGCGCGCAGCACCTTGTCGCCGGCCTTGTCGAATTCGCCGAACAGCGTTTCGAAGGTTTCGCGGAAGCCGTCGAGCTCGGTCGGCCAGATATTGTCCGGCATGTAGTCCGCGAATTCATGGCCTTCGGGCAGGGTCCGGCCGATATGCCAGAATTCCTTGAGGTCGAAGATTTCCGCATCCTTCGCCCGCTCCACGCCGAACGGGGTATAGCCGCGCGCACCGCCCGAACCGGCGATGTGATAGCTGCGCTTCACCTCTTCGGGCAGGGCGAAGAAAGCGCGGCTCAGCTCTTCGGCGCGGGCGATCAGGTCCTGCGGAATCCCATGGTCGCGGATCACCGCAAACCCGAATTCGGAGAAGCTGCGGCCGAGTTCGTCGGCGATGTTCTCCAGCGGCTGGGCCAGCGAGACGGATGCGATTTCAGACATTGGCTTACTCGTTGATGGTGCTGCGCGAGGCAGGCGGAATTCAATAGGGCAGGAACAGCCCGGCAAGCGCCGCGCTCATCAGATTAGACAGGCTGCCCGCGGCCAGCGCGCGCAATCCCAGCTTGGCGATCACCGGCCTCTGGTTCGGAGCAAGCCCGCCGGTCACCGCCATCTGGATGGCGATCGACGAGAAATTGGCGAAGCCGCACAGCGCGAAGGTCACGATCGCGCGGCTGCGGTCGGACAACACATCCGGCCCCATCTGGCCGAGGTCGATGAAGGCGACGAATTCGTTGAGCACGATCTTGGTGCCGAACATGCCGCCCGCGACGCCCGCTTCGTGCCAGGGGACGCCGATCAAATACATGACCGGCGAGAACAGCCAGCCGAGCAGCATCTGGAACGACAGGTCGGGATAGCCGGCAAGTCCGCCGATCCAGCCGAGCAAACCGTTCGCCAGCGCCACCAGCGCCACGAAGGCGAGCACCATCGCGCCGACCGCGACGGCCAGCTTGATGCCCGTCTGCGCGCCCTGTGCGGCGGCCTCGATGATATTGGCGGGCTTCGTCCCTTCCTCGAAGGTTTCGGCGACTTCAACTTCATGCGGCTTGCCGCCTTCGACCAGCGCGCCCGGCCCTTCGGCGCTGATGCGCGCCTGCGGCAGCTTGAGCTCGCCCTCGGCCTCGGGCGTGGTTTCGTCCTCGTCGGGCATGATGATCTTGGCCATCAGGATGCCGCCCGGTGCGGACATAAAGGCGGCGGCCAGCAGGAAGGGCAGGTAATCCTTGCCCAGCAACCCGGCATAGGCGGCCAGGATCGTGCCCGCGACACCCGCCATGCCCACCGTCATCAACGTGAACAGCCGCGCCGGACTGAGCGCGGCGAGATAGGGGCGCACCACCAGCGGGCTTTCCGATTGGCCGACAAAGATGTTCGCCGCCGCGCCGAGCGATTCGACCTTGCTGATCCCGGTCACCCAGCCGATCGCCCCGCCGACCCAGCGAACCACCCGCTGCATGATGCCGAGGTAATAGAGAATCGAAACCAGCGCGGCGAAGAACACGATCACCGGCAAAGCGCCGAGGGCGAAAGTGTTCGCCAGCGGGTTGGTCTCGCTCGGCCCGAACAGGAATTCGGTGCCCTTGTTGGCATAGGACAGCAGCGCCGCCACCCCGTCCGACATGCCGCGGATCGCCGCGCGCCCGGCAGGCACCCGCAGCACCAGCAGTGCGATCAGCGCCTGCAGCGCGAAAGCCGCGCCGACCACCCGCAGGCGGATGCGCTTTTTCCCGGTGGAGAGCAGGAAGGCGATGCCGAGGATCGCAAGGATGCCGAGAAGGTTTATCAGGATGGGCGGCATGGTTTCTTTCGTAACCGTATTCGAACCCGCGCTTTGAACGCTTGCGCCACGCCGGTCAAACGCGATTGCGCGGGCCGCACCATCTTTCCTTTTTGTCACAAAGCCAATAGGCGATACAGATGAACGAGACGCCCACCGCGACTGGCAGCGATTCCGCGCCCGCAGCCGCCCTCCCCATCCCCCGCCCGCTGTTCCTCATCGCGCTGCTCTATGGCGGGATGACCTGTATCGCGGGGGTGCTGGGTTCCAAGCAGGTCGGCATAGGCCCGCTCGCGGTCGAGGCGGGGATCTTTCCCTTCCTGCTGCTGGTGATCCTGTCGAGCTCGGTGGCCGAGCTTTACGGGCGCGACGTTGCCAACAAGCTGGTGCGGTTCGGCTTCGTCCCGCTGACCACCGCGATCCTGCTGACCTGGCTGGTGATCGAACTGCCGACCGACCCGGGAATGTACGAACCGGCGAAGGAAGCCTTCCCCATCATCCTCGGCCAGAGCTGGCGGCTGATGATCGCAGGGATCATTGCCTATGGCGTGTCGATGAGCCTCAACGTCTACATCTTCTCGCGGCTCAAGTTCGGCGGCGAGAAGATGGTCGCGGTACGCGGCGCGATCGCTTCGATGATGAGCCAGGTGGTGGACACGCTGATCTTCATCACCGTCGCCTTTTACGGCGTGCGCCCGATCACCGAGCTGATCATGGGGCAGGCGCTGGCCAAGGTGGTGTTGTCGATCGTACTGGTTCCGCCGCTGATCGCCCTGGCGGTGCGCTTGGCGCGCAAGCTGGGCTGACGACTGCCAAGATGGCTAAGGGGCGAGGCGCCATCGCGTCCCGCCCCCTGCCTTCATCCCATCCGAGAGTGCTTACGCCGCCTTGGCGTAGAGCTTGCCCGCGTCCTTCGCCAGGTCGCGGAACATGTTCGGCACGGCGAAACGATGGCCATGCTGCTGCGCCAGGCGATCTGCCACCGCGACGAATTCGTCTGCCCCGATGGTGTCGATATGCGCCAGCGGGCCGCCCATGTAGGGCGGGAAGCCCCAGCCGAAGATCGCGCCGAGGTCGGCGCTCTGCGGATCGTGCACCACCCCGTCGGCATAGCAGCGCGCGGCAGGCACCAGCTGGGCGTAGAGCAGGCGTTCCTTTACCGCATCGGCGCTCGGCTGCGGGTCGGCGGGGGCATAATGGTCGGCAAATCCTTCCCACAGGCCCAGCCGCTCGCCGCTTTCGGCGTAATTGTAGAAACCCTTGCCGAAGCGGCGGCCCGAGCGGCCCAGCTGGTCGACCATCAGTTCATAGAACGGCTCCAGCCCGCTGGGGACATAGGCATCGCCCATTTCCTGCTTGGTCGACTTGAGGATGTCCGAACCCAGCTTCAGCGTGGTTTCGTCCATCAGCGCCAGCGGGCCGATGGGCATGCCCATGTTCTTGGCGACGTTCTCGATCAGCGCCGGGCTGATCCCTTCCATCACCATGTGGACCGCCTCGCCGAGATAGGGCGGCACCACCTGGTTGGTGTAGAAACCGCGCACGTCCTTCACCACGATCGGCGTCTTGCGGATGCGCTTGTTGTAATCGAAGGCCGCGGCCAGCGCGACATCGCCGGTGCCGGCATGCGGGATGATCTCGAGCAGCGGCATGCGTTCCACCGGCGAGAAGAAATGCATCCCGATGAACTGGTCCGGGCGGCTGGAGAATTTCGCCAGATTGCCGATCGGGATGGTCGAGGTGTTGGAGGCCAGCACCACTTCGGGGCGCATGGCCGCTTCGGCCTGTTCGATCACCGCTTTCTTGACGTCGGGCAGTTCGAACACCGCCTCGATCACCAGGTCGCAGGCGGCAAGCTCGGCATAATCGGTGACCGGCTTGATCTTGGCCATGAAGGCTTCGGCCGCTTCCTTGGTCATCTTGCCCTTGGCGACGTTCTTTTCGACGATCTTGCGCGAATAGGCGACAGCCTTCTCGGCTTCCTCGGCCGAGCGGTCGAGCACGATCACGTCCATCCCGCCCTTCACGCTGACATGGGTGATGCCCGAACCCATCAGCCCGGCGCCGAGCACGCCGACCGTCTTGATGTCGAGCGCGGGCACGTCCTTGGGCCGCGCCGCACCCTTGTCGAGCGCCTGCTTGTTGACGAACAGCGAACGGATCATGTTCTTCGCCACCGGCCCGGCGAGCAGGGTGAGGAAATATTTGACCTCGATGTCGAGCGCCTTGTCGAAGGGGACGATGCCGCCTTCGTAGAGGCACGACATGATCGCCTTGATCGCGGGATAGTTACCCTTCGACTGCGACAGCGCCATCGCATTGCCGCCGATGAAGAACTGCACCGCCGCCGGGTTCATCGCGCCGGCACCACCGGGGAATTTGAAGCCCTTCTGGTCCCACGGTGCGAGCACCTTGGGGTTGGCCTTGACCCATGCCTTGGCCGCTTCGATTGCCTTGCCCGGCTCGACCAGTTCATGGACGAGGTTCTGCGCCTTGGCCTGCTGCGGTTTCACCGGCTGGCCCTGCGTGATCATCATCGCGGCGGCCTGCAGCCCCATCAGGCGCGGCAGGCGCTGGGTGCCGCCGGCACCGGGCAGCAGGCCGATCTGGACTTCGGGCACGCCGAGCTGGATCTTTGGATTGTCGGCCACCACGCGATAATGGCAGGCGAGCGCGAGTTCGAGCCCGCCGCCCAGCGCCAGCCCCTCGATCGCGGCGGCGACCGGCTTGGCCATTGCGCCTTCCTTGGCGATCGCCTTGGCCGAATGGCCGCCGGTTTCCAGCTTGCGCAGCACGCGGCTGAGCCGGCCGGTCGCTTCATAGGCTTCGGCCGAGATTTCCGACGGGCGGCTCTGCAGCATGCGGATGTCGGCCCCGGCGAGGAAGCCGCTGGCCTTGCCCGAGGCGATGACCGCGCCGTTCATCGCATCGTTACTGGTGAAATCGTCCACGAAAGCCTCGAAATCGGCGATCAGCGCCTCGTTCCAGACATTCATGCTTTCGCCCGGCAGGTCGATGGTGACGAGGGCGATGCCGTCGGCGTCGGTCGCGACGGTCAGGGTGGTGTAGCTCATGGCTTGATCCTCAAATCCGGTCGTTTTGGCCGCGCGTCAGACGCGTTCGATGATGGTGGCGGTGCCCATGCCCGCGCCAATGCACAGCGTGGCGAGCGCGGTGCCCTTGCCGCTGCGTTCGAGCTCGTCGAGCACGGTGCCCAGGATCATCGCCCCGGTCGCGCCGAGCGGGTGACCCATGGCAATCGCGCCGCCGTTCACGTTGATCTTGCCATGGTCGATGTCGAGCGCCTGCATGAAGCGCAGCACCACGGCAGCAAAGGCTTCGTTGAGTTCGTAGAGGTCGATGTCGTCGACCTCCATCCCGGCCTTGGCCAGCGCCTTCTTCGCCACGAATTCGGGGCCGGTCAGCATGATGGTCGGTTCCGAACCGATCGAGGACATCATCCGGATCCGCGCGCGCGGCGTCAGCCCCGCCTTTTCGCCCGCTTCCTTCGTGCCGATCAGCACCGCGGCAGAGCCGTCGACGATGCCCGAGCTGTTACCCGCATGGTGGACGTGGTTGATCTTCTCGACTTCGGGATAGCGCAGCTGCGCGACCGCATCGAAGCCCGGCATCGCCCCGATCCCGGCGAAGGCCGGCTTGAGCGCGGCGAGCGATTGCATGTCGGTTTCGGGACGGATCGTCTCGTCCTTGTCGAGCAGGGTCAGGCCCAGCCGGTCCTTCACCTTCATCACCGAACGATCGAAGCGGCCTTCGGCCCAGGCGGCCGAGGCGCGCTTGTGGCTTTCGACCGCATAGGCATCCACATCGTCGCGGCTGAAGCCGTATTTGGTCGCGATCAGGTCGGCACCGATCCCCTGCGGGGCGAAGTAATTGTGGAACGCGCTCTGCGGGTCGGTCGGCCAGGCGCCGCCGTCGCTGCCCATCGGCACGCGGCTCATGCTCTCGATGCCGCCGCCGATGGCAAGGTCGACTTCGCCCGAGATCACCTTGGCCGCGGCGATGTTGCAGGCTTCCAGCCCCGAACCGCAGAAACGGTTCACCTGGATGGCGGAGGTGGTTTCGGCATAGCCTGCACCCAGCACGGCGGTGCGCGGGATTACTGCGCCCTGTTCCCCCACCGGCGAGACGCAGCCGAAGGCGATGTCTTCCACCAGCGCGGTGTCGAGATTGTTGCGCTCACGCAATTCGGACAGCACCTGGACCGACAGTTCGAGCGGGGTGACCTCGTGCAGCGCGCCATCGGCGCGGCCCTTGCCGCGGGGGGTGCGCACGTGGTCGAAAATATAGGCTTCTCGCATGGCTTTCCTCTCGCCGGACGCCCGGCTGGTTTACGTTAGCGTGAACCTGCTCAAACAGGATCGGGGCCGCAAATGCAAACCCCTTTTCGCGAAGGCCCCATGCCGTAGCGGCAAATTGTGTCAGGCGTGAGATGATTTCCGCGAACGGAAAGCAGGATCGGCACGAATCAGCCGGAAATCGCCGCTTCGAAGGCCAGTAATCGTTCGGCCTGCGCCAGGTGCAGGCGCTCGACCATCTTTCCGTTGACGTTAATTGCCCCCAGCCCATCGGAAGACGGATCGGCAAAGGCGGCGACGATCGCGCGCGCCTGTTCCAGCTCATCCGCACCGGGCGCGAACACGCGGTTGGCGATCTCCACCTGCGCGGGGTGGATCAGGCTCTTGCCCTCGAAGCCGAGCACCCGGCCCTGCACGCATTCCGCCTCCAGCCCGGCGGGATCGGAGAAATCGTTGTACACCCCGTCGATCGCCGCCAGCCCATGCGCCCGCGCGGCCATCACGCACAGGCTCAGCGCGGTCTGGAAGGCGGCCCGGTCCGGCGTCGGCCGGGCGAGCATGTCCTTGGCCATGTCGTTGGTGCCGATGACGAAGCCGGCCAGCCGGGTGCCTGCCGCATGGGCGGCAATGGCGGCAATGTTGAGCACGGCAAGCGGGGTCTCGATCATCACCCACAGGCCCATGGAGAGCGGTGCCCTGGCAGCGGCCAGCGCTTGGTCGAGCCGGGCAATATCGTCGCCAGTGCCGATCTTGGGCACCAGGATACCGTCGGCCCCGCTAGTGGCCAGCGCCGCGATGTCGGCTTCGCCCCAGGGCGTGTCGAGCGCATTGATCCGCACCAGCACTTCACGCGCGCCATAGCCTCCCGCGGCAACCGCCGCGCAGGCAGCAGCGCGCGCCTGTTCCTTCGCATCGGGCGCAACCGCATCTTCGAGGTCGAAGATCACCATGTCGGCAGGAAGCGCCTTCGCCTTTTCCAGCGCGCGCGGATTGCTGGCAGGCATGAACAGGCAGGAACGGCGCGGACGGAAGGGATTGGTCATGGGTGGCACGATAGCTTTTGCTGTCTGGCCGGAATAGTCGATAATGCCCGCGCAGGCGGCCTGCGGGGGCCAATCCCGCTCTATTTATCAGGCAGTTCGCGCGCTAACGTAATTGCCCTGCGGATTGAATAGAAAAGGAGAATAATAGATATCGCCAGACAAAACATATCAATCGTTATCAAATAGAATCTACTGACATCTATATTGATGGGAATCGGATGAAATATACGACTCAGAACGATTGAAGCCAAAAATAAAGTGGAGATGGCGCGCGCGAGTTTCCGCCACCCAGTCCAGCGCTCTGGACGGGAAAGTGATAAACTAGTCAAAATTGCGGCTGCGATCAGTCCAATCTGATTTGAAATATCGGCCATGGCGAAAAGCTATCGAATCGCATGGCAGACTCAAGCAGTATCATGCCGTCATTGAAAAAAGCCGGCCCGCGCATTGCTGCGCGAGCCGGTGTGTCCTCCCCAGGACAAGTCGGTGCGGCGGGTGGTGCCGCTAAGTGGGGATTCGTGGCCGTCGGGCCACGAACTGGTTCCCAGCGCAGCCGTCAGGCCGCGAACTGGTTCATCGTGTTGTCCTTGCCGGCAGCCTTGAGGGCCGCTTCGCCGGCGAAGTATTCCTTGTGATCGTCGCCGATGTCCGACCCGGCCATGTTCTGGTGCTTCACGCAGGCGATACCCTGGCGGATTTCCTGGCGCTGGACCGGCTTGACGTAGCCGAGCATGCCCGCCTCGCCGAAATATTCCTTGGCGAGGTTGTCGGTGCTCAGCGCAGCCGTGTGATAGGTCGGCAGGGTGATCAGGTGGTGGAAGATGCCCGCCTCGCGCGCCGCGTCCTTCTGGAAGGTGCGGATGCGCTCGTCGGCTTCGGCGGCGAGATCGGTCGCGTCGTAGTCCACGCTCATCAGCTTGGCCCGGTCGTAGGCCGACACGTCCTTGCCCTCGGCCTGCCAGGCATCGAACACCTGCTGGCGGAAATTGAGCGTCCAGTTGAAGCTGGGCGAGTTGTTATAGACCAGCTTGGCGTTGGGGATCACTTCGCGGATGCGGCTGACCATCCCGCCGATCTGGCCGATATGCGGCTTCTCGGTCTCGATCCACAACAGGTCCGCGCCGTTCTGGAGCGAGGTGATGCAGTCGAGCACGCAGCGATCCTCGCCGGTCCCGCTGCGGAACTGGAAGAGGTTCGACGGCAGGCGCTTGGGCGCCATCAGCTTGCCATCGCGGCTGATGAAGACCTGGCCGTTGGTGATGCTGGCCGGATCGACTTCGTCGCAATCGAGGAAGGCATTGTACTGGTCGCCCAGGTCGCCCGGTTCCTTGCTGAAGGCGATCTGCTTGGTCAGGCCGGCGCCGAGGCTGTCGGTCCGGGCGACGATCACGCCATCGTCCACGCCGAGTTCGAGGAAGGCGTAACGGACCGCGCGGATCTTCGCGAGGAAGTCCTCATGCGGGACGGTGACCTTGCCGTCCTGGTGGCCGCACTGCTTTTCGTCCGACACCTGGTTTTCGATCTGGATGCAGCAGGCACCCGCCTCGATCATCTTCTTGGCGAGGAGGTAGGTCGCCTCGGCATTGCCGAAACCGGCGTCGATATCCGCGATGATCGGCACGACATGGGTTTCGAAACTGTCGATCGCGTTTTCGAGCCGCTTGGCCTCGACATCGTCGCCCGCGTCACGGGCAGCGTCGAGCGCGCGGAACATGCCGCCCAGCTCGCGCGCATCGGCCTGGCGCAGGAAGGTGTAGAGTTCCTCGATCAGCGCGGGCACGCTGGTCTTCTCGTGCATCGACTGGTCGGGCAGCGGGCCGAATTCGCTGCGCAGCGCGGCGACCATCCAGCCCGAGAGGTAGAGGTAACGGCGCTTGGTATTGCCGAAGTGCTTTTTGATGGAGATCATCTTCTGCTGGCCGATGAAACCGTGCCAGCAACCCAGCGACTGGGTGTAGTTGGCGGGATCGGCGTCATAAGCGGCCATATCCTCGCGCATGATCTTGGCGGTGTAGCGCGCGATGTCGAGCCCGTTCTGGAAACGGTTCTGCAGCCGCATGCGCGCGGCGCTGGCGGCGTCGATCCCGGCCCACGGCGCGCCATTGGCGGCGATGGTCTTTTCGAGTTCGGCGATTTCCGACTGGTAGGTCATGGTGATTCGTCCTGCTGGGGTGGTTTGAACGCGGCCCCTTTCGCAGCTGCGAGACGCGCCGTGAACGCGCCGCAGTGTCATATTGTCGAACTTTACAAAAATATGATGTAAGGATGTAAGGATAGAGTCTAGGAACCGAGTCTAGCGATTGGCTCCAAGCTGCTGGGAACCCGAGATGGCACGCAATTCGATCTACATGGGCCCTCGGCTCAAACGCATGCGGCGCGACCTGGGATTGACCCAGGCCGACATGGCGGCCGATCTGGAAGTCTCGCCCTCATACGTCGCGCTGATGGAGCGCAACCAGCGCCCGGTTACCGCCGAGCTGTTGCTGCGGCTCGCCAAGACCTATCGCATCGACATTGCCGACCTGGCCGAAGGCGATGCCGACGAAACCGCCACGCGGCTGCAGGCGGCGCTGAAGGATCCGATCTTCGCCGATATCGACCTGCCCGCGCTGGACATTGCCGATATCGCCACCTCCTACCCCGGAATGGCCGAGGCACTGCTGCGGCTGCATGTCGCCTTCACCGAGGAACAGCTCGCCCGCGCCGCCCAGCGCGAGAACATGGCGAAAGGCGAAGCGGCCGGAACTGCGACCGACCCGGTGGCGGAGGCGCGCAACTTCCTCGCCGCGCGGCGCAATTGCTTCCCCGCGCTGGACGACCATGCCGGTGCAGTGGGCGAGGAAGCGCCGACGCTGGGTGCGATTATCGACCGGCTGAAGACCCGCCATGGGCAGGCGGTGCAATTCGTCGATCCCGAAATCATGCTCGGCGCGCAGCGCTGGCACGATGCCCATCGCGAGCGGATTTTCGTCTCGCACCTGCTCGACCACGCCAGCCGCAAGTTCCAGCTCGTGCTCCAGCTCGGCCAGCTCGAGGCGCGAAGGCAGGTGGAAGAGGCGCTGGCCGAAGGGCGCTTCGAAACCGATAACGGCCGGATCCTCTCGCGCCGGGCGCTGGTCAATTACTGGGCGGGGGCGATGCTGATGCCCTATCGCCCCTTCGCCCGCGCCGCGCGCCGCACCCGCCACGATATCGAGGCGCTGAGCCGCGAATTCTCCGCCAGCTTCGAACAGGTGGCGCATCGGCTGGTGACGCTGCAAAAGCCGGGCGAGGAAGGCGTGCCCTTCTTCTTCATCCGCATCGACCGGGCGGGCAATGTGTCCAAGCGGCTCGACGCGGCGGGCTTCCCCTTCGCGCGGCACGGGGGGCGCTGTCCGCTGTGGAACGTGCACCATTGCTTCTCTTCGCCGGGCAGCATCGTGACCCAGCGGCTCGAACTGCCCGATGGCCAGCGGTTCGTCTCGATCGCGCGCACGGTGAGTGCTGGCGGCGGAAGCTATGACGCGCCCCGCGCGATGCGCGCCGTGGCGCTCGCCTGCGCAGAGGATCACGCCGGGCAGCTCACCTATTTCGATGCGCTGGAAAACACGCCTCCGGCGGAAATCGGCGTTGCCTGCCACATGTGCCACCGCCCGCGCTGCATCGCCCGCTCCGCCCCGCCGACCGGCCGCGAGATCCGGCCCGACACCTATCGCGATCCGGGAACGCCGTTTGCCTTTGCCGGGGACTAAAGCTCGGTGATGATGGCCGAGAAATCCTTCGTCGCATTGCCCGCGGCGTCGAACGCTTCGTAGATTTCCTTCGCCCGGCGGCCCATCCGCGTGTCGACGCCCGCGGTCGCCGCCGCTTCCATCGCCAGCTTCAAATCCTTGAGCATCAAAGCCGTGGCGAACCCCCCCTGGTAGCCATTGTCGGCAGGCGTCGCCGGACCGACACCGGGGACCGGGCAATAGGACGTCATCGACCAGCACTGACCCGACGAAACGCTGGAAATATCGTAGAAGGTTTGCGGATCGAGGCCCAGCTTCTGCGCCATCGCAAAAGCCTCACAGGTGCCGATCATATGGATGCCCAGCAGCATGTTGTTGCAGATCTTGGCTGCCTGCCCCGCACCCGCGCCGCCGGCATGGATCACGGCCTTGCCCATGTCCTTCAGTACCTCTTCTGCCCGTTTGAACGCCTGCTCGGTGCCGCCGACCATGAAGGTCAGCGTGCCGGCATTGGCCGCCGCGATCCCGCCCGACACCGGCGCATCGACCATGTCATAGCCCGCTGCACTCGCCACTTCACCGACCTTGCGTGCGGTCGCAACGTCGATCGTCGAACAGTCGATCAGCACCGTGCCCGCCGGCGCATGGCCGATCACGTCGCTGGTGAAGACCCGCTCCACGATCCCGCCATTGGGCAGCATGGACACGACCGCATCGACATCCTGCACCGTTTCCTGCGCATTGGCGAAGGTCCGGCAGCCGTGCTCCTTCGCTTGCGCGAGCGCGACTTCGCTGAGGTCGAAAGCGCGCACTTCATGCCCCGCCTTCACGAGGTTCGCGGCCATCCCGCCGCCCATATTGCCGAGGCCGATGAAGGCGATTTTCATATGTATTTCCTCTCCATGGCGGCTGTTACCGCCCCTTCCACTGGCCTTCGCGCTTTTCGATGAAGGCCGCCATGCCCTCGGCCTTGTCCTCGCTCGCGGTGAGGATCTGGAACAGGCGCCGTTCGTGCAGCAGGCCCTGGTCGAGGCTCATTTCGAAGGCGGCGTTGACCATTTCCTTGTTCACCATCGCGGCCATCGGCGGCATGGCGGCGATGGTGGCGGCAGTCTTCATCGCCTCGGTCATCAGCTCGTCATGCGGCACCACGCGGGCGACGAGGCCGCTGCGCTCCGCCTCTTCGGCGCCCATCATCCGGCCGGTGAGGCACATTTCCATCGCCTTGGCCTTGCCGACCGCGCGGGTCAGCCGCTGGCTGCCGCCCATGCCCGGCGCAACGCCGAGCTTGATTTCGGGCTGGCCGAATTTGGCCTTGTCCGACGCGATGATGAAATCGGCCATCATCGCCAGTTCGCAACCGCCGCCCAGCGCGAAGCCGTTGACCGCCGCTATCCACGGTTTGCGGGTGCTCTTCACCACATGGCTGGTCCATTTGACGAAGAAGTCCTGCAGGAAGAAATCGGCAGCGGGCTTGTCGGCCATTTCCTTGATGTCGGCGCCTGCGGCAAAGGCCTTGTCGCCGCTGCCCGTCAGTACCGCACAGCGCTGGCTGCCATCCGCCTCGTAAGCGGCGAAGGCGGCGATCAGATCCTCCAGCACCTGCGAATTGAGCGCGTTCAACGCCTGCGGGCGGTTGAGCGTAATCAGCGTGACCGCCCCTTGCGTATCGACGGTGATCGTTTCGTAGCTCATAGCGGGGTCCATTCCTCGTTTTCGGGTAGCGGCGCGAAGATTGCGTCGAGCAGTTCCTCGCTCACCTCTTCGGGCGTTGGCGGGTTCCATTGGGGATCGCCCGTCTTGTCGACGATCACCGCGCGCACGCCCTCGGCGAAATCGGGGCGGGTCAGCACGCGACTGGCGATGCGATACTCCATCGCCATATTGTCGGCAAAATCATCCAACTGCGCGCTTTGCGCCAGCTGGCGCAGCGCAACCTTGCAGGTCTGCGGCGATTTGGTCCGCAGCGTCGCGAGTTCCTTGGCCGCCCATTCGCTGTCGTCCGCCTCCAGACTGGCGAGAATGTCCTCGTAGCGGTCGCTGGCGAAATGCCGGGCGATGGCCATGGCGTTGCCTTCGATCCTGGCCGGGGGCGGCGTAACCGCGAGTGCGCAGAGCACCCCGCCCGGTTCATGCCCCTGCGCGATCCGCGCCTTGGCCTCGGCCAGTGCGTCATGCGGCAAGTAATGCGTCGCAAGGCCCGCCCACAGGCATTCCGCCCCGTCGAGTCGTGCACCGGTGAGCGCAAGGAACTGCCCCAAGCGTCCGGGCAACCGCGAAAGATACCAGCCCCCGCCGACATCGGGGAACAGGCCGATCCCGGTTTCGGGCATGGCAAAGCGGGTATTCTCGGTCGCTACGCGATAACGCGCGGGCTGGCTGATGCCCACACCGCCGCCCATGGTGATCCCATCCATGAAGGCGACGATCGGCTTGGGCCAGGTGAACATCTGGTGGTTGAGCCGGTATTCGTCGTAGAAGAACGCCCGGCCAGAGGCTCCGCCATCGCCCAGCGCGGAATTGCGCAACAGGTTGATGTCGCCCCCGGCGCAGAAGCCGCGCCCCTCTGCATGGTCCAGCATCACCGCCTGCACGGTGTCGTCAGCGGCCCATTGGGACAGCGCCGCGCTCATCGCATGACACATGTCGAGCGTCAGCGAATGCAGCGCCTGGGGCCGGTTGAGCGAGATGTGCCCCGCTACGCCATGGGTGTGGATGTGAACTTCGTTTGTCATGCAGCCTTGCCTTGGCGGGTTATCGACATGCTCCATGAGGAGCGCTTGGGCGGGAAGATGCGCCATGCAACCATCCAATATGTCATTGCGCCAGAGACCGCAGACACGACCATTGACGCGCTCGTACGGAAATCAATGCCGCGATATGGCACTCCGGTGAAGAGGAACGCCAAGAGAAGGCCAAGCACCATTCCGGCAACTGCGAACCAAGGCCAATTGCCTACCTTTCGATACTCAGTGAACGCAATGACGGGCACAGAAACTGGCAAAGCGTATGTCGCGGCCATCAGGACCAAAACTCCGGACATAAAAACTGTTTCGCGCAAACGCCACGGACCGGCCAAACCCTCAGCAATCCATCCCACCACAAAGATTGGAACAATCGCGGCGATGCTGGCGCAAAGATAGGCCAGCAGTACGACCAGCGCCCTCATCGCGTATATCATTGGCGCAGCAAATCCCTTCCGACGATCATCCGCATCACCTGGTTGGTCCCTTCGAGGATCGAATGCACCCGCAGGTCGCGCCAGAAGCGTTCGATCGGGTAATCTTTCAGGTAGCCATAGCCACCGAACAGCTGCAGCGCGTTGTTGACGACATTCGATCCGCTGTCGGTCGCCAGCCGCTTGGCCATGGCGGAGAAGCGACTCTTGTCGGGCGCACCGGACGTCACCTTGCAGGCGGCGAGATAGAGCAGCGCGCGGGCCGCTTCCAACTCGGTGGCCATGTCGGCGAGCATGAACTGGGTGTTCTGGAAATCTGCCAGCGGCTGGCCGAACTGCTGGCGTTCCTTGGTGTATTTGACCGCTTCATCCAGGCACCGCTGGGCCCCGCCGAGCGAGCAGGCCCCGATATTGAGCCGCCCGCCATCGAGCCCGGCCATGGCGAAGCTGAAGCCCTCGCCTTCGGCGCCGACGCGATTTTCGACCGGCACCTTCGCATCTTCGAAGATCAGCTGCGCGGTGGGCGAGGCATTCCAGCCGAGCTTCTTCTCCGGGGCGCCGAAGGATACACCGGGCGTATCCTTGTCGACCACGAGGCAGGTGATCCCCTTGGCCTTGTGCTCACCCGTGCGGGCCATCACGACATAGACGTCATTCACCCCGCTGCCCGAGATGAACTGCTTGGTGCCGTTGAGCACGTAATGGTCGCCGTCCAGCCTGGCGCTGGTCTTGAGCGCGGCAGCATCGGAGCCGCTGCCCGGTTCGGTCAGCGCATAGCTGGCGATCTTTTCCATCGTCACGAGCCCGGGCAGGTACCGTGCCTTGAGATCGGCACTGCCGTAGCGGTCGATCATCCACGCGGCCATGTTGTGGATCGAGATATAGGCGCTGGTCGCCGGGCAGCCATAGGCCATGGCTTCCATGATCAGCGCGGCTTCCAGCCGACCAAGGCCGATCCCGCCCGATTCCTCCGCCACATAGATCGCGCCGAAGCCCAACTCACCCGCCGCCTTCCAGACGTCGACCGGGTAATGGCTCTTCTCGTCCCATTCGGCGGCGAAGGGGGTGATGTTGTCGGCAGTGAACCGCTGCGCCATCTCCTGGATCGCGCGCTGGTCGTCGGTAAGGTCGAACTGGTTGGTCATTGATGCTCCGGAAAGCGAGAAGGCGCCGTCAGCCGCAGCTGATGCGGGTGATCGAATAATTGTCGTCATAGCTGACGGTCAGCCGGTCGGGGCGATAGTCCATCGTCACGGCCGTGCGCGGCGGCACCCAGCGCAGGGTGCGCGCACCGGTGATTTCGAGCAGCTTGGCGCCGGATTCCGCACTGGCCTTGTGGCCGATATGCGCCTGCGCGGGGCTGTCGTCGCACTGTCCTTCGGGCATGCGGCGTTCGAGCGGCGCTTCGCTGGCCTCGCCGGTGTAAGGCGTAGCGCAGCCGGCCAGCGCAAGCGGCGCGAGCGTGACGACGAAAAATATGCGGCGATCCATGATGCCTCCTATTTGCAGCGCTTGCGGGGGTATTCGTCGGGGACTTTGGGCTTGAGCCCGTCGCTGACCTCCAGCCGCTCGCCATCCTGTGACAGCGAAAGCCGGGTGACCTGCGTCCAGGTTTCGCCCTCGCCGCTCATGACGAGGTCGACGAGCACGTCGTCCCCCTCACTACCGGTGCCCGCAACCTGCCCGGTCGATTCGTAAAAGCCGATTTCGCGCGGCCGGATATCCATCCGCATGTCGGATGCCGGATCGCAGCTGCCCTTCACATAGTCCCACACCCCAAGAAAGCGCGCGGGGATCATGCCATCCTGCTCATGCCCGGGGGGCGCGGGTACAGGTGCGGGCGAAGTGGCTGCTACGGGCGCGGGTGCCTGCGGTGCGGCTGCCGAACCGTCTTTCGCCGCATCGCCCTGCGCCCCGCCCACCTGCTGCCCGCAAGCTGCGAGCAGGAGCGGGGCCGCCAGCATGATTATGCACCGAGCCATGTTCACCCCATCGTCGGGATAACGAAGGCGTTGCTACCATCGCCGCCGCCGTCGGGCCAGCGCTGGGTAACCTTCTTGCCCTTGGTCCAGAACCGCAGGCCTTCCATCCCGTACTGGTCGATGTCGCCGAAGCCCGACCGCTTCCAGCCACCGAAACTGTGGTAGCTGACCGGCACCGGGATCGGCACATTGATCCCGACCATCCCGACATTCACGCGGCTGGCAAATTCGCGCGCGGCGTGGCCGTTGCGGGTGAAGATGGCGACGCCATTGCCGTATTGATGCTTGCTCGGCAGGCTCAGGGCTTCCTCGAAATCCCTGGCGCGCACGATCTGCAGCACCGGGCCGAAGATCTCGTTGTGGTAGCTGTCCATCTCGGGCGTCACACGGTCGATCAGCGTCGGGCCGACGAAGAAGCCCTGTTCATGCCCCTGCAGGCTGAAGCCGCGCCCGTCGATGACGATTTCGGCGCCTTCCTTTTCCGCCGTATCGATCCATGCCTCGACCCGCGCCTTGTGCTCGGGAGTGACCACCGGGCCATAATGCGCGTCCTTGTCGGTCGACACGCCGACCCGCAGCGCATGGATCGCCGGGATCAGCTTGGCTTTGAGCCGTTCGGCCGTATCTTCGCCCACCGGCACCACCACCGGCAGCGCCATGCAGCGTTCGCCCGCCGAGCCGAAGGCCGCGCCCGCAAGGTCGTTCACCACCTGGTCGAGATCGGCATCGGGCATCACCACGCCGTGGTTCTTCGCCCCGCCGAACGCCTGCACCCGCTTCGAATTCTCGGCCCCGCGCGAATAGATGTAATGCGCGATGTCGGACGAACCGACGAAGCTGATCGCCGGGATATCGGGATGGTCGAGGATCGCGTCGACCATTTCCTTGTCGCCGTGGACGACCTGCAGCAGCCCCTCGGGCGCGCCGGCTTCGAGGAAGAGCTCCGCCAGCCGCACCGGCACGCTCGGGTCGCGTTCGCTCGGCTTGAGGATGAAGGCGTTGCCCGCCGCGATCGCCATGCCGAACATCCACATCGGGATCATCGCGGGGAAATTGAACGGGGTGATGCCCGCGCCGATGCCGAGCGGCTGGCGCATCGAGTACACGTCGATCCCCGGCCCGGCCCCCTGCGTATATTCGCCCTTGAGCGCCTGCGGGATGCCGCAGGCGAATTCGATCACCTCCAGCCCGCGCTGGATGTCGCCGTGCGCATCGTCGACCACCTTGCCGTGTTCGGAACTGAGCAGTTCGGCCAGTGCCTGCTTGTTGGCTTCGACCAGCCGCTTGAACTCGAACATCACCCGGGCGCGCCGCTGCGGGTTGGTGGTGGCCCATTCGGGCTGGATTTTCATTGCTGCATCGACTGCCTGCTGCAGCACATCGGCCCCGCCGAGCGCGACCTCGGCCTGCACTTCGCCGGTCGACGGGTTCCAGATCTTGTGGGTGCGGCCCGTAACCGGCGCGGCACCGCCGGCGAGGAAGTGGTTGATCTGGCGCATCGCTCTCTCGACTCCAAAGCTTGTTGTTGGCGGCGCAACTAAATGCGCGCAGCATTCGGTTCAAGCGCAGTGTCGCCGCAATGTGGCAGTGGTGGGGCGGGCAGGCGCTCGCCCGCGACTAATCCTGCGCCCCACTCCGGGCGATGCCGCGCGTCAGCACGCTGCGGGCAATCGCGGCGATTTCATCGACCGGGCGATCGTCGGACCAGACGGCGAAGCGCAGGCCGAGGAAGACGTTCATTCCCATGATCGCCCAGGCATGCGCCTCATCCAGATCGCCGCGGAACTCGCCCGCCTGCGCGCCATGCGTCAGGCGTTCGAGGATGCGCTGCGCGGTGCTCTCGTAATGGCGCCGATAGCTTTGCGGATCGACGAATTCGGATTCGTCGATGATCCGGTAGATTTCCTTGTGATCGCGCACGAAGCCGAGGAAGGCCGTGAAGGCGGCCTCTTCCACCGCCAGCGCCGGATGGCTGCCTTCGCCCAGTTGGGCGACGCCCTGCGCGGCGTTTTGTTTCACCCGCACGCTCATGTCGCGCACCAGCGCCTGGAACAGCGCCTCTTTCGATTCGAAATAGGTGTAGAAACTGCCCAGCGCCGTCCCCGCGCGGCGGGTGATCCCGCTGATCGACGCGTCGTGGAAGCCCTTCTCGCCGAATTCCGCCGCCGCTGCATCGAGCAGCTTGCGCAAGGTGCGCCTTCCACGTTCGGTGCGCGGCTGCCGATCCGGCGCTTCGAACCCGGTCGAACCGGCGCTGGGGGAAGCAGGCGTGTCCATTCTGTCACAGCTAGACGGGGAATGATGCGAAGGCAATCTTCCAACTTGAAAGGTGGTTCATGTTTCAATATAGGCGGCAGCAGAACACCCTTCAGGGAGAGAGACAATGAAGGCATTTGCACCGAAATTCGGGACTCTTTTGCTGTGCGGCGTCGGCGCGATCGCGTTGCTGCCCGCGCAGGCCATGGCGCAGGACGATACCGCGCCCACCAGCGCTTCGGCCGCTGACGAAGGCGAAGGCGGCATCGTCGTCACCGCCCGTCGCCGCGAAGAACGCCTGACCGACGTTCCGATCTCGGTCACCGCCTTCACCGGCGATTCGCTGGCCAAGGCCGGCGCGGTCGACATCACCGACCTTGCCAACGTCACCCCCAACACCACGCTCGAACCGTCGCGCGGCACGAACTCGACCCTCACCGCCTTTATCCGCGGCGTCGGCCAGCAGGATCCGGTGTCGGGCTTCGAGCAGGGCGTCGGCATCTATCTCGACGACGTCTATCTCAACCGTCCGCAGGGCGCGGTGCTCGACATCTACGACGTCGAGCGGATCGAAGTTCTGCGCGGACCGCAGGGCACGCTCTATGGCCGCAACACCATCGGCGGCGCGGTGAAGTACGTTACCCGCATGCTGCCGCAGGAATTCTCGCTCAAGCTGCGTGGCACCTACGGCACCTACGACCAGGCCGATGGCGTGATCACCGCTTCGGCGCCGATCGGCGACATTGTCCGCGTCGGCGGCAGCGTCGCGCGCCTCAGCCGCGGCGGCTTCGGCACCAACCTCACCACGGGCGAGGAAAACTACAACAAGGATATCTGGGCCGCGCGCGGCACCTTCGAAATGGGCGGCTATGGCGAACCCGTGCTGATCCGCATTTCGGGCGACTACACGCTCGACAAGAGCAACGCCCGCGGCGGCCACCGCCTGATTCCGGGCCTGCAGAGCGGCACGCCGGTGCTGGCCGACGTGTTCGACACCCAAGGCGGCCTGGTCGATCCCAAGCAGCGGGTCGAAGC
Organism: Sphingomonadales bacterium; assembly: GCA_014763545.1. GTDB lineage: Bacteria > Pseudomonadota > Alphaproteobacteria > Sphingomonadales > Sphingomonadaceae > JACXVD01. Next base: position 43,664 of record JACXVD010000004.1, read on the forward strand.
CTATGGCTTGGCCATGAACGTTACCGTCGACCTCAGCGATGCTGTCACGCTGCGTTCGATCAGCGCGTGGCGCAAGGACAAGAGCGCCAGCCCGATCGACTTCGACGCGCTGCCCGCTGTCGATCTCGACGTTCCGGCCTATTACAACAACGAACAGATCAGCCAGGAACTGCAGCTGCTTTACGAAGGCGGCCCGCTGCATGGCCTGATCGGTTTCTACTATCTCGACGCCAAGGCCGACACGCAGTTCGATGTGCGCCTGTACACGACCTTCAACGGCTTCACCGCTTTCACCGAAGCGAATGTCGACACCAAGACTTACGCGATCTTCGGCGATTTCACCTATGACTTCACCGACCAGCTGAGCCTGTCGGTCGGCGGTCGCTACACCTGGGATACCCGCTATGCGCGGATCCTGCGCCAGAACTACCTGGGTGGCGGTTCGCCGGTCTTCGGCGGCGCCGGCATTCCCTTCGGCGCCCCGAGCACCGACTTCGACGGCAACCGCGAATTCAAGAAGTTCACCCCGCGTGCCAGCATCAGCTTCAAGCCGGAGCCGGGCCAGAACATCTACGCCTCCTATTCGCAGGGCTTCAAGGGCGGCGGCTTCGACCCGCGCGGCGTCGGCGTCAATGCGCCCGACTACAACAACAACGGCCTGAACGACGACAGCGATGTCGCCACCTTCCTCAGCTTCCGCCCCGAAAAGGTCGAGAGCTACGAAGTGGGCTACAAGGGCAGCTTCGCCGACGGGCGCGTCTATGTCGCGGTCGCGGGCTTCTATGCCGACTACACCGACGTGCAGATCCCCGGTTCGGTGGCCTGCAGCGTCGGCGGCATCCAGACCTTCTGCGGCATCGTGTCCAACGCGGGCAAGGCGCGCTTCAAGGGTGTCGAACTGGAAACCAGCATTCGCGTGGCGCAGGATTTCGCCACTGCGGGTGACCGCCTGACCTTCAACGGCGCCGCTGGCTACATCGACGCGAAGTACCGCGAATACATCACCAACATCGCCAGCACGCCGACCGACGTGGCGCAGTATCGCAAGGTGCAGAATACGCCCAAGTGGACCGCCAGCGGCACGCTCGCCTACACCACCCCGATGGGTGACGGCGATCTCAGCCTGTCGAGCACGCTGTCCTATCGCAGCAAGACCTACCAGTTCGAAGTGCCCAACCCCTATATCGACCAGGACGGTTACGCCCTGCTCGACGCCAGCATCGTCTACACCGCACCGGGTGGCCGCTGGAGCATCGGGGTTCACGGCAAGAACCTGACCGACAAGGAATACAAGACGTCGGGTTACACCTTCGTGGTCGCGGATGCCGCAACGGGCGCGATCCCGGTCGGCACCAACGGCTATCCGATCTCGGCGCTGGGCAAGGAAGGCACGCTGACCGCCTTCTACGGCAACCCGCGCCAGGTCTTCGTCACCGGCACGATCTCCTTCTGATCGCGCAGCCTGCCGGGTGCGGCTTCGGCCGCCCCGGCAGCGCAGGCGGAGCCAAGACATGACCGAATATCGCGACATCCGCTATCGCAGCGGCGATGGCAGGCTGGAGCTTTACGCGCGGGATTATCCCGCCGATGGACCCACCCTGCTGCTGATGCACGGCCTGACCCGCAACAGCGCGGATTTCGAAATGCTCGCCGCGCATCTGGCCGGGCGTTATCGCCTGGTGGTGCCCGACCAGCGCGGGCGCGGGCTGTCGCAATATGATCCCGATGGGACAAATTATCGCCCCGACCTCTATGTCGAGGACATGTGGGCGCTGCTGGACAAGCTCGAAATCGACACCGTCACCGCCATCGGCACGTCGATGGGCGGGTTGATGGCGATGGTGATGGCGGCCACCAGGCCAGCGCGCATTCGCGCCATGGTGCTGAACGACATCGGGCCCGAAGTCATGCAGACAGGGCTTGACCGCATCCGCACTTATGTTGGAGGCGGTGCAGTCATGGAAAACTGGGAAGAGGCCGCCGCGCGCTGCGAGGCGATAAACGGGGATGCGATGATCGGCCTGGATGCATCCGGCTGGATGGGCTTTGCCCGCCGCACCTGTGAGGAAACACCGGAAGGCGGGGTCCGCTTCGCCTATGACCCGGCAATTTCGGAAAGCATGGCGGACGAACAGCCCGCGACCGTGCCGCCCGATCTGTGGCCGATGTGGGACATGCTGACCGACAAGCCCGTGCTGTCGATCCGCGGCGCCATCAGCGACCTGCTCTCGCCCGAGACCGTGGCCCAGATGCGCGCACGGCATCGCGGGCCGTTCGATGCGGTGGAAATTGCGGGACGCGGCCATGCGCCCCTGCTCGATGAACCGGTCGCCATCGCGGCGATCGACACTTTCCTGGCCGATCATGGCTGAGCCCGCCGCGGGCGCGCAAACGCGCAAGACCCCGGCCCCGGGGCTGGTGCTGACCATGCTGCTGCTGGTCTACACCTTCAATTTCCTCGATCGGCAGATCCTCGGCATCCTCGCCCAGCCGATCAAGGCCGATCTCGGCCTGACCGATGCCGAATTCGGGGCGCTGGGCGGGCTCGCCTTCGCGATCCTCTATTCGGTGCTGGGTGTGCCATTGGCGCTGCTGGCGGACCGCACCCGGCGCAGCTGGGTCATCGCAGGCGCGCTGGCCTTCTGGAGCGGATTCACCGCGCTGTGCGGCGTCGCCACCAGTTTCTGGCAGATGTTCATCTTCCGCCTCGGCGTGGGCACTGGCGAGGCGGGCGGCGTCGCCCCGTCCTACGCGCTGATCGCCGACTATTTCCCGCCTGAAAAGCGGGCTCGCGCGCTGGCGATCTATTCGCTCGGCATTCCCGTCGGCCTGGCCGGCGGCACTTTGCTGGGCGCCTATATTGCCACGATGGTCAATTGGCGTGCTGCCTTCATCGCCATGGGCATTGCGGGCATGGTGCTGGCCCCGATCTTCCTGCTGGTGGTGAAGGACAAACCACGCCCCGAAGGCGCCACGCAGGCTGCCCGCGCGCCGCTGGGCGCGGTCTTCCCGCTACTGGCACGCAAGCCCAGTTTCTGGCTGATGGCGATTGCCTCGGGCTTCAGTTCCTTGTGCGGCTATGGCCTTGCGCTGTGGACCCCGGCGGTGCTGATGCGCAGCTTCGGCCTCGACCTGGTCACCACTGGCCAGTTTCTCGCCAGCCTGCTGGTGATCGGTGGCACGACCGGCATGTTCCTCGGTGGCTGGCTGGCCGACCGCCTGGGCCAGGTCGACCGGCGCTGGTACGCCCGGATCCCGGCAATCGCCTGGCTGATCACCGCACCGACCTTTGCCATCGCACTGATCGCGCCGATCCCGATGGCGATCATGTGGGTCATCCTGCTGGTGCCCAATGCGCTGAATACGCTGTGGCTCGGCCCGGTGACCAATTCGGTGCAGCATCTCGTGCCCGCCCCGATGCGGGCCACGGCTTCGGGCAGCTTCCTGATGATCAACAATCTGATCGGGCTGGGCATCGGGCCGATGCTGATGGGCTTCCTGTCGGACCAGTTCACTGCGGCATACGGCACCGAAGCGTTGCGCTATGCCGCGACCGCCTGCCTCAGCTTCTATGTGATCGCGGGGCTGATGATGTTGCTGGCAGCGCGCAGCCTGCGGGCCGACTGGATCGAGGAAGGCGCGCACTGAAAGGGCGGCAGCGGGCGCACCCGGCAAGCACTTGATTGCATTTGAAACCGGGTGCAAGCGCCCGGTTCCATCCGGCAACAACGCGAGTCGCCCCGCATGTCTTCCCCCGCCCCGCGCGCCACGGCGCTCGACCGCAGCGCCATCCGCATCGCCTACCGGCAGGAAGAAGCCGCCTGCGTTGCCGAGCGGCTGCGGCAGGCGGCGCCCGCCTCGCAGGTACATGCCCCCGCCGCCCGGCTCGCCGCCACGCTGATCGAGGGTGCGCGCCACCAGAAGGCGAGCGGGCTCGACGCATTCCTGCACGCCTATGGCCTCGCCACCGAAGAGGGCATCGCGCTGATGTGCCTGGCCGAGGCGCTGCTGCGCGTGCCCGACAGCGCCACCGCCGACGCGCTGATCCGCGACAAGCTGGGCGAGATCGACTGGGGCGAGCACCTGGGAGAGAGCTCGTCCACCTTCGTCAACGCGGCGACTTTCTCGCTGATGCTCACCGGCGAAGTGCTCGAACGCCCCGAGCAGCACCAGCGCGGCATGGGCGCAACCCTGCGCCGCGCAATCGGGCGGCTGGGCGAACCGGTGATCCGCAAGGCGGTGACGCAGGCGATGCGCATCCTGGGCGGGCAGTTCGTGTTCGGGCGGACGATCGACGAGGCGCTCGAACGCGCGGCGCCCGAACGCAAGCGCGGCCTGACCCATTCCTTCGACATGCTCGGCGAAGCGGCGATGACCTTTGCCGACGCGGAGAAATATCGCCAATCCTATGAAACCGCGCTCGACCGGCTGGCGCAGGAGGCATCGGGCGGCGTCGGCCCCTCCCCCGGCATTTCGGTGAAACTCTCCGCGCTCTATCCGCGTTACGATTTCCTCCATGCCGAAGCAGCGAAGGCGGCGCTGGTGCCGATGGTCAAGGCGCTGGCGATCAGGGCGCGCGACGCCGACATCCATTTCACCATCGACGCCGAAGAAGCCGAGCGGCTGGAATTGTCGCTCGACATCATTGAAGCGCTGGTCGCCGACAATGAATTGTTCGCCCGCGATGGCAGCGCCAATTGGGAGGGCTTCGGCCTTGCCATCCAGGCCTACCAGAAGCGCGCCGTGCCGCTGTGCGACTGGATCGCGCAGCTCGCGCGGCGGCATGGGCGGCGGCTGTTCGTGCGGCTGGTGAAGGGCGCCTATTGGGATACCGAGGTCAAGCTGAGCCAGGTCGGCGGGCACAGCGATTTTCCGGTGTTCACCCGCAAGGTGGCAACCGACGTGTCCTACCTCGCCTGCGCGGGGCGCCTGCTGGCCGCAAGCGATGCGATCTTCCCCGCCTTCGCCACGCACAACGCCTACACGATCGGGGCGATCAAGGCCCTCGCCGGCGAAGGGGCCTCGAGCAGCGAAGCGATAGGCCGACCCGCCTCAAGCAGCGAAGCGATAGGCCGAAACCACTCCGCCAGGTTCGAATTCCAGCGGCTCCACGGCATGGGCGAGGATGTCTATGCCGCGCTTGCCGCAGAGGAGAAACGGCAGGGCCAGCCGCAGACAAGGGTGCGGATCTACGCCCCGGTTGGCGGGCACAAGGAACTGCTCGCCTATCTGGTGCGCCGCCTGCTGGAAAACGGCGCGAACTCCTCTTTCGTCAACCGCATGGCCGATGCCGAAGTGCCGGTGGCCGAACTGGTGACCGATCCGGTCGCCGAACTCGCGGCGACCGAGCCGCGGCGCAACCCGGCGATCCCGCTGCCGGCGGATATCTTCCCGGGCCGGCAGAACAGCGCGGGTGTCGACCTGGCCGATCCGCTGCTGCGCGGGCCGCTGATGGAGCGGCTGGCCCAGCTGGAAGGGGCGATGTGGAAGGTCGGCCCGACGCTGCGCTCGGGCGAGGACGGCGCATCCCATGCCGTGCGCAGCCCGCAGGACCGTGACGAGGTGGTCGGGATCGTGACCGAGGCGAGCGCCGCGGATGTCGAGCTGGCGATTACCCGTGCACAGGCAATCCAGCAAGGCTGGGACGCGCTGGGCGGCGAAAAGCGTGCGCTGCTGCTCGAAGAGGCGGCGCGGCTATTCGAGGACCATACCGATGAATTCCTGTCGCTGTGCCGCCGCGAAGGGGGCAAGACGCTGGTCGATGCGGTGCTGGAGCTGCGCGAAGCGGTCGATTTCCTGCGTTACTATGCGGCCGAAGCGCGGCGTCTGTGTACCGGGGTGGAACCGCTCCCCGGCCCGACCGGCGAGGAAAACTACATCCGCCTGCATGGGCGCGGCGTGTTTGTGACGATCAGCCCGTGGAATTTCCCGCTGGCGATCTTCATCGGCCCGGCCGCTGCCGCGCTGGCGGCGGGCAACACCGTCCTAGCCAAGCCCGCCGAGCAGACCCCGCTGATCGCCTGGCTGGCGGTCAAGCTGTGCCACGAGGCGGGCATCCCCGAGGATGTGTTCCAGCTGATACCGGGCGATGGCAAGGTCGGCGCGATGCTGACCTCCGATCCGCGCATCGCGGGCGTCGCCTTCACCGGATCGACCGCTACCGCGCAAGCGATCAACCGCAGCCTCGCCATGCGCGACGGGCCGCTGGGCATCCTGATCGCCGAGACCGGCGGGCAGAACGCGATGATCGTCGATTCCTCCGCCTTGCCCGAACAGGTGACGCGCGATGTGGTCGGCTCTGCCTTCCAGAGCGCGGGGCAGCGCTGTTCCGCACTGCGCGTGCTCTACCTGCAGGAAGATGTCGCCGACACCATGCTGGAAATGATCCGCGGAGCCTTCGAGGCGCTGGAGGCCGGCGATCCGGCGCTGCTGCCGACCGATGTCGGCCCGGTGATCGACCAGGAGGCGTGGTTCGACCTAGAAGGCCATGTCGCGATCATGCAGCAGGCCGGCGCACCGGTGGTGCGCTGTGGCGCCTCGTCCGACCGCAAGGGCTGGTTCGTCGCCCCGACGATCATCGAGATTCCGTCGATCGCCGTGTTGGAGAAAGAGAATTTCGGCCCGATCCTGCATGTCGCCCGCTTCAGGGCCGATGAACTGGAACAGGTGATCGAGGAGATCAATTCGACCGGCTTCGGCCTGACCATGGGCCTGCACAGCCGCATCGCCGCGACGCGCCGGCTGGTCGAAGCGAAGGCGCGGGTCGGCAATCTCTACGTCAACCGCAACCAGATCGGTGCGGTGGTCGGTAGCCAGCCGTTCGGCGGCGAAGGTCTGTCGGGCACCGGGCCCAAGGCGGGCGGGCCGCATTATCTGGCCCGCTTTGCGACCGAGCGGGTGGTCTGCGTCGACACGACTGCAGCAGGGGGCAACGCCAGCCTGCTGGCGAGCTGAGCATTCGGCCACTGGCCCCTTCGCAGCTGCGGCAATCTGCGTTAGAAGCGCGGCCCATGCGCCGCCTTGTCACGCTTATCGCCGCCGTCTTCGCGCTCGCCTGGTCGCTGCCCGCGGCCGCGCAGGTGACGATCGCCTTCCACAGCTTCAACGGTTCGATGTTCGTCGGGCGCTATCCCCACGCCTTCATCGTGCTGGACGGTACGCTGGAATCGAACGGCAAGCGGGTGCGCGAAAACTACGGTTTTTCGGCCAAGACGACCGGCCCGGCGGTGCTGGCTGGCCCGGTCGATTCGATGATCCTGATCGAGGACGAGAAGTGGCTGACCAAGACCAACACCCACTTCACCATCCCGATCAGCGATGAAACCTATCACCGGATCATCGCCGAAAAGAACCGCTGGGATGACAGCAAGGGCATGCAATACAACCTCGGCAGCCGCAATTGCATCCACTTCGTCGGCCGGATGGCGCAGATCGTGGGACTGCAGGTCGATTACCCGAAAAAGCTGCTGCGCAAGCCGCGCGCCTGGCTGAACCACATCGCGCTGCTCAATCCGAAACTGGATGCCAGACAGGTCCGCAGCTGAATTAATCCACTTTTGTGCAATCGGTGCTAAGCGCCGCGCATGACCAGAACCACAATCGTTACCGGCGCCGCAGGATTCATCGGCGCGGCCCTGTCCGAAGCATTGATGGCGCGCGGCGACCGCGTGATCGGCATCGACAATTGCAACGACTATTACGCCGTCTCGCTGAAGGATGCGCGCCTGCGCCGCCTGGCGGACCGCCATGGCGACAGCTTTACCTTCCACCGGATCGACTTTGCCGACAATGACGCGCTGCTGGCGGCGCTGGACGGGGCAGAGTTCAGCCGCATCGTCCACCTCGGCGCGCAGGCCGGGGTGCGCTATTCGATCGAGAATCCGCATGCCTATGTCCAGTCGAACCTCGTCGGCCATGTAAACATGCTCGAGCTGGCCCGCCACCGGGGGGTGGAGCATATGGTCTATGCCAGCTCCAGCTCGGTCTATGGCGGGAACGACAAGGTGCCCTTCTCGGTCGAGGATCGCTGCGACCATCCCGTCTCGCTCTATGCGGCGACCAAGAAGGCGGACGAGCTGATGAGCGAAACCTACGCCCATCTGTTCCGCCTGCCGCTGACGGGGCTGCGCTTCTTCACCGTCTATGGCCCGTGGGGCCGCCCGGACATGGCGCTGTGGAAGTTCACCGCCAATATCATGGCGGGCAAGCCGATCCCGGTGTTCAACCACGGCGATATGTATCGCGACTTCACCTATATCGACGACATCATTGCCGGGGTGATCGCATGTCTCGACCATCCGCCGGCAGATGATGGCGCGGTGAAGGCGGGCGGCAGCGTGAAGCCGCATGCGGTGTACAACATCGGCAACAACCAGTCCGAACCGCTGATGAAGCTCATCGGCGTGCTGGAGGATGCGCTGGGCCGCAAGGCCGAGATGGAGATGCTGCCGATGCAGCCGGGCGACGTCTACAAGACCTATGCCGACATCGACGCGATGCGTCGCACCTTCGGATACGAGCCGACCACCACGATCGAGGTCGGCGTGCCGCAATTCGTCGAATGGTTTCGCGGCTATAATGGCTAGGCGAAGGGCCGGAAGCAGTGCCTCCGGCCCTCCTGCCCTGCATTACATCCCGTCGACGCTCTTGCTGACGAGGATATTCACCGAAACGCGGCGGTTCTGCGCCTTGCCTGCGGCGGTCGAATTGTCCGCCAGCGGATCGGCTTCGGCCATGCCGGTCGGCGTCAGCATGCGCCAGGGCTTCCACCCGCAACGCTGCTGGAGGAAATTGACCACCTTGCCGGCGCGCTTTTCGCTCAGCACCTGGTTGTAATCCTCGCTGCCGACGGAATCGGTGTAACCCACCACCAGCAGCAGCGCATTGTCGGTCGCGTCGGCCTGCTGGGCCGCAGCGCACAGCTGCGATTCGGCCGACGGCGAGAGGTTCCACTTGCCGGTGTCGAAATAGACGTTGGTCGTGCCCTTGATATTGTATTTGTCGATATCGCCCAGCCGGCCGCGCAGTGCCTCGGTCGCGGCGGTCTGTTCCTCGAAGCCCTGTGCCGTCCCGGTGCGGATCATGCTCGCGGTTTTGAGATCCTTGCTCTTCAGGTCGATCCGGCTGGCCACCAGCCCGCCGCCCCATTGCACGGTTTCGACCGTGACCGGCAGGCCATTGAGCAGCGAATCCGAACCCAGCTTGTCACGGTTGAGACCGAGGAAACCCCCGCTCGCCTTGATCTCGGTCGCTTCGCTGATGCCGATCACGGCATTGCTGCCGTCCACCGTGGTCACCTGCATCTTGTCGCCGCTGCGGCGCGAGATGAAGCCGGCGACTTCGGGGCCTTCGGGCATGCCCGACAAATCGGCGGGAATAGTGCCGTTGACGGTGACCATCACATTGGCATCCTGCGGCGAAAGTTCCTGCGCAGACAGGCCACCGGTGGCGGGCATCGCCAGCGAAGCAAGCAGGAGACTGGCCCCTGCGCGATTTGAAATAATGCTCATAACCCTACTCCTTTGCACCGCACCGGTCCCGACATGACCTGCGGAGCGACCTCCGACAAGCCTGCCAGGGCGACCTGCGCGGCGCCCGAATTGCCCCCTTTTTCGTTGTAACCGTCATGTGCAGCGGTTCCGCACACGCGCATCCCGGTGTTGATCGCCGCCTTGCTGGCAGATGAACGCGCCCTTCTGGCGCCGTTTGCCGAGGGTGGCTCGGGCGCGTGCTGCGACGAACCGAGCGCGGCGGGATTGGCGTGTCTGCCGCAGCATTGCGTCGCGCAGGGGGAAAAACCGCCGCGCTTGCTTGCCCCGGCTGCCACTCTCGGGAATCACTGGCGCATGGCGATTCTTTCCGACAAGTGGATCCGTAGCAAGGCGCTCGAACAGGGCATGATCGAACCCTTCGTCGAGGGCCAGCGGCGCGACGGGGTGATTTCCTACGGCCTGTCGAGCTATGGCTATGACGCGCGCGTCGCGCCGGAATTCAAGATCTTCACCAATGTCGATTCCGCCGTGGTCGATCCCAAGGATTTCGCCTCGAACAGTTTCGTCGACCGCGAAACCGATGTCTGCGTGATTCCGCCCAACAGCTTTGCCCTCGCCCGGACGGTCGAATATTTCCGCGTGCCGGAAGACGTGCTGGTGATCTGCCTTGGCAAGAGCACCTATGCGCGCTGCGGGATCATCGTGAACGTCACCCCGCTGGAGCCGGGCTGGGAAGGCCATGTTACGCTGGAATTCTCCAACACCACCCCGCTGCCTGCCAAGATCTACGCCAATGAAGGCGCGTGCCAGTTCCTGTTCCTGCAGGGCAACGAACGCTGCGAAACCAGCTACAAGGACCGGGCGGGCAAATATATGGGCCAGCGCGGCGTGACCCTGCCCAAGCTCTGAACACCCCCGGGCCTTTGAAAACCCAAGGGCCAACGCAGGGCGCCGTAACGGCTTTGACTTGAAGCCGGGGCGCGCGCATCTCTCGCGAACCGAGGAGAGATGCGATGACCGATAAACCCCGCCCGTTCGACATTGTCGTTTATGGCACCACCGGCTTCACCGGACGACTGGTCGCCGAATATCTCGCCGCGACCTATGGCAATGCGGGCCACCCGCGCTGGGCGATGGCCGGGCGTAGCGAAGCCAAGCTGGCCGAAGTGCGCGACGAAATCGACGCGCCCGAGAATACGCCGCTGATCGTTGCCAATGCCGACGACCCGGCAAGCCTGCAGGCGCTGGCGCAAAGTACGCAGGTGGTGATTTCGACCGTCGGCCCCTACCAGCTTTATGGCACCGGCCTGGTCGAAGCCTGCGTGGCAGCGGGCACCGCCTATGCCGATTTGTGCGGCGAACCGCTGTGGATGCGCGACATGATCGACGCGCATGAGGCTGCCGCACGGGCCAGCGGCGCGCGGATCTGCTTTTCCTGCGGGTTCGATTCGATCCCCTTCGACCTCGGCGTCGCGTTCCTGCAGCGCGAAGCGATTGCGCGCCACGGCAAGCCTGCGCCGCGGGTGAAGGGCCGCGTGCGGGCGATGCAGGGCGGCGCATCGGGCGGGACCATGGCCAGCCTTGGCGCGACGCTGAAGGCGGTGGCCAAGAAACCTTCGCTCGCGCTGCTGCTGCGCTCGAGCTTCGCCCTCACCCCCGGCTTCGACGGACCGTCACAGCCCTCGGGCCTGGTCCCCGAATATGACCGCGCCACCGGCACCTGGACCGCGCCGTTCGTGATGGCGCCGATCAACACCAAGAATGTCCATCGCACCAATTTCCTGCTCGACCATGCCTGGGGCAAGGATTTCACCTATGACGAGATGGTGATGACCACGCCGGGCGAAGCGGGCAAGGCGATGGCCGAAGCGCTCGCCAAGGCCAGCCCGCTGGGTGAGAGGAAGCTCAAGCCCGGCGAAGGGCCGAGCCGCGAAGAACGCGAGGCCGGGTTCTATGACATCCTGTTCATCGGCGAATATCCCGACGGCACCACGATCCGCGCGAGCGTCAAGGGCGATCGCGATCCGGGATATGGTTCGACCAGCAAGATGATCGCCGAAACCGCGATGGCCCTGCTGGACGCAAGGCACGAGGGCGGCATCTGGACGCCGGGCGCGCTGCTGGGCGAGGCGTTGCAGCAGCGCCTGGAACAGCACGCCGGGCTGAGCTTCGCGCTCGAACCCTGACGCGCTGCCCAGCGCTACAATCAGAAGCTCAGCTGCGCGCTCACCCGCAGGTCGCGGCCGGACAGCGGCGCATAATCCTTGAGGTAGGACGCGTGCCGTCGGGCATCGACGTTGAAGATGTTGTTGGCCGAGAGCACGAAGCTGACCGGCGAGCCATGGCCCCAGGGGCGAATGGTCGCTTCGGCATTGACCAGCGTGAAGCCGGCAGTCGGCGTTTCGAAGGCCGCAACCCGATCCTGCTTCGAAGTCCATTCGACTTCACCCCGCAGGTCGAGCGTGGGGCTCTTGTAGCTCAGCCCGCCCAGCAGGCGCAGCGGCGGAATGCGCGGCACCGCGCCGATGCCGACGATCGTGGCGTGGGTGTAGTCGCCCAGCCCGTCCACCGCGACGACGCCCGATCCCGCTTCGAACAAGTCGAGCGAACCCTGCACTTCGAAGCCATAGAACCGCGCATCGGCCTGCGCCGACTGATAGACCGGCAGGCCGTCTTCGATGTCGCCCGTCTGCGCGTCGTAGATGAAGTCGGAAAACCACGTGTGATAGGCCGACGCTTCGAACGTGTAGCCCGGCCCCGAGCCATGCGTGACCAGCTCGATGCTCTTCGCCTTCTCGGTGGTGAAGTTCGGATTGCCGATTTCGAACGCCTCGGTCCCTGCGTGCGGGCCGTTGGCGAACAACTCCTCCGCTGCCGGGGCACGTTCGGTGCGCGACAGGTTCAGGCCGATGTTCCAGCGCGAATCGAAGCGATACAGCCCGCCGAGCGAGCCGGACAGCGTGCTGAAGCTGCGGCTGCCGTTGAAGAACTGCGCCTGGTCGGGCAGCGGCAAGGCATCGACGGAGGTGTGTTCGTACCGCGCCCCGGCTTCGAATTTGAACGGGCCGACGTCGGCCTGCTGCACCGTGAACAGGCCCACCTGCGCAGTGCTGTTCTTGGGCAGGAATGCCTCGTCGCCGACCACGTTGAAATCGCGCACGAAGAACTGTCCGCCGAACGCGCCGGACCATGCGCCGCGCTTCGCCTGGGTCAGCTCCAGCCGCCCTTCCTGCCCCTTGGTGTAGAAAGCGGTGCCGATGCCGCCATCGGGCTCCAGCTCGAAGTGGCGATAATTGGCATAGCCATAGCGGAAAGCGATCTTGTCGAGGAAGCCGCCCTGCGGATCCACTTCCGCCCGCGCATCGATGCGGTTCTGCACCAGGCTGAGCCGGGGGGCTTCCTGATCCTGGTCCGGCTGGGTGGCATAGCGGATCGGCACGCCATAAAGGCTGTCGTAATGGCTGTAGGACAGGCCGAGGCTGCCGTTGTCGGTGATATAGCCAACGCCCGCGCCGACGGTCCACGTCTTGCTGGCGGTGTTGGGCAGCGTGCCCTTGATCGCCGCGTTCTCCGCGAATTGCGGATCGCTCGTCTGGTCGAAGCTGTCGAGCGCCTCCTGGCGCAGCGCCGGGGTCAGCGCATAGCCGCCGATCTTGAGATCGTCGGTCTTGAGGTAGCTGCCATCGGCGTGAACCACCCATTTGTCCGTCAGCGGCACGTCGATCGCGGCCGAGGCGGAGCGTTCCTGCGCCGCCGAGCCATAGCCGAAGATCGCCGCGACATGCACCGGTTCGTCGGGCACGTTGACCGGGATGCGGCGGTCGATGACGTTCACGACGCCGCCGATGGCGGACGAACCGTAGAGCAGCGACTGCGGGCCGCGCAGCACTTCGATGCGTTCGGCCAGCAGCGGATTGACCACGGCAGCATGGTCGACCGAAGTGTTCGACACGTCGATCGAACCAATCCCGTCGGTCAGCAGCTTGACCCGTTCGCCCTGCAGCCCGCGCAGCACGGGGCGCGAGGCGCTCGGGCCGAAGGAGGTCGCCGAAACACCCGGCACATGGTCCAGCGTCTCGCCGATCGACGGGCGCACGGCCTGCGCCAGCTCGGTGCTGGCCAGCACGCCCACGCCCGAAAGCGCATCCTGCCGCGCCGTCGGCAGGATGCCGGTGACGACGATCTGGCTGTCGGGACCGGCCTGGCGGTCATGGTAGTCGTCGCTGCCGGGCGTATCGGCGGGACTGGCAGACGCATCGGTATCTTCGCCCTGCGGGGAAGTTTGCGCCTGCGCCGGAACGGCAAGCACGAGTGCGGCGGTGGCGAAAAGGGCGACCCGGAGCGATGCCGTCGATTTATGATATGTCATAACATTGGGCAGCTAATGATCCGCCTTGGCCCACGCAAGCGAAAATTCCGCAAGTGCGAAGAATTTTGCGCCGCGCGCGACGAGCCGAGTGTTTCGGAGAGCCGAGTGGAGCGCATCCGTTCCCGGGGGGGTGTACGAAGGCAGGCCGAATCCGGTCAGTGCAAAGTCACGTTAGCCGATCCGGCACTTCGCGAAGCAGCGTAGCAAGCTCGCGCCGCGAGGAAAGGCCGGTGGCCCGCAGGACATGCGACAGGTGATTGCGCACCGTCAGGTGCGAAATGCCGAGTTCGCGGCCGATATCCTTGTTCGAAAGCCCGCGGGCTACCGCCAAGGCAATCTCCCACTGCCGCTCGGTCACAAGGTTGCGCAATGGGCCGGCCTGCCGGCTATCGCACAGCCCCATGCCGATGAGGTCAGTCTCGCTCATCATCGGGTCCAGTTCGATACAGCTGCACGCCAGTTCCCTGATTTGGGCAATCGCGTCCGCATCGTCGGCCATCACCACGAACAGGCGCGACTTCCGTGCGGCCCGCCCCCTGTTCGAGCAGGCCGCGACCTTGGCCACCGGCTTGGCAAAGTGCTGCATCGCGCCGCTACGCCTCACCCTTGCCAACGCCAGCGCGCATGCCGAACACCATCAGCCACAGCGCCAGGGCCAGTTCGCCCAGCAAGGTCGGCAGGGTGAAATAGTCCGGCAGCTGCACCGCCCATTGCGGCGCGCCGAGCCAGGCGAGGCTGTTGACGAGGTTGCACGCCCCCGCCGCAGCAACCAGCAGGGCGACGATCGCGGGCATCAGGCGGCCGGACCAGATCAGCCAGCCCAGCAGCAGACAATAGACCCCGAAGAAGACGAGGCTGATCTTGTAGCCATCCCCATGGAGCCGGATCAGCAGATAGACGGTTTCGGCGAGCGAGGGGGAAGCCAGCGCCGGGTCGCTGAGCCGCAGGATCATCGCCAGGACGATGGTCGCGCACGCCAGCACCGCAATCCCGATCAGGCTGAAGGCGGCGGCGATCGCGGACAGCCCCGGGGAGGCGCGGCGAAACAGCCGGAACAGGAGCACGGTCACCACCACATAGCAGGCCAGCATCGCCAGATCGGCCAGCAGGCCGAGCCGGAAGGTGGTTTCGGCCTGGAATACGGCGCCTGCGGTGGCGGCAGCATCGCCGCGCACGAACAGCGCCCCGCGCGCGATGACTTCGGCATAGACCCCGAAGGCGATCGTCGCGAGATAGGTCAGCCCGGCAAGCCGCGCCTCGCCAGAACGCCGCTTCACCGCAATATACTTCCGGCACCGGACAGGCCGAGGATCGGGAGGGGGAAATTTTCGAGCGTAACCATCGAATGATGCCTCATGTCGCGAGCGCTGCCGGGCTGCGGTTTCCGGCAGTCGGTTGATCGGTTGATCTGATGCGGTGATCGATGGCAGTCTTGACAGGCGCGGTCCGGTCGATTTGGAAATCGGCGATAGTTTTTTCGGCATGTTTGCGAGGCAAATTCGTCATGGGGTCGATTGTGCAGCTCGGCGCGAGCCCGGGGGATTCCGGCCCGGCCAAGGGCGATCCGGTCGCGCTCTATGGCGCGGCCTTCGTCTGTGCCTCGCTCGCATTCTGTCTCAACTCGCTGCTTGCCTCGCGCCTGGGTGCGGTCGGCAGTCTGCTGGCGGTAATCGGAAACGCGACCTGCGGCTGGTCATGGCTGGCGACGCGTGCGCTGTTCCGGCGCGAGGAAGGGCGCCATGCCCTGTGGCCGCTCGGCGCCGTCCTGCTGGTCATGGCCGCATCTGCCGCCGGTTCCTTCGTGTCGATGGACGACATGCCGCGGCGGATGCTCGACAATCTGGCGAGCCTGGGCAGTTCGGCGATGCTGCTGCTCGCGGTGGCCGAACCGCTGCTCGACCTGAAGGCGCAGACCGATCCGGCAGAACGGCAATTCCGCATCATCTATGCTGCGGCCTATCTGGCGATCCTGGGTATCGGAGTGCTGGCGGTCGATGGCGCGCCGCCTGAATCGATCGCGGCGCGGTTGAGCCTGCCGGTCAAGGTGGCCTGCGTCTTCATCGCCATCGGCGGATACGGCCTGGCGCTGAGCCACCGCAAGCAGCATCCGCTGCAAGCGCGCGCCAACAAACCGTCGCGCAAACCGGCCGCCGCCGATTTCGCGCTGGGTGAGCAAGTCACCCGGCTCCTGTGCGAAAACCAGCTCTACACCGAAGCGGACTTGCGCGTGGCCGATCTGGCGAAGCTGACCGGAGAACCCGAATACAAGGTCACCCAGTGCATCACCGGGGCACTCGGCTTTGCCAATTTCAACCAGATGGTGAACAGCTATCGCATCGCCGAGGCCAAGCGGCGACTGCGCGATCCGGACCATGCGCACCTGCCGATCCTGACGATTGCGCTGGACTGCGGCTTTGGTTCGATCGGGCCGTTCAACCGGGCGTTCAAGGCCGATACCGGCATGACGCCCCAGATCTATCGCCGACAGTAATCCTGCGGCTAGAGCAATGGCGGATCGGCCTAGATAGCGGGCAGCGTCGAGACCGAAACCGATTCCGCACGGCCATGCCGGAACCAGACATAGACCGTGTAGGACTTGTTCCTGCCGCACCCGACATCGTCGGACTGCAAATATCCCGCATCGGCATCTTCGGAATCGGTCCAGTAACGGGTGGTCAGCTTGGTGCTGCGCCAGATCTTGCGCGCGGCGCTTTCCTGCGCCTCGCCGCGAACGATGCCGAAGGGGCCAGGGCTGCGCGCACCGGCGCGCAGTTTCACCACCTTGTCGATCACCACGCCATTTTCGATCAGATAGTCGATCTGCCGCCCCTGGCTGGTTATCGAGAAGCGGCATTCACCCTTGAGCGGGTTGCGGGCGCTGCACTCTCCGGGCCGGTAATTGCGCGGCATCGCTTTCAGCGTCGAACAGATCGCCAGCCCGCCGAAATCGCTGGCGGGCGCAGCCATCGCCGGCCCCGCAAACAGCGAGATGATGATTCCGGCCGTCACGGCCCGCACAGGCTTCATTGTTCAAACTCCGATCCGGGCGCGCCGATGACAATGCCCGCGTTCTTGCCCCGGGGATTAGGGCAAGGGCACCGGGAAAACACATCCGCCGGGGTACTGGTACGCCTGCGCGCAACGATCCGCCATCTTGCCGCGACATGCGACGTCACCGGCGCAGGGGAGGCGCGGTGTACCGGTATCGCGCGCCTGTCGCGCAGTGTGCGGCGAAGGTGTTAGCCCTTGGCCGACCAGCCGGGAACGATATGCCTTCGGGTCGCGAAGGAGGCACGGCGTGGAGGGCGGCACGATGCAGTGCCTCCCCACGCCTGCCATGCTCCGATGATACCAGCTTGCGCGGGATCACCGCGCGGACAGCCCCTATTGCTTGGCGTCAGACGCCGCAGGCATGGGTTCGTAGCTTTCGCTGGTAAAGCCGCTCGACTGCTGGGCGATCAATCTCCGGCCACGGCATTCATAGGTGTGCGCTTCCCACGTCGCGCGATATTCGATTTGCCCGAGGTCCGGGCGCGGCCAGCCGTTCACATACCAGATGCGGGCTGCATATCGCGCACGGCCACGGCCGAGATCTTCGACGCCTGCGCTGATCGGTTCGATACTGACGGTTTGCCGACTGCCATCTTCCGCCAGCGTTTCAGGCTTGGCCATCTGCGCGTCCTCGGCCGCCCGATCGCGCAGATAGGCCGCGCAGGCGCTGGCGCTCGCCATCTCTTCCTCGCGCGGCGGCATCGACACGGTCCCGCTTGCACTCGCCAGCGACGGAGACAGCAGGAGCGCGGCACAGAGGGGTGGGAACAGCCAATTCACGCGCACGGACTCCCAGCATTTTCGTCATGGCATGCTAGCCCCCGCACCGCGCCATGTCGCACCGGCTGGCGTACCGGTACGCTTGGCGGTGAAGGGTCGGGGGCGGTGCAGGTCGGTGGGGCTGGAACGGCCGGTCAGGCGACCCGCCAGGGCAGTTCCAGCGACACGCGGAACCGGCCATCGGCAACCGGCCCCGACTGGATCAGGCAATCCTCGCCGAAGCGTGCATGCAAGCGGTCACCGACATTGCGCAGGCCAACCCCGACCCCCGCCGGTCGCGCCACCGGCACGTCGGCGCCGGGCGTGTCGTTCTCGATCGCGATGCACAGGCGGTCGCCCCGGCGGAAACCCTTCAGGCTGATGCCGACCGTGCCGCGCGTGGTCCCCACGCCGTGCTTGATCGCGTTTTCGATCAGCGGCTGGAGGATCAGGCTCGGCACCAGCACCTGTGCCGCATCCTCTTCGATGTCGATGGTGAAGTTCATCCGGTCCGAAAACCGCTCGCGCTCGATGCCGAGATATTCCTCCTGCAGGGCGATCTCTTCGGCGAACGGCACATCGTTGAACGGATCGAGCGCCAGCGTCGTGCGCAGGAAGGTCGAAAGCGACAACACCATGCGCTCCGCCTGCGTAGCCGCGCCCTCCTCGATCAATCCGGCGATCGAATTGAGCGTGTTGAACAGGAAATGCGGATTGATCTGGTATCGTAGCGCGCGCATCTGCGCCCCCAGCGCCTCTTCACGGATCGCCGCCAGTCGCTGCTTGCGGCCGTTGAGTTCGAAGGCGAACAGCAGCATCACGAACAGGCACGACCAGCCGAACAGGAACCCCCAGGAAATGGCGACCAGCCCGCCGAAATTGTCGAGCGAGTTGGGGGCCGGCGGTGGAGTGCCGAGCAGGTGGGGATAGAATTTGTGCGCGCCTGCCCAAACCGCCGCCGCCGCGAGCGACAGGACGAAGGAGGCAATGATCAATATCGGGAGGGATTCTTCCGATGTCCGCACCTTCGTCGATCGTTCGTGGATCAGATAGAGCGCATACGAGATGATCGCCGACAGGAGGATGATCGAGACGAATTGAACCAGCCGCAAGACGATGAAGTTGACCGAGATTTCATCGACCGAGGACAGAAAGCCGAAAACGATGATGACCAGGGTGAACAGGTAGAACGCACCGAACCTCAGCGTCGCAACCTTGATGCCCTTGAGATTGGTCGGACCGTTCCTGAATTCCTGCTCAAGAACCATGTCGTCGATTGTCATGCATGCCTCCCCCCTGAAGGCGCGCCACCTGCAAGGTACTGTGTCAGCGTACTCGCTCGGGGTAACTGCATCCAGAATAATAGATTTTGCAATCCGCCGCCCGCTCCGAACAATTTGCGAGGGCTAGCTGCTCGGCCTGCCCAATCTCCGGTGCGGACACCGTGTTGCTTCCCTTCTGCCCCCACGCCAGCGCGATGCACTGGTCATAATAGGATTGCCGGATCGTGCAGCTCGCCCCACCGGCATCGCGGCTGCATTGCGCCAGGGCTTCCGCGATTGCCTGGCGCTCGGTCGGCCAGTTGAACGAATAGCCGAAGGCACCGTTGGTGGTGGCCACCGCCCCCCAGCGGGTTTCCCATTGCGGCGGAGGTTGCCCGGCTCCATCGTCGCCGTCACCGCCCATCGGCGCGCAGCCCTGCCAGCCTGCATTGCCGCCACCGATGGGGAAATAACCGTCAGGGCACCCCCCTTCGGCCCGCGTCGGCCCGGCATGGAACAGCGCCATGGCGGCCAGCACGGCGACAGTCGCTGCGGCCCAGGCAAGGCGTTGTTTCATCGGGGGCTACCTCGCGAAATCGGATCGGTTGCGGAATCCCGCATTCTGGCGTGCCGCGCGCAGCCGGTACAGGGCGGTCTGAGTACCGGTACCTCGCAGGCCGAGCCGGTCCTGACCGTGGGAACCCTTGGCAATCGCCGCGGCGCTATCTGCGCCAGCGGATATCTTCCTCCAGTCGCCAGCAATTGCCGACCGGCCGGAACAACAACTGCCCGTCGGCATCGGGGTGTTCGCCGGGCGCAAGCGGCCTGCCATCCGCGCCGATGATATTGCCGAGATCGTCACCCCCGCTCGATTGGCCATCGTAATGCACCCGCGCCCACTCGACCGAGAAATCGTCGGATTGGCTCTGGTTGAACTGGAGGTCGAGATATTCCTCTTCGTCGCCCGCCTTCAGGGGCTTGGCGGGCTTGTAGTAGTAATCGACCTGGGTGACCGGGAAATCGGTGTAGTCGGCGATGGGCACCTGCCGCGCCGCGATCTCCTTGCCCCCGGGGCCGAGCAGGCTGACCGCGATTGTCGGGGCGCTGTATTGACGCAGCACCACCGGCGAGATGGCCATGGCCGTGAACAATTCGTTGAAATCGCGATTGTCGCATGCCCGCTTCGCCATTTCGAGCGCGTTGCGATCATATTCGGTCAGCGCCTGCGCCGCGCGCGCGGCGGGCGTGCCAAGGGGGGCGGGCGTGGTGGCCGCCAGTTCGACCGGGGCAATCGATTGCGGCAAGGCCTGGCGAGCATCGGCGCCGGTCGCTCCGTCGCAGGCGGCCAGCGGCGCGACAACCATGGCACAAACGGCAAATGCATGCGTGGCAGACCTGGGCGGCAAGATCGTAACTCCCATCATATCCAACAATTCTACCCTGTCGGCACGGCGCAGGTGAACAGTGCGGGCGTACCGGTACGCCAACGCCGCTGCACGGCGCGAGGCGCTGCGGTAGTTTACGGCACAGGCCTGCGCAAGAAGGGGAACTATGAGCACCGACGATGACCTCGATCGCCTGGAGCGACTGGCGCGACTGCGCGATTCCGGGGCGCTCAATGCGGAGGAATTCGAACGTGAGAAGGCGCTGTTGCTCCAGCGCGACCCCTCCCTTTCCCCGACCGGCGGCGATGCGGAAAACCCGGCGCAACCCGCCGAGGAAAGCGAAGCTGCCGACCGCCATCGGCGCCGCTGGCCATTGCTGCTGATCGGCGGGCTGGCCCTGGCAGGCGGCGGCGGATGGGCATTGGCCCATTGGGCCGGCAGCGCGGTCCAGCCCGCCGGTCCCGGCGAGGCCGGCGCCGCAACCAGCGCCGCCCACTCCACCCCGGCACCGGCCGCTGGCACCACCGCACCGCGCTCCACGATCCGCTCGCTGCCCGCCACAAGGCAGGTCGAGCTGGCCTATGCCGCCGTGTTCGGGCGCGGCGCGCGCGATATCGCCATGCCCGACGACCTCGTCTATTCCTATGACCAGGGGAAGGTGGTGTGGACCGATTTCGGCCCGGTCCTGCTTGCCGAGGGCACGGGCAACGAGCCCTATCCGGTGGCGCTGGGCACGCTGGGCGTGTTCTACCTGCGCGAAGTGCCGGGCGGGAAATTCGAAGCGCTCCGCAGCTGGCCCGACGCGATCATCGGCAGCATCATGGCCAATCCGCCGCAATGGAAAGTGCGCGAGGACATCACCGACCGTCCGGTGGTGGAATCGAGCGCCGGTGGCGTCTGGCAAGGCTATGGCTGCGACGCGACCACGTTGACCGAGCTGACCCCCGGCGGGCCGAAATCCCTCGTCACCTTCGATTCGCACTACGACAGTTCCGGCGCGGTCGAGGATGGTTTCGAGACCTATGACGGGGTGATCGCCAATGTGGTGCGCAATCGCTCGTTCGACGTGCGCTTCACCGGCACGGCCACAATCGTCCAGCACTTCATCCGCAAGGGCACGGGCTTCGTCCGCGTCCCCGCAGCCAGCGAGGAAATGGGCGAAAGCTCCATTCCGACATGCTGACGGCGATGCGCCTGCACCGGCCCGCAGCATGGCGCAGCGCGCCGGATCGGACCAATCTGTGACCCGGGAATATCATATGGCGCATCGCACCCCCGTTCGCCTGTCCGCCATTGGCATCGCCGCTCTGCTGCTGTGCGCCGGTTCGCCGCCGCCTGCCTCGCAGCTCGATGCGCAGGAGGGAATCGGCCAGATCGTGGAACCTGCCACGGGCACGGACCGGGCGGTTTTTGCCCCGCTCGACCGGCCAGCGATCCTGCCGCGCTTCCTGGGCGACTGGGCGGCCCGATCCGGCAAATGCATCGGCCAGTCCTACAAGGATCGCATGGGCCTGACCCCGGACATGGCGATTGTCGCGGGCCACGCACTGATCGTCGGCGCGGTCTATGTCGATGCGGGCGCGCCGCGCGATCGCGCGGGCGACGAGCCGCTGCTCAGCCCGGATTTCGCCGATGCGCAGGAAATGCTCGTCAGCTTCACCCGCGCGGGTGAGGAGGAAACGCGCTTCATCCACTTCGAATTTTCGAGGAAGAGCGGGCGCCTGATCGTCGAGGAAGTCGGCCAGCCGCGGCGCGCCTATGTGCGTTGCTCCATGCGATAGGGCGGGTCCCTAGCGGCGGATCGCTGCCTGCAATTGCACAACGAAATCCTCGAACTGCGCGCGGTTTTCGAAGAAACGCTGGGTGGCCCTGGTTTCGTCGGCGCCGTGCCGGATGCGCAGGATGCGCCAGCGCCGCTCGGCCTGCAATGACAGCCCGGCGATATCGGCCAGGGCGATGTCCTTCGTCCCGCTGGCATAGAGCGACGCCGGGATCGAAAGCTGCCCCTCCGTCAGCACGATGCAGCGATCCGGCATCAGCGACGCCCGGATGGCCATGATCGCCTGGACAACCATGACCAGCGAACCGAGCGCGAGCAGGATGAAATAGAGTTTCGATCCGCCCTCCCCCAGCTTGATCAGGCTGCTGATCACCACTTCGCGATCCTCGAACATTGTCGCATATCCCCCGACCATGGCGCACGAGGCGAACACGCAGAGGGCAAGCACGGCGAGGTGGAATTTCGGCTTGTAGGAATAGGAACGGATCGCCGTCATCGGCCGGGGAACCTGCCCGAACGGAAGAGCGGAGATTCGCCACCCTGTCCGCCATCGGCACGGCCAGCGGCAAGGGCGCGGGTTGGGGTGGTGGTGCCGGCCATCACGCCCGACGTCAGTTGAACGACGACGGCAGGCTGCAGGCTGCGTAGTGGACCTGGCAATTGCGCGCGGACTTGGCGCAGCTGCGCTGGGCCAGTCTGCTCGCCTTGCCGATGCTGTCGGCAAAGGCCACGCCCACTTGCCGGTCGTCGCCGGCGGCATAGGCGGCGCACTGGTTGCGGTAGGTCAGGCGGATGCGGCATTCGCCCGCCCCGCCGCTTTCCTCGCATTGGCGCAGCGCGCCGGCGGTTGCCGCCGCTTCGCTCACCCGGCCGCGCGTCGCGCCGAACCCGTCGCCACCGAGCGCGATGGCGCCCCAGCGCAAATCATCCACCGGTGCAGCCAGTGCGGCCGACGTTGCGGCAGATACGAGCAGGATGAGCGGCAGTCGTTTCATGCCAGCACGCTGGCCGGAACGGCGATCGTCAGGCAACCACCGCGGCGTACCAGTGCATCGTCGCGCTGGCGGTTCAGCGCCTCGCGCGGCGGGCATGCGCGACCAGGCACAGCGCGGGATAGGCCAGCGCCGCCAGCAGGTAGGCCAGCACGATCCGCCATGCGCTCGACCGGCTGCGGCAGGTAAGCACCGTCATGCTGGCCGTGCCTGCGCCGTCCCGCGCGGTGGCGATGGCGTGGGCGTCGATCGTGCCCGGCAGGCAATCCCCCACGGTGAAGGGCGCATGCGCGGCGTGGGTGGGGGTGACTTGCGCTGCCGGGTCGGACCAGTCCGCAGGGGTCCAGCCCCGGAGATCGGCGCGGGTCCAGAGAAAGCCGGCGACCAGCACCAGCCCCAGCAGCGCCAAGGCGGCCCACACCCTCATGATCTCACCACGCCTTTCCGGTGCCGGTGTACCGGTTCCGCATATGCTGCTGACAAGACCGCGTACAGGCGCGATCAGAGATCATGTCGCCCGCGTGCCCCACTCCCGGGAAGATCCCGATCCCCAGCGGGCCGCTCCGCGCCTGCGGCGACGGCGACTATCAGCTCCTGCCGGGTCGAAACGCCCATGATCCGCATGATCTGCGAAATATGGTTGCGGACGGTGAAGTGCGACAGGTCGAGCTTGCGGCCAATCTCCTTGTTCGAAAGCCCGGTTACCAGCTGGTCGAGAATGTCCCATTGGCGGCTGGTCAAATCGGCCGGTCCACCGGGCGCGCGATGCCCGCCATCGGCCTGTCCGGCCGTGGCGCCGCCGGCCGGCGGCGCTTCGACAAAGCGGACGCTCAGATGGCACCCTTGCGGCAAGCGCGCGCGCACCTGCGGGAGCGCCGCGCGGATGGCTTCGAGAAATATCGGATCGTCGGCCTCGATCACGAGATTCATGCGCGACGCCGGGGCCGTTCCGGCAAGCGACTGCGAACTGGCTTCCAACCGGCAATTCTGCAGGTTGCGTCGCCGCTGGCGATGGCGCCGACCATGGACGCTGCGCGCCGCACCCTTCAAAGTCGATCTCATCATGCTCATTGGCACAAGGTTAAGGCGGTCCCGGCACTTCTCGCATCCCCGAACTGGCGGGTGGCGAACGAATGGCTTCGAATGGACCGCCAATTCTGCCAATGGCGATTCTGGGCGGGTGAATGGCTGCGGCCATCTCCGCGGGAAGGGGCGGAGTGATGGCAGTCAACAGTCTTCCGGGCCGGCGCGAACGCGTGATCAGGGCCTTTGCGCTGGCCGCGCTCTACCTGTGCCTGATTGCCCTGTTCTTCTTCGCTGCCAGCTATCTGACCGGATGGGACTCGCGCTCGCTGCGGCCGGACGGCTTCATCGGCCGCTCGATATTGGTCGATGCACTCGCGGGCATCGCGTCGTTCACGCTGATGACGGCGCTGGTGTGGCGGCTGCGCGGCGGCACCATCTTCTACAACATCGTCCTGTGCTTCGCCGTGTCGAGCGCGGTCGCAACGGCCGATTTCCTGGCCGTGATGGCCTATTTCGCCACGTTTCATGCCGGTGAAGGGGTCAATCTGACCGCAGGCTACAACGCCGAGGACATGTTCATCTGCTGGGCGATGTATCTCGGCTGGTGCTGCGCCCTGCAGATGCTGCTGTTCAATTTCGACGTGCAGGAGCGCGAACATCGGCTCGCCGTGGTCCGCGAAGAGGCGCTGGGCGCGCAAATGCGTGCGCTGCGTTACCAGATCAATCCGCACTTCCTGTTCAATACGCTCAACTCGATCGCCGGGCTGATCGAGGAAGGCTCGCCCACCCAGGCCGAGCGCATGCTGCTCTCGCTCTCCACCTTCCTGCGCACCACGCTGGCGCTCGATCCGATGCATGACGTCCCGCTGGCCGACGAACTGGCGCTGCAGGAGGAATATCTGGAAATCGAGCGCGAGCGGTTTTCGGACCGCATGGCGTTCCACATCGACATGCCCGAGGAGGTCGGGCAGGCGCTCGTCCCCAGCCTGATCCTCCAGCCGTTGATCGAGAATGCGATCAAGCATGGTGTCGGCGCGACCATGGGCAAGGTCGATATCAGCCTGCAGGCGCGCAGGCAGGCCAACCGGGTGTGGATCACGGTGGAGAACGATATCCCCGTCACCGCCGACGGCCCGAAGCCCGCGGGCATGGGGGTCGGCCTGCGCAATATTGCCGAACGGTTGCAGGCGCGCTTCCAGGATGATGGGCGCTTCTTCTCCGGCCCCGTTTCGCCCGGTCGTTACCGCGCGTCGATCGACCTGCCCTGGAGGACCGCATGACCCCGATGTCCGTGCTCGTCGTCGATGACGAGCCGCTCGCCCGCCGCCGCCTGACCCGCCTGCTCGCCAAGCTCGATTGGGTCGGCCGTGTGGAAGAAGCCGGCGATGTCACCCAGGCGTGCGACCGCGCGCTGCAGCACCGCCCCGATATCCTGCTGCTCGACATCCAGATGCCCGGCGGTTCGGGTTTCGAGGTGCTCGAACGGCTGGCCGATGCGCCGGTGGCGGTGGTGTTCGTCACCGCCTTCGCCCACCACGCGCTGCGGGCGTTCGAGGCGAATGCGGTGGATTATGTGACCAAGCCGATCGACCCCGCGCGGTTCGAAGTGGCGATGCTGCGCGCGCGCGATGCCGCCAGCTCGACCATGCAGGACGACCGGATCGCGGAACTGCAGGAGACGGTCGCCTCGCTCAAGCAGGCGCTGTATGTCGAAGATCGCGGCACCCATGATTTCTGGGTCCGCTCGCAGGGGGAATATATCCGCATCGCAGCGGACAGCATCCTGCGTTTCCAGGCCGAGCGCGACTATGTCCGCATTCATGTGGCGGGCGCGGACTATCTCTACCAGGAAACGCTGACCTCGCTCGAGGCCCGGCTCGATTCGCACGACTTCATCCGCATCCACCGCGGCACGATCGTGCGGCGGGGGGCGATTGCCCGGATCAAGCCGGCGCCCTTCGGCGCGCTGATCGTGGTTCTGTCCGACGACAGCGAAGTGCGCATCGGGCGCACCTACACCTCCACGATCAAGTCCCGCCTGATCAGCTGACCGGGCCACGCGCCATCGGAAGGCGCAAGGTTCGACGCCGAGGCGCGCTGCCCCGTTCCGGCAACCGGGATAAAGATCGTCCTGATGGAAAATGGAGCGGGCGAAGAGATTCGAACTCTCGACCCCAACCTTGGCAAAATTGCAAATGCCCTTTTCCGGCGTTCGCCACGCTACGCTACAATACGAATAAATTATTGAAAATAATGTTGTTTTTCCGCAATTGTCTGCGATAATGATCTCGAGAGAAGCCGTCAATTTCCGATTGTGGTGGACGACGGGTGGACGACGAAATCGGCAGTCAGGATTGCAGCAGAGGGCCATGGCGGACGCAGGCACCATCCAACTGACCAAGCGCGTAATCGACGCGGCCGAGCCGCGCGAGAAGCACTATGATCTCTGGGACAGCGAACTCGCCGGCTTTGGCATTCGCATCGGCGTCGGCGGCTCGAAAACCTTCTTCATCCGGTATCGCGCGGAGGGAGGTGGTCGCAAGGCGCCGCGCCGCCATGTCACAATCGGTCGTTACGGTGCCGCTCTCACGGTCGATCAGGCGCGGCGCAAGGCAAAGTCCCTGCTCGCACAAGCCATGGTCGGCGGCGACCCGGCGAAAGAGCGGAACGACAAGCGCCGCGAGATGCGCGTCGATGAACTCATCGATCTGTACGACAAGGAAGGCTGCTATATCCAACGCGGCAAGCGGCAGGGCGAGCCCATGAAGTCGCTGACCAAGAAATATACGATGGCGCGTCTGCGTCACCATGTGGTGCCGCTGCTAGGCAGGAAGCGGGTCTCGGAGATTGGCGCCCCGGAGATCGAGCGCTTCTTTCGGGACGTGGAGAACGGCAAGACCGCGAAGAATGAGAAGACCGGCCCCCGGACACGCATCATCGTGAAAGGGGGAAATGGCGCCGCTCGCAAGGTGTTTCGGGACTTCTCCGCCGTGCTGAGCTTCGCCATGCGCTTTGGCGTTATAGAGAGTCATCCCTGCGAGAAGGCGGTGGTCAAAAAGACCGACAATGCCCGAACCCGGTTTCTGAGCATGGAAGAGTTGCGCCGGTTCGGCGCGGCCTGCGACGCGCTGGAAGCGGAAGGCGCCAACCCCAAGGCGCTCAACATCGCTCGACTGTGGGCGCTCACCGGCTGTCGGCGGCAGGAGATCGTCGAGTTGAAGTGGAGCGAAGTCGATTTCGACAATGGCCTGATGACGCTTGCCGACACAAAGACCGGGCAGTCGATCCGGCCGCTGCCAATTGCCGCGATGGTGCTTCTCCGGAGCATCGAGCGTGCCGAGGGGACAGAGTATGTCTTTCCGGCAGATACCGGCGAGAGCTTCTTCCAGGGCACGAAGACCATCTGGCAGAAGATCGTCAAGCGAGCGGACCTTCCCGGCGTCACACCACACACATTGCGCCACACGGTCGGTGCGATCGCGACTTCCAATGGCGAGGCGCTCGCTTTGACGGGCGCGATCCTGGGTCATTCGAACCTGCGCTCGACAATGATCTACGCGCATGTCGATTGGGATCCCTCCGTCAAGGCAGCCAACCGGGTGTCGGATCGGATTTCGTCCGCATTGGCGGGCGAGGACGAGCAGTCCTCGACCCGGCGCTCGGATTCCCCGAGCGGCGGCAAGGCGCCGCCAGGCGGGCTATTGCCCCCCGAGGAATGGGACATGCTGCTTGATCTGGCGGATGCTGACCCGAACACACGTGGACGGCTCAGCTCGAAAGACAATGGCGTCCTGCTTCGCCTCTCGCGCCACGGCTTCGCCGAGAAGGTGCAGGATTTGGCGGATGAGCTTGCCTGGTGGAGGATAACAGCCCTCGGACGGATGGCTTTGCGGCAGGCCGACACCCGGTCGGAAGCCGCATGAGACTGCGAACCGCATTACCTGACGTTCTCGCCGTCGTACCGGCCCGCCTCACGGGCTTAAGCTTGGCGAGAGAGGCCTTTCCTCATGCCAAGCTTTCGGTAAGCCGCCGACTAGCCGCTGCCTTTTGAATTCCTTTGCGATAAAGTTGACGAATGCGCGGGTTTGCGCGGGCAGCAAGGAGCGGGACGAGAAGTATATGGAGATCGCGTCGGCATCTGCGTACCAGCGCGGGACCAAGCGGATCGGGTCGCAGCGCCAAAACGGGTGAGCAATCCCGGCTGCTATCCGACCGGCTTTTTCGTTGGTCGCGCCGCTGATGCGCGCCGGGCAAGTTCCTGCCGACTGGCCGCTCAGCGTCAATGCTGTGTCGGGCTATTCGGGCGGCGGCAAGGCGATAATGCCCGAGTTAAGATCGAGGCAGGCACCAATCGCGACGTCATAGCCCTGCGCGACAATATCGACTGCGCGGTTCTCGAAATAGAGTTCCGGCCTTATGCGCGGGAACCCGACAGGGCTCGCTCGCGATGGGAGTATGGCTCACGCAGTTTCCCGGCGGTCCGTTGCCGACACTCAACCTTATGAGGTTCGAGTAACAGCGGAACTCGGTTACCATCGCTACAAATGTCTCGCGCAATCAGCGCGAGCGCGATTTCTTCGCGTTGGCCAGGGAAGCCGGAGGATTTGACGCTGCCAATCCCGAAAAATTGCACGACACGATCCTTATCGACATCGATCATTCAACGACCCCCTTCATCGATCACTGCGCTGATGAGCGCCCGCAGGACCGCAAGCGGCACCGTCGGCGCGACAGCACCATGCCGTCTGCCGCCGAGACTCACAGTGGCGCTGGGAAAGATTCCACATACATCATAACCTACACGCAACTGCCAGCGAGGAAGCAATTGTGCGCTCAGGCGCCTGCTTACTTCGGCACTTGAGGTGAATTCGGCGGGATCGACACCAAACAGCGCGGCTAACGTGGCGTCGATCTGCTTATCGGCCCCTGAAGCCATTTCAAGCGCCTCAGCCAAACGCCCGAGTTCGGTAGAATAATCAGTTTGGGATTGATTGCGTTGAACCGCTGACATCGCATTCTCCTCGATATGCATCAGCACGACGTAGATACGAGCGTCGTTTGGAGGCTCGTGCATGTAGCCCGCCACACCGCATGTATGTCCGCACAAAATTTGCACGATTTGATGGTTTATACATCAAAATACAGACTCACATATTATCTAGGGTCCGGACTCATTAGAGCCACCACGTGACGAAGGCTGCGATGGCGATAGTTGCCATGAAGGTTTTGATATTGCGGTCGAAGCGGGTGGCGACG
>JACXVD010000061.1 GCA_014763545.1 Sphingomonadales bacterium
GAAGGGATCGATCTCGATCGCATCGACCGGCCCCTCGCGATCCCAACGATAGACGGCGCGCTCGACGACGTTGCGCAGTTCGCGGACATTGCCAGGCCAGCGATGCTCCATCAGCGCGTCGGTTGCCGCCGGACCGAAACCCGGCCAGCTTTCCCAACCGATCTCCGCCGCCATGCGCCGCCCGAAATGATTGGCGAGCAGCATGATATCGCTCTTGCGCGCGCGAAGGGGCGGCAAAGTGACGACCTCGAAGCACAGCCGGTCGAGCAGGTCGGCGCGGAACTGATGCGCGGCGACCTTGTCGGGCAGATGCTCGTTGGTCGCCGCGACGATACGGACATCGACCCGCAAGGGCCGCGACGAGCCGATCCGGGTCACCTCGCCATATTCGACCGCGCGCAGCAGCCGGTCCTGCGCCGCCATCGACAACGTACCCAGTTCGTCGAGGAACAGCGTGCCGCCACTCGCTTCCTCAAACCGCCCGGCCCGCGCCTTGGTCGCGCCGGTAAAGGCGCCCGCCTCATGCCCGAACAACTCGGCCTCGATCAGCGTCTCAGGGAGCGCCGCGCAGTTCATCACGACCAGCGGCTGGTCCCAGCGTCCGCTCAGGCGGTGGAGACGCTCGGCCACCAGTTCCTTGCCGGTCCCGCGCTCGCCAATGACCAGCACGGGACGGTCGAGCGCGGCGGCACGACTGGCGCGTTCCAGCGCGTCCAGAAAGGCCCCCGACTGGCCGATGACCTGACTCGTCCGATCCATTCCCAACAGGTGGCGGATTTTGCCAAGGCTTGGCAAGAGCGCAATCGTTCGGCCAGCGCAACTATTTTGGAAAAGCGCGGATTTCCGCCATTTTTGAAATTGGCACGCCCCCTGCAATGTATCTGGCATCCCGCCACCGAGCGGACCGATCGAAACCAGCAAGAGCTACAGCAAGGTTTCGGCGATCCAGTTCGCCCAGCGCCTGCGTTACCCGCACGCGGCGCTCGAAGCGGGGATCGAGGGTGACGGGCGGGTGACCTTCGTAATCAGGCGCAATGGCAAGATCGTGCGCTGGGCGATCGAGGCATCGACCGGAAACGCCATGCTGGATGCGGAAATGCGCCGCGCGGCCGGCAAGCTCGACGCGCTCGATCCGGTGCCCGAACTCGAACCGGGGCAGGTCGGGATCGTGCATGTCACAGTGAATTTCCACATCGACCAGCCGGTCGAATAGCTCGGCCGTTCCGCGCCGGGTCAGAACGACCCGGCAAATTGCGCGTAGCGCGCCTCGACCAGCGTCAGGTCCGGTCCTTGCAGCGCGATCCGAGCCTGTGCGTGCAAACGCGCGCCTTCTTCACGCAGCAGCTGCCGCGGCCCGGCGTGCGGTACCGCTTCGGCGGCGTGTTCAAGGCAATCTAACATCACCTGCGCCGCGATCGGGCTGGTCGCCGCTGCCGAACGCATCGCGCCGAAGCCGCGCGCGAGGAAATGCGCGAAATCGTCAGCCAATGGCCAGACCCAGCGGCGGCCATCGCACAGGCCATCCTCCAGTTCGAGATCGCGCCGCCCCAGTTCGGCGGTGGCCGCACCCAGCCAGTGCATCGCGGTGATCGCGGTGAAGGGATCGTTGATCCCCGGCGAAAGCGCGCGCAGCCCGATCTCGACCAGCTCGTCGAGCAGGAATTGCGGGTCTTGCTCGGCAGTCCGCTCGGCGCCGAGCGCAAAGGCCGTGCCGAGACAATCCTCCAGCGCCGTCACATCGTCGCCCGCGCCGCCGATCGCTTCGGCGATCACCATGCCGGGGTGGACGAAATCGCCGGTGCGCACCCGCAGCGCCACAGGCACGCCCCGGTCTTTGGCGCATTCGGCCAGCTGTTCGAAATCGAGCAGCTGGACATAGCCGGTGTCGCTGGCGCGCAGCGCCTCGCCGCGCGGTGCCGGATCGGGTGCGCGCTCGCTGTCGCATTCGGGGTAGAGCCGTGCGATCTCGTGCAGCAACCGCTCGCCGATGTCGCGCAGCACCTCGTTGATGCGGATGCTGGAAGGGATGTGGTTGAGCAGGTAGACGATCACCGTCACCGACAGCGCGGTCAGCAGATAAGCGCCGAGCAGCGCCAGCTGGGGCACGAAACCGCCCAGCGTTTCGCCCGAGATATTCGCCGCATTGTCGCCCGCGCCATGCACGCCGCTCAGCACCGTGATCGCATAGACGAAGGTGCCGATCAGCGTGGCGAGCGACAGCTGGTTGCCCTTGTCCTCGAGGAAATTGGTCATCAGCCGCGGGCCGTAGGTGCCGCTGGCATAGGCGACCGCCGCGATGGTGATCGAAAACACCGTCGCCGCCACGCCGATCATGCCGCCGGCGATGATCGACAGCATGGTCTGCGCGCTTTGCGGCGTGGTTTCGAGCGGCGACAGGCCGCTCAGCCAGCCATCGGCCAGATGCGCGCGGTCGGCCCATGTTGCCAGCACGGCGAGGCCGACGCCGAGCACCACGAACAACGCTGGATAGAACCAGTAATTCGCGTCGAGCCGCGACCAGAAATAGCGCAGGCGTGCCTTCATGCCGGTGCGACCGTCGCGACGCGCGGGCTGATGCGCGACAGGCGCATCACCGCGCCCCCAGATCCCCCTTGCCGACCGTACCCGCCGCCATTTCCAGCATCCGGTCGAGGCTGGCCTTGGCCTTCACCCGCAGCCCTTCCTCGATTTCGATGCGCGGCTCCAGGTCGCGCAGCGCGGTGTAGAGCTTCTCCATCGTGTTGAGCGCCATATAGGGGCAGATGTTGCAGTTGCAGTTGCCGTCGGCCCCCGGCGCGCCGATGAAAGTCTTTTCGGGTAGCGCCTTTTCCATCTGGTGCATGATGTGCGGCTCGGTCGCCACGATCAGCGTGTCGCCTGCGAATTCGCTCGCGAATTTGAGGATGCCGCTGGTCGATCCGACATAGTCGGCATGGTCGATGATCGAGGGCGGGCATTCGGGATGCGCCGCCACCGGCGCGCCGGGATGTTGCGCCTTGAGTTTCATCAGTTCGGTTTCGCTGAAGGCTTCGTGCACGATGCACACGCCCGGCCACAACAGCATGTCGCGCCCCAGCTTGCGGCTGAGATAGCCGCCCAGGTGCCGGTCGGGCCCGAAGATGATCTTCTGGTCGAGCGGGATTTGCGACAGGATCGTTTCCGCGCTGGAGGAGGTGACGATGATGTCGCTCAGCGCCTTCACCTCGGTCGAACAATTGATGTAGCTGAGCGCGATATGGTCGGGGTGCGCCTCGCGGAAAGCCTTGAACTTTTCCGGCGGGCAGCTGTCTTCAAGGCTGCAACCTGCGTCCATGTCGGGCAGTACCACGATCTTGCCGGGGCTGAGGATCTTGGCCGTGTCGGCCATGAACTTGACCCCGCAGAAGGCGATCACGTCGGCATCGGTCGCCGCCGCCTTGCGACTGAGGTCGAGGCTGTCGCCGACGAAATCGGCAATGTCCTGGATTTCGGGCCGCTGGTAATAATGCGCCAGGATCACCGCGTTGCGTTCCTTGCGCAGGCGGTCGATCTCGGCCAGCAGGTCGGTGCCGGTGGGCATGCTCGTTTCGGCAGTCATTGCGTATCCCGTGCGGTTGATATCGGGTGCTTATAGACCGAACGCCCCCGCTGGCGAGGGGGTTCCGCCGCTTACATGCCGATGCCGGCCGGGAGATAGGGCTCCACCGGCCGTTCCGCACCGGGGCTGCCCGCCACGATCCAGTCGCTGAAGGCATGGCCAAGCGGCGAATAGGCCAGCGCCAGCGAGGCGAGGAAGATCCCGAGATAGAGGGAAATGCCCCACCAATAGGCCGGATGCACCTGCCCGTGGCGGCGCTTGTCGACGATCATCCCGATGATCGGGAAGGCAAAGGTCAGGCCGACCGAGATAACCCAGGCATAGGGGATCAGCAGCGGCATCGGCAGCAGCCGCCCGATGCCGGGCCCGGTGAGGATGCTCATCGCAACCAGCATCAGCCGCCGGTGCCAGCCGCGGTGCCGCTGTTGCCGCAGCGACCAGACCGCCAGCCATCCGAACGCCAGCAGGCCCGCGAAATTGCTGACGAGAAATTCGTCGCGGTTGAAGAAGAACGGGCCGCCGGTTCGCCGCGCAACCACGACCATGATGATCACGCCCGCCAGCACCATCAGCGGCACCCACAGATAGGCGAGCCTGCCGAGCCTGGCATGGAGCGGCCAGTTGCCCGTCGCCGCGGTCACCGCCTGCGCGCAATAAAGCCCGATCCAGCCCATGAAAATCAGGGCATGGACATGATAGGGCGCGGGGACCGCAAAACTCGATCGTCCGGCGACGAGATTGAGCGAAAAGCCCGCGAGGATGATCGCGGACATGGCGAAGGCCATGGCGGTGAAAAAGCGTGTGTCCTGCCCGGCGGGCAAAGATCGCGGTGCAGCAGCGGTGGCCATGGCCCCATTCCTCCCTCGATAGCCGCGCGACCCGGTGGAATTTTTCGAAAACCTATCCGCAAGCCGCCGGCGGCGTCAATTGTACCCCGGTTCCGCGAAGGGGCGGGCTAACGGCGGCGGATATCGCAAGGGGGCACAAATGCATCGCCGGCCCGGCAAAACGCCGCACCATTTCGACCGACGATGCGGGGTTCCGACGAACGGCAGATCAGCGTCGTTCGCCGACTTCCCCGTCGAAGCGGACGTTGACGGTGACATCGCCGTAACCCGCGACTTGCAGCGGTATGGCGAGGTTCTGACGGATCGCATCGCGGGCTGCCTGCCGGGCGAGCGCCAGTATCTCAGGGTTCTGGGCGAAGGTTGCGGCCTTGCGTTCGGCCTGCAGCGAATTGTTGCGGCTGAGGTCGCGCTGGGCATCGGCGGTCACCCAATTGCCGTCGGTAAAGATCCGCGCATTCGCCTCGTCGAGATTGGGGCGCGAAATGCGGATTACGGGCACCGTCACATCCAGCTGCTTCGCCTTGGCATCCCAGCGGAGCCGGTCGCGATCCATGCTGGCGAGGTCCACCCGGTAGGTGACCGTTGCGGGGATGATCGTCGCCTGGCGGCTCTTGAGCAAATCGACCCCCAGCACCCCGCGCCGATCCTCGCTCTCGGCGACGACTTCGAAGCGCGAGGCGAAGACATTGAGCGAATTCTGCTTTTCGAACGCGAGCATCGCGCTGGCCACCGGATCGCCCTCCTGCCGTTCGAAAAACGCCTTCCAACCGAGCCATGCGGCGAGCGCGAGCACCACGATGAACAGCAGCCACGGCACCGCCTGGATGCGCGCCAGCGATTGTTCGCGCCGCGGGTCCGAAGCGGTTACCTGCCCGGTTTTACTGCCGGGGGGCTGCTCTTTCAGTTCGCCTGCCATCGTTCGTCCAAACGCTCGGCCAGCCCGCGTCGTTCCAGATCGATCAGATGCGCCTTGATCGACTGGCCCGCCGCCCCGTGCAGCCGTGGGTCGAGACCCTTGTACATTTTAGGTACCATGCCTTCGACCCGCTGCGGTTCTTCGCGCAGCAGGCGCAGGATCTGGTTCTCGCGCTGGCGGCGGTGGCCGATCATCCCGCGCACCAGCTGGCGCGGCTTGTCGATCTGCGGGCCGTGGGCCGGGTAATAGACCCGGTCTTCACGCGCATAGAGCTTGTCGAGGCTGGCCATATAGGCGCTCATGTCGCCGTCGGGCGGGGATACGACGCTGGTCGACCAGCCCATCACATGATCGCCGGTGAACAGCGCGCCGGTTTCTTCCAGCGCGAAGCACAAATGGTTGGAGGTATGGCCGGGCGTTGCCACCGCGCGCAGCGTCCAGCCGCCCAGCACGCAGGTGCCACACATCGCTTCGCCGTCGGCCAGCACCCGGTCGGGGGCATAGGCCTTGTCGAACGGGGCATCGGCGCGCGGTTCGTCGCTTTCGATCACCAGTGGGGCGCAGCCGACCACCGGCGCGCCGGTCGCAGCGGCCAGCGGCGCGGCGCCGGGCGAATGGTCGCGGTGGGTGTGGGTGCACATGATCGCGGTCACCCGGTCGCTGCCGATGGCGGCGATCAGCGCGGCGAGGTGATCCTCCTCCGCCGGGCCGGGGTCGATCACCGCCACATCGCCGCCGCCGCCGACCAGGTAGGTCTGCGTGCCGGTGTAGGTATAGGGCGATGCATTGGGTGCGAGCACGCGGCGAACCAAGGGCTCGACCTGCTCGACCAGCCCGGTCGGCCATGGCTTGGGGGGCGCGTCCATCGCTTGCATATGGGGGCTGGGTTGCGCCATGTCACGCCCGACAGAGAATTGCCGGGGAGAGCGCCGCTTGTCCGAATTG
Source organism: Sphingomonadales bacterium (assembly GCA_014763545.1). Taxonomy (GTDB): domain Bacteria; phylum Pseudomonadota; class Alphaproteobacteria; order Sphingomonadales; family Sphingomonadaceae; genus JACXVD01. The sequence continues at coordinate 6,287 of JACXVD010000061.1, forward strand.
ATCCTGGTCCTCGACGCGGGGACGACATCGACCCGGGCCATGCTGTTCGCCCGCGACGGCGCGTTGCAGGCGGTGGCGCAGCGCGAGCTGACCCAGCATTATCCGCAGCCCGGCTGGGTCGAACACGATGCGGGCGAGATCTGGGACCGAACGCTGGCCTGCGCGCGCGAAGTCGTCGACCAGGCAGGTGGCGGGGAACGGATCGCCGCCATCGGCATCACCAATCAGCGCGAAACGGTGGTCGCATGGGACCGCACCAGCGGCGATCCGCTGCACCGCGCGATCGTGTGGCAGGACCGGCGCACCGCCCCCTTCTGCACCCAATTGCGCGACGCCGGGCATGAAGCCGAGGTGCAGCAGCGCACCGGCCTGCTGCTCGATCCCTATTTCTCCGCCACCAAGATGCGCTGGCTGCTGGACCATAGCGAGGCGGTGGCGGGCGCGGCGCAGCGCGGCACGCTGGCCTTCGGCACGGTCGAAAGCTGGCTGGTTTTCAAGCTGTCGGGCGGGGAGCATGTGAGCGATGCAAGCAATGCCAGCCGCACGCTGTTGCTGCCGCTGGACGGGGCGCAGTTCGATCCGGGCCTGTGCGACCTGTTCGGCGTACCGCAATCGGCCCTGCCGCGCGTTTGCGACAGCCATGGCGCGCTGGCGACCTGCGCGCAGGAATGGTTCGCTGCCCCAATCCCGATCTGTGGGCTGGCGGGCGACCAGCAATCGGCGACCATCGGGCAGGGCTGCCTCGATCCGGGCGAAACCAAGGCGACCTATGGCACCGGCGCCTTCGTGCTGACCAACATGGGCGAGGCGATCCCGCACTCGAGCCACCGCCTGCTGGGCACGGTGCTGATGCAGCAGGGCGGGGTGCGGCACTATGCGCTGGAAGGATCGGTGTTCGTGGCCGGCAGCCTGATCCAGTGGCTGCGCGATTCACTCGGCTTCATCGTCAGCGCGGGCGAGAGCGAGGCGCTCGCACGGTCGATCCCCGACAGCGGCGGGGTCATCATCGTGCCCGCGCTGTCCGGCCTCGGCGCGCCGCATTGGCGGGCCGAGGCGCGCGGGGTGATCGCCGGGCTCAGCTTCGCCAGTGGCAAGCCGCAGATCGTGCGCGCCGCGCTGGAGGCGATGGCGCACCAGACTGCGGACCTCGCCACCGCCTTCGCCGCCGACGGCGCGCCGTGGGGCTTGCTGCGGATCGACGGCGGGATGAGCGCCAACGACTGGATGGCGCAGGACCTGTCCGACATGCTCGCCCTCGAGGTCGAGCGGCCCGATTTCGTCGAGACGACCGCGCTCGGTGCGGCGATGCTGGCGGGGGTGGGCTGCGGGATGTTCGCTTCGCTCGGCGAGGCGGCCAAGGCGATGCGCGGCCGCGTGCGGCGCTTCACCCCGGCGATGGCAGACGATGTGCGGCAGGAGCGGCTGGCCCGCTGGCGCAAGGCGCTGGCGGCCGCCTGACGGCGATCACGAGGCGGCGCTCAGCCGCCCTCGATCGAACGCACCAGCCGTTCGTGCAGCCGCTCGCGCAGGCGCAGCACTGCGGCGGGGCGCATTTCGAACCGGTCGCGCCAGGCATCGTCGAGCCGGGCGATCCGCGCATGCAGCGCCTCGGTCTCGGCGATCAGGTCGCAGGTCGCCGGTTCCAGCCGGGCAAGATTGTCCGGATCGGACGGGCGATCGACTGGCAGGGTCGAATGGCGGCGGAGCTGGAATTCGCTGAGTTCGCCTGCGAAAAAGGCGCGGTGGTTGAGCAGCCAGGCCAGCACATGCATCATCCGCGTGGTGGTCTTCAGCCCCTCGGTCGACAGCGCCACCCGCAGCAAGTCCTGCGCTGCGCCCTCGCTGCGCGGGGGCGACAGGTCGAATGCCGAACGCACCTCGTCTGCGAGCACCAGCGCCTCGCAGTACAAAGCCTCGATAATCGGCTCGTTTATGTCGACTGCCCTCGTCATCGTCCCGCCCTGCGCTAGCGGCGGCGGGAGCGGGTCGCCAGCGCGTCAACCAAACTATCCGGCGGGGAATTGCGGCCTGTCCCGTGGCGGGACATTTTGGCCTGCTTGTTAAGCAATAATGTCGGGCAGCAGCGTGTCTTCGATGATCGAAATCTGGTCGCGCAGGCGCAATTTGCGCTTCTTCAGCCGCGCCAGCTGCAACTGGTCGGTCGATCCGGCGTCGCTGAGAGCGGTGATCGCCGCATCGAGATCGCGATGTTCGGTGCGCAGACCTTCCAGCATCTTGCGCATTTCCTGCTCGGTCACGCTTGCAATCTCTCCGCACAAGGGGCCGGAAACGCGGGCCAGCCGGGCTGGCGGGAATCGCATCTCGTCGCGTTTGTCGTAGCGCCTACCGATTAGGAACTTTGAAGGGCTTCGCAAGATAGCTTTATTGTGATTTGATGACAAATCCGCGGCTCGCCCGCGTCTGGGCGAGTCGCCTCGGCTTCAACAACCGAAGGAGAGCCCAATGGTATCGTCCCACGTCAGCGCACTGCAGACCAAGCACGCCGGAATCGAAGCCCGGCTTCGCGAGGAAATGTCCCGACCTGCGCCCGACACTGCGACGATCCAGGAGCTCAAGAAGGCCAAGCTGCGGATCAAGGAAGCGATCGAGCTCCACTGAACCGGCGGCATCGGCACGGCTGGCGGGACTTTCGGCCAGCAGATTGCGATCAGGCGGGGAATGCGGCCATGCGCGGCATTCCCCACGCCGCCAGCTCTGCTATAGGCGTGTGACATGAGCGCCGCAGCAGCAGCCCGCACGATCCTGACCAACCTCCACGAGGTCATGGCCTCGCGCCAGCACGCGCAGGCCAAGCTCGACCGCGTGGTCGATGTGATCGGCGAAAGCCTGAACAGCGAAGTCTGCTCGATCTACCTCCTGCGCGAGGGGATGCTGGAGCTGTTCGCCACCCGCGGCCTGAACAAGGCGGCGGTCCACGTGACGCGCATGGCGATCGGCGAAGGCCTGGTCGGCACGATCGCGGAGAATATCGCGACGCTCAACCTGGCCGAAGCGGCCTCGCACCCCGATTTCCAGTATCGCCCCGAAACGGGCGAGGAAAAGTTCCACAGCTTCGCCGGCGTGCCGATCGTCTATCGCGAACGCGCGGTGGGGGTGCTGTGCGTCCAGCATGGCGATCCGCGCCGCTACGAAGATGTCGAGATCGAGGCGTTGCAGACCACCGCGATGGTGCTGTCGGAACTGATCGCCCACGCCGAACTGATCGACCTCGAAGATGTCGTCGAAGGCACCAGCTTCACCGGCCCGGCGATCATCGAAGGGCTGACGCTGGTGAAGGGGCTGGCGAGCGGCGTCGCGGTGTTCCACCAGCCGCGCGTGCAGATCACCCAGGTCGTGGCCGAAGACGTCGAGGCGGAACGCCAGCGCGTCTATCGCGCCTTCGACAAGATGCGCGACCAGATCGACAATCTGGCCAACCAGTCCGAATTCGGCGTCGGCGGCGAGCATGAAGAGGTCCTCCAGACCTACAAGATGTTCGCTTACGACGAAGGCTGGTCGCGCCGGATCAACGAAGCGATCGATTCTGGCCTGACCGCCGAAGCGGCGATCGAGCGCGTCCAGCAGCGCACCCGCATGCGCATGCGCGAGATCGACGATCCCCTGCTGGCCGACCGGATGCACGATCTGGAAGATCTGTCGAACCGGCTGTTGCGGATCGTATCGGGCCAGCTCGGCACTGCCGCGACGCAGGGCCTGCGCAGCGACACCATCCTGATCGCGCGCAACCTGGGCCCGGCCGAACTGCTCGAATACGACCGGCGGCGGCTGAAGGGCGTGGTGCTCGAGGAAGGATCGCTCACCGCGCATGTGGTGATCGTCGCCCGCGCCATGGGCGTGCCGGTGCTCGGCCGGGCGCGGGGCCTGCGCGGGGTGGTGCGCGAAGGCGACCATATCCTGCTCGAAGCCGAACAGGGGCGTGCGCTGGTCCGGCCCGAGGCGGTGATGATCGAGACGTTCGAGGCGCGTCTCGCCAAGAGCCGCGAGAAGCAGGCGCTCTATGCCGAGCTGCGCGACGTCGAACCTTTCACCCGCGATGGCACCCGCATCCATGTGATGATGAACGCGGGGCTGCGCGACGACATGTCGACCCTCAAGCTGGTCGGCGCCGACGGGGTGGGGCTGTTCCGCACCGAATTCCAGTTCCTCGTTTCGGCCACGCTGCCCCAGCGCGAGCGACAGTTGCGGCTGTACCGCGACGTGCTCGATGCAGCGGGCGACAAGCCGGTGGTGTTCCGCACGGTCGATATCGGCGGCGACAAGGCACTGCCCTATCTCTCGCCCGAATCGGGCGAGGGGGACGAAAACCCGGCGATGGGCTGGCGCGCATTGCGCCTCGCGCTCGAACGCGAGGGGCTGCTCAAGGCGCAGGCGCGCGCGCTGCTCGAAGCTTCGGCTGGCCGCGCGCTGCAGGTGATGTTCCCGCTGGTGTCCGAACCGTGGGAATTCGATGCAGCCAAGGCGGTGTTCGACGAACAGCTGGCCTATCTCAAGCGGCAGAAGAAAATCCTGCCCAAGAGCATCGAATATGGCGCCATGCTGGAAGTGCCGGCGCTTGCCGAAGTGCTCGACCAGTTGCTGCCCCGGCTGTCGTTCATTTCGATCGGCACCAACGACCTCACGCAATTCCTGTTCGCGGCCGACCGCGCCAATCCCAAGCTGGCCGAACGCTACGACTGGATCGGCCTGCCGATCCTGCGCTTCCTCAAGCGGGTGATCGTGGCGACGGCGGGCTATCCGGTGCGGGTGACCGTGTGCGGCGAAATGGGCGGGCGGCGGCTGGAGGCGCTGGCGCTGCTCGGCCTCGGCATCCGCAACCTGTCGATCACGCCGGTATCGGTCGGCGCGATCAAGGAGCTGGTGCGCAAGGTCGATCTGGAAGAATTGACCGAAGCGATGAACCGCTGGCTGGCCAGCCCGCCGCCCGACATGCGCGCCGCAATCCGCCATTGGGCGGACGAGCGCGGTATAGAAACGGACTGATTACGGTCATAATTCGCCATCGCGCCCGAATTCACAGGTGAATGGCAAGATGGTTGCTTGACAGTAAACGCGCGCGCCTCTTGTCTGGCGCCGAGCCGGGGTGGGTCGCGACAGGTTTTCAGAATGACGGGTCAAGAAGCAACGAACAGCGAATTGCCGCTCCATGGGGCGGGTGACGAATTGCGCCTCGCGCGCGAAAAGCAGGGGCTGTCGCTCGAGCAGGTGGCTGCCGAAACGCGCATCCCCCAGCGGCATCTGCAGCTGATCGAGAAGGGCGATTTTTCCGGCCTGCCGGCGCGCACCTATGCAATCGGTTTTGCGCGCAGCTATGCCCGGTTCGTCGGGCTGGACGAGAAGGTGATCGCCGCCAAGGTGCGCGAGGAGCTGGGCGATGCCCTGCAGCCGGGTGCGAACCGGGCGCAGAATTTCGAACCGCACGATCCCGCCCGGGTGCCGACGCGCGGGCTTGCCTGGGCGATGCTGGCGGCGGCGCTGCTGCTGGCCGCAGGGGTCTTCGCCTTCTACCGTTCGGCCATTGCGCCCGGATCGGGGCCGCCGGCGTTGTCCGAACCGCAGGTGCAGCCAACCACGCCCGCCGCCAGCGGGGCGCCCGCCGCGACCGCGCCGGATGCGGGCGGTGAAGTGGTGTTCACCGCGCTCGACGATAATGTCTGGATCAAGTTCTACGACGCGGATGGCGTGCAGCTGATGCAGCGCCAGATGGCCAAGGGCGAAACCTACGCCGTGCCCGCCGATGCCAAGGGGCCGATGGTGTGGACCGGGCGCCCGGATGCCTTCTCGATCACCGTCGGCGGAATGCCGGTGCCGAAACTGGCCGATGCCGAACGGATCCTGCGTGACGTGCCGGTCAGTGCCGCTGCGCTGCTCGCGCGTCCCACCCCCGCGCCATCGGCAAGCGGCGCCGCGGCGACCACGCCCGCAGCTTCACCGACGCCGACGCCCTAGGGCAACCGGCGATTTCCCCCGATTTGGGGGCGGTGCGTCTCGACAGCGGCGGGGGCTTGCGCCAGAATCCCGCGCGGATCGTTCAGCTGCGGTTTGGCGTCATGGCGTCACCATCGCAGCGATTGCCAAGGCAGGACAGGAGCAGTTTTCAAGATGATCAGCCGGGGAAGGCGTTCGGCCATGGGATTGGGCGCGGATGCGAGCATGGGGGCAGGTGCCAGCGGGCAGGGCCGCCTGGGCCGGGCGATGATCGCCGGCCTGGCGGTTCTGGCGATCGGGGCGAGCGCAGTCCCGGCTTCGGCGCAGGACGGCACCGACGCGCGGCTGCGCAAGCTCGAGGGCGAAGTGCGCGCCCTGCAGCGCAAGGTTTTCCCCGGTGGCGACGGGCGCTTCTTCGAACCCGAAGTGAGCACCGCCGCCACGACCACCACCACCGGCGCCGTGCCCTCGACCACGGCAGTGACCGACATCCTCGCCCGGCTCGACGCGATCGAGGGGCAGGTCCAGCGGCTGACCGCGCAGGTGGAGGAAAACACCAACACCATCCGCATGTTGTCGAACCGCGTCGCGCTGCTCGAACAGACGCAGGGTGGCACCGGGCAGGGTACAACTCCGGTGGTGGCAACCGCGACGCCCACCCCGACCC
>JACXVD010000005.1 GCA_014763545.1 Sphingomonadales bacterium
GACGCCCCGCGGGGCGTCCTGGCGTCGAACAGGACCAGGTCGGCTGCGCCGCGATAGGCCAGCGCGCGGGTGACATCGGCGGCGTTGCTGACCGGCAGCGCCTTCCACACCGGCAATCCGAACCGCGAGCCGACGGCGGCCACCCGCTCGGGGGGCTCGCTACCATGGAGTTGCAGGGCATCGAGCGATCCCGCGCGTATGGCCTCGCCGATCGCCAGGTCGTCCGCATCCACGAACAGCCCCACCCGCGCGATCCGCCCTGCGGCGCGCGCGGCCAGATCGGCCGCTTCGCTCGGCGTGACATTGCGCGGGGAGGGGGGAAAGAACACGAAGCCGCAATAATCCGCCTGCGCCGCGATACAGGCGTCGAGCGCGGCGGGCGTGGAGATACCGCAAATCTTGATCTTCGGGGCGGGCATGGCTGCGCCTCGTTATGCGAATTGGCCGACGCGGGAAAGATGCTTGCCGCGTGGAGGGCAATCTGGAAACATGCGGTCCGCAGAGATTGAAGAGTTTGGCCGGATGCGCAAAGTTTTACCGCTGGTTGTTGCGATCGCTGTCGGATTGTCCGGCTGTAACGCCGCCCAATCGGTCGACGATGCGCAGGCCGAAGTATCGGTGTTCCACTCCGAGTTGAACGATGGCGATTTTGCCGCCATTTGGCGGGAAGCGGACGAACAGATGCACAGCTCCGCAAGCCGCGAGAAGTTCGACAGGTTCCTGGGGGCGGTCCACACCAAGCTTGGCAGGGCCGGTGCCAGCAAGCAGGCCGGCTGGCGTGTCAATGCAACCCCGGGCGGCACTTTCGTGATCCTCAACATGGAAACGCAGTTCGAGCGCGGCAAGGGCACGGAAACCTTCACCTTCCGCCGGAGCGGGGACGACATCAAACTGGTCGGATATTACATTGTTTCCGACGAACTCATCATGAATTGAGCTGCGCAGGCATGGCCGCGACTGGCTGGCACCATAGTCGCTGAACCCTGCGGCTTCCGCCGGGCCGCGTTCTGGACGAGCCGCCGCAAGGTTCCAGCGGGATCGGGGAAGGCAAAGAATTCCAGCGGCAACGTGCCGCGCCGCCCGGTCGTCCAGCCCGCATCTCGCCGCTGGGTCGTAAAACCAGGCGCACCAATAACGCGTCGCTCGCAGCGAAATCACGCGTGGGAATGTTGGGTGTTGCCTGGCCGGCCAGGTTACAACGTGGCTTCGATCGCGCGTGCGGCTGCAACCGGATCTTCCGCGCGGCTGATCGGGCGGCCGATCACCAGCACGCTGGCCCCGTCGTCGCGCGCCTGGCGGGGGGTGACGACACGCTTCTGGTCGCCGACCGGGCCGCCTGCCGGGCGCAGGCCGGGGACGACGAAGAAACCGTCTTTCCACGCCTTGCGCACCGCGCCGACTTCATGGCCCGAACAGACGATCCCGTCGAGCCCGGCCGAATGCGCCAGGTCGGCCAGCCGCATCACCTGGTCATGCGCGCTGCCCGATACGCCGGTGCGTTCGAGATCGCGCTCGTCGAGGCTGGTCAGCATGGTCACGGCGACCACCTTCGTCCGTTCGCCCGCTGCGGCCTTGGCATCCTCCATCATCGCGCGCCCGCCCCCGGCGTGGATCGTGACGATCGCGGGTTCGAGCACGTGGATCGCCTGCATCGCCCCGGCGACGGTGTTGGGAATATCGTGCAGTTTGAGGTCGAGGAAAATCGGCAGGCCGGTCTGCGCCAGCTCGTGCACGCCGTGGTGGCCGTGGGCGCAGAAGAATTCGAGCCCCAGCTTGATGCCCCCGATATGCGCCTTGACCTTGCCGGCGAGGTCCTTGGCTGCCTCGATCCGCGGAAGGTCGAGCGCGAGATAAACGGGGTTGGTCATCGAAGTCTCAGCTGTTGGGTTGGGCCGGATCGGCGGATGCAGGGTCCGCCGAGAGAGGTTCTGTCGCAGGTGCGGTGGAAGGCGCAGCGGGTGGTGCGGCGGTGGGAGCAGGTGCCGGCGCCGGCGATTGCGCGGGGGTGGGCGTGGCCGAGCGCAGCGCGTTTTCCAGCGTCGCGATGCGGCGGCTGAAACGCCACTTCACCCCGCGGTGATACAGCCAGGTCGGCAGGAAACCGAGCAGGAAGAAGATGATGGCGATGAAACCTACCGGCCATTCGAACAGCAGGTAGTCGCCATTGTCGAGCGGCCAGAACCGCATCGGCACCGATTCCCAGTTCATCGCCACAAAGGCGACGAGCACTGCGGTCAGGATCACCCACAGGGCCGTGCGGAAAATCTGCATCGCTTCCAGTCTCCTCATCTGCAGCGAACTGCGCGGCGGATGCTAGGCACAAAGCGTCCGCAAGGGAAGGGCAGCAGGCGAAATCAGCCGAATACGCGGGCGAAGATCGTGTCGACCTGGCGGAAGTGGTAGTCGAGGTCGAATTTCTCCGCGAGCTGTTCCTCGCTCAGCGCTGCGGTGACTTCGGGATCCTGCTTGAGCAGGTCGAGCAGCGACAGCGCACCGTCCGATTCCCAGACCTTCATCGCGTTGCGCTGGACGAGGCGATAGGCGTCCTCGCGGCTCACGCCCGCCTGGGTCAGCGCCAGCAGCACGCGCTGCGAGTGGACAAGGCCGCCCATCCGGTCGAGATTCTTCTGCATGCGATCGGGATAGACCAGCAGCTTGTCGACCACGCCGGTCAGTCGGGCGAGGCTGAAATCGAGCGCAATGGTCGCGTCGGGGCCGATGTAGCGTTCGACCGAAGAGTGCGAAATGTCCCGTTCGTGCCACAGCGCGACGTTTTCCAGCGCCGGGATCGCGTAGGACCGGATCATCCGCGCCTGGCCGGTAAGGTTTTCGGTCAGCACCGGGTTGCGCTTGTGCGGCATGGCGCTGGACCCCTTCTGCCCGGGGCTGAAATATTCCTCCGCCTCCAGCACTTCGGTGCGCTGCAGGTGGCGGATTTCGACCGCGAGCCGTTCCATGCTGCTGGCGATCACCGCCAGCACGGAGAAGAACATCGCGTGGCGGTCGCGCGGGATCACCTGCGTGCTGATCGTCTCGGGCTGCAGGCCGAGCCGTTCGGCGACATGTTCTTCCACCGCAGGCGCGATATTGGCGAAGGTGCCCACCGCGCCGCTGATCGCGCAGGTCGCGATTTCCTCACGCGCGGCGACCAGCCGTTTGCGGCAGCGGGCGAACTCGGCATAGGCCTGCGCCAGCTTGAGCCCGAACGTGACCGGTTCGGCATGGATGCCATGGCTGCGGCCGATGGTCGGGGTATATTTGTGCTCTTCCGCGCGGCGCTTGAGCGCGGCCAGCAGCAGGTCGAGATCTTCCAGCAGGATGTCGCTGGCGCGCGCCAGTTGCACCGCCAGCGTGGTGTCGAGCACGTCGGAGCTGGTCATGCCCTGGTGCATGAAGCGCGCTTCGTCGCCCACCTGTTCGGCGACCCAGGTGAGGAAGGCGATCACATCGTGCTTGGTCACCGCCTCGATCGCGTCGATCGCCTCGACGTCGATCTTGGGGTCGGTCGCCCACCAGTCCCACAGCGCCCTGGCGGCGCTTTGCGGCACCACGCCCAGCTCGCCCAGCTTTTCGGTCGCATGGGCTTCGATCTCGAACCAGATGCGGAACTTCGCCTCCGGCTCCCAGATCGCGGTCATGGCGGGGCGGGCGTAACGGGGGACCATGTTCGACTCCGGCAGGCTGCTGCGTGATGTTGCGGCAGCGGCTAGGGGCGGGGCGGCGCGATGGCAAGCCCTGCGCAAGCCATGGCGGGGCCGGGGTGTGGAAGGCTTGTCATGGAAATGCGCAATTGATCCGCTATTGAAGCCGCCTGCCTGCAAGCGAGAGAAGGGTTCGAACTTTGACTATCATGCGAAAACTGGCCGTTTCGGCGCTGGTCTGCCTTGGTGCCCTGGCGGCAACGCCCGCGGTGAGCGACGAGCGGGCGCCGCCGAAATTGATCGTCGCCATCTCGGTCGACCAGTTTTCCGCCGACCTGTTCGCGCAATATCGCCAGCATTACACCGGCGGCTTGCGGCGGCTGGCCTCGGCGGTGGTCTTCCCCTCGGGCTATCAGGGCCATGCGGCGACCGAAACCTGCCCCGGCCATTCCACGATCATGACCGGCGCCAATCCCGCGCGCACCGGCATTGTGTCCAACGACTGGGTCGACCAGGGCGCTGCCCGCGAGGACAAGGTGGTCTATTGCGCCGAGGACGAGAGCGCGCCCGGCACCAACCATGACGATTACGTCGAATCCGCCGCGCACCTGCTGGTGCCGACGCTGGGCGAGCGCATCCACCAGATGGAGCCGGGTTCGCGCAATGTCGCCGTGGCGGGCAAGGACCGCGCCGCGCTGATGATGGGCGGCAATGCCATCGACAAGGTCTATTTCTGGAAGAAGGGCCAGTTCGCCACGCTGCAGGGCCGCACGGTGGATGGCGGGGTTGCGGCGGTGAATGCCGAGCTGGCCCCCGTCTTCGCCGCGCCGGGAGAGGCGATGGAAGTGCCCGAATGGTGCCGCCCGCTCGACCGCGCAATCCCGGTGAGCGACCAGTATGCGGTCGGCACCGGCCATTTCGCCCGCCCCGGCGGCAACGACCGCGCCTTCCGCGCCAGCCCCGCGCTCGATAGCTGGACGATCAAGGTCGCCGAAAAGCTGGTCGACGACATGAAGCTGGGGCAGGGCGCGGCGACCGACGTGCTCAACATCGGCCTCTCTGCCAATGATTACGTCGGCCACGCCTTCGGCACCGAGGGTGTCGAGATGTGCATCCAGCAGGCCGCCCTCGACCAGTCGCTGGCCGGGCTGTTCGCCTTCCTCGATGCCAAGAACATCGACTATGTGGTGATGCTCACCGCCGACCATGGCGGGCACGATCTGCCCGAACGGATCGACATCCAGGCCGATCCGGCAGCCGGGCGGATCGATGCCGCGCTCAATGCCAAGCAGGTCGGCGCCGCCATCGCTGCCGATCTGGGCCTGCCGGAGGATTCGATGCCGCTGCTCGCGCGCGGGCCGTTCGGCGATTATTACGTCAATCGCGCGCTGCCGGCCGATGTGCAGGCGAAGGTGAAACAAGCGGCCATCGCCCGGCTCAAGGCCTTCCCGCAGGTCGCCGCCGTGTTCGATGCGACCGACCTGGCCGCCTATCCGGTGCCCACCGGGCCGGTGGAGGAATGGAGCCTGGAGGACCGCGCCCGCGCATCCTACTACGCGCCGCGTTCGGGCGACATCATCGTGCTGCTGAAGAAGGCGGTGACGCCGATCGCACAGGGCGGGCCGGGCTATGTCGCCACGCACGGCTCGCCGTGGGATTACGACCGGCGCGTGCCGATCCTGTTCTGGCGCAAGGACATCGCCCCGTTCGAGCAGCCGCTGTCGGTGCGCACGGTGGATATCGCCCCCACGCTCGCCGCGCTGGTCGGGCTGGCGATCCCGGCAGACCAGATCGACGGGCGCTGCCTCGATCTCGATGCCGGGCCGGGTTCGACCTGCCTGCTCGCCAAGGCGAACTGAGCGCGAATTATTTCCGGGGGAGGGGAACGCCCCGCAGGGTAATGCGTTGAAAACGGATGAACTCCCCCGGAAATTCGATTGCGCTCGCCATGGCGATGGCGCTTGGCCTGATGGTATCGGCCTGCGAAACCGTCGCGCCCGACGAGCAGCGCCCGCAATTCGCGCAGCGCGCCGCGCCCCGGGCGGGGCAGGCCGAAATCGAATTGCTGGCAGGGCTCGACGCGCGGCTCGCCCGGCGCGGGCCGTGCCTCGGCATCGTCCCGCGCGGCGATCCGGACGGGGAATTCACTACCATCGTCTGGCCCGCCAATGCCCGGCTCGATCAGGATGAACAGGGATGGTTCGTCCGCAATGCCGCCAATGGCACCGTGCTGCGCATCGGATCGCGCATTCGCGGCGGCGGTGGCCACATCGGCGAGTTGTCGGGCGAGGCCCTGCGCCGCTTCAACCATTATCTGACGCGCGATCTCTCGGCACAGTGCGCCGCCTACGGGGCCTTCACGCTCAACGCCGATTTCGGCGGCTGAGCGCCTACAGCAAGCCTTTCGAGCGCAGCGAGACATGCCCCTCGCGGCCGACGATCACATGGTCGTGGACGGTGATGCCCAGCAGCCGCCCGGCCTCCGCGATGCGGCGGGTAATGTCGATATCCGCGCGGCTCGGCTCGGGATTGCCGCTGGGGTGGTTGTGCACCAGGATCATGGCGCTGGCGCCGACTTCCAGCGCCTTCTTCACGACTTCGCGCGGGTGGATCGCGGCTTCGTCGACCGATCCGTCCCCCGCGTGGTGGTCGAGCACCAGCCGGTTGCGCGTATCGAGATAGAGGATGCGCACCCGCTCCACCGTCAGATGCGCCATGTCGATGGTGAGGTAATCGAGCAGCGCCTGCCAGCTGCCGAGCACCGGCTTCTGCTGCACCTCGTTGCGCGCCATCCGCCGCGCGGCGAGCGCCACCGATTTGAGCGCGGCGGCGCTGGTTTCGCCCACGCCCTTCACCTCCTGCAAGGCCCCGGCATCGGCATTGAGCACGCCTGCGAGCGATCCGAAGCGAGCGATCAGCGCCTTGGCCACCGGCTTGGTATCGCCTTGGCGCATCCCGGCGAACAGCAGATATTCCAGCACTTCGTAATCGGCCAGCGCCTCTGCCCCGCCGCCAAGCAAGCGCTCGCGCAGCCGGGCCCGGTGGCCGGCCCCGTCATGTTTTTCCGCTTTTTTGTCAGACCGGTGCAACCTTGCCCCCGCGAAATGCGTTACCGGTGTTGCATTGCCTTTCACAGGCGATGCGCGCAAGTGGAGGACGATGGCCGAAGCGGACAGCAATGATGCAGCGGGCGGCACCGTGCGGTCGCGCCGGCCAAGGGTGCTGCATGCGCTGTTGGCCGTGCTCGCGCTCGTCCTGCTCGCGCTGGGCATGGCGTGGAGCCAGCGCGAACAGATCGCGGGCAATGTCATCGAATCGCAGCTGAAATCGCTCGGCCTTCCGGCAAGCTATCGCATTACCCGCATTGCGCCCGACAGGCAGGTGCTGGAAGATATCGTGATCGGCGATCCTGCGCGACCCGACATGACGATCGAGCGGGCGGAAGTGGCGCTGCATTACGGCTTCGGCGCGCCTTCGATCGGGCGGGTTACGCTGGTCAAGCCGCGGCTTTACGGGTCGCTGCACGACGGAAAGCTGAGCTTCGGATCGCTCGACCCGCTGATCTTTCCCGACCAGCAGCAGTCGTCCGGCCTGCCCGATCTCGATCTTGCGCTGGAGGATGGGCGCGCCCTGATCGAGAGCGATTATGGCCCGATCGGGCTGAAGGCCGAGGGCAGCGGCAATCTGTCAGGCGGTTTCTCCGGCATCCTCGCGGCAACCGCGCCCCGTCTCGAATATTCCGGCTGCGACTTCGATCGCGCGACGCTCTACGGGAAAATCTCGACGGCGGGCGGCAAGCCGAAATTTTCCGGGCCGCTGCGGCTTGCCCGGATGGAATGCGCGGGTGGCGGGGCGATGGCCAATGCCGCCTTCACGCTCGATGCTGCGGCGGACAAGGCGCTGGCCGCTTACGATGTCGGGCTTGCCGGGACGGTGGGCCGGGCCAGCTATGGCGTGAACCGCGCAGGCGCGACGAAGCTGACTTTGCGCGGTGCCTGGCGCGACCAGCGCCTCACCGGCACCTATCGCATCGAGGCGAGCGATATCGCGACGCCGCAGGCCCGCATGGCCGGGCTGGCGCTCGACGGTTCGCTGCGTGCTGCCGATGGTTTCTCCCAGATCGGCACCGAGCTGGAGATCGCGGGCGAAGGCATTGCACCGGGCCGCGATCTGGACGCGACGCTGGCCGGGCTGCAGGCGAGCGCCGCCGATACGCTGGCCGGGCCGATGATCGCGAAATTGCGCGCGGTGCTTGCGCGCGAGGCACCCGGCAGTTCGCTGGCCGCCAGCATGAATTTGCGCAAGACGGGCGAGGTGACCAAGCTGGTGGTGCCGCAGGCCAATTGGCGCGGCGGCAGCGGCGCCACGCTGGTGGCGCTGTCGCGCGTGTCGCTCACTGCAAAGGCGGGCGCGACCCCGCTCATATCGGGCAATATCGGCACCGGGGGCGAGCTGCCGCGAATCACCGGGCGGATGGAACGCATGGCCAGCGGCAGGCTGGCGCTCAACATGGCGATGGCGCCCTATACCGCAGGCGATGGGACGCTGGCGGTGCCCGAGTTGGTGATGGTGCAGGATCGCGGCGGCGCAATCGGCTTTAGCGGGCGCGTGCAGGTGAGCGGCCCGCTACCCGGTGGTTATGCCGAGCGGCTGCGCCTGCCGATCAGCGGCAATTGGTCGTCCGCGCGCGGATTGTCGCTGTGGCGCGAGTGTATCGACGTCGCCTTCGACCGGCTCGACCTCTCGCAGGTCCGCCTGTTGCATCGCGGGGTCAAGCTTTGCCCTGGCAGCAGCGGCGCCATCCTGCGCTATGATCGCGCGGGGTTGCGGATCGCGGCGGGTACGCCTGCGCTGGCGCTCGATGGCACATTGGCGGGAACGCCGCTGACGGTGCGCAGCGGGGCGGTCGGCTTTGCCTACCCCGGCAACCTCTATGCCCGCGCGCTCGACGTCACATTGGGCCGGGCGGACAATGCCGCGCGGTTCCGGCTGACCGATGTCGAGGCGGTGCTGGGCGGCGACATCGTCGGGCGCTTCGCGGGAACCGATGCCAAGCTGGACGCGGTGCCGCTCGATATTCTCGGGGCGCAGGGTAACTGGCGCTACGCAGGCGGGGTGCTGACCCTGTCCGATGCCTCCTTCCAGCTGGCGGACAGGCAGCAGCCCGCCCGTTTCGAAACGCTGCAGGCACAGGGCGCGACGCTCACGCTGGAAAACAACGCGATCACCGCCGACACCATCCTGCGCGAACCCAAGACCCAGCGCGAAGTCAGCGCGGTGCATGTGGTGCATGATCTGTCGAGCGGGCGCGGCAGTGCGCGGCTGGATGTGCCGGGGCTGTTGTTCGACAAGGCCCTGCAACCCGACGAGCTATCCTATCTCGCCAAGGGTTTCGTCGCCAACGCCCGGGGCACGATCACCGGCAGCGGCACGATTGCGTGGGACGGCAGCGGCGTGACCTCCAGTCGCGGCAGTTTCTCGACCGACGATTTCGACCTCGCCGCTGCCTTCGGCCCGGTGCAGGGCATCAGCGGCACGGTCAATTTCTCCGACCTGCTGGGGATGACGACCGAGCCCGATCAGCAATTGCGCATCGCCTCGGTCAACCCGGGGATCGAGGCGCGCGACGGGATCGTCACCTTCTCGCTCACCGGCGGGCAGGTGCTGGCGCTGCGCGAAGGCAGCTGGCCGTTCCTCGGCGGCAAGCTCGACCTGCAACCGGTCGACCTCGATTTCTCGAAGCCGGGCCATCGCCGCTACGTGATCGAACTGTCGGGCGTGGATGCGGCGCTGTTCGTGCAGCAGATGGAGCTGTCGAATATCAGCGCATCGGGGATCTTCGACGGGGCGCTGCCGCTCGAATTCGACGAGATGGGCAATGGCTCGATCGTCGGTGGGCGGCTGGTGTCGCGCGCGCCCGGCGGCAATGTCTCCTATGTCGGGCAACTGACCTATGAAGATCTCTCGCCGATGGCGAATTACGCCTTCGATGCGCTCAAGTCGCTCAATTATCGCCAGATGACGATCGACATGGACGGGCCGCTGACCGGCTATATCGTCTCCAGCGTGCAGTTCGAGGGGATCAGCCAGGGCGAGGGGGCGAGCAAGAACTACGTCACCCGCCAGCTGGCCAAGCTGCCGATCCAGTTCAACATCAACATCCGGGCCAAGTTCTACGATTTGATCCGCAATGTCCGCTCGCTCTACGACCCCGCCTTCATGCGCGACCCGCGCGATGTCGGGCTGCAGATCGACGGGTTGCCGGCCAAGACCCAGCAGAAATCTCCGGGCGAGACACAGGCTGAACCGCCCATTCAGGACCAAGCAAGCGAGAGTAAGCCATGAATCATGCCGAATTGACCCCGCGCGGCGCGGCTGCGACAAGCTTTCCGACGGAGCGGAGGGTGCGAAGCGTGCGCAGGGTCGTGAATATTATGCCGGTGCTGCTGGGCGGAACGGCCATGCTCGGCGGGTGCATCAATGTCAGCGCGCCCGACAAGCCGATCGTGATCGAACTGAACATCAATATCCGGCAGGAAGTGATCTATCGCCTCGCCAACGATGCGAACAACACGATCGAGGAAAATGCGGACATCTTCTGATGGACGCGCGAAAGGGAATGCAGACGATGAAGACCAGCCTCAAACTCGCGATTGCCGGTGCCGCCGCGGCCATGGCGCTTGGCGGCGTCGCCGGCGTGGCCCTGGCCCAGCGCGACCCGGCCTATGAAGCGGCCCGCAAGAGCGGGGCGATCGGCGAACGGACCGATGGTTACCTGGGCGTGGTCGGCGCCGAAACGCCCGAGCTCAAGCGCATGGTGGCGGACCTCAATATCAAGCGCCGGGCGATCTATGCCGACAAGGCGCAGGCCGCCAATGCCACGCTGGAGGAATATTCGCTGACCGCCGGTTGCATCGCGATCAGCCGCACCGTGCCGGGCGAGAAATACCAGGCGCCCGACGGCACGTGGCAGACCCGCACCGCCGGTGCGCCGATGCTCGACGCGCGCTGTCCGAAGAACCTCGGCTAGGCTTTGCCGACCCGCCGCGGGCGGGGACAAGTGTGCCGCGCATCCGACTTAGGGCGAATGATGCGCCGCGGCATGTTGACTCACATATAGCCCCCTTCTAATGGGGCCACGCCTTCGGCGGGCAGGACTTTGCGCGTGCCGCGTATTTCCCTTAAGGAACATGGCATGAGCGACGAACAGCCCGCACGAGAACCGATTGCCGAGGATGCGCGGATCGACGCACTCGAAGCGCGGCTGAAAGCCGCGCGAGAGCGCGAAGAAGAGCGTAACCGGCCGCAGGTCAGGGGTGCCGATGCGAATGAAAAGCTCGGCAACCGTGTGCTGGCGGACCTTATCGGCGGGATTCTCGGCGGCGGCCTGATCGGCTGGGTCATCGACCAGTTTGCCGGGACGACGCCCTGGGGTCTGTTGGTGATGCTGTTCCTCGGAATGGCGGTCGCCTTCAGGAATATATTCCGGATGGCGAACAAGCGCCCCGACTGAGCCCCCGGCGAGGGGCCGTGGGGGCGCTGTTCACATGTGCTAGGGAACGGTCAAAATCGTGGCAGTCGAACAGGCCAAAGTCGATCCGATGCACCAGTTCATGATCGAACCGATGTTCGGTTCGCAGCACTGGGAACTCGCGGGCTACAATATTGCCTTCACCAACAGCGCGCTGTGGATGGCGATTGCTGCCGTCGCGCTGTGGATTTTCGTGTGGGGCGGGATGAAGCGCGAGCTGGTCCCGGGCCGCTGGCAGATGGCGGTGGAAAGCTTCACCGGCTTCATCGACGACATGCTCGAAGCGAATATCGGCAAGGCCGGGCGCAAATATGTGCCCTATATCTTCTCGCTGTTCATGTTCATCCTGTTCGCCAACATCCTCGGCCTGTTGCCGCTGGGCGTGGTGGGGCTGCATGCCTTCACCTTCACCAGCCACTTCACCGCAACCGGCACGTTGGCGATCATGAGCTTCCTGATCGTGCTGGTGGTCGGTTTCTGGAAGCACAAGCTGCATTTCTTCTCGCTCTTCGTGCCGCACGGCACGCCGCTGGTGATGATCCCGCTGATCTTCGTGATCGAGCTGGTCAGCTTCATGGTGCGGCCCTTCAGCCTTGGCCTGCGACTGTTCGTCGCGATGATGGCCGGCCACGTGCTGCTCGAAGTGCTTTCGTCCTTCGTCATCGACGGGCTGAACGCGATGAGCTCGGGCATCGGCCCGGTCGTCGCGCTGCTCAGCTTCGTGCTGATGGTGGCGATCTGCGCGCTGGAAATCCTTGTGGCCGGCATCCAGGCCTACGTCTTCGCGCTGCTCGCCTCGTTGTACATCAACGATGCCGAAAACCTTCACTAAGCGTCTTTTCAACCAACGAAATCCCGTAGGGTACTAAGGAGTTATGGAAATGGATCCTCAGGCTGCAAAGCTCATCGGCGCCGGTCTCGCTGCTATCGGTGCCGGCATGGCCGCCATCGGTGTGGGTAACGTGTTCGGCTCGTTCCTCGAAAGCGCGCTGCGCAACCCCGGCGCCGCCGACGGCCAGCAGGGCCGCCTGTTCATCGGCTTCGCCGCCGCGGAACTTCTGGGCCTGCTGTCGTTCGTCGTCGCGATGATCCTGATCTTCGTCGCCTGACGAAATCGTGATAGCATTTGCCGGCCGGGGATACGCTCCGGCCGGTACCGGATTTTTCGCCTGACTGTCGGGACCTGATTCAATGCCCCAGATAGCCCAGCTCGCGCAGACCTATTCCAGCCAGATCTTCTGGGTGCTGGTCTTCTTCGGGCTCATCTTCTTCGTCATCGGACGCGGCATGGTGCCTCGCGTGATGGAGAATGTGTCCCGCCGTGACGACCAGATCGCCGGTGACCTGGCTGCGGCCCAGGCCGCGCGCGACCAGGCGGATGGCCAGGAAGAAGCGTGGCGCAAGCGCGAGACTGAAAATCGCGCGCAGGCCCAGGCGATCATCGCCAAGGCGAAGGCCGATGCCGCCGCCGCCAGCGAGAAGAAGCTGGCCGCTGCGCAATCGCGCCTCGACAAGAAACTGGCCGATGCGGAGGAGCAGATTTCTGCCGCCCGCGCCGAAGCCATGACCGAAGTCGAAGCCGTGGCCGCCGATGCGGCGCAGGACATCGTCCAGCGCCTCGCCGGGGTCAAGGTCACCGCGGCCAGCGCCAAGTCCGCCGTAAAGAAAGCGATGAGCCATGGCTGATCCGTTTGAACAGCAGGCCGATCACACCGGCGCGATCGAGCAGCCCGACCACGGGCTGGGCGAACATCTCGAACCCAACGCCTTCGGCCTCGGCCCGGGTGCATGGGTGTCGCTTTCGATGCTCGTCCTGCTCGCCATCGCCTTCGGCTATGCCAAGGCGCACAAGGCGATCACCGGCGGGCTCGACAACAAGATCGCCGCGATCAAGCAGCAGCTTGACGAGGCGAAGAACCTGCGGGCCGAGGCCGAGGCGCTGCGCGACGAATATGCCGCGAAGATTGCCAACGCCGAAAAGGACGCCGAAGCGATGATCGCGCATGCGCAGGGCGAGGCCGATCATATCCTCGAAAAGGCGGAAGCCGACAGCACAGCGATGATCGAACGGCGCAAGAAGATGGCCGAAGACAAGATCGCCGCTGCCGAACGCAGCGCGGTCGAGGAAGTTCGCGCCGTGGCCGTCAGCACCGCCGCGACCGCTGCCAAGGGCCTGATCGCGGAAAAGCATGACGCCGCAGCCGATGCCAAGCTGGCCGACGAGCTGATCTCCGGCATCTGAACTTCCGGCATCTGATCGTCCGGCATTCGCGCCAGACACGAAACCCCCGCCTCGCGCGGGGGTTTTTGTTATGGGGTGGGCAGGTCGATGGTCGCCCCATGGGTCGGCACAACAGGTGGGCTTAACAACGCAACGGCGACAAGAAGCGCGGCGGCAGCTCACCAATATCGCTTTGCACGGAAATCCTGTATGGCCCGCGCGATCGAGAACACGATGGCGGCAGTGACAGCGATAACCAGGTGGGTCATAGCGCTTCCCGGCCTCTAGAAACTGTCCTTGCCCGCCCTCAGCGCGGCAAATGTGTCCACCGGCGAGGTACCGCCCCAGCGCGCCTGCATTTCGGGGATATCGGCGCGCAGGAAGGGATTGGTCGCCAGTTCGCGGTCCAGCCGCGTCGGCACGGTCCATTCGTCCCGGCTGCGTTTGTCGGCGATCTCCGCCGCATATTCGGCCAGCGCCTGGTTATCCGGATCGGCATGCAGCGCGAATTTCGCGTTCGAGGTGGTATATTCATGCGCGCAATACAGCAGGGTGTCGCCTGGCAGTGCCTTGATCCGCGAGAGGCTGGCCCAGAACTGGTCGGGCGTGCCTTCGAACATCCGCCCGCAGCCCAGCGCGAACACGCTGTCGCCGACAAAGGCGATCCCGGCTTCGGGCAGGTGATAGGCGACGTGGCCCAGCGTGTGCCCGCCCACGTCGATCACCTGCGCGGTGACGCTGCCCAGCGCGACCGTGTCGCCGCCTGTCACCACGCGGTCTAGCGGGGCGATCTTCGCGACTTCCTGCGGCCCGCTCACCTGCGCGCCGGTCGCTTCCACGATGGCCTTGTTCCCGCCCGCATGGTCGGGATGCCAGTGGGTGTTCCAGATCTGGGTGATGCGCCAGCCCTTGGCCTGCGCCTGGCGGAGATATTCCGCGCCGTCGGGCGTGTCGATCGCCGCGGTCTCGCCGCTGGCCGGATCGTGGAGCAGATATCCGTAATTGTCGGACAGGCAGGGGAATTGGTGGATCTGGATCATGGCGCGCATCCTAGCCGTGCACGCCTGCATAGCAAAGGCCCGCCGCTCGGGTGAGCGACGGGCCTTCGATTATTGGCTGCAGGCGGCGTTCAGGCCGCCCGCCGGGCCCGAGGCAGGCTTACTGCTTGCCCTTGAGCGCTTCGCCGAGGATGTCGCCGAGCGAGGCACCCGAATCCGACGAACCATACTGTTCGACAGCCTGCTTCTCTTCGGCGATCTGGCGCGCCTTGATCGAGAAGTTGGGCTTCTTCGAACGGTCGAAGCCGGTGACCATCGCGTCGACCTTCGCACCGGCCTGGAAGCGGTCGGGGCGCTGTTCGTCGCGGTCGCGGCCGAGGTCGCTGCGCTTGATGAAGCCGGTGGCGCCGTCGTCGCCGACCTGCACTTCCAGACCGCCATCACGCACTTCGAGCACGGTCACGGTGACCACGTCGCCACGCTTGAGGCCGCTCGTCGAAGCCGTGCCGCCGGCAGCCGGAGCACCCTTTTCGAGCTGCTTCATGCCGAGGCTGATGCGTTCCTTGTCGACATCGACGTCGAGCACCACGGCCTGGACCTGCTCGCCCTTGCGGTGCAGCGCCAGCGCGTCTTCGCCCGAGATGCCCCAGGCGATGTCGGACATGTGGACCATGCCGTCCACATCGCCGTCGAGGCCGATGAACAGGCCGAATTCGGTCGCGTTCTTGACTTCGCCTTCCACGGTCGAACCGACCGGGTGCTTCTCGGCGAAGGCTTCCCACGGGTTCTGCTGGGCCTGCTTGAGGCCGAGGCTGATGCGGCGCTTGTCCGAATCGACCTCCAGCACGATCACATCGACTTCCTGCGAGGTCGACACGATCTTGCCCGGGTGGACGTTCTTCTTGGTCCAGCTCATTTCCGAAACGTGGACCAGGCCTTCGATGCCCGGCTCCAGCTCCACGAAGGCGCCGTATTCGGTGATGTTGGTGACAGTGCCCGACAGCTTCGCGCCGACCGGGTACTTCGCGGCGACACCATCCCACGGATCGCTTTCAAGCTGCTTCATGCCGAGGCTGATGCGCTGCGTATCCTGGTTGATGCGGACGATCTGCACCGTGACGCTCTGGCCGATTTCGACCACTTCGCTGGGGTGGTTGACGCGCTTGTAGCTCATGTCGGTGACATGCAGCAGGCCGTCGATCCCGCCCAGGTCCACGAAGGCGCCGTAGTCGGTGATGTTCTTGACGACGCCGTCGATCACCTGGCCTTCGGCCAGCTTGTCGATCAGCTCGCTGCGCTGTTCGGCGCGGGTTTCTTCCAGCACGGCGCGGCGCGAGACGACGATGTTGCCGCGGCGGCGATCCATCTTCAGGATCTGGAACGGTTGGGCCATGTCCATCAGCGGGCCGACATCGCGCACCGGGCGGATATCGACCTGGCTGCCGGGCAGGAAGGCCACGGCGCCGTCGAGGTCGACGGTGAAGCCGCCCTTGACGCGGCCGAAGATGCGGCCTTCGACGCGCTTGCCTTCGCCAAATTCGGATTCGAGCTTGTCCCAGGCGGCTTCGCGGCGGGCGCGGTCGCGGCTGAGCATCGCTTCGCCATCGGCATTTTCGACGCGATCGACGAAGACTTCGACTTCGTCGCCGACCGACAGGCCGTGATCGTCTTCACCGCGGGCAAATTCGCGCAGCGCGATGCGGCCTTCGCTCTTGAGGCCGACGTCGACCATGGCGAAGCCGTTTTCGATGGCGGTGACGGTGCCCTTGACGACGCGGCCTTCGAAGCCGTCTTCGCCGGCGCCGCCGAGCTGTTCGTTGAGCAGCGCCTCAAAATCGGCGCGAGAGGGATTGGCAGTAGAAGCCATAAGTTCGGTTTTCCCGTTCACATTTGCTACCGGCCACCGGTTTACCCGGGGTCTTTACCCGTCTGCTCGCACCATTGCGGGCCGTACGGGGCAAGAGGGCCGTGTTCCGCGCAGGGCCGGATGCGCCTGCGCAGGTCCTGTCGAGCCACAGCTGTCGAGAACGGTCGCGCGCCTAGGCGAAAGGGGGCCGCAAAGCAAGCGAAAAGGCGCGGAATCGCGCCGGGCCGCCGCTGCGATCAGCCCTTTCGCGCGGTCACAGCCCGGCGCATTGCCGGAAGGCAGGCAGGTGATTGTCGCGCGACGCCGCCTGCAGGGCGAGGAAGACTTGCACCACATCGTCGTTGCCGCTGGGCAGGCTGGCCAGCAGGCGATCGTACATCGCGATGTTTTCTTCCTCCGCCGCGACGCCGATCTTGCAATTGTCGATCAATGTGTCCGCCGCCGTCCCGCGACCGACCCAGCTGTTGGCGGGCACGGCCAGATTGCGCGCCTGGTAGAGCGCGATGACCTTCGCGGCATGTTGGCGTTCGGCCTCGAGGATCGCACTGAAGGGGGCGACCGGGTCGAGTTTGTCGATCACGGCGATATAGGTCGCCTCGGCCTTGCGCTCGTCGTCGAGCGATGCGTCGAGCGCGGCGATCACTTCCGCCGGCACCGACGTGCTGGTGCCCGAAGTCGGGGTGGGCGTGGGTGTGGCGGTGGGTGGTGGCTCGGGTGGTGGCTCGGGTGGTCATGGGCTGATTGTCCTCGTCTCTATCCCGGCCCCGACGCGAAGTTGGAAGTTGGTGTGCAATGCTGTCATCAGCCTGACAGTTTACGCGAACCCTAAAACGAAGCGGCGCGCACAGCCGGAGGGTGGCCGTGCGCGCCGCAGGTCGCTCAGATGGCTGGCAGGCCGTCAGAGCGCCTTTTTCGAGAAGTACCAATCGACGTATTCGTACCCTTCGTCGGCGCGGACGGCTGCCTCGTCGGCGGTCTGCGGCGGGGGAACGATCACCTTGTCGCCCGGCAGCCAGCCTTCGGGCGTGGCGACCTTGTTGGCGTCGCTGGTCTGCATCGCCTTCACCAGCCGCACGAATTCGCGGATCGAGCGGCCGTTGCTCATCGGGTAATGGACCATGGCGCGCAGCACCCCGTCCGGATCGATGAAGAAGGTCGAGCGGACCGCCTGCGTATCCGACGCGCCGGGATGGATCATGCCATAGGCGCTGGCGACCTGCATCGAGATATCCTCGATGATCGGGAAGGGAATCCTGACCCCGAAATTTTCCTCGATGCTGCGCATCCACGCGATGTGCGCGTAGTGCGAATCGATCGACAGGCCGAGCAGTTCGACGTTCAGGCTGGCGAATTCTTCCGCATGTTCGGCAAAGCCCATGAATTCGGTGGTGCACACCGGGGTGAAATCCGCCGGGTGCGAGAAGAGGATCAGCCACTTGCCCTTGTAATCCGACAGGCTGCGGGTGCCGTGGGTGGTGGTGTCGGTCATGTCTGTCTCCTGGTCATAGGTGATCCATTCGCGGATCGCCAGAAGACATTTCGCTAATTTACATATTAGATAAAGCGAATGAATCCGAATTCAGTAATCGGGTGAGCCGATGGGGCACGAAAATGCGCGGTTTTCGGCTATTCGGCCGACTCGCTAACGGTCGATATATGCGAAATTTGCAAAGTGTATGGGGTCAGGGGCAGGACTGTTGCCCGGTGATCGCATTGACCGCATCGAGTGCCGCCGCCACCGCGGCGTCGCGGTCCAGCTCGGACGTGTCGATCACCAGCGCATCCTCTGCGGCACGCAACGGGGCATCGGCGCGGTGGATGTCGCGCTGGTCGCGCGCGGCGATATCCGCCTCGATCTCACGCAGTTCGAGGTCGAGCTCGCGGCCCTGCATTTCCAGCCAGCGGCGCATCGCGCGCGCCTGGATGGTGGCGGTGATGAACAGCTTCACATCGGCATCGGGCGCGATCACCGTGCCGATGTCGCGCCCGTCGAGCACCGCGCCGCCCGGCTGGTGGGCAAAGGCGCGTTGCCGCTCGAACAGCGCCTGCCGCACGGCCGGGTGGATCGAGGCGCGGCTGGCCAGCCCGCCCGTCGCCTCGCTGCGCAATTCGGGATTGGCGAGCAATTCGTCGGGAAACTCGCAGGCGGCCAGCGCATCCGCCGGATCGTCCGGATCGCCGCCGCTGAGCGCGCACTGGTATCCCACCGCGCGATAGAGCAGCCCGGTATCGAGATGCGGCAGGCCGAAATGCTTCGCCAGCGCCTTGGCGATGGTGCCCTTACCCGATGCGGTCGGTCCGTCGACGGCGATGATCATGTGGGCGTCCCCCCGTTTGTGCCCCGTTGTTTCAGCGCCTTGCCGATCCCGTACATGGCAATCGCTGCCCAGAACGCCTCCAGCACCAGGCTCGGCCAGTTCATATGATATACCAGCGATACCGTCAGCAAGATCGCGCCTGCCAGATTGGTTCCGTGCAGGACGAGCGGATGCGGCGCATTGTTCAGGGTCAAATAGGCGTAGGCGCCGATGATGCAGGCCATGCCGGCGAAGCCGACGAGGCTGGGCCAGTCGAAAGCGGTCAAGCCGCTGCCCCGTCCAGCAGCGCCTCGAAATTCGGGAAGCTGGTGCGGATGGGCGCCGTGTCGTCCACTTCCACCCCGTCGCGGCTGGCGAGCCCGGCCACGGCCATGCTCATCGCGATGCGGTGGTCGAGATGGGTGGCGATGGCGCGCTTGCTGCCGCGCAGCGGCTCGCCGCCGGTGCCGTCGATGATCAAGCCGTCCTCGGTTTCCTCGACCCGCGCGCCTGCGGCGGACAGCGCGCTGGCCATCACCGCGATGCGATCGCTTTCCTTGACGCGCAGTTCTTCCAGCCCGCGTGTCACCGTGCGCCCTTCGGCCAGCGCGGCGGCGACGAACAGGATCGGAAATTCGTCGATCATCGCCGGGGCGATCGCCGGGTCGACCTCGATCCCGCTGAACGGCGCGTGTTTCACCAGCAGATCCGCCACCGGCTCGCCGCCCACTTCGCGCGCGTTCTGTTCGGTGATGTCCGCGCCCATCTGGCGCAGCACCGCGACCAGCCCGGCGCGGGTGGGGTTGAGGCCGACATTCTCGATCAGCAATTCGCTGCCCGGCACCACACTGGCCGCGACCATGAAGAAGGCCGCCGAGGACGGATCGCCGGGGACCTCGATCTGCTGTGGGTGCAGTTCGGCCTCGCCATGGATGCGGATCACGCGCGTGCCGCCTTCCTCACCCACTTCCAGCTGCGCGCCGAAACCGGTCAGCATGCGCTCCGAATGGTCGCGGGTGGGTACGGGTTCGATCACCGTGGTGATCCCCGCCGTGTTGAGCCCGGCCAGCAGAACCGCGCTCTTCACCTGCGCGCTGGCCACCGGCAGGCGATAGGTGATCGGCACCGCAGGTGCAGCGCCCTGCATCATCAGCGGCAAGGTTCCGCCCGGGCTGGCGGTGAAGCTGGCGCCCATCCGGCTCAGCGGTTCGATCACCCGGCCCATCGGCCGTTTCGACAGGCTGGCATCGCCGGTGAAGCTGGCGGTGATCGGGTGACTGGCGAGCAAGCCCATCAGCAGCCGGGTGGAAGTGCCCGAATTGCCCATGTCGAGCGCGCCCGCCGGTTGCAGCAACGTGCCCACGCCGACGCCGTGGATCGACCATTCCCCGCCGGTCTTCTCGATTGTCGCCCCCATCGCCCGCATGGCGGCGGCGGTGGCCATCACATCTTCGCCTTCGAGCAGGCCGGTCACCCGCGTCTCGCCCACGGCCAATGCGCCGAACATGATCGAACGATGGCTGATCGACTTGTCGCCGGGCACGCGGATGCGGCCTTTCAGCGGGCCGGAGGGCAGGAAACGGCGCCGGTTCGGTTGGGTGGCAGGCTGGTCGGTCAAATCGGCGGGTTCCGTCTGTCGGCGGTCGGATGCGCGGCGTCTTTGACAGTGGCAATAGCTTCTGGCAAGGCGCGCGCGCTCTTGATTCAGGACGAATCCGCTCCCATCAAGTTTCGAGTTTTTCGCCCCGCCGGATGCGGCGGGCAGCATTGAGGAATTATAATGGTCAAGCCAGAATGGGGCACGAAGCGTTCCTGCCCGAAATGCGGCACCCGCTTCTACGATCTCGGGAACGACGAGCCGGTCGAGTGCATCGAATGCGGCGAGAAGTGGTATCCCGAGCCGGTGCTCAAGTCCAAGCAGCCGATTCCCTTCGAGGAAGAGGACAAGAAGAAGGACGCCAAGCCCGACAGCGACCTGGGTGACGACGATCTGGAGGATATCGACGAGGACGACGATTCGCCCGACAATGATGTCGATCTTGGCGGCGACGACGACCTCGGCGTGGACACCGGCGACGACGACAACGACGACGATAACTGAGTTCGGCGTTGCGAAAGGGCAGGGGGAAAATTCCCCTTGCCAACCCGCCCTGCGATCCATAAAGGGCGGCCTCCCGGCTCCCAGGCCGGGGCAATTCGATGGTATGGGGCCTTAGCTCAGCTGGGAGAGCGCCTGCATGGCATGCAGGAGGTCAGCGGTTCGATCCCGCTAGGCTCCACCATCGGAATACATCAAGTCGGGAATTTCCCGCACGCTGGCCGACGAGTTTTCGTCCGCCGGCGTTTTTCGCGTTTAGGCGGTTTTGCCGCCGTGAACTGAGTTTGGAGCAGGCACGTGTTCGACAATCTGTCCGATCGCCTCGGCAATGTGTTCGACAAGCTGCGCGGGCGCGGTGCGCTCAGCGAGCAGGACGTGCGCGATGCGATGCGCGAAGTGCGCGTTGCGCTGCTCGAAGCCGACGTGGCGCTGCCGGTCGTCCGCCGCTTCATCGATTCGGTCACCGAAAAGGCGATCGGCCAGGAAGTGCTGCGCTCGGTCACGCCGGGCCAGCAGGTCGTCAAGATCGTCAATGACGAGCTGGTCGAAATGCTGGGCGGCCCAGATTCGAATGGGGAAACCGCCCCGCTGACGCTCGATGCCAGGCCGCCGGTGGTGATCATGATGGTCGGCCTGCAGGGGTCGGGCAAGACCACCAGCACCGCCAAGCTCGCCAAGTTCATCCGCGAAAAGCATGGCAAGAAGGCGCTGATGGCGTCGCTCGACGTCAACCGCCCGGCCGCGCAGGAACAGCTGGCGGTGCTCGGCACCCAGGTCGATGTCGCGACGCTGCCGATCGTGCCGGGCCAGCAGCCGGTCGATATCGCCCGCCGCGCGCTGGACAGCGCCAGGCTGCAGGCGGTCGATGTGCTGCTGCTCGACACGGCGGGCCGCCTGCATGTCGATGAAGCGCTGATGGCCGAGATGAAGGCCGTCGCCTCCGTCTCCGCGCCGACCGAAGTGCTGCTGGTGGTCGACAGCCTGACCGGGCAGGACGCGGTGAACGTCGCGCAGAGCTTCTCCGGCGAAGTGCCACTGACCGGCGTGATCCTCACCCGGATGGACGGCGATGCGCGCGGCGGTGCGGCGCTGTCGATGCGCTATGTCACCGGCAAGCCGATCAAGTTTGCCGGGACGGGCGAAAAGCTCGACGCGCTCGAAGCTTTCCACCCCAGCCGGGTGGCCAACCGCATCCTGGGCATGGGCGATGTCGTTTCGCTGGTCGAAAAGGCCGCGGCGGTCGTCAAGGAAGAAGAGGCCGAAGCTCTCGCCAAGCGGATGATGGCGGGCAAGTTCGACATGAACGACCTGCGCACGCAGCTGCGCCAGATGCAGAACATGGGCGGGCTGGGCATGCTCGCCGGAATGTTGCCGGGCATGAAGAAGGCCAAGGCGGCGATGGCGCAGAGCGGCATGGACGACAAGGTGCTGGTGCATATGGACGCGATCATCGGTTCGATGACGCCCAAGGAACGCGAGCGTCCCGAACTGATGAACGCCAAGCGCAAGAAGCGCGTGGCTGCCGGTTCCGGCACCGAGGTGCAGGACGTCAACAAGCTGCTCAAGATGCACCAGGAAATGGGCCGCGCGATGAAGCAGATCCGCAAGATGGGCGGGCTGAAGGGCCTTGGCGCGCTGTTCGGCGGCGGCGGCATGGGCGGCATGGGTGGTGGCGGAATGGGCGGCGGTGGCGCGCCCCCGGCGCTCCCCGGGCTGGGTAGCGGGCAGATGCCCGCGAACCTGCAGGATTTGATCAAAAAGAAGTAATTTCAGAATTTTAGATTGGAAAGGTAGAAACAATGGCAGTTGCAATCCGTCTCTCGCGCGGTGGCGCGAAGAAGCGCCCCTATTACCGCATCGTCGTGTCGGACACGCGCAGCCCGCGTGACGGCAAGTATCTGGAGCAGATCGGCACCTACAACCCGATGATGCCGAAGGATTCGGGCGAGCGCGTGAAGCTGAACGAAGACCGCGCGCGCCACTGGCTGAGCGTGGGCGCCCAGCCGACCGATCGTGTGCACCGCTTCCTCGATGCCGCCGGCATCCTCGAACGCGCACCGCGCAACAACCCCAAGAAGGCCGAGCCGGGCGAAGCCGCCAAGGAACGCGCCGAGGAAAAGGCCGCCAAGGCCGCTGAAGCCGAAGAAGCCGCCAAGGCTGCCGAGGAAGAAGCCAAGTCCGCTGCTGCTGCCCCGGCTGAAGAAGCTGCCGCTGAAGAAGCGCCCGCCGAGGAAGCCGCTGCCGAAGACGCCGGCGAAGAAAAGGCCGAGTAATCGCGCCGATGCAGGACAAGCCCGTCACCCTCGCCGCGATTGCCGGCGCACATGGCGTGACGGGCGAAGTCCGCGTCAAACTGTTTGGCGAAGGCGTGGAATCCCTGCGGGGGTTCCGCGCCTTTTCCGTTTCGCCCAGCGGCGAGATGCTGACGCTCAAGAAAATCCGCGACGATGGCAAGGGCGGGGCGATTGCCCGCTTCGAACAGGTCACGGATCGCAATGCGGCAGAGAAGTTGCGCGGATCGACCCTCACCGTCCCGCGGTCGGCGCTGCCCGCGCTGGGCGACGGCGAATATTACCACGCCGACCTGATCGGCCTGCCGGCGATCTCGACCGGTGGCGCGGTGCTGGGCACGGTGGTCGCGGTCGAGAATTTCGGCGCGAGCGACGTCATCGAGATCGAAAAGCCTGCCGAAGCGGGCAAGAAACCGCAGCGGTTCATGGTCCCGATGAATGAAGACGCGGTGCCTGCATGGGATGCGCAGCGGCTCGTCGTTGCGGATGGCTGGCACGATTGAGCCTCGCTTGGTAGCAGGCGAGCATGGCCTTGCCTGCTGACACCGCACAGGATCCGCGCTGGATCGCCCTTTCACCCTATGAGATCGGCCCGCCCGATGCGCCCTTGTCGTTTGGCGCGCGGCTCGCCCGCGAGAACGGCTGGAGCGAGGATTTCGCAGCCCGGGTCGTGGCCGAATACAAGCGGTTCTGCTTCCTCGCCTTCACTGCCGGGCATGAGGTCACCCCGTCCGACGCGGTGGACCAGGCATGGCACCTGCACCTGACCTATTCGCGCGATTACTGGCAGCGTTTCTGCCCGGACGTGCTGGGCGGCCTGCTGCATCACGGGCCGACCACGGGGACGGGCGACGACCGCCAGCGCTTCTACAGCCAGTATGCGCAGACGCTGAAACGCTATGAGGAAGCCTTCGGGGAGATGCCGCCGGGCGACATCTGGCCCTCTGCCCGCCGCCGCTTCGAAGTGGATCCGCGCGCCGTGCGGGTAAATCCGGTGGATGTTATCATCCTGCCAAGAAACCGTGCCTATGCTATCGCCGCAGCGGGCGCGCTGCTGCTGGCCGTGGTGGCAATCGCGGCGACGCTGGCGGCGGTGCAGGCATTCTAGGGAGCGCTCGGCGATGGAGCTTGGCCTGTCGGTCTTTTCGGGAAAGCAGTTCCTGTTGTTCTATCTCGCGCTGATGGCGCTTGCCTGGCTCGTCTCGCTGGGGATCGCGCGCTGGCTGCGGGCCGAGGGGCGCGGCGGCGGGCATGCCGCGATGGACGAGCTGGCAGTGCTCGCCGGGCGGCGCAAGCGGCTGGGCGAAGCGGTGGTGGCGCGGCTGCTCGGCGAGGAGGCGCTGGTGGTCGATGGCAAATGCTTCCGGACCGTGCGGAAAGTCGAGGGGCGCAGCCCCGCCGAACGCACGGTGCTGCACATGACCAGCCCGTTCCATTTCGGCGACGTCTACGGCGCGTTGAAACAGGATGCCGCGACAATCGAAGAGCGGCTGGTGGATCGCGGCTGGATGATCGCGGGTGGCGACCGCTTGCAACTGCGCCTGTTCGCGCTGATCCCCTTCGCCTTGCTGCTGCTGCTCGGTTATTACCGGTACTCCGCGGGGCAAGCGCTGGGCGAGCCGGTCGGGCTGCTGACCCTGCTGATGTTCGCGACGCTGGTTCTTGCGGTGGTCC
Organism: Sphingomonadales bacterium; assembly: GCA_014763545.1. Taxonomy (GTDB): domain Bacteria; phylum Pseudomonadota; class Alphaproteobacteria; order Sphingomonadales; family Sphingomonadaceae; genus JACXVD01. The sequence continues at coordinate 24,619 of JACXVD010000005.1, forward strand.
GCTTCTTCAAGGTCAATGGCCTCACCCGGGCGGGGCAACGGGTGCTGGCCGATGCGCAGGGCGGGGCATCCCGGCTCAAGCGCGCGCCGACCGAGGCGGAAATGGGCGACGCCGTCGCGCTTTACGGCACAGGTGTGCTGGCCGGGACCAGCATCGCCGCCTTCCACTCCATGCGCCAGGCAAGCGGAGGCGGCGCCGGTTGCGGCAGCAGCGGCTGCGGCAGCGATGGCGGCGGGGGCTGCGGCGGTGGCGGTTGCGGCGGTTGCGGCGGGTGAGTGGCGGCTGAGCGGCGAATGACAGGCAGAACGTTTCCATGTCGCTGATCGCCATCGTGATCGTCGTCGGCCTCGTCGCGGGATTTTCCGCGTCGGTGGCGCTGTTGCTGCGCCGCCTGTTCCCGCGCATCACGCCCGGGTGGCGGCGGATCGTTGCGCCTGCGATCGGCGCGTTGATGACGATGGGGCCCGGGATCGCCGCGGCCCTGCGCGACAGCCACGCTTCGGTGATTCAGGTCACCCTGCTGGCCGCGGTGCTGGCGGTGGTCGCAGGCTATCCCGCCGTGCGCTTTTTCGACACGCCGCCGAAGAGCTAGCGACGCAATCCCACGGTCTGCGCCAGGCGGTTGCGGATCGCGGTCGCGGCGACTCCCGCCTGGCCCATCGCATGGCTGATCTGGTCGAGGCCGATCACCACATCGCCCGCTGCGAACAGGCCGGGCACGCTGGTCTCGAGATGGTCGTCGACGCGGATGCAGCCGGCATCGCCCACCTCGGCGCCGCATTTGACGGCAAGGCCCGAGCGCACGACCGAGCCGAGCGCGGGATAGAGCGAATCGAAAGCCATCCGTCCCCGCGCCGTGTCGAATGCGATCTGCCCGCCCTCGATCGCAAATCCGCCGCATGGCCCCGCAACCCGGACGATGCCGGAAGCATCGAGCGCGGCATTGCATTCGGCGGACAGATCGTGTGCACCGCCGGGCGACACCAGCGTGAGGTCGGCGGTGAAGCCGCGCAGGAACTGCGCCTCTGCCGCGCCGTGGTCGCCGGTGCCGATCACCGCCACCGTCTTGTCGGTCACCTCGTAACCGTCGCAGACCGGGCAATAGCGGATCAACCCGCGCGCCATCGCTTCATCGTGCAGCTGGTCGTCGATGCCGTCGGGCCGGTTGTTGACCACCCCGGTGGCGAGCAGCACGGTGCGGGCGCGGTATTCCTCGTCGTCGCATGTGATGAGGAAGCATGCGTCATCCGCATTCCACTTCAGGTCGGTGACCCGCTTCGGTTCGCGCAAGGCACCGTATTTCGCCGCCTGTTCGCGCATGCGTTCGAGCAATTCCTCGCCGTTGATCCCGTCGGGGAAGCCTGCGTGGTTGTGGCTCGTGGGAATCCAGCTCGCGCGGCTGGTGCCGCAATCGAACAGGCGGATCGCCAGGTGATAGCGTGCGAGATAGATCGCTGCCGTCAGCCCGGCGGGCCCCGCGCCCACGATGATGCAATCGTCGATGTCACTGCTCATGCAGGCGCAACGCACGGGATGGTAAAGCGCTCCCCACTGGTGGCGCGCTGGCCATGCCGCTAAGGCGACGGCCATGCTCGAATCGTGGATCCTGCCCCTGATGGCCGCCGTCGCGATCGCATCAGCGGCGACGCTGCTGGCTACGCGCTACATCGGCGGTGAAGAAACTAGCCGCGCGGCAGCCCTGGTGGCGAGCCTCATCATGGCGGCTGTAATCTCGTTTTCCTTCGCGCGCTATGAGGCCGGGGAGAACGTGGCGAATGGCCTCGAATTTTACGTCGCGCTGGTTCGCGCCTTCATCATGTGGGTGGGCTGTACGATTACCGTGCTGGTGCTGCATCCACGCTGCGTGCGAAACCGCCCGTGAGTTTCGCCGCCACCATCCTGACACTCTATCCCGAGATGTTTCCCGGGCCGCTGGGCATCAGCCTGGCGGGCCGCGCCCTCGAACGCGGCGACTGGTCGTGCGAGACGCTGCAGATCCGCGATTTTGCCGAGGACAAGCATCGCACCGTGGATGATACGCCTGCGGGTGGCGGGGCGGGGATGGTGCTCAAACCCGATGTGCTCGCCCGCGCGGTCGATACGGCGCTGGAACGGCAGCCCGCCTGTCCGGTGCTGGCGATGACGCCGCGCGGGACGCCGATCAGCCAGGCGCGCATCCGCGAACTGGCGGCGGGCCCGGGGGTGACGATCCTGTGCGGCCGGTTCGAAGGTTTCGACGAACGGATTTTCGAAGGGCGCGAGATCGAACAGGTCAGCGTGGGCGACATCGTCCTGTCCGGCGGGGAACCTGCCGCGCTGATGATTCTCGATGCTTGCATTCGGCTGCTTCCCGGCGTAATGGGCGCGCCTTCAAGCGGGACCGAAGAGTCGTTCGAGGACGGCTTGCTCGAATATCCGCAATATACCCGACCTCAGGAATGGGAAGGGCGCACGATCCCTGAAGTGCTGCGATCGGGGGATCATGCGAAGATCGCTGCTTGGCGCAAGGCAAGGAGCGAGGAAGACACACGGTTACGCAGGCCGGACCTTTGGGAGCGCCGCAGTGGTGCTCGGGCCCAGCCTGCCTCTGGCGCGCGGCAAAAGAAGAAGGACTTGGACCAGTGAACCTGATCCAGCAGATCGAAGCGGAAGAAATCGCCAAGGCGGCGAAGGATATTCCGGAATTCCGCGCAGGCGACACCGTTCGCGTCGGCGTGAAGGTGATCGAAGGCACGCGTGAGCGTGTGCAGATGTTCGAAGGCGTCGTGATCGCGCGCTCGAACCGTTCGATCAATAGCAATTTCACCGTGCGCAAGATGAGCTTCGGCGAAGGCGTGGAACGCGTGTTCCCGCTGTACTCGCCGATCGTCGATTCCATCACCGTGGTTCGCCGCGGCGTGGTGCGCCGGGCCAAGCTCTATTACCTGCGTGGCCGTACCGGCAAGCGTGCCCGCATCGCCGAGCGTCGCGAAAACGCGTAAGGCAGGGCCCCCTTTCGCCACACAGCGAAACGGGTATGAGTTCAAAGGGCGGTCCGGGTTGCCGGGCCGCCCTTTTCATTTCCGCTTCCCGAAACCGGAGCCTGCCTGGATGCGCTTACGATACCATTGTGCCGCAGCGGCCATCGCGCTTGCCGCCGCCCTGCCGTTTTCCGCCCATGCGCAACAGGATAGTGCCCCGATGACCGACCAGACCGCGCCAGCAGGCGACCTTTCGCTCGAACGCGTGTTTGCCAGCCCCTCGCTCGACGGGGCGGCGCCGCGCGGGGTGAAGCTGAGCCCCGATGGGCGCTGGCTGACGCTGCTGCGCAATCGCGCGGACGACCGTGAGCGTTACGATCTGTGGGCCTATGACCGCGAGAACGGCCAATGGACGATGCTGGTCGATTCCGAGAAGCTCGGCACCGGGCGCGAACTGTCCGAAGCGGAAAAGATGCAACGCGAACGCCAGCGTATCGGCGGGCTGAAGGGGATCGTCGCCTATGACTGGGCGAAGGATTCGCAGCATATCCTCGTGCCGCTCGACGGCGACCTCTTCCTTGCCGGGGTCGATGGTAGCGTCGCAAGGCTGACCGACAGTGCAGCGGATGAACTGAACCCGGTGCTGAGCCCGCAGGGCAAATACGTCTCGTTCGTCAGCGGCGGCCAGCTCCATACCGGCACGGTCGGTGGGGCGGCCCCGGTGGCGATCACACCGAAAGAGAGCGCCGACACCGTCCATTGGGGCGAGGCCGAATTCGTCGCGCAGGAAGAATTGGCGCGCTTCACCGGTTACTGGTGGTCGCCGCAGGACCGGCGCATCGCGGTGGAACGGTTTGACGAGGCTCCGGTGGGCATCGTCACCCGCGCGGCGATCGGGGCGGAAGGGACGCGCACCTACGACCAGCGCTATCCCGCCGCGGGCACGCCCAATGCGCTGGTGCAATTGTTCGTGATCGACCCCGATGGCGGAAACCGGGTCGAAGTCGACCTGGGGCCGGACAAGGACATCTACCTTGCCCGGGTCGATTGGGCGCGTGACGGCAAGACGCTCTACGTCATGCGGCTCGACCGGTTGCAGACGCGGCTCGACCTGCTCGAGGTCGATCCGGCCACCGGGCGGAGCGAGGTGCTGTTCAGCGAGAAAGCCGCGCCGCAACACTGGATCAACCTGACCGACCATTACAAATGGCTGGCAGACGGCAGCCTTGTGTGGTGGTCCGAACGCGATGGCTATGGCCATCTCTACCGCTTTGCGCACGGCAAGTGGACGCAGCTGACCAAGGGGCCATGGGTGGTCACCGACCTCGTCGGCGTGGACGAGAAACGCGGTACGCTGTTCTTTACCGGGACGAAGGACGATGTGCTTGCGCCGCAGGTCTATTCGCTGGCGCTGTCCGCTCCGGGCAAGGTCGTGCGGTTGACCGATCCGGCCTTCGCCAACTCGGCGACGATGGACGAACAGGGGCGCTCGCTGATCCTGCGCCGATCCGGCCCCGCCCAACCGCCGCAAAGCTATCTCGCCGATGCTGCGGGCAAGCGGATCGTGTGGATCGAGGAGAATGCGCTGGCGGCTGGCCATCCCTATGCGCCCTATCTCGCCAGCCATCGCGAGCCGAGCTTCGGCACGATCACCACCGCCGATGGCGCGGTGCTGCACTGGAAGATGATCGCCCCCGAAATGGAACCGGGCAAACGCTACCCGGTGTTCTTCAGCCATTACGGCGGGCCGCATGTGCAGGTCGTCAGCCGCGCCTGGGGCGGGGCGCTGGAACAGGCGATCGTCGACAAGGGCTATATCTTCTTCGAACTCGACAATCGCGGCAGCAACAATCGCGGGGTGGACTTCGAGAAGGCAATCTGGCGCGCGATGGGCGGGGTGGAAGTGGCCGATCAGCGGGCGGGCGCGGAGTATCTCAAGTCGCTGCCCTTCGTCGATCCCGCGCGGATCGCGACCTATGGCTGGTCATACGGCGGCTATATGACGCTGAAGATGCTGCAGGCGGACAAGGGGCTGTATGCCGCGGGTATCGCCGGCGCACCGGTGACGAAGTGGGAACTCTACGACACCGCCTATACCGAACGCTATATGGGCCTGCCGACGCCGGAAGCGGACGGAGCCGCCTATGCAAAATCCGATGCGCTGCAGGATGCGACGAAGATCGCCGATCCGCTGCTGCTGATCCATGGGATGAGCGACGACAATGTCGTGTTCGAAAACTCGAGCGCGCTGATCGCCCTGCTGCAGGCCAACGCCGTGCCGTTCGAAATGATGCTCTACCCCGGCTACACCCACCGCGTCGCCGGGCCGAAGATCAGCGTCCATGTCTGGAATACGATCTTCGATTTCCTCGCCCGCCACGGGGTGCCGGGGGGCGGACGATAGGGGCGACGCCGGACGGGGTTCACTCGAGGGGCATGGTGCGGTGTCCCCCTGAATCCTTGAACCGCGCAAGTGGCATGGGCTAGGCAGCGCGCCATGAAGCAGCACAGGGCAAGCAGCGCGGACAGCGCCACCCATGCGCTCGGCCCGGGTGGGGCCTGGGCGATGGCGGTCGGCGGGATGATCGGCGGCGGGATTTTCTCGACGCTGGGTGTGGTGATCTCGGTTGCCGGGCACTGGACCTGGATCAGCTTCCTGCTCGGCGGGATCATCGCGCTGGCCTCGGGCCATTCCTATTCCGCGCTCACTCGCCAGCTCGATGAACCCGGCGGTGCCTATGCCTATCTGCGCGCCATGGGCTGGAACCGCACGGCGCGCGGGGTCGTCTGGATACTGGTCGCGGGCTACACGCTGACCGTATCGGTCTATGCCGTCACCTTTGGCGCCTATGCCGCCAATGTCTTCCATGCGCCGCATTGGGTGGCGCTGGCGGCGGCACTGGCAGCGATTGCAGCGCTCGCCGGGATCAACCTGATCGGGGCCTCGGAAGCCACGCTGGTCGAGAAGGTCGCGGTTTGGAGCAAGCTGGCGATCCTGCTCGGCCTCGCGATGCTCGGGCTGTGGCATTGGAACCCGGAGCGGCTGGTGCTCGATGCGGGGCAGCCGGTCGGGTTCTGGGCGGCGCTGGTCGGCACCGGGGTGGTCTTCATGGCTTACGAAGGGTTCCAGCTGCTGAGCTACGACTACGATGAGATGCGCGATGCGCCCCGCACCATCGCCATCGCCATGCCTGCGGCGATCCTGGTGACGGCGGCGACCTACATCCTCGTGTCGCTGGGCGCGACCATGCTGGCGGGTGCCCCGGCGATCGTTGCCGAACGCGAAGTGGCGCTGGCGCTGGCGGGCCAGGAGGCATTGGGCCTGGCGGGCTTCATCGCCGTATCGGTTGCGGCGACCTTCTCCGCCGGGTCGGCGATCAACGCCACCGTGTTTGCGACCGCGCGACTGGCCGAACAGGCGGCGAAGGACGGCGAGCTGCCCGCGCTGTTCGCGGCGCGCGATACTCGCAACGTGCCGTGGTTCGGCACGCTGGTCATCTCGGGCGCGGCGGCAGTGATGGTGCTGCTGGGCGATATTGCCGGGCTGGTCGAAGGGGCGAGTTTCGTATTCCTGCTCGTCTTCGCGCTGGTCAACGCGATTGCCTGGATACGGCGGGCGGGGCGCCGCTGGGTGGCGGCACTCGGATTGGCGGGGTCGCTGGCCGGGGCGGTCATGCTGGTGGTGCATCTGGCGGGCGCGGCCTGAGATCGCCATTTGCCTATGCGTTCTGACATTGCCTTGCGCGCGCCATGCGTCTAACGCGCGCCTTCCGCAGTGCAGCATGCGGTTTGCGAAAGGATATTGCGATGGGTTACCGGGTTGCAGTCGTCGGGGCGACGGGGAATGTCGGGCGCGAGATGCTCGCGATCCTGGCCGAACGCGCATTCCCCTGTGACGAGGTGGCGGCAATCGCCAGTTCGCGCTCGACCGGCACCGAAATCGAATTCGGCGACACCGGCAAGATGCTCAAATGCAAGAATATCGAACATTTCGACTTCACCGGCTGGGATATCGCCCTGTTCGCCTGCGGCAGCGATGCGACCAAGGTCCATGCCCCGCGCGCCGCTGCGTCGGGTTGCGTGGTGATCGACAATTCCTCGCTCTACCGGATGGATCCGGATGTGCCGCTGATCGTGCCCGAGGTGAACCCCGACGCGATCGACGGCTATGTGAAGAAGAACATCATCGCCAATCCCAACTGCTCGACCGCGCAGATGGTGGTGGCGCTCAAGCCGCTGCACGATGCGGCGACGATCAAGCGCTGCGTGGTTTCGACCTACCAGTCGGTTTCCGGCGCGGGCAAGGCGGGGATGGACGAACTGTTCGAGCAGAGCCGCGCGATCTTCGTCGGTGATCCGGTCGAACCCAAGAAGTTCACCAAGCAGATCGCCTTCAACGTCATCCCGCATATCGACGTGTTCATGGATGACGGTTCCACCAAGGAAGAGTGGAAGATGGTGGTCGAGACCAAGAAGATCCTCGATCCCAAGATCAAGGTCAACGCCACCTGCGTGCGCGTGCCGGTGTTCGTCGGCCATTCGGAATCGATCAATCTCGAATTCGAGAAGGAAATCTCCGCCCAGCAGGCAATGGATATCCTGCGCGAGGCGCCGGGCGTGATGCTGGTCGACAAGCGCGAGAACGGCGGATACGTCACCCCCGTGGAATCCGCGGGCGACGGCGCGACCTATGTCAGTCGCGTGCGCGAAGACCCGACGGTCGACAGCGGCCTGTCGCTGTGGTGCGTGTCGGACAATCTGCGCAAGGGTGCGGCCCTGAATGCGGTGCAGATCGCCGAATTGCTCGGCCAGCGGCACCTCAAGAAGGGCTGACGCTGGGCTTTTTCGACTACACGCATGCGCTGCTGCGCGCGCCGGGCCGCTCGGTCACCGACGGCCTGCGCGCGGGCGACCATGACGGGCCGACCTACGAGGGCGTGGCGCGCGAACACGGCGAATATCGCGCGGTGCTCGAACGGCTGGGGCTGGCGGTCGAACTGCTGCCCGCGCTCGAAGAATATCCCGATTCCATTTTCGTCGAAGACCCGGCGCTGGTGTTCGGGCCGGGGGCCATCCTGCTGCGCCCCGGCGCGGCCAGCAGGGCGGGCGAAGTGGCGCAGCTTGCGCCGCATCTGCGCGCGCGGTTCGGCCATGTGGTGGATCTGGCCGAAGGCTTCGCCGACGGCGGCGATGTATTGGCGACGCCGGACGAGGTGCTGATCGGCCTGTCGGCGCGCACCGATCGTGCAGGCGCGCAGGCGTTGATGGCTGCGCTTGCCGAGCTGGGCCAGCGCGGCCGCATTGTTGCGACCCCGCCGGGCGTGCTCCATTTCAAGACCGGATGCGGCATGCTCGACGAAGAAACCGTGATCGTCACCCAGGCGCTCGATGTGCCGGAAATGTTCGGCGGGCTACGGCGACTGATGGTGCCCGAAGGCGAGGAACCGGCGGCCAATGTGCTGCGTATTCGCGACCATGTGCTGGTCGATGCGCGTTGCCCGCGCACCATCGAAATGGTCGAGCATCGCGGGTTCGCGACGGTCGCGATGCCGGTGGCGGAAATCGCCCGGATCGACGCGGGCCTGTCGTGCATGTCGCTGCGCTGGCGGGCCGCCTGACTATTCCATCGGCGGCATTTCGTCGTCTTCCGGCCGGTGCGGCCCAGTGCGCCCGCGCATCAGCAGGATCAGTGGGATCGCGGCCAGCGACATCCACATCATCATGTAGAAATCGTCCACATAGGCGATCATCGCCGCCTGCCGGTTGACCTCGGCGTCGACCACCTGGAGTACGGTGTCGCCCAGCCCCTGATAGCGGTCGACGGTCGAGATATCGACCCAACTGGTGGTTGAGGAGGTGATGTGCCCGGCGAGCGTGGAATGGCTCGCCTGGATATTATGCGCCAGCGCCACGGTGGCGATCGAAATGCCGACCGACGAACCGACGTTGCGGCACAGGTTGAGCAGGCTCGACCCGTCGGTCCGCAGCTGCGGGGGCAGGGTGGCGAAAGCGCTGGTCTGGAGCGGAATGAACACCAGCCCGATACCCAGCCCCTGGAGCAGGCCGCTGACGACCACCCCATGCGTGTCGACGGCGAGCGACCAATGCGCCATCTGCCACAGCGAATAGGCGGCGATCAGGAACCCGAAACCGACCATCAGCCGCGTGTCCACGCCCTTGCGCGTGAGATAGCCCGCCAGCTGCATCGAGATCAGCACCCCGACGCCGCGCGGCATCAGCACCAGCCCGGTATCGATCACGCTGTAGCCGAACAGGTGCTGCAGCATCGGCGGCAGCAGCGCCATGGTGGCGAACAGCACCATCCCGATCACGATCATAAACAGCAGCGCGATCACGAAATTGCGGTCGGCAAACAGATGGCGGTCGAACAATGGCTTGGGCGCAGTGACGAAATGGATGATCGACAGCCACACCGCGCTCGCCGCCAGGCCGGTGTAGATCCATACTTCCACGCTATCGAACCAGTCGACCTGCGGCCCGCGGTCGAGCAGCAATTGCAGGCTGCTGAGCCCGACCGCGAGGACAGCGAACCCGAACAGGTCGAACCGCCGCCGGTTCTGCTCGCGCGTGGGCAGCGTGACCATGAGCACGGCAAGGCTCAGCAGGCCGACCGGGACGTTGACGTAGAACACCCAGCGCCAATTCCAGCTTTCGGTCAGGTAACCGCCCAGCACCGGGCCCAGGATCGGCCCGATCATGATGCCCATGCCCCAGATCGCCATCATCTGCGGGTGGCGGCTGGGGCGCGTCGAATCGAGCAGGTAGCTCTGGCTGAGCGGCGCGATGAACGCGCCCGCGACACCCTGGATCGCGCGGAACAGCACCATCTCTTCGAGATTCTGGGCGATCCCGCAGAGGGCGGAGGCGGCAATGAACCCCGCGACCGAGAACAGGAACAGGTTGCGTGCACCGATATGTTCGGCAAGCCAGCCGGTGATCGGCATCGCCACGGCAGAGGCGATGATATAGCTCGTCAGCACCCAGGTGATCGTGTCGACAGTCGCGCCGAGCGAGGCCTGCATATGCGGGATGGCGACATTGGCGATAGTGGTGTCGAGTACCTGCAGCAGCGTCGCCGCCATCAGCCCGACTACGAGCAGCGGGGTGTTTTCCACCGGCAGCGCGGCGACATCGGCGACAGGTTGCGGCCTCGCCGGAGGTGTCTTGCGCCGATCGGATGCGGGGGCGGCGGCGCTCGCCACGTGTTACTTGTCCGTTTTGGCGGTTTCGTCGGTGTAGACGGTAACCGTGGTACTCAGCCCCGCGATCAGCGGCCGCTTGCTGGTGTCTTCGATCCTGATCCGCACCGGGACGCGCTGCGTCACCTTGACCCAGTTGCCGGTCGCGTTCTGTGCGGGAAGCACCGAAAATTCCGACCCCGTGCCGGCGCCGATCGACGACACGCGGCCTTCCAGCTCCAGCCCCGGATAGGCATCGAATTCCAGCTTGGCCCGCTGGCCGACGCGCATGTCGGCCAGGTCGGTTTCCTTGAAATTCGCCTCGACATAGGTGCTGCCGGTTTCGACCAGTGTCAGCATCGGCAGGCCCGTGACCACCTGCTGGCCCAGTTGCAGCCGGTCCGCCTGCGCCACGCGCCCGGCGGAAGGCGCGCGAACTTCGGTGCGGGTGAGGCTGAGCTGCGCCTGCGCGAGTTGCGCACGGGCGGCGGCGATTTGCGGATTTTCACCGGGAACTGCCGGGCCATGCGCCAGCTTGGCACGCGCCTCTGTCTGCTGCGCCTGCGCCGAACGCAATTGTTCGCGTGCCTGGGCGGCGGCATGCTGGGCCGCTTCGAGATCGGCCTTGGTCGTGAAGCCGCGCTTCCACAGCGCCTGCTGGCGCGCCAGGGTGGCATCGGCAAAAGCGATATCCTCGCGCGCGGCGGCAATATCCGCGCCCGACAGCGCGGAATCGTTCGACAGGGCGGTGACATTGGCCTGCGCCCCGGCGATCGCCGCGCGCGCCTGTTCGATCTGGAGCTTGTATGGCTCGGGGTCGATCCGGAACAGCAATTGGCCCTGCTGGACCTGCTGCCCTTCCTTGACGAACACCTCGACCAGCTTGCCGCCGACTTCGGCGCTGACCGAAACCATGTCCTGCTTTACATAGGCATTGTCGGTCGAAACCTTGCCCTGCAGCGAATACCAGTACAGCCCGCCGCCAATCAGCAGGAGCAGCGGGAGCGAGATCATCAGCGCCATGCGGCCCAGCTTGCGGCTTGGCTTGGCCGGGGCCTCTCCGGCGGCGCCCTGCGGTGCATCGCCCGCCTGCGGGGCGGCAATCTGGGGATCGGCCTCGGCCATGGTTTCGCTCTGTTCCATCGTGAAGATTTGCAGTCCGTTAGCTCGGCTGTTGCAGCATTGTGGCGCGCATGTCACGTTCGTAATGTCCGAATGTGTGCAGGTCGTGCGGGGGTTTACCGACGCCCAGCGGGCCTGCCGGGGGAGATTTAGCAATGCGTTTCATCCTGCCGTTCCTCGCGCTGGCCTGCACCGCCTGCAACCCGGCAGGCAACCCGCCGGATCCCGCGAAGGGCGAAGCTGCCGCGCCGACCGGCACCGCCGCGCCGGTGGCGCTGGCGGACGGGGCGCTCAACGCCGGCGGCATTTCGATCGCCGGGGCGAAGGGCGACATCCAGGTGGCCTTCGGCACTGCACGCGCCGCCGCAGAGGTCGCGCTGGTGCCGCTGCTGGGGGAGCCGAAATCGCGCGATCACAATGATGAATGCGGCGCAGGGCCGATGGATTTCTCGCACTACGGGACCCTGACGCTCAATTTCCAGGACGACAAATTCGTCGGCTGGTCGGCCAATGGCGCGCCCTGGCTGCCGGGCGAAACGCGCGGCGACCTGGCGGCGCAGGTGAAGATGCAGGACGACAGCACGCTGGGCGAGGAATTCGTCATGGGCGAAGGCAATGCGATCGTCTCGGGCCTGTTCGACGGGGAAGGGGCTGGCGCGAAGGTGACCGACCTGTGGGCCGGCACGGGTTGTATCTTCCGCTAGGAGAACGGCGATGGACAAGGTGAAAGCGGGCGGCTGCCAGTGCGGCCGCGTGCGCTATACGGCGGATGTGAGCGAGGCGGCAGCCTATCACTGCCACTGCAAGATGTGCCAGAAGGCGACCGGTGGCTTTGCCGCGACGTTCGTGTTCCTGCCCGTTTCGGCGGTTGAATGGCAGGCCGAACCCGACTGGTATGCCAGCTCACCCATCGCCCGGCGCCCGTTCTGTTCGCAGTGCGGATCGCCGCTCGGCTTCCGTTTCAACGGACACGACAAGATGGACCTGACCTTCGGCAGTTTCGACGATCCGTCCGAATTCACCCCGACCCTGCACGCCGGGGTGGAAAGCCTCCACGAAGCGTGGCTGGACACGAGCCATCTCCCCCGCCAACGCAGCGACGAAACCGAAAGCGTCGCCACGCGCTGGCACGCGGTCGGGCTGGAGGTGCCGGAATGAACGATCTGCGAACCGATATGATCGCCAGCTTCGACGGGGTGGAACTGGCAGTGCATCGCATGGGTGCGGGCAGGCCGGTGTTGCTGCTCCACGGGCTGTTTTCCGATGCGAACACCAACTGGATCCGCTTCGGCACCGCCGCGCAACTGGCGGCGGCAGGGTTCGAGGCGATCATGCCCGATCTTCGGGTCCACGGCGCCAGCGGCAAGCCGCACGACCCCGCCGCCTATCCGCCCGATGTGCTGGTGCGCGATGTGTTCGCGCTGGTCGCGGCGCTGGAACTGGAGGATTTCGACCTGGTCGGTTTCTCGCTCGGCGCGCGCACGGCTTTCGCCTCTGTCGTCGCCGGGCTGGCCCCGCGGCGGTTGGCGCTTGCCGGGATGGGGCTGGAAAGCCTGCGCAATTGGCACGATCGCATCGCCTTCTTCATCGGCGCGATCGACCGGTTCGGCGAGGTGAAGCGCGGCGATCCTGCGTTCATGGCGGTCAGCTTCATGAAAACGCAGAAGATCGACCTCGTGGCTGCGCGCCTGCTGCTGACCTCGCTCGACTGGAAACGGATCGACAGCCTCGATGCGATTACCATGCCCACGCTGGTGGTCTGCGGCGCGCAGGACCGCGACAATGGCTCGCCCGACGCGCTGGCCGAGGCGCTGCCCGATGGGCATTTCGTGGAAATCCCGGGCACGCACATGAGCTCGGTCACCGAAAAGGCGCTCGGCGCTGCGCTGGTGGCATTTCTCGGGCGCTGAAGCGGCGCCGCTGCCTGCCGGTCAATAGACCGGCTTGCAGACGAAACCATTGTCGTGGAAGCGCATGCAGCTCGGCTCGCCGTGCAGCATCGACACGTCCACATAACCCTTCATCCCGCGATTGTAGGTGTAGAAGACGCGGATCGTCGCCGGGTCGCCGCGCGCATCATATTGCGTGATCTGGAAATCATAGACGCTGCCCGGATCGTAGCGATTGAACATCCAGGTCCGCGAATCCGCCAGGATGATATGGTCGAAAATCTCGATCAGCTTCTGCTTGGCGAGCTTGCTTTTCTGGGTGGTGGTTTCGACCTGCGCGGTCGTCTGCGTGCCGAAGCCGGCGCAGCCGCGCAGCTTGGTCATCGCGGCGGACGACCCTTTCAGCGAATATTTGCCGATCGCAGCGGACCCTTCGCGCAGCTGCATCCAGCTCTGCGAGGAAAACAGCGCCGCGACGTCGCTCTTTTCGTCAATGTAGCCGAATTTGTAGCTGCCCCACGATGTCCCGCTGCCGAGGTCGACCGTGCCTTTCAGCCCGGCCAGCGCGTCGCGTGACACATTGTTCGAGAACGCCATCGAACCGTTGAATTCGGTTTCGGGGCTGGCACCGCGCCAGCGTGCGTTGGCGGCGAAGAAAAACAGGAAATTCTTGCCCGGCTCGTCGCTGCGACGGGCGAAGATCGAAATGACGGTGCCGTCGTCATAGCTAACCGTCACGTCGCACTGGCCGCTGCTGTTCCGCTTCAGCTCCCATTCGCCGCGCGGCTGCGCGATCGAATTGCCAGCCACCGCGCCAGCCACCGGGGCCGGGCTCTGGACCGGAGGTGGTGCGGTCGTCGGGGCGGGCCGGGTGGCTTGTGCCGAACTTCCGGCGGCGCCCGTTACGGGCCAGCCGACGCAGCGTTGCAGCGCGGGAACCTGCGAGGCAAAATTCGCGAGCGGAAAGGGGCCGCGCTGACCCCCGGCGATATAGATATTCATCGAACTGCTGGCGGAGAGTTTCTCGATGATGCCGCTGTCGCGCAGATAGGCGCTGGCGTAGAGAATGTCGGACCCTGTCCGCGTTCCCGTGCTCACCGCCGGGGTCAGTTTCTCGCCCGACGACAGGGTTAGCCCGCCAGCCTGCTGCCCTTCGACCCGGGGCCATGCGGCATTGACCATCCGCATGGTGACGACATCCTGCGTGCCGATCCGTTTCGCGGTGACGAACATCCCGGTGCCGTCGCTGTATTTTGCCATCAGCGAACAATCGCCCTCCACCGAGATGAATTGCCATGGCTGGGTCAACGAAGCTGCGAGCGCTGGCGCCGAGTAAAAGGCCAGCGAAGCGAAGAAGGGCGCGGCCAATAATCTGGCCGGTACATGCAGCTTGGTCGACATTTTGCCCCCGTCGATTGCCATTCGTTGCGATTCGGGACCGTATGGATTGCTTCCGAAGGGCGCAACCCGCCCGTTCCATGGTCGCAAAGGGGTTAGATGGTGCCTGGCGCCAAGGGGGCTGCGGACGAGATGGCGCGGTAAAGCAGGGCAGCGCGGCTTGATTACTCGCTCGCCCCGGTCCAGTCTGGTCGCAATCGAAACCAACTCCCGCAAGGGATCGCCATGTTCAGGGACACATGACCATGAAATTTTCTCCGCTCGCCCTTTCCGCCCTCGCGTTGTGTCTGGCCGCGCCGGCCTATGCCGCCGACGGCGAAGCTGCACCCGCCGCAGCGGAAGACAGTGCGGACAAGGCGCCGCCGATGACGCCGGACGGGGCGAAGCAGTGGGTCGCCGGGGTGGAAAGCGATCTGTTCGACTACTCGGTCGAAGCCAGCCGCACCTTCTGGGTGAATGCGACCTACATCACCGACGATACCGATGCACTGGCGGCCAAGGTCGGTGCGGTGGGCACCGAAAAATCCGTCCAATATGCGCTGGAAGCGGCGAAATATGCCAAGGTTGCGGGGCTCGACTACGACACGCAGCGCAAGCTCGACATCCTGCGCAACGGCATCGTGCTGCCCGCGCCAACCACCGAAGGGGCGGCGGCCGAACTCAGCGAAATCGCGACCCGGCTCAATTCGGAATATGGCAAGGGCAAGGGCACGCTCGGCGGCAAGCCGATCAGCGGCTCGGATATCGAGGCCGAGATGGGCAATCTTGACCATACGCCTGCCGAATATGCCGAGATGTGGGCCAGCTGGCACGACAATGTCGGCGCGCCGATGAAGCAGGATTACGCGCGCATGGTCGAAATCGCCAACCAGGGCGCGCATGAGCTGGGCTTCGACGATGTCGGGGCGATGTGGCGGTCGGGCTACGACATGAGCCCGCAGGAATTCTCCGCACTGATGGAACACCTCTGGCAGCAGGTCGAACCGCTGTATCTGGCGCTGCACACCTATGTCCGCTGGAAGCTCAACGAGAAATACGGCGATGCCGTGCAGCCCAAGACCGGCCCGATCCGCGCCGACCTGCTGGGCAATATGTGGGCGCAGGAATGGGGCAATATCTACCCGCTGGTCGCCCCCGCCGGGTCAGGCGATCTTGGTTACGATATCGGCGACCTGCTGGCGGCCAAGGGCAAGGGCCCGCTCGACATGGTGAAGATCGGCGAGAACTTCTATTCCTCGCTCGGCTTCGCGCCGCTGCCGGAAAGTTTCTGGAAGCGCAGCCAGTTCACCAAACCGGCGGACCGCGAAGTGGTGTGCCACGCCAGCGCATGGGACATCGACAACAAGGACGATATCCGCATCAAGATGTGCATCAAGGTGAATGCGGACGATTTCGTCACCATCCACCACGAGCTGGGCCACAATTACTACCAGCGCGCCTATAACGACCAGCCCTACCTCTATCTCAACGGCGCGAATGACGGGTTCCACGAAGCGATCGGCGATTTCATCGCGCTGTCGATCACACCGGAATATCTCGTCCAGATCGGGCTGCTCGATCGCAAGGATGTGCCCAGCGCCGACAAGGACACCGGGCTGCTGCTGCGCCAGGCGATGGACAAGGTCGCCTTCCTCCCCTTCGGCCTGCTGGTCGACAAATGGCGCTGGGGGGTGTTCGACGGGTCGATCAAGCCGGAAGATTACAACACCGCCTGGACCGGGCTGCGCCGCAAGTACCAGGGCATCGTGCCGCCGGTCGAGCGGCCCGCAGATGCGTTCGATCCCGGGGCGAAGTACCACATTCCGGGCAACACGCCCTATGCGCGCTATTTCCTCGCCCGGATCCTGCAGTTCCAGTTCTTCAAATCCGCCTGCGAACAGGCCGGCTGGACCGGCCCGCTCCATCGCTGCAGCTTCTACGGCAACAAGGAAGTGGGCGAGCGGCTGGATGCGATGCTCAAGATGGGTGCCAGCCGCCCCTGGCCCGATGCGCTGGAAGCCTTCACCGGCAGCCGCGAGATGAGTGCGGAGGCGCTGATCGAATATTTCGCGCCGCTCAAGGCCTGGCTCGACGAGCAGAACAAGGGCAAGCCGCAGGGCTGGTAAGGCGCGCCGGGGCAGCCGATGGGGGACAGCAACGGCATCTTGCCGCTGGTCGGCTGGCGCGAGGCGGTCGGCCTGCCCGAGTTGGGGCTGGTCGGCCTCGCGGCCAAGATCGACACCGGGGCGCAGACATCCTCGCTCCACGCGCTCGCCGCCGAATGTTTCGAGCGCGACGGGCAGGAATGGGTGCGCTTCCTGCTCGACCTGGGGGAGGGGCATGCGCCGCGCGAATGCATCGCCCCGCATGTCGAACATCGCAGCATCACCTCGTCCAACGGCGTTTCGGAGCAACGGCTGGTCGTCAAGACGAGGCTGGTGATCGGCGAATTCGCCTTCCGCACCGAATTCAGCCTCGCGGATCGCAGCGACATGAAGTATCCGATGCTCGTGGGCCGGATGGCGCTGCGGAGGCGATTCTTGGTCGATCCCGGGCGCTCGTGGCTGCTCACCCAAAAACCTGAAAATCAATAAGAATTATTCGCAAGGAACAATCCCATGAAGATTGCGATGCTTGCTCGCAATCCCGACCTCTATTCGCACCTCCGGCTGGTGGAGGCGGCGCAGGCGCGCGGGCACGAAATCGACGTGCTCAACACGCTGCGCTGCACGGTGAACATCGCCACCCACCGCCCGACGGTCAGCTACAATGGCGCGACGGTGACAGGCTACGACGCGGTGATTCCGCGGATCGGGGCCTCGATCACCCATTACGGGCTGGCGATCCTGCGCCAGTTCGAAATGAGCGGCGTGTGGTCGCTCAACGAAAGCGTCGCCATCGGCCGCAGCCGCGACAAGCTGCGCAGCATGCAGATCCTTGCCAAGCACGGGCTGGGCCTGCCGCTGACCGCCTTTGCCCACGACCCCAAGCAGACCGAAGAGATCATCAAGGCGGTCAACGGCCCGCCGGTGGTCATCAAGCTGCTCGAAGGGACGCAGGGGATCGGCGTGGTGCTGGCCGAAACGATGAGCAGCGCCAAATCGGTGATCGAGGCGTTTCGCGGCGCCAACGTCAACATCATGGTACAGGAATTCATCAAGGAAGCGGGCGGCACCGATATCCGCGCGCTGGTGATCGGGGGCAAGGTGGTCGCCGCGATGAAACGCACCGGCGCGCCGGACGATTTCCGCTCCAACCTTCATCGCGGCGGCAGCGCAGCGGTGGTCAAGATCACGCCCGAGGAACGCAGCACGGCGGTGCGCGCGGCGCGGTGGATGGGGCTGAACGTGTGCGGCGTGGACATGCTGCGCAGCAACCACGGCCCGGTGATCATGGAGGTCAATTCCTCCCCCGGCCTCGAAGGGATCGAGGAAGCGACCGGCAAGGATATTGCAGGGCAAATCATCGCGTTCATCGAAGCCCATGCGCAGGCGGGCAAGACCAAGACCCGCGGGAAGGGCTGACAGGCGGTTGGGGCTATAGGGGCTAGAACGCCCCGCCGGCCAGCGCGTCGATCGCGCCTTGCAGGATTACGGCGGCAGCATGGCTGTCGATCTTCTCGGCCCGCTTGGCGCGGCTCATGTCCTGGCCGATCATCGCCGCCTCGGCGCTGGCGGTGGACCAGCGTTCGTCCCACAGCAGCACCGGCAGGTTCAGGCTGGCGGCGATATTGCGGGCATAGGCGCGGCTGGCCTGCGCGCGCGGGCCTTCGCTGCCGTCCATATTGCGCGGCAGGCCGATCACCACACCGCGGACCGACCGCTGGGCGACCAGATCGCCGATCAATTGCGCGTCGTGCGTGAATTTGCCGCGCGGCAGTGTCTTGCCGGGGGAGGCGAAGCGCCAGCCCGCGTCGCAGAAGGCCGTGCCGACCGTCTTGGTCCCGACATCGAGCGCCAGCAATGCGCCTCCACCGGGCAGCGCGGTGCGAAAGTCGATCGCATTATCCGCGATCAGCGCGCCGGCTGCCATGCGTTCACCCGCTCGACCACATCGGCCTGCACATTCTTCCAGAACAGCGGCAGGTCGTAGACGTGGTAATTATTGCCCGGCAGCACCGCGCTGCCCATTTCCGGCGGATCGCCGATCAGCAGCAGCCCGCGACTGTCGCAGCGCGCGGGGACCGAGGCGGGGACCAGCTCGCCCGAGGACAGATCGCCATCGGGCACCAGCGTGCCGAGGTTGCTCGATGCCGGAGCGGTGCCGTCGACACTGCCGGTCAGCGGGTTGGTGCACAGGATGCGGCTGGTGCCGCGCGGCTTCCCGTCGAACCCCTTCGACGCCGCATAGGCTTCGAGCACGGTGCCGGGATCGGCGGGCTCGGCAAAGCTCGACCAGCTCATGATGCAGCCCGGCTGGCCGGGTGTCGCGCAGGCAGGCAGGCCGAGCGAGGGCAAATCATGTTCGACCGATACCGGCCAGCCGACGATATAGGCGGCGGCGACGCGGTGGGCGAGCGGCATGCCGGCCACGCGTTCGCGCAGCAACCGTTCGAGATGCAGCGCGCCCTGACTGTGCCCGACGAGCACGATCGGCTCGTCCTTGTCCACGCTGGCGAGGAAATAGTCGAATGCCTGCAGCACGTCGGCATAAGCGGCGTCTTTCGCCTGCTGTGCAGCCTCGGCATCGCTGAGGAACGATCCGAAGGCGGCCTGGCGGTAACGCGGTGCCCAGATCTCGCTCGCCTGGTTGAACGGGCTGGCCATGCCCTTGATGTAAAGCCGGGCGAGATCCTGCGACTGCTGGTCGTCGAGCGGCGCGTTCCAGTGCGCGCTGGACATGTAGCTGGTCGGGTGGATGAAGAAGACGGCGAAGTTCCGCTTCGCCTCGCCCCCCACCGGCGGGATGGCCGCTGCGGTGGCCGCCACGGTCGGCGCGCCGTCGCCGCTCGCCATCGCAGGTTGCCAGCGTGCCGGATCGCTCACCCCGATTCCGGGGCGCGAGAACCACATGGCGGGATCCTGGTAGGCATTGTTGTCCAGCGGCTGCTGGACGACGAAAGGCTCGCGCGGGACGAAGGCGATTTCCGCCAGTTCCTTGGTCCACAGCCGCAGGGCGATCATCGCGGCAATCACCAGCACGATCAGCACCGCGATGACATAGAGGAACTTGCGCACCATTAGGCGATCACCTTGTTGCTTGCGTCGGACTGGTCGAT
The DNA here is from genome assembly GCA_014763545.1 of Sphingomonadales bacterium. GTDB lineage: Bacteria > Pseudomonadota > Alphaproteobacteria > Sphingomonadales > Sphingomonadaceae > JACXVD01. The sequence continues at coordinate 44,384 of JACXVD010000005.1, forward strand.
GCGGACCGAACGACGTTCGAGCGCGACCTTGATCATCGCCAGCATCGGGTCGGCGAGGGCGAGGCCGAGCAGGCCGAACAGCACGCCGAAGATCAACTGCGCCGCGAGCACCAATGCCGGGGCGAGATCGACCGTCTTCTTCGCAATCAGCGGGATCAGCACATAGCCGTCGATCGTCTGCACCGCGAAATAGACGAAGATGGTGTAAATCCCCATGTCGGTACCGCCCGAAAAGCCGACCAGCACCATCAGCACGCCCGATACCAGCGCCCCGATATTGGGGATGAAGGCAAGCAGGCCGGTCAGCAGGCCGAGCAGTGCCGCCATCGGCACGCCGTACAGCGCCAGCATCGCCCAGGTGAAGAATCCTTCCACCGCCATGCCGAACAGGCGGCCGGCCAGCAGCCGGCGCAGGGTCGCGGCCTGGTGGCTCAGCGTGTCGTGGAAGGCATCGCGGCGATGCTCCGAGATGATCCAGGCGAACCCGCGTTCGTACAGATTGGGATCGAGCGCGAAATAGATCCCGATGATCGCGATCAGGAACATGGTGGTGAAGCCGCCGACGATCCCGCCGATCGCCTTGGTCACCGTGCCCACGCCGCTGGCGAGATTGCCCACCAGCCCGTTGAGATCCTGCTGGTGGACGTCGAAGCCCTGCTTCTGCGCCCAGTCGAACAATTCGCCGACCTGCCGCTCGATAATCGCGGGAAATGCCGCGGCCTCGCGCGAGATGGTCGAACCGGCGAAATAGAACAGCCAGACGATGAAGGCGCTCGCCAGGATCAGCACGATCGCCACCCGCACCATGCGCCCGACTTTCAGCCAGCGGCCGATCAGCCGCGCGCCACCGTCGATCATCGCGCCGAACACCATCGCGCCGAAGATCACCAGCAGCGATTGCGCGAGATATACCGTCAGGATTACGAAGCCGACGACCAGCGTCCACACCAGCGCCTTGCGTGCCTCGTGCCGCAGTTCCGGGCTGGATATGCGGGTCGGGCTGGCGCCTATGTGGCGGATCTGTTCCGCCTCACTTTCCTTCGGCATGCTTGTCCTCGCTACCGATCGCGGGGCTGGCGATCGCGGGGCGTAGTGTGGTCCAGGCGCGGCCACCGCGCAAGGAGCTGAACCAGCTCAACGGGTTGAGCCCGGTCGTGCCGTCGAGCGAGAAGGTGATGAATTCCGCGCGCCCGCCGATATTGGCCATGGGCACCGGCCCGCCGAGCCCGGCTTCCCACACTTCCGCCCGGCTGTCCGCCGAATGGTCGCGATTGTCGCCCATCACGAAGACGCTGTCCTTGGGGATGGTGATTTCGGGATAATTGTCGAGCGGCTGGTCCATGTGGTCGATGATCAGATAGGTCGCGCCATTGGGCATCGTCTCGCGCAGGGTGGGCGGCTCGCACACCCAGGTCCCGTCGGCCAGCTTGTGCTTGTAGTCGAACGGCTTGCCGGTGGCCGGATCGAAGCCGAAGTCGCACTTCATGTTTTCGTCCATCGGGATGCGCAGCGGCGGTTCGACCGCCTGCGGCACCGGCTTGCCATTGAGGATGATCTGGCCGTTGACCACCGCGAAGCGGTCGCCCGGGCGTGCGACCACGCGCTTGATGTAATCCTCGTCGCGGACCGGGTTCACCGGGATCACGATATCGCCATATTCGGGTGTGCGGCCCATCACCCGCCACTCGCCGCGCGGCAGGGCGTGGAAGCTGGCCGAGGCCCAGCTCCAGCCATAAGGATATTTGCTGACGATCAGCCGGTCGCCCACCAGCAGGTTGGGCAGCATGCTTTCGCTGGGGATGTAGAACGGCTTGGCGACCAGCGAATGGAACAGCAGCACGCCCATCAGCATCAACGCCAGGCCGAAGATTTCGGACAGCCAGTTGACCTTGTCCTTGGCCGGCTTGTCGCCTTGCTTGCCCCCTGCTTCGTGCTGGTCGGGCTGGTCTCCAGCGGTGTCGCTCATGTCCTTGGATCCGGAAGTCATAGGGGGCGGGCCTCGATCACGACGAAGGCCTGCGCCCATGGATGGTCGTCGGTTAGGGTAAGATGAATGACGGCTTCATGGCCATCGGGGACCATTTCCGCAAGCCTTGCCGCCGCGCCGCCGGTCAGTGCCAGCGTGGGGGCACCGCTGGGCGCGTTGACCACGCCGATATCCTTGTGGAACACCCCGCGCGAGAAGCCGGTGCCGACCGCCTTGGCAAAGGCTTCCTTGGCCGCCCAGCGCTTCGCGAATGTGCCGGTGCGGGTGTAGGGGCGCTTCGCCGCCTTGGCGCGCTCCACATCGGTGAAGCAGCGCGCCTCGAACTTCTCGCCCCACCGCTCCAGCGAATTGGCGATGCGATCCATATTGGTGAGGTCGCTGCCGAGGCCGATGATCACCGCGCCGCATCCATCAAATCGCGCATGCGGCGCACGCTGGCCTCGAGCCCGGTGAAGATCGCCTCGCCGATCAGGTAATGGCCGATGTTGAGTTCGGCGAGCTGTGGGATCGCGGCGATCGGCTGGACGTTCTCGTAAGTCAGCCCGTGCCCGGCATGCGGTTCGATCCCCATGTCGACCGCGAGCGCCGACATGGCGGCGATCTTGCGCAATTCCGCCGCCTGCGCATCGCCCGTGAGATTGGCATATTCGCCGGTGTGGAATTCGACCACCGGGGCGCCCAGCAGCCGCGCGGCTTCCAGCTGGCGCTCGTCGGGTTCGATGAACAGGCTCACCCGGATGCCGGCATCGTTCAGCCGGCTGACGATAGGGACCAGCCGGTTGTGCTGCCCGGCTGCATCCAGCCCGCCTTCGGTCGTCCGCTCCTCGCGCTTTTCCGGGACGATGCAGGCGGCATGCGGCTGGTGGCGCAGCGCGATGGCGAGCATTTCGTCGGTCGCCGCCATTTCGAGGTTGAGCGGCAGGTCTGTCGCCGCCTGGATACGCGCGAGATCTTCGTCGCGGATATGGCGGCGGTCTTCGCGCAAATGGGCGGTGATCCCGTCGCCGCCGCAGGCGCTGACGATTTCCACCGCCCGCACCGGATCGGGATGGTCGCCGCCGCGCGCGTTGCGGATGGTGGCGACATGGTCGATATTGACGCCGAGCCGCAGCGGGCCGGGGGCGGCCGGATCGCTCACGCCTTGCGGCTCCCAGGCTTGGTTACCTCGATCGCGGCCAGTTCGGGCGGCATTTCGTCTTCCGAATAGGTCGGGAAATTGAGTGCGATCAGCGGGAAGAAGGGCACGCCGAGGTCCGCCGTGCCGCCCGAACGATCGACGATCGCCACTTCGGCCAGCACCTCGCCGCCTTCGCGCGCGACCGCTTCGATCGCTTCGCGGCTGGACAGGCCGGTGGTGACCACATCTTCCACCATCAGCACTTTCTCACCCGGTTCGAGGCGGAAGCCGCGGCGGAATTCGAAAGTGCCGGTCGGGCGTTCGAGGAACATCGCCTCCTTGCCCAGCGCACGGCCCATTTCGTGGCCGATGATCAGGCCGCCCATCGCGGGGGAGACGACCTTGTCGATCTCGCTGCGGATCTCGCGGGGGATCGCCTGGGCGATGGCAAAGGCCAGCCTGGCGGCGCGTTCCGGGTCCATCAAAACCCGCGCGCATTGCATGTAATAGCCGCTGTGGCGGCCGGAGGAGAGCTTGAAATGACCTTCCAGCAAGGCGCCGCTGGCGCGGAATTCGTGCAACACTTCGTCTTCGGTCATGCGTCCTGTCCGTCGGGAAAGCGCGCAAAGCTGCGAAAAACCGCAACTGTTACGCTGTCGAAAAAACTCCCTAGAGACGCTTGAGGCAAGCCGCAACCATGCGTATAGGCCGCCCAGACGCACCCGAAAGGGGGGGTCCATTTCGGTCGTTCCCGCGGCCAAACGGAAACAACAAAAGCGAAAGCGTCGATAAGATGATACTCGGAGAAGTTAACCGTCGAGCTATGCGTGCAATCGCGACCCTGTGGGCCGCGGTAATGCTGGCTTTTGCGCCTCACGCCCTGCTTGCGCAGGATGCTCCCGCTGCCGCCCCGGCCACCGAAGCCACCACTGCTGCGGCCCCTGCCGCCGATGCTGGTGCAGCGGTTGCCACCACCGCCAGCGAATCCGCTGACACCGGCGCCTACAAACCGCTCGGCCCCGACATGATCAAGGGGCAGCCGACCGACAAGGGCTGGCAGTTCCAGAAGCAATATTCGCCGACCGGCAAATATGCGCTGTGGATGCACAACGATGTGCTTTTCCCCCTCATCACCATAATCAGCATCTTCGTGCTCGTGCTGCTGCTCTATGTGATGATCCGCTTCCGCAAGGGCGCCAACCCGGTTCCTTCGAAGACCAGCCATAACACGCTGATCGAAGTGATCTGGACGCTGGTTCCGGTACTGATCCTGGTCGGCATCGCCGTCCCGTCGATCAGCCTGGTGGCGCAGCAGTACAAGTCGCCGCCGGAAAATGCGCTGACCGTCAAGGTCACCGGCTACCAGTGGTACTGGGGCTATACCTATCCCGACAATGGCGGGTTCGAAGTGATTTCGAACATGCTGTCGGACGAGGATGCGCTGTCCAGGGGTGAACCCCGCCACCTCGGCGTCGACCATCGCATGGTCGTGCCGGTGGGCGTTCCGATCCGCTTGCAGACCACCGGGGCCGACGTGATCCACTCCTTCGCCGTGCCGGCGCTGTGGTTCAAGCTCGACGCCGTGCCGGGCCGCCTGAACGAGAAGGTGCTCTTCATCGAAGAGCCCGGCATCTATTACGGCCAGTGCTCCGAGCTGTGCGGGATCAAGCATGGTTACATGCCGATCGCGGTCGAAGCGGTGCCGATGGACCAGTTCAAGGCCTGGGTCGCCTCGCAGGGCGGCACCACCGGTGACGAGGCTGCGGCTGCTCCGGCAGCTGCGCCTGCCGCCGCCGATGCGCCCGCCACCACCGAAGCAGCCGCACCGGCTGCCGCCGAAGCGGCCCCGGCCGCCGAAGCGACCACCTGATTTAGCTCCAACAAGCAGGTACCGAGAGACTTATGGCTACCACCGCTGAAGGGTTCGATGTCCACACCGAAGATCACGGGCATCATGACGCCGACCATAAGCCGGGCTTCTTCGCCCGCTGGTTCATGTCCACCAACCACAAGGACATCGGCACGCTCTACCTGATCTTTTCGATCCTCGCCGGCATCGTCGGCGGTGTCATCTCGGGCATCATGCGTGCCGAGCTGGCCGAGCCGGGCATCCAGATCCTGACGTCGTCGATCCCGCTGGTCGGGGTCGGTCCGGGCAATATGGACGCGGCCTTGCACCACTGGAACGTGCTCATCACCGCGCACGGCCTGATCATGGTGTTCTTCATGGTCATGCCGGCCATGATCGGCGGCTTCGGTAACTGGTTCGTGCCGATCATGATCGGCGCGCCCGACATGGCCTTCCCGCGGATGAACAACATCTCGTTCTGGCTGACCGTCGCGGGCTTCACCTCGCTGATGTTCTCGATGTTCGTGCCTGGCGGCCCCGGCGGCCTGGGCGCGGCGACCGGCTGGACCGTCTACGCCCCGCTCTCGACCATCACCGGCTCGCCCGGGCCTGCGGTCGACTTCGCGATCTTCGCGCTGCACCTTGCCGGTGCCGCATCGATCATGGGTGCGATCAACTTCATCACCACCATCTTCAACATGCGTGCGCCGGGCATGACCCTGCACAAGATGCCGCTGTTCGTGTGGTCGGTGCTGGTTACCGCCTTCCTCCTGCTGCTCGCGCTGCCCGTGCTTGCCGCGGCGATCACCATGCTGATCACCGACCGCAATTTCGGCACGACCTTCTTCGAGCCGGCCGGCGGCGGCGATCCGGTGCTCTACCAGCACCTGTTCTGGTTCTTCGGCCATCCCGAAGTGTACATCATGATCCTGCCGGGCTTCGGCATCATCAGCCAGATCGTCTCGACCTTCAGCCGCAAGCCGGTGTTCGGCTACCTCGGCATGGCCTACGCCATGGTCGCGATCGGCGTGGTCGGTTTCATCGTGTGGGCGCACCACATGTACACCACCGGCCTGTCGGTCGACACGAAGATGTACTTCACTGCGGCGACCATGGTCATCGCGGTCCCGACCGGGGTGAAGATCTTCAGCTGGATCGCCACCATGTGGGGCGGCAGCCTGGAGTTCAAATCGCCGATGGTCTGGGCGCTGGGCTTCATCTTCCTGTTCACCATCGGCGGCGTGACCGGCGTGGTGCTGGCCAATGGCGGCGTGGACGACAACCTCCACGACACCTACTACGTGGTCGCGCACTTCCACTACGTGCTGTCGCTGGGTGCGGTGACCGCGATGTTCGCCGGGTTCTACTACTGGTTCCCGAAGATGAGCGGCCGCTGGCACAGCGAACTGCTCGCCCATGTCCACTTCTGGATCTTCTTCGTCGGCGTGAACGTGATCTTCTTCCCGATGCACTTCCTCGGGCTGGACGGCATGCCGCGGCGTATCCCGGATTATCCGGAGGCCTTCGCCTACTGGAACGGCATCGCGTCGATGGGCTATGCGATCATGGCGGTGTCGGTGGTGATCTTCTTCATCAACATCATCTACGCACTGGTCGCCGGCAAGAAGGCCGAAGCCAACTACTGGGGCGAGGGTGCGACCACGCTCGAGTGGACGCTGTCGAGCCCGCCGCCGTTCCACCAGTTCGAAACCCTGCCGGTGATCGAAGCGCAGGGCCACCATTGATGGATCCCGCCCGGCATCACGCTGGGCGGGCCCCGCAAGCACCGCTCCCCATTGTGGGAGCGGTCGGGGGAGGGCCGATCGCCCTCCCTTTGCGCATCGGGCGAGGATAATGAGCCAATCGCTGCACAACCCGGCATCGGCCAACGGCCAGGCCCAGGGCGTCGACGCTCTGGTGCTGCCGGCCGACTGGCGCGATTTCTACGCGTTGACCAAGCCGCGGGTAATGAGCCTGGTGATCTTCACCGGCCTGTGCGGCCTGCTCGCCGCGCCGGGCCAGATCCATCCCCTGATCGGTTTCTGCGCGGTGCTGTGCATCGCGCTGGGCGCAGGCGGCGCCGCCGCGCTCAACCAGTGGTGGGAGGCCGATATCGACGCGGGGATGAAGCGCACTGCCGCTCGCCCGATTCCCGCCGGCCGCATGCGCCGCACCGACGCACGCGATTTCGGTATCGCGCTGTCGGGCGCCTCGGTCATCACAATGGGGCTGGCGGTGCACTGGCTGGCGGCGGCGATCCTGGCAGTGTCGATCGTCTATTACGCGGTCGTCTACACCATCTGGCTCAAGCCGCGCACGCCGCAGAACATCGTGATCGGCGGCGGGGCGGGGGCTTTCCCGCCGATGATTGGCTGGGTCGCGGTGACCGGGCACATCACGCTGATGCCGGTGCTGTTGTTCGCGATCATCTTCATGTGGACGCCGCCGCATTTCTGGTCGCTCGCGCTGTTCGTCCAGACGGATTACGCCAAGGTCGGCATCCCCATGATGCCGGTGGTGCGCGGCGAAAGGTCCACCCGCACGCAGATCCTGGTCTATTCGATCCTGCTGGTGCCGCTGGCCGCTGCGCCGTGGTGGGCGGGCACTGCCGGGCTGCTGTATGGCATTGCCGCGCTGGCGCTGTCGCTCGCCTTCCTCGCGCTCTCGCTGCCGGTGGCGTTGCGCCGCGCGGTGCCGGGCGATGCGATGAAGCCGGAAAAGCGCATGTTCGCCTTCAGCGTGCTGTATCTCTTCGCCCTGTTCGCGGCGCTCGTCGCGGATCGTTACGCCACAACATTCGGAGTGTTCGCATGACCCCGGAACAGGAAGAGGCGCTCAAGCGCAGCCGCAAGGGGCGCAATATCGCACTCGGGCTGGTGCTCGCCTTCTTCGTCGTGCTGTTTTACCTCGTCACCTTCGTGAAGATGCAGGGCTGACCATGGCACGGTCGCAGGCACATCCGCAGTCGCTGCAGGCGCGCAACAGCCGCGTCGGATTCTACGCGCTGCTGATTGCGCTCGCCGCGCTCGGGCTCGGCTTTGCCGCCGTGCCGCTCTACCGCCTGTTCTGCCAGGTGACCGGGTTTGCCGGGACGACCCAGGTCGCGACCAGCGCCGATGCGGATCTGGCGGCGCAGATGGCGAAGAGCGCGGGCGGCAAGACGATCTCGATCCGCTTCGATGCCAATGTCGCACCCGATATTCCGTGGACCTTCGAGCCCGGGCAGACCACCGACACGGTTGCCTTCGGGCAGCGCGAAATGGTCTATTTCACGGCCAGGAACAACGCCGACGTGCCGGTTTCGGGCAATGCGACCTTCAACGTCGAGCCGGAGCAGGCGGGCCGCTATTTCAACAAGATCCAGTGCTTCTGCTTCACCGAGCAGACGCTGCAGCCGGGGCAGGAAGTGGAAATGCCGGTCCTCTTCTATGTCGACCCGGCGGCGCTGGACGATCCGAACATGAAGGACGTCCAGCAGATCACGCTGAGCTACACCTTCCACAAGGCGATTGAGACCGATGGCAATTCGGATGGCTAAGCCACTGGACCTTGCCCATTTGCAACACTAAGGCCGAAAAAAAGCCGATAACACCACGAGGGAAATCATGGCCGGGACGAAGAACCACGATTACCATATCCTGCCGCCCGACATCTGGCCGCTCGCCGGCTCGCTGTCGGCGCTCACCTTCACCAGCGGCATGGTGCTGTTCATGCACGAAATGGCCAATGCCTGGCTCGTGCTGGGCCTGGGCATCGCCGGGCTGATCGCGACCTTCTTCAGCTGGTTTTCGAACATCGTGAAGGAAGCGCAGGAAGGCTATCACACGCCGGTGGTGCAGCTGCACCTGCGTTACGGGATGATCCTGTTCATCGCGTCGGAAGTGATGTTCTTCGTCGGCTGGTTCTGGAGCTGGTTCGATTTCGCGCTGTTCCCTTCGACCCTGTCGGATGTGGTCGGCGGGCAGTTCCCGCCCAAGGCGATCGAAGCGGTGGTCAACCCGTTCGACCTGCCGCTGCTCAACACGCTGATCCTGCTGTGTTCGGGCACCACCGTGACCTGGGCGCACCATTCGCTGATCCATGGCGATCGCGACGGGCTGAAGAAGGGCCTGTGGCTCACGATTCTGCTGGGCATGCTGTTCACCAGCATCCAGGCGTATGAATACATGCATTCGCCGTTCGGTTTCGGCCAGAACACCTATGGCTCGGCCTTCTTCATGGCGACCGGTTTCCACGGTTTCCACGTGATCGTCGGCACGATCTTCCTGATCGTGTGCCTCGTGCGCGCCTACAAGGGCCACTTCACCCCGCGCCAGCACTTCGGCTTCGAAGCGGCGGCGTGGTACTGGCACTTCGTCGACGTCGTGTGGCTGTTCCTGTTCGTCGTCGTTTACGTCTGGGGTGGCTGGGGTGCCGCTTATCACTAAGCCTGGCGCATGAGCGACGAGCAATCGCATGAAAAGGGGCAACCCGGTGCCGGTCCGTCCGTCGCCGAGGTTGCCCTTTTCGGTCTGTGCCCGAAATGCGGCGCGAAGACGCTGTTCGACGGGACGGTGAAATTCGCCCCCCGCTGCCGCGCCTGCGGGCTTGACTACTCGCAGTTCAATGTGGGTGACGGGCCCGCCGCCTTCCTCACGCTGATCATCGGCGCGGTGGTGGTCGGCCTTGCGCTGTGGCTGGAACTGGCGTGGCATCCCCCGTTCTGGGTGCACGCGCTGTTGTGGATCCCGATCACCGCGCTGTCGGTGGTTTATGGCCTGCGCGCGGGCAAGGCTGCGCTGCTGGCCAGCGAATATCGCAACAAGGCCGGCGAGCACCGCAGCGACGGGCCGCACGAAGACAGCTGATGCGCAAGATCCCGATCCTGCCCACGATCGTCGTGATCGCGGCGGTGGCGACGATGATCGCGCTGGGCGTGTGGCAATTGCAGCGCAAGGCGTGGAAGGAAGGGCTCGTCGCCCGCTACGCCGCGATCTCCGCCGATGCGCCGCCGGTTGCCTATCCCGCCGATGCAGCTGGGCTGGAGCAGGCTCTGTTCCGCAAGAGCAGCTTCGATTGCGCGCGCGTCGGCACCATCGGTGGAATCGCCGGGCGCAGCGCAGAAGGCGAGGCGGGCTGGGTCTATCTCGCCAAATGCACCCTGCCCGACGGGCGCAGTGCGGAGGCATTGCTGGGCTGGTCCAAGGATATCGCAACCCCGCAATGGGCTGGCGGGCCGGTGGCGGGCACGCTGACCACTCACGGGCGCATCGTGGCCGACCCGCCGCTCGCCGGGCTGGCCGCGCAGGCGCAGCCCGATCCGGGCGAAAATCTCGGCACGACGCCCGGCGGGCACCTGCTCTATGCGGTGCAATGGTTCATCTTTGCGACGGCTGCGGCGGCGATCTACCTGATCGCCCTGCGCAAGCGCTGGCGCCAGCGCTGATCCTGCGCGCTTGCCACTGGCCGCGCCCGACGCTAGGCGCGCCGCTGACATGGAATACGTCTCGACACGCGGCAGCGCCCCGGCGCTCGACTTCGAAGGGGTAACGCTGGCGGGCCTCGCCAGCGATGGCGGGCTTTACGTGCCGCGCGAATGGCCGCGCTTTTCCGAAAGCGAGATCGCCGCGCTGGCCGGGCTGCCCTATGCCGAACTCGCGGTGCAGGTGATGAAGCCTTTCGTCGGCGATAGCCTGACCGAAGATCGCCTGCGCGATCTGTGCCAGCGATCCTACGGCCGGTTCGCCCATGCCGCGGTGACTCCGCTGGTCCAGCTCGACCAGCGCCAGTGGCTGCTCGAACTGTTCCACGGGCCGACGCTGGCCTTCAAGGATGTGGCGCTGCAGCTGCTCGGTCGCCTGTTCGAGGAATTCCTCTCGCGCAGCGACGATCACCTGACCATCGTCGGCGCGACCAGCGGCGACACCGGTTCGGCGGCGATCGACGCGGTGGCCGGGCGCGAGCGGGTCGACATCTTCATGCTCCACCCCAATGGCCGGGTGAGCGATGTCCAGCGCCGGCAGATGACCACGGTGCTGGCGCCCAACGTCCACAACATCGCCATCGAAGGCACGTTCGACGATGCGCAGGCGATGGTGAAGCGCATGTTCAACGATCCGGGCATGACGGGGCGGTTCCACATCGGTGCGGTCAATTCGATCAACTGGGCGCGGCTGATGGCGCAGGTGGTCTATTACTTCGCCGCCGCGCTGCAGCTGGGCGCGCCCGCGCGCAAGGTAGCCTTCAGTGTGCCGACCGGCAATTTCGGCGATGTCTTTGCCGGTTATGTCGCCGCACAGATGGGCCTTCCGATCGAGCGGCTGATCGTGGCGACCAACGTCAACGACATCCTCCACCGCGCGCTGAGCGACGGGGATTATTCGGCGGGCACCGTCACCCCCACCGCCGCGCCGAGCATGGATATCCAGGTCAGCTCGAACTTCGAACGGCTGCTGTTCGATTGTGGCGGGCGCGACGGGCTGGCGCTGGCCGAACAGATGCGCAGTTTCGAAGCGAGCAAGGCGATGCGGCTGACCAATGCCCAGCGCGAAGGCGCGGCGCAGCTGTTCACCAGTGCGCGGGCCGATGCCGCCGACATGGCGCAGGCGATGCGCTGGGCGCATGAGGAATGCGGCGAGGTGATCGACCCGCATACCGCGATCGGCCTGCATGCTGCGCGGGCCGCCGATTTGCCGGCGGATATTCCGGTGGTCACGTTGGCGACCGCGCATCCGGCCAAGTTCCGCGACGCGGTGGAGCGGGCAACCGGTCTGCGTCCGCACCTGCCCAGCCGCATCGGCGACCTGTTCCAGCGCGAAGAGGCCTATGCCGAGCTGCCCGGCGATTACGATGCGATCGCGGCCTATGTCGCCGAACGGGCGACCCCGACCGGCTGATGGCGCAACTCGCGCAAGATCCGGTCATTCTCGAAGGGCACGGCTGGGCCGATTATGGGCTGGTCGATAGCGGCCACGGGCGCAAGCTCGAACGCTATGGCCCCTATCGCTTCATTCGCCCCGAACCGCAGGCGATGTGGACCCCGCGCCAGGCCGAGTGGGACGCACATGGCGAATTCGTGCCGGGATCTGACGAGGACGGCGGCGGACGCTGGCACTTCGCAAAGCCCGTGCCGCGCGAAGGCTGGCCGCTGGCGTGGGAAGATGTGCGCTTCACCGCCCAATGCACGCCGTTTCGCCACCTCGGCTTCTTCCCCGACATGGCCCCGGTGTGGGGCTGGATGCGCGGCGAACTGGCGGGCAAGGCCGATGCGCAAACGCTCAACCTGTTCGGCTATACCGGCGTCGGCAGCCTCGCGTTGAGCGGCTCCGGGCCGGTGGCGCATGTCGATGCCAGCAAGAAATCGGTCGCCCAGGCGCGCGAGAACGCCGCCCTTGCCGGGATGGAGGATCGGCCGATCCGCTGGCTGGTGGACGATGCCGCGAAATTCACCGCGCGCGAGGTGCGGCGCGAGCGGCGCTACGACGGGATCATCCTCGACCCGCCCAAATTCGGGCGCGGGCCGACGGGCGAAACTTGGCGGCTGGAGGAAGGGCTCCCCGGGCTGGTTGGCGATTGCCGCAAGTTGCTCGATGCCGACAGCCGTTTCCTGTTCCTCACCGTCTATGCCGTGCGGATGAGCAGCCTCGCGCTGGGCGGCTTGCTGGCCGAGCTGTTCGCCGACCTGCCGGGCACGATCGAGCATGGCGACCTCGCCGTGCGCGAAGATGGGCCGGATGGCCGCCTGCTGCCGACCGCGATCTTCGCGCGCTGGAGCCAGGGATGAAAGCATACGCGACATTGATGGCTGCGCTTGCGGCCACGGCTTGCAGCTCCGGCGAACAGGAACCGCTGAGTATGGGCGTTCGGTTCGGCGATCTGCAACTGTGCAAGGATACTGTGGTCCGAATTCGGGGCGGGATTGAACACGGGAACGGCCAGCCCAAACTGTCGATCTACCTCAGTGATCAGGCGGCAAATGACCTGCGGGTCATGTCCAGCGCGAATGTCGGGAAGCAAGTGGCACTTCTCTATCAGGGAAAAGTCGTGATGAACCCGGTAATTGCACAGCCCGTCACTCAGGGTGTGATCGCGATTTCCGGGCCGACCAAGGCCCAACTCGATGATATCCGGGCGTCAATCGGCGGCCCGTGTTGAGCAACTGGACAGAATTGCCAGTGATCGCCAAAAGGCGTGCTTTCGTAAGCAAGGCATACAAATGACCGACAGCCTGATCCTCGAAGTGGCCGAATTCGAGCATGACGTGCTCACCGGGATCTATTCGGAGGAAACCGGCCAGCCGCAGCCGCTGCGCTTCACCATCCAGGTGCGGCTGGCGGTGGCCGACCGCTACGAGCCGGATACGCCGCTGGAAGCGAGCAAGAACTACATGGATTTGAAGTTCGCCGCTTCCGAAGCCTTTCCGCCCGGCCTCCATTTCAAGTTGATCGAAGCGGTCGCCGACCATGTGTGCGAAACCCTGTTCCTGCAGGATGGGCGGGTCGAAGCGGTGACGGTGAAGATCGTCAAGCTGGCGATCAGCGAAGCGGGCGAGAAGATCGGCATCACCCTCCACCGCGAGCGGCGCTGAGGCGATGCAGGCGGTGCTGGATATCACCGGCCTGCCCGATGGCGCGCTCGATGCGGCTGGCGCGTTCCATCGCGACTGGCTGCCCCGCGCGCGCGAGGCACTGGCCGCCGGGATCGATGCGCTGGTGCTGCTGCTGCCCGAGGCGCCTTATGACCATGAGGGCTGGCGCCGCGCCGTGGTGCAGGACCTGGCCCGCACCCATGCACCGCAGCGGGTCAACCTGCTGGCAGGCGGCGATGCGGCTGCGCGCGCAGCCATGATCGAATGGCTGGCAGGCGCGCCGGGGATAACCGGGCAAATGCTCGCGCTGGATGGCCAAGGCGCGGGAAATCCGGCAGGATAGCGCAATGGCTGTGCACCACGCCCCGCTGGTCGACGGTTTCAACCGCCGGATATCCTATCTCCGCCTGTCGGTGACCGATCGCTGCGACCTGCGCTGTTCCTATTGCATGCCCGAAGCGATGCAGTTCCTGCCGCGCAAGGAGGTGCTCAGCCTCGAAGAGCTGCACCGGCTGGCGCTCGGCTTCATCGCCCGGGGCGTGACGAAGATTCGCCTGACCGGCGGCGAGCCGCTGGTGCGGCGCGATGTGATCGAGCTGGTGCAGGCACTCGGCCGCGAAATCGGCAATGGGCTGGAAGAACTCACCATCACCACCAACGCAACGCAGCTGGCGCAGCACGCCGCCGCGCTGGCCGATGCCGGGGTGCGGCGCATCAATGTCTCGCTCGACACGCTCGACCGCGCGCGGTTCGAACAGCTGAGCCGCCGTGATCGTCTGCCGCAGGTGCTGGCAGGCATCGCGGCAGCAAAAGCGGTGGGGCTGAAGGTCAAGCTCAACGCTGTTGCGCTCAAGGGGCTGAACGAGGGCGAATTGCCCACGCTGATCGAATGGGCGCATGGCGAAGGGCACGAGGTTACGCTGATCGAGGTGATGCCGCTGGGCGATGTCGATGGCGACCGGATCGACCATTACTTGCCGCTCGTCGCCGTCCGCGAGGCGCTGGAAGCGCGCTGGACGCTGACGCCCAGCGAGCATCGCACCGGCGGCCCGGCGCGCTATGTCGACATTGCCGAAACCGGCGGGCGGCTGGGCTTCATCACCCCGCTGACCGAAAATTTCTGCGCCGGGTGCAACCGTATCCGGGTGACCACCACCGGGCAGCTTTACCCCTGCCTCGGCGGCGGGGAGATGATCGACCTGCGCGGCGCGCTGCGCTCGGACGATCCCGAGGCGCGGCTGGCGGCCGCGCTGGACGAAGCGATGCGGATCAAGCCCGAACGGCACCATTTCCGGATCGACGCCGCCGGGGCTGCCCCCGCGCAGCCGCGCCACATGTCGGTCACCGGCGGCTGACCATGGCGATAAGGCTGGTCTTCCTCGGCAAGCTGGCCGATCTGGCGGGCGCTCCGCAGCGCGAGATCGCCACCGCCACGCTTGGCTGGGCCGATCTGCTGGCCGGCTGCGGCGCGGAACTGGGCGGAGCCCTGGCAAGCGAGAAGGTGCGCGTGGCGCTCAACGGCGTCATCGTGGCGGACAAGGCTTCGCTCAAGGCGTGCGACGGGGACGAGCTGGCGCTGCTGCCGCCGGTCAGCGGGGGCTGACCGGCGATGCGCGATGTGCGCCTGCTCGAAACCGGGTTCGATCCCGCTGCCGAACTGGCGGGCTTCGCCCATGCCCATCCCGAGGCGGGAGGGATCGCCAGTTTCGTCGGGCAGGTGCGCGCAGGGCAGGGCGTGACTGCGCTCGAACTCAGCCACTACGCGCCGCTCACCTTGCCGGGGATGGAGCAGCTGGCTGACGAGGCCCTCTCGCGGTTCGATCTGATGGGGCTGCAGCTGATCCACCGGGTGGGGCAGATGACGCCGGGCGATCCGATCGTGTCGGTCTGCGCGGCGGCGCGCCACCGGCGCGATGCGATCGCGGCGGTCGATTTCGCGATGGACCACCTCAAGGGCGACGCGTGGTTCTGGAAGCGCGAACTGCGCGCGGGCGAGTGGCACTGGATCGAACCGCGCGAGCAGGATCGCGACGATCTCGCCCGCTGGAAATAATTGCCTCGGCGCAACCCTCGCACCGCCGAATTGACCTGCATCAATGTGGCACGCGATTCGGGAGATCATTCAGGGGGCCTATCGCAGCCGGGCCGACTTCCCTGTCTGCCAGTGCGGTAACTTCTCCCAGCCTTTCCAAGGGGGTCGGTTCGTCCGGCCCCCCTTTTTTTCGACCAGTGAGGGGCTAGATCAGCCGCCGCAGCCGGTCGAGCGCCTGGTCTTCGTCATCGACCAGCCCGATCACCTCGTCCCGCGCCGCGTCGATCGCCGTGCGTTCGGTATATTCGAGCGTGGCGTCGGCGTAGAGCAGGTCGAGGTCGGCGAGGGCGATCGCGGTCTTGCTGCGCGCCGAATCGAGGTCGGCCAGCGCGACCTGCGCTGCGGCCCAGGCGTTGCTTTCGGTCGATGCGCCGCGCGCCGCAGCCACGCTGCGCTGTGCGCCGGGCAGGGCGGCGGTGAATTCCGCATGGGCCGAACGCGCGCCGGCCAGCATCGCGGCCAGCTTGCCGGGCAGGTCTGCAGGGGCCGGCGTTGGATCTGCCACCGGCGCCGCGCTTGCAGGTTCTAAGGTGCCCTGAACCCGCTCGCTGTCGCGAATCCGCAGCGAAGGATACTGGTCGCTGGTGCTCGCGCAGCCGGCCAGCAGCAGCGAGGCGGCCAGCGCGGCAAGCATGGGCGGCATGGGGAAGGAATAACTGCGCATCGGCCAGTCCCATAGCATGGCCTGCGGGCCGCGCCAGCCTCCCGGCAATCGCGGCAGCAATCGTGAAGCCACAGGCATGCATTATTGCGCGAGACTCTCGTTGACAGGCGATGCGCCTTCGCCTAACGGCACCTCTCTTTCCGGCCCGTGCCATCCGGCGCGGCGTCGGGCGCGCCGCCTTATCGGCGGTGACGCGCAAGAAGGCCCCGGGCCACAGAATTGGAAGTGACGACACCATGTTCGCAGTAGTGCGCACAGGCGGCAAGCAGTATCGGGTTGCCGCCGGAGACAAGATCGCGGTCGAAAAGCTTGCCGGTGAAGCCGGTGAGACGATTACGCTGGGCGACGTCCTGCTCGCCGGTGAAGGCGACAGCCTTGCCGACGCCTCGAAGGTTACCGTTTCGGCGGAAATCATCGCCCAGGCGAAGAGCGAGAAGGTGATCGTCTTCAAGAAGCGTCGTCGGCACAACTACCGCCGCCGCAACGGCCACCGCCAGCAGATGACCCTGCTGCGCATCACCGCCGTGGGCGACAGCAAGGACGAAAAGAAGGCCGCGCCGAAGAAGGAAGCCGCTCCCAAGGCCGATGCCGCGGAAGCCAAGGCTCCGGCCAAGAAGGCTGCGCCGAAGAAGGAAGCTGCCGACAAGGCCGCTCCCGCCAAGAAGGCTGCGCCCAAGAAGGCCGCCGCCAAGAAGACCGACGCCGAGTAAGAGGAAGATCGAACCATGGCACATAAAAAAGCAGGCGGTTCGTCGCGTAACGGTCGTGATTCGGCCGGTCGTCGCCTTGGCGTGAAGAAGTTCGGCGGCCAGGAAGTGGTCGGCGGCAACATTATCGTGCGCCAGCGTGGCACCAAGTTCTATCCGGGCACCAATGTCGGGATGGGCAAGGACCACACCCTGTTCGCGCTCGCCGAAGGCCGCGTGCGATTCCATCAGGGCAAGCTCGGCCGCAAATATGTGTCGGTCGACATGATGGCGCAGGCCGCGGAATAACCGGACGTTCCGATGACGGGATCGTCCAGACGGGACGGTCCCAGCCGGGCTGATGCACCGGCAGACGAAGAGGGAGATGGGGCCGACCCGTCTCCCTCTTGTCGTATCTCCCTCGAAAACGGTCGAAAATGGTTTCGGCCGCAACGTCATTGTCATGCAATGGCCCTAGCGGGGCGCTGCATGGCGAACGGGAGTACGGTGCAATGTTCCATCGTAGCGAAAGACTGTTCCTGCGGCCCGCCTTTCCCGAGGATTGGCAGGCGATCCTGGCCCACGTCGGCGACGAGCGCGTGGTGCGCAACCTCGCCCGCGCGCCCTGGCCCTATGGCGAGGCCGAGGCGCGCAGCTTCGCGGCGATGAAACAGGATGCGCGCCTGCCGCATTTCCTCGTCACCCTGCCGGGCAGGGGCGTGATCGGCAGTGCGGGGCTGGGCGAATACAACGGCAAGCCCGAGATCGGATATTGGATCGGGCGCGACTTCTGGGGGCAGGGCTATGCCACCGAAGCGGGGCGGGCGGTGCTCGAAATCGCGCGCACACTGGGCCACAAGCGCCTGACCGCCGGGCATTTCGTCGACAATCCGGCGTCGGGCAAGGTGCTGCGCAAGCTGGGCTTCCTCCCTACCGGCAAGATCCGCCAGCGCCACAGCCTCGCGCGGGCGAGCGAAGTCGCCTCGGTCGAGTTCGAGCTCGATCTTGGCGACCCCGAGATGGAGCTCCCGCGAGCCGCCTGACGGCACGCACATATCGGAAAGGCCCCGCATCGCTGCGGGGCCTTTTTTGTTCGCCCGGTAACGGCTGCCTTATTCGGCGGGCAGCAGCGCGTCGCCGAAATCGCCTTCGAACTTGCCGATCAGCGCGCGATCGTCATGCTTCCACGGGTGGAAGCCGGGCAGGAAATAGGCCAGCCAGGCCGGAATGATACGCCGCAGGAAGCCGGGGTAGATCGTCAGATAGCTGAAGATCCGCCATTTCCACTTCATCCCGGTCAGCCCGTCCTGCGCCAGCAGCGCGGACACGTCCTCCACCCGGTGGATGATGAAATTCTTGGTCACCACCGCCATCATCAGGCTCTTGACCTTCCAGCGTTTCCACCGGCTCCAGTCACGGGTGGCGTGCAGCCAGGTGTCATAGGCGACACCCTTGTGCTCGACCTCTTCGGCGGCGTGCCATTTCCACAATTCGCCGAGATCGCCATCCGCCCCGTCGAGGTGGACCGGATCCTTGAGCAGTTCGTGGCCGAGCATGGCGGTGAAATGTTCCAGCGCCATGGTCGCGGCGAGGTTGAGGATCCGCGGGCGATCCTTGGTCAGCGCCAGCATTTCGGCCACGCGCGTATCGATGAAGCCGATGTCGTAGCCCGCGCTTTCGGCCAGCTTGTTGAACACGATGTGTTCGCGGGTGTGGTTGATTTCCTGCTTCACGAAGGCGCGGATTTCCGCTTCCAGCTTGGGGCCGGCGCCTTCGCGGAATGCCTTGACGCTTTCGATGAAGAACGCTTCGCCGCGCGGGAAAGTGGCGGACAGCGCATTGAACCACGCAGTGGCGACCGGATCGCCGTTCAGCCACCAGCGGCGCGGCGTCGCATCGCGCCCGAAACGCCGGTCGCGGACGATGATTTCCAAGTCAGCCGGGCTGTGCGAGGTCGAATCCTGCACATCCGAAGTATCGATGCGGGCGGGGGCGTTCATGGGGAATAGCTCCACAGGTGCGGTTGCCAGCCCATGTAATGCTTACTTACATCTGTGTCAATAAGCGCGAAGGCGCCTATTCGGCTGGCAGCGCGGCCCGGGAATAGGGGCTTTCGGTCAACCCCAGCAGATGGCGATTGTCGTATTTCCACGGATGGAAGCCGGGCAGCAGGATGACGGCCCAGTGGAAGAACATCCGCGTCATCATCCCCGGTGAGAGCCAGAGCATCTTGTGCAGCCGCCAGCGTGCCTGCCGTTCGGTCAGCCCATCCTGCAGCATCAGCCCGATCGCATCCTTGCGCCGGTTGCGGAAATATTTGCGGGTGATCAGCGCGGCGACCATCGCCCGTGTCTTGTAGCGCCGCCACGCGCTCCAATCGCGGGTGGCGAATTCCCACACGTCGGCCACCAGCCCCTTGTGCTCGATCTCTTCGAGCGCGTGCCATTTCCACAGCCGCGCTGCTTCCGGGTCGGCGCCGCGCATATAGCGCGGGTCGGACAGCAGCCGGTCGGAAATGCAGGCGGCGAAATGTTCCAGCGTGATGCAGATCGCCAGATTCACTTCCTTGGGCTTTTCCTTGGTCAGCGCGAGCATTTCGTGGATGCCCTTGTCGATGCTTTCCACGTCATAGCCGTGATCGGAAACCAGCCGGTTGAACGCGACATGTTCGCGCGTGTGGTTGATTTCCTGCTTGATGAAGGTCTTCACCTCTTCCGCCAGCTTGGGCGGCAGGCCGTCACGGAATTCGCGCAGCGTGTCGATGAAGAAGGCTTCGCCGCGCGGCAGGCTGGCGGAAACCGAATTGTACCAGGCGGTGGCGACCGGATCGCCCGAGTGCCACCAGCGCGGCGGCTTGTCATCGCGGCAGAAGCGTTCGTCGCGGATCACCAGTTCGTGATCTGCCGGAGTGCGGCTGTCCTTGCCGCGCTGCCCAGCCGGGGCTAGGTCTATCGCAACGTGCTTGGTCACAAGCGACAATCTACGAGGGCGCAAAAACCATGGCAACCCGCAAGCGACTTTCGCCCGAGGAAAGCCGGACCGCCGCGCTGGAAGCCGCGCGCAACCTGTTGATCGAAGCCGGACCGCAGTCCGTCACCCTCAAGGCGGTGGCTGCGCGCGTCGGGCGCACCCATGCCAATCTGCTGCATCATTTTGGTTCTGCCTCCGGTTTGCAGAAAGCCCTTGCACGCCATCTAGCGCAAACTGTTTGCCAAACTATTGCCGAGGCGGTGCGGGCAACTCGCGCGGGGGTGGGCAGCCCGCGCGAAGTGGTCGACCTGACCTTCGACGCCTTCGATCGCGAAGGCGGTGGGGCGCTGGCCAGCTGGATGCTGGCATCGGGCAATGAGGATGCGCTCGATCCGATCATCGAGACGATCCACAGCCTGGTGGACGAACTCCACCCCGGCGGGCCGGGCGACGATGCGACCCGGCAGATGCGGCAGGCGACGCTGACGCTGGTGCTGATGGCGCTGGGCGATGCGCTGATGGGCGCGCCGCTGGCCGCCTCGCTCGGCCTGCGGCGCGATGCCGCGCGCGACGAGGCGGAACGTCTGCTCGACCGGTCGCTCGAACTCAGCCTGCTGGTCTGCTGACCGCCCTCAGCCGTTCTCGCTTTCGAGCCGCATCCAGGCAGGCGGCTGCGCGATATCCTCGATCCGGCGGTGGTCGATGGCGAGATCCAGCGCCGGATAGGCCGCCCTGCGCCGTTTCTCGTCCGATTGCGCCAGCGGGACCACGACCAGCCGCCGGTTGACCTTCTGCCGCCAGTTCATCCGCGCGGTGTTTTCCTGCCCGACGTAGCAACCCTTGGTAAAGCTGACGCCGTTCAGCTCGACCGCATTGGCTTCGAGCCACAGGATGTCTTCCAACTCGCCGCGCCCTTCGGTGACGCCAAGCGACAGGCGATGCGCCAGCCAGGCCTCGTCCGCCGTGCCATCGGCAGGATCGGTGGGGGCGAGCCAACGCCAGCCGAGTTCGGGAAGGCGCGGATCTGGCACCGCACCGGCGCGTTCCGCAAGGCTCCAATGCACGGCAAGCGTGTCGTCGCGGACGATCTCGATCTTGCGCCGCAGGCGATAGAGCGACAGGCGCTTGGCCAGATCGTCTGCCGCCGCTGCCTCGCAATCGAGCAGCAGCCCGCCATCGTCACCCGGCCAGACGAGGAAATCGAACATCGCCTTGCCCTGTGCGCTGAGCAGTCCCGCCCAGACGGGCAGCGGCCCCTTCACATCGTTGGTGACGAGCCCCTGCAGGAAGCCGGCGACATCCTCGCCCGGTTCGGTCGGCGAAAGGCGCAGGATCGCGCGCGATTTCAGTGTGGTCGCAGTCATGCCCTGAAGGTGGGCAGGCGCCGGCCAAAGTCAATCGCGCGGGGAAAGCTGTGAATAAGTCGGCTGCGTAACAAAACTGTCGCAATCAGATCATACGGGCGTCGCAATTTCTCAACCGACCTGTCACAAAGGGCTGCTTCCGTGCGTCACTCCATCCAGGGATCGATCATCGCCATCACCATCGGCTGCGGCTGGGCAGGCCCCGCTGCCGCGCAGCAGGCCGACTGGGCGACCGTCAGCGCGCAGCTGAACGAATTGCAGGGCGAGGTGCATCAGCTGACCACGCGGGTCGAAACCCTCGAATCGCAGCTGGCCGATGCCAATGCCCGCGCCGATGCGGCGGAACAGCGGGCCCAGTCAGCCGAGAGCGCGGCGCGCGCGGCACAGGCCAGCGCGACCCAGCTCGCCGCTGCGATCCCCCCGATGGGCAGCACGGGCGCCGCCGCCGAACCCGACATCAAGGTCAGCTGGAAGGGCGCGCCGGAAATCGAGGGCAAGGGCGGCTGGACCTTCAAGCCGCGCGGCCGCATCCAGTATGACGCGGGCTTCGTCAGCGCGCCGTCGGGCACCGGTCGCCCCGACGGTTTCGGCAATGAGGCGCGCCGCGCGCGGCTGGGCGTGGAAGGCGATATGCCGGGCGGCTTCGGCTACAAGTTCGAATTCGACTTTGCACCGGGCGAAGACACGCTGACCGATGCGTTCCTCAGCTACAAGGATGGCCCCGTCACCGTCACGGTCGGCCAGCAGAACAATTTCCAGAGCCTCGAAGAACTGTCGAGCAGCCGCTTCATTTCGATGCTCGATCGCGCGGCGTTCACCGATGCCTTCAACTTCGAACGCCGCGTCGGCGCCTCGGTCCAGTACGGCAAGGGTCCGGTGCTGGTGCAGGGCGGGCTGTTCACCGACAATATCAATTCGCTGAGCAACAAGAACTGGAGCGCGGACGGGCGCGTGGTGTTCATGCCCAAGGCAGGCGACACGCTGTTCCACCTCGGCGCATCGGTCCATTATGCAGGGCTGCAGGATGGCAGCACGGTGCGCTATCGCCAGCGCCCGCTGGTCCATTTCACCAGCGAACGCTTCATCAACACCGGCACGCTGGATGCGGATAGCGAATTCGGGCTGGGCCTCGAAGCGGCGGCGATTGCGGGCCGGTTCCACACCGCGGGCGAAGCCTATTGGCAGCATGTCAGCCGCCCCGGCGCGCTCAGCGACCCGACCTTCTTCGGTGGCTATGCCGAAGTCGGCGTGTTCCTGACCGACGATACGCGCGGTTACAAGAAGGGCCAGTTCGACCGCGTGAAGCCGAAGCATCCGGTGGGCGAGGGCGGCATGGGCGCGGTGCAGCTCAACCTGCGCTACGACTATCTCGACCTCAACGACAAGGGGATCGTCGGCGGGACGCAAAACGGGCTGATGGGTTCGATCATCTGGACCCCGACCGACTATACCCGCTTCATGGTCAACTATGCGCACCTGATCTACGACAATGCGACCTACGCCTTGCCCAATGGCGACCGGTCCTATGCGGTGGATGCCTTCGGCGTGCGCGCGCAGGTCGATTTCTGATCGCGCGACATCCTGTCACATCAACGTCACAAAGCCCGCATAGGGCGCCACCAGCAACCAAGCTCAGCAAAGGTGCAACCCATGAAAATCTCCAAGGCATTCTGCTTCGCCACGCTTTCGGCACTCGCTCTGGCGGGCTGCGGCCAGTCGGCCGGTGAAGGGAGCCGCGATTCGGTTCGCGCGGTCGGTTCGTCGACTGTCTATCCCTTCGCCAAGGCGGTCGCGGAATCGCTCGCCCGTTCGAACCCCGGCCTCAAGTCGCCGCTGATCGAATCGACCGGCACCGGCGCCGGCATGAACCTGTTCTGCGCGGGCATGGGCCCGGCGACCCCGGATATCGCCGACGCTTCGCGCCGCATGAAGAAGAGCGAATTCGAAACCTGCCAGAAGAACGGCGTGACCGACATTCTCGAGATCCAGGTCGGGCTCGACGGGATTGCCTTTGCCTCGGCCAAGGGCGGGATCGACATGAACCTGACGCCGGAAACGATCTACAAGGCGCTGGCTGCCAATCCCTATGGCAAGCCGCAGACCGCCAAGAACTGGAGCGATGTCGACCCTTCGCTGCCCAACGAGCCGATCCTCGTGTACGGCCCGCCGTCGACCTCGGGCACGCGCGATGCGCTCAAGGAACTGATCCTCGAAGCGGGTTGCAAGGCCGATCCGGCGATGGAAGCGCTGAAGAAGAGCGATGAAGACCAGTTCAAGAAGGTCTGCACCGAAGTTCGCAGCGACGGCGCCTATGTCGATGCCGGCGAGCAGGACAATTTGATCGTCCAGAAGATCGAGAACAACCCCAAGGCGCTGGGCATCTTCGGCTATTCCTACCTCGAGGAAAACCTCGGCAAGATCGAAGGTGAGACGATCAACGGGGTCGAGCCGACCTATGAAAACATCTCGAGCTTCAAATATCCCGGCGCCCGCCCGCTGTTCATCTACGTGAAGAAGGCGCATCTCAACGCCATTCCCGGGCTGAAGGAATATCTTACCGAATGGACCAAGAACTGGGCCAAGGGCGGCCCGCTGGCCAAGATCGGCCTCGTCGCCAGCCCTGACGATGTCCAGGCAAAGTCGCTCGGGGTCGTGACCAACCTCACGACGCTCAGCGGCGACGAACTGCACTGATCCGCAGCCTTCGGGCAGCAGCGAGGGGGCGGGGCCTGCGGGTTCCCGCCCCTTTTCGTTTTGGCTCCTGCGCGGCTGGCCCTAGAGAGCCGCAATGCCGATCCGCAGCTTCCTCCTGCTGGCGCTCGTCTGCCTGGTATGGTCGGCCAATGTCGTGGTCAGCCGCGTGGTGGTCGATACGCTGCAAGTGCCGCCGCTGGCCTATGCCGCGATGCGCACGCTGCTGGTGCTGGCGGTGCTGTTCCCGTGGTTGAGGCCCCTGCCGCGCGACTGGCTGCGGGTGGCGATCGTAACGTTCGCGATCAGCGGCGGATCGTTCGCGCTGCTGTTCGTCGGGCTGCGCGATGCGACGCCCTCGGCCGCGGCCATCGTCAGCCTCAGCGGGGCGCCGCTGACGGTGCTGTTCGCGATCCTGATCCTGCGCGAG
This sequence comes from Sphingomonadales bacterium, assembly GCA_014763545.1. Taxonomy (GTDB): domain Bacteria; phylum Pseudomonadota; class Alphaproteobacteria; order Sphingomonadales; family Sphingomonadaceae; genus JACXVD01. The sequence continues at coordinate 68,800 of JACXVD010000005.1, forward strand.
ACGATCGGCTGGCGGCGCGGTTTCGGCATCGCCCTCACGCTGGTCGGAGTCGCCGTGGCGATCGCTTCGCCAAGCGGGTGGAAGAGCAGCTTCGGGCTGATCTTCGTCGGCGCATCGGCGGTGGTCGGCGCGCTCGGCTCGGTCTTCCTCAAGCGGATCGACATGGCTTCGATCCGCCTGCAGGCCTGGGCGGCGCTCAGCTCGGCGGTGGTCCTGGCGCCGCTCAGCTTCGCCATCGAAAGCGGCCAATGGGCTGCGATCCGTGCGGGCGGGTGGGAGCTGGCGGCAGCGGTGGCGTTTTCCGCGCTGATCGTCTCGGTGTGGGCGCACACGGTCTATTACCATCTGTTGCAGCGGTACGAGGCCAATCTCATCGCGCCGCTGACGCTGATGACGCCGATTTTCACCATCGCCATGGGCGCAACGATTACCGGCGACCATGTCAGCCTGCTGATGATCGTGGGCGCGGTGATCGCCGCATCCGGCGTGCTGGTGATCCTGATCCGGCCGAGCCGGAACTACCTCAAGGAACTGCTGGTGCGCGCCCGGCTGTAAAGCCGCGCCGCACTGCGTTATGGGCCGCGCCATGGCCGATACCCAAACGCTGACGATTCGCCGCCCCGACGACTGGCACGTCCACCTGCGCGACGGGGCGATGCTGGCAGCGGTGCTGCCGCACACCGCACGCCAGTTTGCCCGCGCGATCGTGATGCCCAACCTCGCCCCGCCGGTGACCGACAGCGCGGCGGCGGCGGCCTATCGCGAACGGATCATGGCGGCGCTGCCCGCGGGGATGGACTTCACCCCGCTGATGACCTGTTACCTCACCGACACGACCGATGCGCAGGATCTCGCGCGCGGCCATGCGGCGGGGATTTTCACTGCGGCCAAGCTGTATCCGGCCAATGCCACAACCAATTCGGCCCATGGCGTCACCGATGTGCAGCGGCTCTACCCCGTATTCGAACGCATGGCCGAAATCGGCATGCCGCTGCTTGTGCATGGCGAAGTGACCAGCCCCGATGTCGACGTGTTCGACCGCGAGGCGGTGTTTATCGAGCGGGTGCTGGAACCGCTGGTCGCCGCCATCCCCCAGCTGAAGCTGGTGTTCGAACATATCACCACCGGCGATGCGGCGCGCTTCGTGCTGGATTCAGGCGCGAATGTCGCGGCGACGATTACGCCGCAGCACCTGCATATCAACCGCAACGCGTTGTTCGCCGGGGGCCTTCGCCCGCATGCCTATTGCCTGCCGGTCGCCAAGCGCGAGGAACACCGCCTCGCGCTGCGCAAGGCGGCGACCTCGGGCTCGCCCAAATTCTTCCTCGGCACCGATACCGCGCCGCACAGCCGCGCACGCAAGGAAATGGATTGCGGCTGCGCGGGCATTTTCAACGCACCCTATGCGCTGGAAAGCTATGCCGCCGTGTTCGAGGCCGAAGATGCGCTCGACCGGTTCGAAGCCTTTGCCAGCGAGAACGGCCCGCGTTTCTATGGGCTGCCGCTGAATGAAGGCACGGTGACGCTGGAACGCGCCGCGCACGACGTCCCTGCGCGGATCGCTGCGGGCGCGGACGAACTCGTGCCGTTCCACGCGGGCGAGACGATCGGATGGCGCTTCCTCGGCTAGGCGCGCGCCTTTCAGGCTGCTGCGCGGGCCCGCTTGCGCCGCTGCCACAGGTCCCAGCTGAACAGGCCGATGGCGATCCAGATCAACACGAAACAGGCGAGCTTCACCGGCTTGAGCTCCTGCCCGAACACGGTCAGCCCGAGGACGAAAACGATCGTTGGCGCGAGGAACTGGATGAAGCCCAGCGTCGAATAATCCATCCGCCGGGCGGCAATGGCGAACAGCAGCAGCGGGATCGCGGTAACGATGCCGCCAAGGACGATGGCTGCGCTGAGCCCCGGCGTCTGCAGGAAGGCCGATCCGGCGGGCGATGCCCCGTACCACAGGGCAATTCCGATGGCCGGCAACAGCAGGATGGCGGATTCGATCGTCAGCCCCGGCAGCGCGCCGACCGGCACGCGCTTGCGCAGCAGCCCATAGATCCCGAAACTGGAGGCGAGGGTGAGGCTGATCCACAAGGCATCGAGCGCGCCCCAGGCGAGCAGCGCGATGCCGCAACCGGCCACCGCCACCGCTGCCCACTGCATCCGGGTCAGCCGTTCCTTCAGCACCAATGTGCCGAGCAGGACGTTCACCAGCGGATTGATGTAATAGCCAAGGCTCGCCGCATAGACCTGCCCGACCTGGATCGCCCAGACGTAGACCAGCCAGTTGAGCCCGATCAGCGTGGCCGAAATCGCCAGGATGCCG
>JACXVD010000062.1 GCA_014763545.1 Sphingomonadales bacterium
CCGCGCCCTGCACCCGCCACTGCCCCGGCCCGACCTGCCGGGCGACATAGCCGCTGCCGTGCAGCAGCCGGGCGAGCGCATCGCCCACGCTCATCCGCCCGTGCAGCCTTGGCGTGCGCAGGCGGGGCAGGCGGCCTTCGCTGCCGATGGAAACCTGCGCTTCGCGTGAGAGTTCGGCCACCGCTTCGGGCAGGGTCGTGGCCGCGAGGTCGATGTCTCGCCGGGCGTCCTCGCGCGCCTCAACCGGGCTGGGCAGTGACGCGGTAAGCGCCGTTGCTGCCAACCAGGCCAAGGCCCATGAGCTGGGCCAGATCGCGCAGCGCCGCTTCCCCATTCCCGACAATCAGCGTCCCCGAAAACATGCGATCCTGCAGCGTTTTGTCCACTACCACCTGCACGCCGGTATAACGGGCGAGATCGGCGGCGACCAGTACAAGCGGCGCGGCATCGTAGGTCAGCCGCCCGCTGCGCCACGCGCCCGCATCTTCGCTGCGCACGTCTCGTACCGTCACCGCGCCGCCCCGCGGGTCGTAGGTCAGCCCGCGCCCCCCGGAGAGGTCGATGGGCCGGTCGAATGCGGCAGAGGCAACCCGGACATGCCCTTCGGCGACCGCCACGCGCACCTGCCCGCCGGTTTCCTGCACGTCGAAACGCGTGCCGATGTCGCGCAATTCCAGATCGCCCGCGGTGATCGCCAAATTGCGCGAGGGGCGGTGGCTGATGTCGAACCACGCCGCGCCGGACAGTGCGATTCTGCGCTCGCCATCGGCAATTTCCAGCCTGCTGTGCGGGGCGAGCACGATCTGCGAGCCGTCTTGCAGGGCGATGGCGCGGCTCGCGGCTTCGGTGGCATAGGTCGTCGGCCCGCCGGGGCCGATCCACGGCAGCGCCAGCACCAGCGCGAGCGAAGCGGCGATCGCCAGCCCGCCCCAGCGATGCCAGGCGATGCTGTCGGGCGCGGCAACCGCTTCGTCGTCGGCGTATCCGATGGTGTCGTCATTGGCGGCGGCAGGTTGCATGGCTGCCATCGCGCCATGTTCGGCCAATGCCGCATCGGCCAGCACGATCTCGTCATAGGCGGTGCGATGGCGCACGTCGGCCTCGAGCCAGCGGGTGAAGCCGTCCCAGTCCATATCGTCGCGCGCGCTGGCAAGGTGCCAGTCAGTCGCTTCGGCAATGATCGTCTCGTCAGCCCCGTTCATGGCCCATCTTCCGTGCCGGGCATCGTGCCGTCTGGCCGTGCTTGCCGGGGAGACGCCGCCGGCCCGAAAAATCCGCAGTCGGCCAGCGCGGCGCGCAGCATTTTCATCGCCCGGGCGAGGTTTTTCTCGACCCCGCTGCGGGAAATTCCCAGTTCCTGCGCGATCTCCGCATGGCTGCGGCCTTCGATGCGGAACATTTCCAGCGCGCGCCGGGCACCCGGTGGCAAATCGGCAATCGCCTGGCGGACAAGTGCGGCTTCCTGTTCGCGGGCCAGGGCTTCGTCGGTCGGTTCGGCGGGGTCGGCCCGGTCCTGCACGGCGTGGGCCGGAATGCCGTCCGCCTCCAGCCAGCCCCGGTCGCGGGCCATAGCGCGGCGCCGTGCGCGGCGCTGGTCGAGCACCAGATTGTTGGCCATGCGGAACAGATAGGCGCGCGGATTGGCAACCGGCGTGGCCGGCTGCGCACCGGCCTTGAACCACAAGTCCTGGATCAGATCCTCCGCCTCGGCGGCATCGCCGCAGCGCGCGGCGAGGAAGCGCAGCAATTCGCCGCGATGCGCCGCCAGCGTCGCGGCCAGTCCGCCGCCTGCCTCGCCGTCTTCCCGCCCCACGTCCTATCCGGTCCTCAGGCAAAATCCGGGCAATTCATCGCTCCCGCCGTGCTGGACAGGCCGCTGATGCACCCCATTTGCGCCGCTGGCAAATATCAGTCGGCAAGCCACAGCTGGTGGCTGTCGATCCGCAGCCTCGTGACGGCGCGCAGCGCCTCGGCTCGTGCGAGCGCCTCGTTGCGGAAGGCGTCGTGGACCATCCGTTCGCCCAGCAGCAGGTCCGACAGGTCGATCTCGCCCAGCTGGTGCCCGCGGCGCAGCTTGGTCAGCGCCTCGACCTGTGCGTCGAGCGCCTGGCGCGCGCGTTTCCAAGCGGCGATGCGATAGCGCGCCTCGGCCAGATCGGCGCTCGCCACCTCGCGCACATTGTAGCGCGCCAGCTGGACATCGGCCTGCGCCGCGCTGGCATCGGCTCCGGCCTGGTCGGCCAGTGCGCGGCGATGCCCGCCGCCCAGCGGCATGGTGAAGACCAGCCCGGCCCCGCGTTCCGCCCCGCTGCGTTCGGAAAACAGCCGTACGCCGACCGAGGGGTCGGCGGTCCGGTCGCGGCGCGCGCGTTCGGCCATCGCCCCGCGTTTCTGCGCTTCGGCCTGCGCGGCGGCGATTTCGTGGCTGTTGTCGGAAATCTTCTCGCTCAGCGCCACCAGCCCGGCATCATCCTCCACCGGCGCGGGCAGCTCGGGCGCCTGCGCGGGCAGGGCGAGCGCGGGGAAATGCGCCTGCAGCCTTGCCCTGGCGACCTCGGCCTGCCCGGCGGATTGTTCGGCCAGCACGCGCGCGGTGCCGAGCGCCGCCTCGGCCTGGTCGACTTCCAGCTGGGCCGCGTCGCGCAATTCCATCCGGCGCCGGGTCGCCGCGACCGAGCGTTCGTAATTGCCCACCGCCGCGCTGTCGACGCGCGCCTGCGCCTCGGCTGCCAGCCAGTCGAACCAGTAACCCGCCAGCAGCAGCGCGGCCTGGTGCTTGGCATCCTCGGCAAGGTTTTCCGCCGCCTCGACGCCGTAGCTGCCGATTTCGCGGTCGAGCCGTGCCTTGCCGGGCAGGCGGATGCCGCGCATCAGCTGCGCGTCATATTCGTCGAACGTCCCTTCGCGGTCCACGCTGCGCTGGATCGCCATGCCGGTGACGGTGAATTCATGCGGTCCCTTGCCCAGCGCACGGGCTTCGGCCTTGGCGGCATCGACCCGCGCGCGCGCGGCCAGCACGCTGGGGTGATCGTCCAGTGCCCCGGCAACCGCGGCTTCATCGGGCAGGCCGGGTTCGTTGGCGAATGCGGGCGCGGACAGCACCAGCAGGGCGGGAAGGATGGCGATGGGCAGTTTCATGTCATGCCTCCCCCGCGACATGGTCGCGGTCGCCCGCCTCGCGCTCGGCAGCGTTTTCGCCGAAGCGTTCGTAGAGGATGGGCAGCAGCACCAGCGTCAGCAGCGTGGCCGACACCAGCCCGCCGATCACCACGATCGCCAGCGGTTTCTGGATTTCCGAGCCCGGCCCGGTGGCGAACAGCAGCGGGACGAGGCCGAAGGCGGCGATGCTGGCGGTCATCAGCACCGGCCGCAGCCGCCGCTCCGCTCCGCGTCGCACCGCTTCGGCCAGCGGCATCCCTTCCTCGCGCAGCTGGCGGAAGTAACTCACCATCACCAGCCCGTTGAGCACGGCGATGCCCAGCAGCGCGATGAAGCCGACCGAGGCCGGGACCGAGAGATATTCGCCCGACAGGGCCAGCGCGACCATCCCGCCGACCATCGCGAAGGGGATGTTGACGAGGATCAGCAGCGCGGCGCGCACCGATGCGAGGGTGAAATAGAGGATCGCGAAGATCATCAGCACCGCGATCGGCAGCACCACCGCCAGCCGCGCGCTGGCGCGTTGCTGGTTTTCGAACTGGCCGCCCCATTCGAGGCGGTAACCGGCGGGCAGCGGCACGTTCTTCGCGATGTCGGCCTTGGCATCCTCGACATAGCCGACCAGGTCGCGCCCGGTGACGAAGGCCTGCACCATGGCGAAGCGCGACCCGTTTTCGTGTTCCAGCTTCACCGGCCCCCCGGTGCGGGTGACGCGGGCGATGTCGCTTGCGCGCACCAACTGGCCCGACGGCGCACGATAGAGCTGGTCGGCAAACCCCTGCGGTGAAATGCCGCTCGCCCCCTCGCCGCGCAGCACGATCGGCACGCGCCGGTTGCCCTGCGCCACCACCCCGGCATGCACGCCTTCGACCTGCGCGCGCATCATGTCCTGCATCATGTCCACCGGCATGCCCGCGCGGCCCGCCGCGACACGGTCGATATCGACCTGGAGGTAATCCACCCGGTCGTCGGCCATGGTCATGGCTTCGCTGGTGCCGTCGATGGTTTCGAGACGCTTCTGGATCGCGCCCGCCAGCCGCGACAATTCGCCCAGGTCGGGGCCGAACACCTTGATCGCCAGGTCGCCGCGCGCGCCGCTGAGCATTTCGGAGGTGCGCATCTCGATCGGCTGGGTATAGGCCGGCTCGATCCCGGGGAATTGCTCCAGCACCTTGCGGATTTCGCCCAGCAGCCATTCCTTGTCCTGCACCCGCCATTCGCTGCGCGGCTTGAGGACGAGGAAGGTATCGGTTTCGTTGAGCCCCATCGGGTCGAGCCCGAGTTCGTCGGAACCGACGCGGGCAATCACCTCCTGCACTTCGGGCACATTCTTCAGCAGCGCACGCTGGACCTTCATGTCGCCTTCCAGACTGTGGTCGAGCGAGACCGAAGGCAGCTTGGCCAGCTGCACGATCACCGATCCTTCGTCCATCGTCGGCATGAAGGTCTTGCCGGTGACCATATAGGCGCCGACCGTGGCGGCCAGCGCCACCCCGGCGACCGCGAAGACGCGCTTCTTGTGGGCGAAACTGGCTTCCAGCAGGCGTGCATAGCGGGGGCCGAGCTGGCGCATCAGCCACGGTTCGTGATGCCCGCCCTTTACCTTCAACAGGTAGAAGGCCAGCACCGGGATCAGCGTGAGCGACAGCAGCAGGGCCGAGAGCAGCGCGAGCACGATGGTTTTCGCCACCGGTGAGAACAGCTTGCCCTCCAGCCCCTGCAGCGTCAGCAGCGGCAGGAACACCAGCGCGATGATCGCGAGGCCCGACGCGACCGGCGTTGCCACTTCGGCCGAAGCGACGAAGATATTGTGCAGCTTGGAGCTTTTGGCGTGTTTCGGGTCCGACAGGCGCTCGACCACGTTTTCGACCACCACCACCGCGCCATCGACCAGCATGCCGACCGCGATCGCCAGCCCGCCCAGGCTCATCAGATTGGCGGTCAGCCCGATCGAACGCATGAAGATGAAGGTCAGCAGCGCCGCCATGGGCAGCGCCAGCGCGACGATTGCCGAGGCGCGAATATCGCCCAGGAACAGCAGCAGCAGGATCACGACCAGGATCGTCGCCTCCAGCAGCGCTTCCTCCACTGTGCCGACGGCGTGGGTGATCAGGTCAGACCGGTCGTAGAACACATGCACGCTCATCCCCGGCGGCAGGCTGGGCTTGAGCTCGTCGAGCCGCGCCTTGACCCCGTCGACCACCTTGGCCGCGTCGGCGCCGCGCAGGCCGATGACCAGCCCTTCGACCGCCTCGCCCTTGCCGTTCTTGGTCACCGCGCCATAGCGGGTCAGGCTGCCGGTGCGGACCTGCCCGACATCGCCCACGCGCACGACCGACCCGTTGGCGGATCGCACCACGACATTGGCGAGATCGTCGAGCGAGGCGATCGCCCCGGTCGAACGCACGATCAGCGCCTCTTCGCCCACGCTCAGGCGGCCTGCACCGTCGTTGCGGTTGCCCGCCTCGATGGCGGCGGCAAGGTCGGCGGTGGACAGGCCCGCAGCGGCGAGCGCGGCATTGTTCGGCACGACTTCGAAGGTTTCGGCATAGCCGCCCAGCGCGTTGACGTCGGCCACCCCCGGCACGGTGCGCAGCGCGGGCCGCACGGTCCAGTCAAGCACGCGCCGCTTTTCCGCGAGGCTCTGCGGCCCTTCGAGGGTGAACATGAACATTTCGGACAGCGGCGTCGAAATCGGCGCCATCCCGCCCGATACGCTGGCGGGCAGGTCGCCCATCGCATTGTTCAGCCGTTCCGCCACCTGGCTGCGCGCCCAGTAGATGTCGGTCCCGTCCTTGAAGTCGATGGTGATGTCGGCGATCGCATATTTGGCGACCGATCGCAGCACCGTCTGGTCGGGGATGCCCAGCATCTCCATTTCGATCGGGGTGATCACCCGGCTTTCGACCTCTTCCGGGGTCATGCCCGGCGCCTTGAGGATGATCTTGACCTGGGTCGAGCTGATGTCGGGGAAGGCGTCGATCGGCAAATTGGCGAAGGACCACCCGCCGATCCCGGCCAGCAGCACCGCCAGGCCGATCACCGCGAGGCGCAGCGAGAGCGCGCGTTCGACGAGCTTGCGCAGCATCGCCCTACTCCGCCGCCATCGCTTTGAGTTCGGCGACGCTGCTGGTCGCCACCACTTCGCCCGGCTTCAGCCCGGCGGTGATCATGCTGCGCCCGCCGGCCTCGGCCGCGACGGTGACCTTGCGCGGTTCGAAGCTCTTGCCCTTGCGCACGAAGACATGGTCCGCGCCGTCGAGCCGGGTCACCGCGCTGCTCGGCACGGCGACCCCTGCGGCGGCATCGCGTCCACTGACGATCACCATGACGTTGCGGCCCGCAACCACGCCGGGGGCAGCGCCGATGCTGGCCTTGGCCATGACCGAGCGACTTTCCGGGTCGATCGAGGGGGCGACGGTCAGGATCTGGCCCGCCGCCGTGATCCGCCCGCCCGCCCCGTCGTCGAGCTCGATCGACACCGGCATGCCCGGGCGCACGCTGCGGGCGAGCCGTTCGGGCAATTGCAGGTCGACGCGATAGGCGCCGCTGGCCTCGATCACGAAGGGGGCGGTCATCCCGTCCACCGGGCCGCCGGTTTCCACCCCGACATGCGACACGCGCCCGCCGATGGGCGCGCGCAGGGTCATGCTGCCATCGCTGCCCGCGCCCGATTGGGCGGCGAGGCGGCGCTGTTCGGCAAGGCTGGCGCGGGCTTGCTGCAGGGCCGCCTGCGCCTCGTCGGCGCGGGCCTGCGCGATCACCCCTTCGCTGGCGAGTTGCGACAGGCGTGCGGCGCGGGCCTGGGCCAGCGTGACCTCGGATTGGGCGCGGGTCAGCTCGCCGCGGATCTGCACCGGCTCTGCCGCGCGCACCAGCGCCAGCGGCTGGCCGCGGCTGACCGCCTGGCCTTCGATCACGTAAACCCGCAGCGCAGCGCCGGGATAGGGCGAGGTCACCGCCACCCGCGCCTCGGGCGGCAGCGAGATCGTGCCCGGCACGGTGGCCAGCGGGATTTCGCTGACCGCTTCGGCCTTGGCGGTCGTGATCGCCAGCCCGGCGAGCGGATCGGCCTGCTTGGTGGCAGCACCATCCCCGGCATTGTCGGCGGTGCCGCCCGAACAGGCGGCCAGGCTGGCGGCCAGCAGGCAGGCGGCAAGCGGGGCGAGGATGCGCTGGGACAGCGGGCTGTTGGCGAGCGGGCGGGTCATGCTTCCTGACATGCCCGGCCAAGCTGACAGCAACTTGTCAGTTTCGCCTGCCAAGGGCAGGAAAGTGCAATCGAGCGGGCCGCGCCGCCCGATGGAGGGATGCGAAACTCATGCGCCTGCTGCTGGTAGAAGACGATGCCGAACTCGGCCGCAGGCTGAGCGACCGGCTGCGCGGGGCGGATTTCGCGGTCGATCTCGCCACCTGCCGCGCCGATGGCGAGGCCTGGCCCGATCTCGACAAGATCGCGGCCATCGTGCTCGATCTCAGCCTGCCCGATGGCGACGGGATCGAATTGCTGCGCCATTGGCGGGCAGCCGGGGTTGCCACGCCGGTGATCATCCTCACCGCGCGCGGCAGCTGGCAGGACAAGGTGGAGGGGTTGAACGCGGGGGCGGACGATTTCGTGGTCAAGCCGGTGCGGTTCGAGGAATTGCTCGCCCGGCTCAACGCGCAGTTCCGCCGCCATGGGGGGCAGCGCGACAACCGGCTGGAGGCCGGCGGGCTGGTGCTCGACCCGCTGGCACGCAGCGTGGAGCTGGACGGCGCGCCCGTGGCGCTCAGCCGGCAGGAATTTCGCCTGCTGCACCTGTTCATGCGCCGGGCAGGGCAGGTCCTGCCCCAGGCCGACATCCTCGAACATCTCTACGAGCTGGAGAGCGAGCGGGAACTCAACACGGTCGAGGTGCTGGTCGGCCGCCTGCGCCGGAAAATCGGGCGCGAGCGGATCGTCACGCTGCGCGGGCTGGGCTATCGGTTCGGCCGATGAACGCCACCCGCCCGCCAGCCCAACGCCCCACCGGCAGCCTGCGACTGCGTTTCGCGCTGGCGATATCGTTGTGGGTGCTGCTGGGGGTGGGGGCGATCTGGTACTCGGCGGTGCGCGTGTTCACCGAACATGTCGAACTGGGCTATCACGAGGAACTGGAAGTCCATGTCCGCGAACTCGCGCGGTTGACCCGGATCGGGGCGGACGGGCAGCCCGAACTCAGCCGCCCGCTGTCCGACCCACGCTACGAAGAACCTTTGTCCGGCTTTTACTGGCAGGTGACGCTGGCCGGCAAGCGCACCTTGCGCTCGCAATCCATGACGCGCGGTTCGCTCGACGAACACGTCGCCCATGCCTCGCGGATCACCCACCAGACGGATAATGGGCCGACCGGGCCGGCGATCACCTATGGCCTGTTGCGCAAGGCGCCCGATGGCGAAGACATCCATTTCGTGATCGCCACCGACCAGGCCGAACTCGACCGGGTGATCGGCAGCTTCACCCGCGCGCTGACCGTCTGGCTGGCCGGGCTCGCCACCGTGCTGCTGGCGACGGGGCTGGGGATCATCCATTTCGGCATGATCCCGCTCAACCGGCTGGCCGAAGCGGGCGCGCGGCTGCGGTCGGGCAAGGCGCAATGGCTGGAAGGCCGCTATCCGACCGAGATCGCGCCGATGGTGGAGGATCTCAACGCCCATATCGAACACAATGCCGGGATGATCGCCCGCGCGCGGGTGCAGGCGGGCAATATCGCCCATTCGCTGCGCACCCCGCTGGCGGTGATCACCGACGAGGCGGAGCGGCTCGAACAATCGGGCAAGGCGCCGGGCACCGCCGCGGTGATGCTGGAACAGGCGCTGAAGATGGAAAACCAGATCGAATACCAGCTGGCGCGGGTGCGATCCTCCGCCGGGCGGCAGGCGGTGGGTGCGACCAGTGTGCTGCCCGACTTGCTGGACCCGATCCTCAGCGCAATGAAACGGCTGCACCGCGACAAGAGCTTTACGCTCGACAGCGCAGGAGAAGGGCCGGTGGTCCTGCCGGTCGACCCGGTCGACCTTGCCGAATTGCTGTCGATCCTGCTCGACAATGCGGGCAAGTGGGCGCGCGAACAGGTGCAGGTGCGGATCGTGCAGCGGGCGGGCGGGGGCGTCGAGATCGCCATCCGCGACGACGGGCGCGGGATGAGCGAGGCCGAGATTGCCCGTGCCTTCGAACTGGGTAGCCGGTTCGACGACAGCGTGCCGGGATCGGGGCTCGGCCTGGCGATCGCGCATGATATCGCTGGTAGCCTGGGTGCGAAGCTGACGCTTGAGCCGGCTTTGCCGGGCCTGCGGGCGATCGTCCGCTTTCCCGCCGAATGCGCCCGAAACGCGCCTGAGCGGTCCTGAGCGGCACCGACCGGCACCGACTGGCACCGAGCGGCTTGGATCGGGCCTGCGCTTCGGGCTAGGAGGGCGCGATGCCATCGTTCCTGTTCTCCTTCGCGCTGGTGCTGCTCGCCTCGGTCGGCAGCCGCGAACAATTGCTCGTCGGCGCGCTCGCCCGACGGCTGAAGGGGGTGGGCATGTTGCTGTCGGCGGGGGCGCTGGCGGCGATCCTCTCCGCCGCCTTCATGGCCTGGGCGGGCGCGGCGATGGCGGCCCTGCTGCCCGCTGCGGCCAAGCCGATGCTGGTGGCTTTCGCGCTGGGTGCGGCGGCGCTGGAACTGGCCTGGCCCGCCAGGCCGCCTTCGCCCGCAGAGCCGACCCGGTCGGCGGGGGCGATCTTCCTGGTGCTGCTGGCCCGCCAGCTCGGGGACGCGCCGCGCTTCCTCGTCTTCGCGCTCGCTGCGGCTACCGGGGTGCCCTGGCTCGCCGGGCTGGGCGGGGCGCTGGGCGGGGTGGCGGCGCTGGCCCTCGCGCTCGGGATGGCGGAACTCGGCCCACGTCTCGCCGGGCTGCGCATGGGGCGCATGGTGCTGGCGGCGGCCATGTTCGCTGCCGCGCTATATATCGGACTTCTGGCGCGAGGGATCATCAACTAATCGATTTTGTCGATCATGAATACCATGGCAAATCGTGAAACTCTCGGTGGTTTCATGCGTATGATGGGGGAACGGAAAACAGGAGTTCCAACATGGCCGACAAAACCAAGGACAATTCGCTCAAGGCGATGATCGACGCGCTCAACGGCACGCTGGCCGATCATTTCGCCCTCTACATGAAGACCAAGAGCTTCCACTGGCATCTGAAGGGCCCGCGCTTTCGCGACCTCCACCTGCTGTTCGACGAACAGGCCGGCGCGATCTTCGCCGTGACCGATGCGATGGCCGAACGCGCGCGCAAGATGGAGGGCACGACGCTGACCTCGATCGGCTCGATCGCCAAGCAGGCAACGATCAAGGACCAGGACAAGACCGACCTCGACGCCGATGCGATGGTCAAGGAACTGCACGACGACAATGCCAAGGTGGTCGAAGACCTCAAGAAGCTGAAGGATGCGGCGGAAGAGGCCGAAGACAACGCCACCAGCGCGCTGGTCGACGAATGGCAGGACCAGGCCGAACGCCGCGTGTGGTTCCTGCGCCAGACGATGAAGTGATTTCGTATTCAGCGAGCCAAAGGCCGCCCGGCAGCTATGCCGTGGCGGCCTTTGTGTTATGGCGGCGGACATGGCGCAAGTGGACATGATCGACGGGGCCGACGCGACCCATATCGCGGGGTGGATTGGCGCGCGCCTGGCGCGGGCGCTGGAGGATGCGGGGGGCGAGGTGGCGCTGGCCGTGCCCGGCGGATCGACCCCCTTTCCGATCATGCAGGCACTGGCCGCCGCGCCGCTCGACTGGTCGCGGCTGTCCATCTGGCCGGGGGACGACCGGCTGGTGGCCGAAGACCATCCCGCCTCCAACACCGGCAAGATCAGGGCGCTGTTCGAACCGCTCGGCGCCCGGGTGGTGTCGCTGCCGCAGGCGGGCGATCCGCCGCATTTCGCGCTCGTCTGGCTGGGCATGGGGGCGGACGGGCATGTCGCCAGCCTGTTCCCCAACACGGAGCCGCAGGTGGACGATCCGCAGCGCCTGCGCCGCCTGACGCCCGACCCGCTGCCGCCCGAGGCTCCGTTCGACCGGATCACCCTGACCATCCCCGCCTTGCTCGACAGCGATGCGTTGCTGTTCGTGATCCGGGGGGAGGACAAGCGCGCGGTGTTCGAGGCGGCGCTGCGCGGGGGCCACGATTTGCCGGTTGCGCGGCTGCTGGCTGCGGCGCATCAGCCGGTCACATGCTTCACCTGATCCCCCGGCCGCTGCACCAGCTGGCGCTGCAATGGGCGCATCGCACCCGCCATGTCTGGCGCCGCGTGCTCAAGCCGCGGCTCGCCGGGGTCAGCGTGATCCTGCGCAATCAGCGGGGCGAAATCCTGCTGGTGCGCCACAGCTATGGCCCGGAGAATTGGGCTTTCCCCGGCGGCGGCTGCGCGCGCGGCGAAGACCCGGCGCTGACCGCCCGGCGCGAAATGCGCGAGGAACTGGGCTGCGAGCTGGAAGCGCTCGAACTCGTGAGCGAAATTGCCGAGACGATATCGGGCGCGCCGCACACCGCCTATGTCTTTACCGGGCTGATCGCGGGCGAATTGCGGCCCGACGGGCGCGAAGTGGTGGAGGCGCGGTTCTTCGCGCTCGATGCGCTGCCGTCGCCGCTCGGCGCGATCACCGCGCGACGGCTGCAGGATTGGCTAGAGCAGCGATAGCTGCGCCGTATCGGGCGCAGGATCGCTTTCGCCCTGGCCGCGTTCGAGGTTCGACAGCGTCAGCCCCATCAGCCGGATCGGCAGCGGCAGCGGCAGCAGCTCGGCCAGCAGCTCGTGCCCGATCCTGGCAAATTCCGCCTTGCCTGCCACCGCCTGCGGCAGCGACCGGCTGCGGGTGACATTGGTGAAATCGCTGTATTTCATCTTCAGCGTCACCGTGCGCCCCTTCGCACCGGTCTTCTCGATACTGTCCCACACGATGTCGATGATGTTGTCGATCGTTTCGCGCAGCGCGTGGCCGGTGGAAATGTCTTCGGAAAAGGTCCGCTCGCCGCCGACCGATTTGCGCACGCGATTGGCGCGGACCGGGCGCAGGTCGATGCCGCGCGCGGCGCGGTAGAGGTAGTCGGCCTGGCTGCCGAAATGGCTGCGCAGGAAGGCAATGTCCTTCGCCGCGAGATCGGCCCCGGTTTCGATCCCCAGCCGCGCCATCTTTTCCGCTCCGCGCGGGCCGACCCCGTGGAACCGGCGCACCGGCAGGCCCGCGACGAAGCCGGCCCCTTCGCCGGGGCGGATGATGCACAGCCCATCGGGCTTGTTCTGGTCGCTCGCCAGCTTGGCGAGGAACTTGTTGTAGCTCACCCCCGCGCTGGCGGTCAGCCGGGTTTCGGCGCGGATGCGGGCGCGGATGATCTCGGCAATGCGGGTCGCGCTGCCGATGCCGCGCAGGTCGTCGGTCACGTCGAGATAGGCTTCGTCGAGGCTGAGCGGTTCGACATGCGGGGTGAACTGGAGGAAGATGTCGCGGATCTGGCGGCTCACCGCCTTGTACACATCGAACCGGTGGCGCACGAAGATCAGGTCGGGGCACTGCCGCTTGGCGGTGACCGAGGGCATGGCCGACCGCACGCCGAACTTGCGCGCCTCGTAACTCGCCGCGGCGACCACCC
>JACXVD010000063.1 GCA_014763545.1 Sphingomonadales bacterium
AGGTGGCTGGCGAAGCCGCGGCAAGCAGCGAATGGGCACTCGCGTGTAACCGACTGACAGCGCGTTTTATCGCTGGCACGGGGCGCTTGGTCGCATAACGCCAAACTGACTGTGCTGTTGCGATTCGTTCATAAAAGATGCGATAAATATGAACGCAAGGGAGGGCTAGCGTGATTCGCTTTGGCCCTCCTCGCCGTCGAAGAAGGTTTATATAATGTCGCACAAGCCCATGAAAAAGATCGCACTCGCACTTGCCCTTCCCGGGCTGGCAATGGCCATGCCTGCCGCCGCGGCGCCTGCCCTGCATGGCGCTGGCGCAAGCGCTGCCGTCGTGCTCGCCGATGTGACCGCCGCCCATGGCCGGGACAATGGCCGCCACGAGGGCTGGGAACGCGGGCGCGGCCATGACCGTTATCGTGACAGCTACCGGGAAGAATACCGCGGCGATTACCGGACCGCCTATCGCGATGATGACCGGTATTATGGCGAGCCGGTCTATCGTGGAACCCGCATCTGGCGCGGGCGAGACGGGAACTACTATTGCAGCCGCAAGGACGGCACGACGGGGCTGCTCGTCGGCGCGGCAGTCGGCGGACTGATCGGCAACGAAGTATCGGGTCGCGGCGACCGGACCGCGGGAACGATCATCGGCGCGATTGGCGGTGCGATCCTGGGCAACGCCATCGACCGCAGCAATTCGCGCTGCCGCTGACCGCGACACACTTTACGAACACCCAACTTCGCCCCTGATCGCCCATGGGCGGAGCGCGGCACCCACCGAGCCGCGGAGGGCGTCGTCCGGCACCCCTGTCGGACGGCGCCCTCATCCCCGTGCGGCGTCCAGGCGGCACCGCCTCCGCGGCGTTAACCCTATCGCCAGTGCTTGCCGCTAGGCTCGCCGCCCAGCACAGGGAGCCGACGCATGACCGCACGCACGCCACCCATTCGCCATGCCGGGCCCGCGCTGGCCGCGCCCTCGCTGGCCGCGTTATGCCTGGTGCTGGCCGCGTGCAGCGCGGAAAAGCCGGCGCCCGATCCGATGGCCGAACAGGATCCGGTCGCGACCGCCGCGCTCAACGACCAGATCATGGTCGATCCCGATCTCGCCAACCAGAACGAGGCCAATGCGGCGCTCACCGGTGGCTCCGACGCCTCGGTCCCGCCGCCCAATGCGACGCCTGAAGCGATCGCCGCGGCGCGCGACGATGCGGCGGAACTGGTCGGCGGCATGTCCAGGATGGTTGCGCCGCCCGAGGCGAAGCCATCTGCGGGCAGTGCGGCCAGTCCGATCCTGACCGCCGCCGCGCGCGCTGCCGTATCCCCGGGCGGTGCCGATTGCGCGAACCAGGTCACCTATTCCGCTGCGTGGGCGGCGAAGCTGCCTGCCGCGCTGCCGGTCTATCCGCGCGGCGCCACGCAGGAAGCGGCGGGGACGGACAAGGGCGCCTGCGCCCTGCGCGTCGTCACCTTCCAGACGCCGGTATCGGTCGACGATGTGCTCGCCTTCTACAACACGCGCGCGACGCAGGCCGGCTATTCGGTGGAGCATTTGCTCGACAAGGGCGAACATGTGTTGGGCGGCAGCAAGGACCGGGCGACCTATGTCGTCTATGTCCGCGCGCTGGACAATGGGATCAGCGAGATCGACCTGGTGACCAGCGGCAAATAGGCCGCAGGCGCTGGAGCCGCATCGGCTTTATCCGTCGCGCAGGCCCACGCCGATGCTGGCGCGCGGCTGGTCCATCTCGGTGCTCGCCACCGGATAGGCGCAGTAATCCGCCGCATAATAGGCCGATGGGCGATGGTTGCCCGACAGGCCCAGCCCGCCGAAGGGCGCCTTCGACGATGCGCCGCTGGTCGGGCGGTTCCAGTTGATCACCCCGGCGCGAACATTGGCCCAGAACCGGTTGTAATCCTGCGGAGTTCCACCCACGAGCGATGCCGACAGGCCGAAGCGGGTCTTGTTCGCCTCGGCAATCGCTGCGTCGAAATCGTCCACCTTGATCACCTGCAGCAGCGGGCCGAACAATTCCACATCGGGCCGTTCGGCCATGGCGGTGGTGTCGATGATCGCCGGGGACAGGAAGGGCAGGCTGTCGTCGGGGCGGATCATGTGCTTGATCGCCTTGCCACCGTTGGACAGGAAATAGAGGAAGCTTTCGGTCAGCTGGTCGGCAGCGTTGTTGTCGATCACCGGGCCCATGAAGGGCGAGGGATCGGCGAAGGGTTCGCCATAGATCAACCGGTCGGCCAGCTTCTTCACCTCGGGGATCAGCGCATCATACATGCTCGCCTTCACGATCAGGCGGCGCGCGGCGGTGCAGCGCTGGCCCGCGCTGGTGAAGGCGCTCTGCACGATCAGCACGGCAGCGTCGTTGATCTTGGGCGTATCGAGCACCACCAGCGGGTTGTTCCCGCCCATTTCCAGCGCAACCATCTTGCCCGGATTGGTCGCCAGCCGCTTGTTGATCGCAATGCCCGCCTGCGCCGATCCGGTGAACAGCACGCCGTCCACCCCGGGGTGCCCGACCAGCTCCTTGCCTTCGTCGGGCCCGCCGGGAAGGAACTGCGCGACCGCTGCGGAAATGCCCGCGCGGTTGAAGCAGGTCATCAGCAGTTCGCCCACTGCCGGGGTCTTCTCGCTCGGCTTGAAGATCACGACATTGCCCGCGATCAGCGCCGGCACGATGTGGCCGTTGGGCAGGTGTGCCGGGAAATTATACGGGCCGAGCACCGCCATCACCCCATGCGGCTTGTGCCGCACGGCGGAGGTGCCCTGCAGGGCGCTGTCGAGCTTCTTCTGCCCGGTCCGCTCGGCATAGGCGGTGACCGAAATATCGACCTTGGCGATCACGCTTTCGACTTCGGTGCGCGCTTCCCACAGCGGCTTGCCGGTTTCGCGCGCGATCAGTTCGGCGAGCTTGTCGAATTCCTTGCGCACTTCATTGGCGAAGCGGCGGCACAGCTCGATCCGCGTGGCGAGCGGCTGCGCCGCCCAGGCTGGCCAGGCGCGGCGGGCGCGATCGACCGCATCCGCGACGCTGCCGACCTTACCGCGCCACAATTCCTTGCCGGTCGCCGGTTCGTAGGAAACGATCTCGCCCTGGGACACTCGCCTGTCACTTTCCGCCATTATCGGCTTGGTTTATCGTGTAGAAAACGTATGATTAAAAAGTCGGTGACCATATATTTCGTCGAGATGAGTCGTTCCATCGATTTGGTGGCGAGGTCTACGGCCCGGATTTCAGGAGAGTCTAGAAACGGAAACGTGCCAAGGGTCAATATGCCGACTTGCGCACATTGGAGAGAGTGAGCTTCCCATACGACTTGCCGCCTTAGTAGCATGGTGATCGGTAAGTCCAAGAAACCAAAGAAAAAGCTACAAACAGGGTCGCACTTCAGCACGTCCGGCACAAGCCGGGCTGATTGGCCGGAAAACCGGTCGAAACAATGAGGTGTGAAAAATGCGTAAGAATTCAACCTATCTTGCCGGTCTGAGCCTTTCGGGCTCGACCCTTGCCGTCGCCGCCTTTGCCGCCACGGCCTTCACTGCCACCCCGGCGCTGGCCGCCGATCCCGAAGAATGCGTGGTGCTGTCCAACAACGCTATCCTGATCATCGGCGGCGATGCGTCGGGTCCGGGCAATCTTGCCTGCGGCAGCGGTGCAAAGACCAACGGCTCCAATGCCACGGCGATCGGCCAGGACTCGCGGGCTGTCGCCAATGGCACGGCGGTGGGCAACGGTGCGCAGGCGACCGGGTCGGGTTCGACCGCGACTGGCACGAGCGCTTCGGCCAGCGGCTATCACGCCACAGCCACGGGGGTTAATTCGGATGCATCGGGCAGCCAGTCGATTGCCATCGGCGATGGTACCACCGCGAGTGGCGACAAGGCGATCGCCCAGGGTCATGGATCGGAAGCGACCGGTGGGGCCTCGCTCGCCATCGGCAGCGACATCAACGACGATGGCGCCGGCGCGGTTGCCAGCGGCTATCAGTCGATCGCGCTGGGCGGCGAAGCCAAGGCGACCAACGGCGGCGCGATCGCCATCGGCGGTGACGGCTTGGGCGACGGCACGGGCGCTTTGGCCTCGGGGCTGGCTTCGGTCGCGGTCGGTGGCGACGCGGTAGCCAGCGCTTCCTTTGCCGCGTCCTATGGCTATGGTGCGCAGGCAACCGGCGGCAACGCGACCGCCATCGGTACCAGCGCAAATGCGAGCGGTCTCGATTCCTTCGCTGGCGGCCGTGGTGCCGTGGCCTCGGACGAAGACGCGGTGGCGCTGGGCCAGAGTGCCCAGTCGACCGGCTTCCATTCCACTTCGGTGGGCGCGGAATCGGTCGCCAGCGGCGCGGGTTCCTCGGCCTTCGGCTGGCAGGCGAGCGCCACGGGCGGCCAGGCGACGGCGGTGGGTCGGCAGGCCAGCGCAGCCGGCTTCCAGTCGACCGCAGTGGGCCAGAGCGCGAGCGCGGCGTTCGACGGTTCGACGGCTGTCGGCTACGGCGCAACGACCACCCGGGCCAACCAGGTTGTGCTGGGCGGTGCGGGCAGTTCGGTGACGGTCGGCGATCTGGCCGCCAGCACCGCGGCGCAGAGCGGCACGATCTACTTCGCCACCACCGATTCCTCGGGCACGCTGGGCCAGGGCGTGGCGGTGTCGTCGCTCGCAACCGCCGCTTCGGTTACCGCACTCGATGCGCGGGTAACCACCAACACCACCAACATCGCCTCGCTGCAGTCGCTCACCGCGTCGCACACGGCGCAGATCAACGAGCTGTTCACGACCACGGCCGAGAACCGCGACCTGATCGACCGCGCCAATGAAGGTGTGGCGATGGCGCTGGCAATGGAAAGCCCGATGCTTCCGGCAGACACCAACTTCGCCCTCTCGGGCGGCGTCGGTTACTACCAGAACAAGGGTGCAGGCACGATGGCGGTGACCGCGCGTATCGGCACCAATGCGGCGATCTCCGCCGGTGTCGGCGTCGGCTTCGACAGCGGCGAAGTGGGCGCACGCGGCGGCTTCCAGGTTGCCTGGTAAGGCGTTAGTAGTCGTCGCATGAGCATGACTGCCAAACAACTCGCAATGCCGGGGCTTCGCGCCCCGGCATTTTTTTGTTCCGCGCTTGGCATGGCGCTGGCCATGGCCGGAGCCTTCGCCACGCCGGTTCACGCCCAGCAGGCACCCCCGCCGCAGGTGGCCGCCACACCAACGGTGCAGCCGCAGCCATCGGTCAGGCCCGTGCCCGACCAGCTCGAATTGTCGAAGATGATCTGGTCCACGATCCTCGCGGTCGACCACGCCAACCGCTCGGGCAATTATTCGGTGTTGCGCGACATGGCGGCGCAGGGATTCCAGATCAATAACAACCCGGCGCGGCTGGCGCAGATCTTCACCGGCATCCGGGATTCGCGGATCGACCTGTCCAATGCCTTGCTGGTTCCGCCGACCTATACCGAGCCGCCACGCCAGGTGCAGGCCGACATGATCGAGGTGAAGGGCGTGTTCCAGCTGCGCCCGGTGTCGATCTATTTCGACCTCTATTACCAGTGGGAGCAGGGCCGCTGGAAGCTGTTCGGGATCGACCTGCGACCGGTTTCCATGGCCAGCGCCATGCCCGGCGCGCCGACTGCCCCGCCGCAGCAGGATTCCCGCGAGAAGCGCTGAGGGCGCGCGGGCCGCTGTAGGGGCAGGCGCAGCGCCGCTGGCAACACGCCGGATCGGTGAGCCTGCCCGCTTGCGGTTCGGCGCGCATGGCGCGATAGTGGGGCCGCGCGCCATGCTTCGCAACCGGCCGTATCGAGCATTCTGTTTCCGGGATTTCGGGCGAACCCATGGACCACCCCCCTGCCGAGCGTGCCTGGGCCGACCAATATTGGTCCAGTCCGGATGGGTTGAAACTGCATTATCGCGATTATCCCGGGCCCGATGGCGCGTTGCCAGTGCTGTGCCTGCATGGGCTGACGCGCAATGCGCGCGATTTTGGCAGCCTGGCGGAGCATCTCGCCCCGCGTCACCGCGTGATCGTGCCCGAATTGCGCGGGCGGGGGGATAGCGAATATGCCCGCGATACCGACAGCTATACGCCGCTGACCTATGCCGCCGATGTCGAGGCGCTGCTGGCCGAACTGGCGCTGGGCCGGTTTGCAGTGGTCGGCACCTCGCTTGGCGGATTGCTGGCGATGATGCTGGCGAGCGCGGATGTTTCGCGGCTGGCCGGGGTGGTGCTGAACGACATCGGCCCCACGATCGAGGAGGATGGGCTGGCGCGCATCCGTTCCTATGTCGGGCAGGGGCGCAGCTTCCCCACCTGGATGCACGCCGCCCGCGCCATGCAGGAAAGCAGCGGCGCGGCCTTTCCCGAATATGGCATCGAGCAATGGATCGCGATGGCCAAGCGGTGCATGGCGATCGGCCAGAGCGGGCGCATCGTGTTCGATTACGACATGGGCATCGCCGATCCCTTCAGCCGCCCGGGTGGCGAGGCGGGAGTGGATCTGTGGCCCGCGCTCGAAACCCTGAAGCAGACCCCGGTGACGATCCTGCGCGGCGAATTCTCCGATGTGCTGTCGGAGGCGACCTTGCAAGAAATGCTGCGCCGCTTGCCGCTGGCCGAAGCGGCCACTGTGGCGCGGGTGGGGCATGCACCGATGCTGGATGAAGACGACGCCGTCGCCGCGATCGACGCGCTGCTGGAACGCGCCGCATGAGCCGCGACGCCAAGGCAACCCCGCGCGTGCTGCACCTGCATTCGACCTTCGCGGCCGGCGGCAAGGAACGCCGCGCGGTGCAGTTGATGAACGCTTTCGGCAAGTCGCTGCAGCATGCGGTCGTGTCTGCCATCCCCGGAGAAATGGCGGCGGCGGCGGGGATCGCACGCTCGGTCCCGGTCAGCTTCCCGGCCGATTTCCCCTCGCTCAAGGGCAAGCCATTACCCGGGCGCCTGATGCGTCTGGCCCGCGCGATGAAGCCCTATGACCTCGTGCTGACCTATAATTGGGGGGCGATGGACGCGGTGATGGCGCACACCATGTTCAGCGACAATTTGCACCTGCCGCCGCTGATCCATCACGAGGATGGCTTCAACGAGGATGAACAGCAGCGCCAGAAGCGCAGCCGCATATGGTATCGCCGGATCGCGCTGGGCAAGGCATCGGGGCTGGTGGTTCCTTCGGAACTGCTTGAAGAAATCGCGCTAACCGACTGGCAACAGCCGATGGGACGGGTGAAACTCATCCGCAATGGCATTCGCACGGCGGATTTCGCCAGGAAGCCGCGGCCCGATGCGCTACGCGGGATCGTCAAGCGGCCGGGCGAGCTGTGGGTCGGCACCATGGCCGGGCTGCGCGCAGTCAAGAACCTGCCCATGCTGGTGCGCGCCTTTGCGACCCTGCCCGACGAATGGCAGCTGGTGATCGTCGGCGACGGGCCAGAGCGCGACGCGATCCGCGCCGAAGCCGAACGGCTCGATCAGGCGCACCGGGTCCATTTGCCCGGCCATGCGCCCGATCCGGCCAAGGTGGTCGGGCTGTTCGATATCTTCGCGCTATCCTCGCACAGCGAACAGGCGCCGATCTCGCTGATAGAGGCGATGGCGGCGGGCGTGCCTGTCGCCGCGCCTGCAGTGGGCGATATTGCGGCGATGCTGTCGGACGCGAACCGCCCCTTCGCCGTGACCCCGGGCAGCGAGGTGGCGCTTGCCGGTGCCTTGCGCTCTCTGGCGATCGACCCGGCGCTGCGCACCGATCTGGGCGTGGCGAACCGCAAGCGGGCGGTCGCCGATTTCGATGAAAAGCAGATGATCGCGACCTATCGGCGGCTGTACAGCTCGGCCATGGGGCGGCCCGACATCGCCTGATCCGCCTGCGACTTGTCCGGCCAGCTTCACCCGGGGTTCAGTCGGCTACCCGCAAGCGACGGGGGACAGGGGCGCAATCCCCGATTGAATTGGCAGGCCCATCGGCTAAAGACGCCGAACCTATTTTTGAGAGCAGAGCGGAAAGAGCCCGCGTGGCGCTGATACCCAAGACCGACAAGTCCGACGACCAGAAGAAGGCAGACCGCCAGGCAGCGGAGGAGGATGTCCTCCTGCGCGAGGTGGATGACGCTGTCCGGCAGGACCAATATGCCGATTTCGCCAAGAATTACGGGCGCACCATCATTGGCGTGATGGTGGTGGGGCTGCTCGCCTTCGCCGGTTACCTCTATTGGGACCACACCAAGGAAGCCGCGCTCGAAAGCGATTCCGAAGCGCTGGTCGCGGCGATGGACAATCTCGAGGCTGGCAACATCAAGACGGCGGAAACCCAGCTGCAACCGCTGGTCGACGATGGCAAGCCGGGCGCGCAGGCGATCGCCATGATGCTCAAGGCCGGGATTGCCGCCGAGGCCGGTCGCAATGCCGAGGCGGCAGAGCTGTTCGCCCGCGTCGCGGCTGACGACAAGGCACCGCAGGAACTGCGCGACCTCGCCACGCTGCGCGAAATCGCGCTGAAGTTCGACAGCATGAAGCCCGACGAGGTGATCGCCCGGCTCAAGCCGCTGGCGGTGCCGGGGCGTCCCTATTTCGGCAGTGCGGGCGAGATGATGGCGATGGCGCTGCTCGAACAGGGCAAGCGCAAGGAAGCCGGCGCGCTGTTCGCGCAGGTCGCCAAGGACAAGGATGTTCCCGATTCGCTGCGCTCGCGCACCCGGCAGATGGCCGGTATGCTCGGCGTCGATGCGATCGAGGATGTGAACAAGCTGCTCGATGAAGAGCGTACGCAGCAGGGCGGCCAGCCGTCCGCACAATGATTCCGTAAGGCAGGTTGACCAAGCGATGACCGATCATTTCACGACCCGCAGCGTCCGTTTCGCCGCCCGTGCCGCCATGACGGCAGGGCTGGTGGTCGCCCTGGGCGCCTGCAGTGGCGGGCTGTTCAAGTCCAAGCCCAAGACCACGCCGACGGTGGGTACGCGCGTGCCGATCCTGTCCAAGATCGTGAACGGCGAACAGGTCGATCCCTCGCTGCAGGGCGTCACCGTGGTGGTGCCGCCGCCGCAGGCCAACGAAGCCTGGGCGCAGGCGGGCGGTACGGCGAACAAGGCCTACGGCCACCTCGCGCTGTCTGACAATCCGGCTCCGGCCTGGACCGCCAGCATCGCCGGGACAAGCAACCGGCGTCGGCTGGCTGCGGCACCGGTGGTGGGCAACGGCAAGCTGTTCGCGGTCGATACCGATGCCATGGTCCGGGCCTTCGATGCCGATAGCGGCCGCGAGCTGTGGCACTTCCAGATGAGCTTCGACGGCAAGAACGCAAATTCGGCCTTCGGCGGCGGCGCCAGCTACGACAATGGCAAGCTCTACGCGACCAACGGCGTGGGCGAAGTCGTCGCGCTCGACGCGGCCACCGGCGAGAAGATCTGGCAGGTCAAGCCCGCCGGCCCGCTGCGCGGCGCGCCGACGCTGGCTTACGATACCGTCTATGTGATGACGCAGGACAACCAGATCTTCGCGCTCAAGGCGGCGGACGGGTCGCTCGAATGGCAGGAAGCCGGCTCGATCGGCCAGGCCGGCGTGTTCGGCGTCGCGGCCCCGGCTGCCGGGCAGAGCACGGTGATCGCGGGTTACAGCACCGGCGAACTGGTCGCCTATCGTTACGAAAACGGCCGCCAGCTGTGGTCCGACGCGCTGGCGCGGACCTCGATCTCGACCCAGGTCGGATCGCTGACCGATATCGACGCGGACCCGATTATCGACAATGGCCGCGTCTTCGCGCTGGGGCAGGGCGGGCGCATGGCGTCCTACGAACTGGTCACCGGGCAGCGCATCTGGGAACTCAACCTCGCGGGTATTTCCACCCCGGCGATCGCGGGTGAGTGGATTTTCACCCTGACCGACGATGCGCGCCTGCTGGCGATTGCCCGGTCGACCGGGAAGATCCGCTGGATCACGCAGATGCAGCAGTGGCGGAAGGAAAAGAAGAAGACCGATCCGATCTTCTGGACCGGCCCGGTGCTGGCGGGCAACAATCTGTGGATCGCCTCGTCCGATGGGCAGGTGTACCGCGTCAGCGTCGGCGAAGGCTCGGCGAGCCTGTTCACCGATCTCAAGGCGGGCGTCAGCCTGCCGCCGGTGGTGGCGAACAACACGCTCTACATCCTCGACGACAGCGGCAAGATCCACGCCTTCCGCTGATCGCGCTGCGGGGTTCGCCTCGCGGTCGGCTGCGACGTTAGGCTTTCGGGCGCCGACCATCCCGCTGCGGGACGGCGCCCAATGCGTTACGCGCGCCTTAACCCTTTCGCGCTAGTCGGATGCGCGATGGACGCGCTTACCAACAGCATCACGCCGACTCGCGCGCAGGATCGCAGCGCACCGCCGCCGAGCGATGTCTCGGCGGGCGTGGGCCTGTCGGGCCTGTTCGGCCTGTTCGTGTGGATCGCCTTCTGCCGCGAATATCCGCTGATTGCCGATGCGCTGGCGCTGCCCGGGCCGCATGCTGTGCTGTCCGGCCCGCATGCCTCGCTCACCGCGATGGTGTTCACCGTGCTGCCGATGGTGGCCTGGTCGCTGCTGGTGGACAAGGTGCACCGCCGCCCGACCACCGGCATCGCATGGGATGCGCCGCGCAAATGGGGCGAACAATGGCGCGTTTCGGCGACCAAGATCGTCGGCCTGTGGGCCACCTGGGCGATCATCGGCGCGCTCTATGCGATGTGCCGCTGGTATTGGGAGGGGCAGTTCCTCTTCGCGATGGAAGTGATCGGCTGGGCAATCATCCCGATGGTGGTGCTCAGCGTGCCCTACGTCCTGTGGATCGACCGGGTGATGGTCAATCCGCGCGATCACGCCTGGCATTTCGGCGCGATGCTGCTCGGCCGCGAAGCCTATGACCCGGCGGAGGTGAAGAAGCACTGGCGCGCCTGGATCATCAAGGCATTCTTCGGCGCGTTCATGATCTCGATCCTGCCCGGCGGTTTCCAGGCGGTGGTCGAAGCCGATTTTGCGAAGATACATTCCGATCCGATCCAGCTCGGCTGGCTGCTGATAAACCTGCTGTTCCTGATCGACGTGCAGATCGGCACGGTCGGCTATCTGGTCACCCTGCGCCCGCTCGATGCGCATATCCGCAGCGGCAACCCGTTCGTGGCCGGCTGGCTGGCGGCGCTGCTGTGCTACCCGCCCTTCGTTTGGGGCGTGATCGGCAATGGCGAGGTGCTGAGCTACGAACACAATGTCGCCGACTGGGGCATCTGGATGCAGGGCCAGCCGCTGATGCTGTGGCTGTGGGCCGGGTTGCTGGTGGCGCTGACCGGCATGTATGCCTGGGCAACGCTCGCCTTCGGCATCCGCTTTTCGAACCTGACCTATCGCGGCGTGCTGACCAACGGGCCGTATCGCTTCACCCGCCACCCGGCCTATCTGTCGAAAAACCTCTTCTGGTGGTGTTCGACCATGCCGTTCCTCGTCACCAACGGATCGGCGGGCGATGCCATCCGCAACAGTTTCTTCCTGCTGTGCGTCAACGGGATATACTACTGGCGCGCGAAGACCGAGGAAGCGCATCTGCTGGCCGAGGACGGCAAATATCGCGAATACCATGCGTGGATGGAACAGCACGGCCTGTTCACCCGCCCGCTCGCCGCCCTCAAGCGCCGCCTGCGCCCCCGCGGCCCGGTGGTGATGCAACCGGCGGAGTAGGCGATATCGCCGATCTTGCCACCTGCTTGCGATGATGTAATTCTTAATTCGCAAATTGGGGGATGAAGATTGGACAGGCCCGAATTTCTATCTCAGGGCGAGCGCGCCCGTCTTTTTCCGATATTGTCTGAAAAGAACAAGGAGGCGCGGGCACTTTCGCCATTTTTGGCAACTTTTTCTGTCGTGAAAGATTATGCGGCGGAAATACTCGGGGAAATCGGTGTACGGATAGGCACGCGCGCCTCCATCGAGTGTTTTACCGAGGTTTGCTTTGCTGGCGACCGCAACAACCCCGATCGCTCCCGGCCCGATGGTTTGATTGTAGTGAATACGGGGCGTTCGCGCTGGTCGGCGCTGGTCGAGGCAAAGATTGGCGACGCGCAACTCGGAGCGGAGCAGGTTGAACGATATCTCACTATCGCGCGCGCCAATCGTGTCGATGCGGTCGTTACGATTTCGAACCAGTTCTCCGCAGTTCCGCACCATCACCCCGTCACCATTTCGGGCCACAAGACACGCAGTGTCGACCTGTTCCATTTTTCGTGGATGCATCTGCTCACGATCGCGCAGTTGCAGCTGATGAATGGTCGGGTTGAGGACAACGAACAGCGCTGGCTGCTTCACGAGTTTGTCCGCTTCATCGTCGACGACAGTGCCGGGGTTCGAGGGTTCGACCAGATGCCAGCCGGATGGAAGCCGCTTGTGGCCGCCGCACGACAGAATTCGCCCAACCTGCCGGAAAAAGACGCACGGGAGGTCACCGAAGCGTGGCAGCAGGAAAGCCGCGATCTGGAGCTCATACTTAGCCGCCAGCTTGGCCGCCGTGTCGAACAAAAGCTAGCGCGCGACGAGCGCAACAATCCCCACCTCAAGTTCCAGAACGACCTTTCGAGACTAGGGTCCGGACTCATTAGAGCCACCACGTGACGAAGGCTGCGATGGCGATAGTTGCCATGAAGGTTTTGATATTGCGGTCGAAGCGGGTGGCGA
>JACXVD010000064.1 GCA_014763545.1 Sphingomonadales bacterium
AAGTTGTAGATCAGCGAGCCGAGGATCGAGTGCGACTTGAAGTCGGTGCTGACCGAACGGCCCAGGCCATCGACCAGATCCACATTCGGAGCGTTGAAATAACGATACTTCAGGCCGACGTCCCAGTGGTCGGTCAGCGGCGCGCGAACACCAGCGAGAACCTGCCAAGCCAGACCCGAGTCCGAATCGTCGATCGCGTCCGGGCCGTTCACGTTGATGGTCGAGGTGACCTTGACGCGAGCAACACCCAGACCGGCGCCGACGAAGCCCTGCAGGCCGTCATCCGGACCGAAATCCGCCAGGGCGTTGACCATGAAGCTCAGCGCGTTGGCCGAACCGGCCGCCGGGAACTGCGTGCTGCGCGGCGAGATGCCGGCACCATCGGCCCAGCCGGACGTGCCGGCCACGAGCGTGTTCATGTCGGCGTCGCGATAGCTACCTTCCGCCTCGAGGCGAATGGGACCGAAGTCGTAACCGACCACACCACCGAAGTCATAGCCAGTGTCGAGATCGGCCTGACCTTGGTCAGCACCGTTGGAGATATCGAACTTGAGGTCTTCGACGAGCATAACGCCGCCATCGACCCCGACGTACCACTGGTCGTCGCGGGCGAGAGCGGGCGTTGCAATGGCCGTAGAGGCCAGCGCCGCACCAATCACGAGTTTCCGCATTATAAAGTTCCCCTTTTTAGCGAAATTGAGCCACCGAGAGATTGTTTCCTAACTTTTCCCCCGTGGCGAGGCAAGCGGTCTGTTGCCCGAAACTGTTGCAAGAATGCCTCTTTTTGCATGCTCCGGAGAAAAAACCCTCATTCTCACCTTGGTAGCGCAAATCCCTGATTACTGGATTGGTTCCCAGACTCAGCCAGCAAAAATTCCATTCGCGCGCAGCGCAGCGACCAAGTCGGCGATTGCCTGACGCGCTTCTGTGTCTTCCACGCTGCCGCCCACCGGCGCGGCAGGTGGCTGGACCCGTTGCCATTCACCGAGCGAATAACGAATCGCCTGGCGCGTGTCCCGATCGAAAACTTGCCAGCCTTCAGACGGATAGGCGAACAGCCAGACGCCCGATTGCCAGCTTGCCAGATGGCCCTCGTATCCGCTCCACCCGCCTTCGGCGGCACTTCCGACCAGCCAGCTTTCGCCATCGGCGGGGCTGACCGGGGGCACTGATGCTTCGCCTTCCACTGCGGCCTGGAGCAGCATGTCGACCAAGGACAGGCTCTGGTTGACGAAGAACTCCTTCTGCGCCTGCCCCGCGAACAGCAGGGGCAAGGCGAGGCGCGGCGTGTGTGACAGGAAATCTACGGGCTCGGGCATGAAAAATCCTCTCGTCTCGGGAGTCAGGCAATTCGGCAGAGCAACAGGGGATCGGACAAGGCATGGCTGCCGATCTGGCGCACCCACAGGGCTTCGTTCGCATGGTCGGCTGCGATTGCTGCCAGAGTTTCGGCCGGGATCGTCAATTGCGGCACGGCAACCTGCCACGACATGATGGGCGAATCGGCCGGACCCAATCCAACGCGATAAGATTCGGCCTGTTCGACCAGGGGAAGTTCGATTTCGGCAGGCCAGCACCATTGGCCGCGCGCCCGCCTGGTCCAGCGCAGCAGCATTCCGCCCTCGCCCTGGCGCCAGCAACGGGGATGCACCGGGGCAGGAGGGCGCAGGGTCGCTCCGGGATTGGCGATGGGTGCACGCACCGGCTCGGCATCGCCCGCCCCGATTGCGGCAAGGCCACTCGCGCCCACTGGCGAGGCGAGCGCCGGATCGATCACTGCCAGACTTTCGTCGACCAGAGCCACCGGGGTGCCAGGTTCGGCCCCTTCCAGCGCGGATGCCTCGCTCCCCCCACGCCCGCGCAGCAGGCCAGTCAGGCGCCACGCACCACTGCCGAGTGGCACGGCCTGCGAAAATTGCAGGAGTTCGCGCCCCACGAGCAGGCGATTCGCACCGTTGGCCAGCGCAGCCAGCGTCGCCGGGGCTAGCGACAAATCCTCTGCCCCCAACTGGATATCGAGCGTGGCGGAAGGCGCGAACAAGAGCCCCGGCGAAGCCGGCAGCGCCGTCAGGGTCGTGCCGACCACCGCCCGCTGCCGCCCGCTTGTCCCTGCAGCGAGCAGTTCTCCGTCACGCTCCACGAACAGCGCAGCACCGCGCCAATTCGCGGAATCGGCGCTGACTGCCGCATGGATTGCTTGCGCATCGGAGCTGCCGATCCCATCCCAGGGCAGCTCGAAAGCTTGCAGCACGGTGTGCGCCAGTGGCGCATCGAGCGGCGGCGGCACGGTGCCGGGATCGGCGGCGAGCGGGGCAGCGGTGCCGGGTCGATGGCGCGAAAGCGCCAGTTCGATGCCGCGTTCGCGCCACTCCCAGCTCTCGACCAGCCATGTCCCGGACATTCCAGGGGCCCGTACCACTACGCCCGGCCTGATCGCCGGGTCGAGCTCCGCCACGCGCCATGACAGGCGCTCGCGGCGCAGCGCTGCGCGGCGTGCTGCATCGTCGACCAGGGCGCGCGCATCGGATGCGGCCAGAGCGCCCGGAAACTCGATCGTCCGCGCATAGCCCGGTTCGGCTCGGCCACCTGCGCGTTGCAAGCCGGGCTGGAAATCGCGCGCCGTGTCGTAATAGCGCACGGCCTGCGGGCGCGGTACGGCACCCGCTTCGCGCGCAGATTCGCTGCCCTGCTGGACACCGAAACTCTCCTCGTCCCAACCCGATGCCGCTTCCGGCAGGGCAAGCACTGTGTCGTCCGCGCGCGCAGCGGCCTGCAAGGTCAGGCCCGCGCCGCTGCAATCGCAGGCCAGCGGATAGAGGCTGTCGATCGTCGCCAGCAGATCGCCGATCGTTCCGCCCTCATGGGCAAAGCCATGCAATCCGGGCAGTTGCATCTGCGCGTCACCGGCGAAGCCCGTTTCGGCCAGCACGTCACCCAACCCTGTGCTGCCGACGCTGGCGAAAATCTCGAAGGTCAGGGCAGGGATGCGATTGCCGAAATCGGCGAGCTGGAGGTCTTCGAACACCACATAGGCAAGTCCGCGATGGGCCGGGGCCGCACCGCCTTGCGCCGCAGCGATCAGCGGATCGGGCTGCTGGCTTCCCGATCCGCAATGAATCCGCAGCGTGCCCGGCACTTTGAGATCGCCTGCTGCGCCGCGCAGCAGATTGCCGTCGGCCCAGATCCGTCCGACACGGTCGATCGGACTGCTCGACAGGGCGACGGCGAAGGAAATCGAGTAGCTGTAGCTCGTCAGCTTCGGCTTGCCCTTGCCGCCACCGCTGGTCTCGCGGTGCTCCACGAGGTCGGTCGCCCAGATCACCGTGCCCGCCGTGCGCATCTGCCCTGCATGGCGCGGTATCGCCTGGCCATAGCTGGAGGTGGTGACCGCCAGTTCCTTGACGCGCGGGCCTTCGCGACCAGGCGTTCCGAAGATGGCGCCGTCGATCCGGCCGCCGAGTGCAGCGCCGATCGCGCCGCCGATGGGGCCGCCGATCACAGTGCCGATGGTCGAGAGGATCAGGGTTGCCATGGGTCAGACTTTCGCACTTGAAGGGCGCCACTGGGCAAGGACTGGCCAGGGCAAGGGGCCGGGCATCACGACGACGCGCCGCAAACCGGCGTGGGCATGGACGAAGGCCCCTTCGAATCCGGCGATGAGCAGGTGGAATTGCGCGGCCCCACACGCGACCAATACGATATCGCCCGGCTCGCATGGGCCGGAAGTGCAGGCCAGCCGGGCGTTGTCGACCAGCGCGAGGTGCTGTGAAATATCGCTGTTCCGCAGCGCATAGGCGCGGGGCAGTTGCACCGCGATTCCTGCCGCCTGCAGCGCAAGCCACGCCAGTCCTACGCAATCCACCCCGCTCGCCGGGTCGCGACCGTGAAGGCGAAAGGGCGTGCCGACCAGTGCAGAGGCGGCACGGGCGACCTGCGCGCCGGTTGCGCCGGTCATGCGCCGACCGGATAACGGGCCAGCAGGTCGTTGCCGGGCAGGAACGGCTCGCCCTGAAAATTGGCTCCATTGCCGAAACGCGCCTGGCAGGTCGCGAATGTATGGTCGCATCCTTCGCGCAGCAGCGCCCGCATGCCCGGGGTAGTTGCCGGGTCGAGCGGCGTGTCGAGCAGCAGCCCGGCCGGGCCATCGCCGACAACGCGCATTGCGATTCCCGCTTGCGGGCCGTCGATCCAGCGCACGATGCCATCGAGCATCGCGGCGGCATCGACCCCGGCAAATTCGGCGGCGTTCGCATCGCCATCGCACGCGACGCTCAGCGCTTCCCGCGTGAACCGCGCGGGCGAGAGGGTGCAACCCGGGCCGCAAAATTCGGCGCGGCAAGTGGGGCTGGTGCGCGGCACGGGATCTTTTTCGAACTCGACCTTGGCCGAACGCAATTGCGCGGTGAAGCCGGCATCGGAGGCAGACACATCGCCGATCGCCCCGTTATAAAGCACTGCCCGGTCGAGATTGTGCCAGTCGACCGCGCCGATCTGCACCACCGCCCCGTCGTAGCGCCCGGCGGACAGGTCGGCCCCCGCGATCGAATCGTGGCTGAGCGTGCCCGCGACATCGGCGCTGTCGGCGGACAGGTCGGCGGTGCGGCGAATTGCGGAGGGCAGCATACCGGGCGCGGCCCGGTGCAACACGCCATCGAACCACAGGTCGCGGTCATGCGTGGTGAAGCCCTGCGTCACCCCGTCGCGGCGGTGGATGCGCCAGAATGTGGCGACGCCTTCCAGTTCCTCGCGGAAGAAGACCCGGCTCATACCGCCTCCTTGATCTCGACCAGCGGGACCGATGGCGCTTCGCCCGCCGCGAAATTCGCGCCGGTGATGTCGAGCCGGTCCTGCGCGAAACGCACCGGCACATCGAACAGGAAGCCCGCGCGGATCACGGCGCCGGCAGGCGGTGCCTCGGCAAAGGCCACGATGCCGCCTGCTTCCAGCGTCCAGCCCGAGTTGGCTGCACCATCCACGCTTACCAGCAGTGTGGCGCCGCACGGGCGGGTGATGGGGCGCAGCTGCGGCTCGTCGCCCGCGCCATATTGTTTCACCAGCTGGAAACGCGCGGTCAGCCCGTCGCCCGTGCCGATGACCTGATCGAGCATCGTGGGCGTGCCGACCATGCCGTTGGAGGAGTGATCGAACGGGTCGGCCAGGCGGAAGCCGCGCGCCGCCCCGCGTCGGGCGCGGAAAAACGCGATCAGCACACCCAGTTCCGCCTCGGAACGAAGCCCCGGCCCGACATCGAAATGCAGCCGCGCGTCGCTCCACAACGCATTGCGCCGTTCGTGGCCCGATGCGGTGACCGAAACGGTGGTCGCGAATTCCGGGCTGACCCCGGCATCGCGCCCGGGTGCGAGCGGGTAGGACACATCGTCGAAAGCCTTCACCTGATCCTCCTGCGAAGGCGCGAGGCGGGTGTAGCCATCGCGCGAAACCTGCGGCAGCGCCCAGACGAAGCGTTGCGAGATGCCGCGCGTGGCGGCCTCGTCCAGCCCGGCGTCGATTCGCGGCCAGACATGGTCTGCATCCTCGGGCGCAAGCACGAAGCCGGCGAGATAGTCCTGTCGCTCTGCCGGATAGCCCAGCCGCGCATCGACCGTCGCATAGGCTGCGGTGCGCAGGGCATCGGCGCCGATGGTCAGCCAGTCGTAATCCTCCAGCTGAAGGCGATCGAACGCGGGCCAGGCCCAGCCGGCGGGAAGATTCGCGCGGCGCAGTTCGGGCATGTCGGCTGCCAGGACCGTCGGGGTGAAGGCCAGCAGCAGCAGCTCTGCCGGGCCGCTGGCGGCATGCCGCACGGCCTCTGCAAGCGCGGCAGTCGACTGGGACAGCAGCTCGCCCGCCGAATCGAGCAGGGCCAGCTGCGCCGGATCGAGTGCGCCGCGCATGTCGGCGATTACCGGCGGATTCCCGCCCAGCGCCGCCCGTGCCGCATCGTCATAGAGGCACGGGCGCCCATCCGGCATGACCCACCACCACGGCTCACCCACCTGGAAGGCGACCGGCAGGCCCGCCGCCTCCATCAGCGCGACGAATCTCGCGGCGACCGCCTGCAGCCAGCCCATTGCTGCGGCGCTGGCGGGGGACAACAGCGCCGAGGGCGGCACCCAGCCGGTGCGCGCCGCTTCGCCATCATGCGCGCGTTGCTGCCAGGCGTCTGGACAGTGTTCGGCGAACAATTCGTAGGACAACGAAGCGATCGCCGCGTATCCGCGCGCTGCGCATTCGGCGAAGAAACTGGCGTGCCAGCGTTCGGCGGGGCCGCACAAGGCGCCGTCTGACATGGCCAGCAGCGCGCCGTCGGTATCGCGCGTGAGCCGGAAGAAATGGCTCATCCCGACGTAATGCAGCACCCGCCCGCGATAACCAAGCCCGCGGATCGTGCGCAGCAGGCGGGCAGGCGTCTGGTTGAACGCGTCGTCGTATGCGGTGGCGATCTGTTCGCCATGCGGGGGCAGCATGACATCGCCCACTTCCAGCATCGGCCGGTCGCCCTCGCACGAGATAGCCGACATTTCGACCCAGCCGTCGGCGCGCTGGGGCAAGGCGACGCTGCTGCCTGCCACATAGCCCGGCGGGACCAGCGAGATGAACATCCGGTCGATATCGGACGGGTGGATCGCCTCGCCCGGCAGGACGAAGCCGCTTTCGAGTGCGGAGAAATCGAGGGTGATCTCGGCATCTTCGGGCGCGCCGCTGGCATAGTTCCACAGCCGGACATACCAGCTGCGCGGATTGCCGCCCGCATCGCGCCCCTCGATCGTCAGCGTCGGCCCGTTGACCGCGTCGAGCGCGACGATCCCGCCAGAGCGCCAGCGGAACCGCAGGCGCGTGCCCGAATAATCGCGGTCGGTCGTGTAGGCGAGCAAAGGGTGGTCGAGCGTATCCGCGCTGTCCCAGATCAGCCCGGCCAGCTCGCCCGCATGGTGGAATTCAAGGTCGACCCGCAGCGCATCGGCAGCGGTAGTGACCACGCTCGCCATCATCGGGCGGGGGAAGTTGACCGTCCAGAAACGCGGATCGAACCGCTGGATCCAACCGGATTCCTGCCCGTTGCGAGCATGCGCGAGCCAGAATGCCATAATCCGCTACCTCAGAAATCGCGCAAGGACCGCCGGATCGCGCTGGCGACCTGGCGGCTGGAGCGTTGCAGGGCGACGGGGGCGGAGGTGCCGCGCGGGGCGGCGAGGGTGATCGCCACCCGCACGTCGCGCGCACGGCCTTCGCCGCGCTCGCCGTTCTCGATGCGGCCTGCGCTGGTGGGCACGAAGACTTCCGGCCCGCGTTCGCCAACGAGATAGGCCGCACCGGGTGACACCGGCCCGCCGGTTGCGCGCCCGGGCAGCCCGAACAGCGAACCGAGTGCGGCACCGAACAAGCCGCCGAGCCCGCCGCTGCCGCTGCTCCCGCCCTCGAAGATCGAGGCGATTCCGGCTTGCAGCGCCTGCGCGGCGATCTGGTCGATCACGTTGAAGGCGACGCGCTTCAGATCGTCGAAGCCGAGGCTGCCCTTGCGGATCGCGGAGAGCAGCCCGCGCTCCAGCGCGTCGCCCGCCCGGGCAAAGCCATCGACCAGGTTCGCATCCACCGCGCCGCGCATCTGCGCGATATCGGCGGCGAAGCCCTGGGTGCTGGCGCGTACTTCGACCAGCAATTGATCAATTTCACCGTCCATCGGGATCGCGCTCCATCATGCGGGCAAGCTCCTGCCGGCTGGGCGGAGCGGAAGGGGTCGTGGGATCGGCCAGCGACAGCGCCAGCTCTGCCGGGGTCGCCGCCCAGAATTCATCCGGGCGCCAGCCGAGATGGCGTGCAGCCAGCCCGGCGAGGCGAGCCGCGGCAGGGGCGAAGCTCATCCCGCGCCTTGCAGGATCTGGCCGAGCACCATGCGCAGCGGCGCGGCGCAGGCGGCAAGGCCCGCCTGCATCACGGCCTCACCCACCTGATCGCGAGTCAAGCCGTCGCGCGCGGCGAGGCAATGCCAGAACAGGCAGGCCATTTCCGACAGGCGCAGCTGCCCTTCGCCCGCGCGCTCGACCAGCGCGAACAGGGGGCCGAGTTCGTCCTCCGCCGCGACCAGCGCAGTGAAACTGGGGCGCAGCAGGCGGGGCTGGCCAGCGACGACCAGTTCGGCCTCGCCCCTCGTGCCATTCGCCATCAGCCCGGCACCACCGCGCCGCTGCTTTCCAGCTGCAGCGTGTAATTGCGCTCACCATTGAAATCGCCGGCGTAATCGAGCCGCTGGACCAGGAAGCGGCCGCGCAGCTTTTCGCCGTCTTCGAAACTCAGTTCATATTCCTCGATCGTACCGGCCAGCGCATGGGTGCGGATCGCGGCCTCTGCGGCGGAACCGAGGAAGATCCCGGCCGCGCTGACCGAAACCGAGCGCGTTCCCGCGCCCGACAGCAAATCGCGCCAACCGCCCGATTCCTTGTGGGTGACGACGACACTGTCGCCATTGATCGACATCTGCGTGGTGCGCAGCCCGGCGACGGTCTGGTAGGCGGGCGGCTGCGCGCCGTCTCCGATCTTGAGCAGGAAGGCGGCACCTTTCTGGGCGGTCATGGACTTTTTCTCCATTTTCTGCGAAATAAACTGTTGATCTTAAGGGGGTTAGGCGTGGGGCATTTTTCGATATTTCAAGCTTTGATCATGGCGATCGCCACTTTGTTATGGGTTGTTCCCGCATGGCGGATACTGAAGCGCCTCGGATATGCGGGGGAGTGGGCCTTGCTTGCGATCATCCCGATGATTGGGCTTATCGGGCTGTGGGTGATCGCTTTCAGTGAATGGCCGAATGAACGGCTGGACCCGGCCGGTCCGGCCTAGGTCGCCAGCACCCTGAAGCGATATTCCAGCAGCACGGCGCGCAGGTTCCTCTCGCGTCGTTCGGCACGGGCGCGCAGGAACTGAGAGGTCACGATATCGAACCCGTCCTGCGCGCGCGGCAGGCTTTCGATCCGTGCCTCGATCGCCTGGCCGAGCGCGATAGTGCCCGCCGGATCGTCGCCGCGAGCGACCAGTTCGAGCGCCACGCGCACCTCGCGGCCCTGCCGGTCCTTGGTGCTCCAGTCGGTGCTGGCGCTGGCGGCGATGCCAAGCCAGGGCGGAGTGGCGGCGAGCGGGCTTTCTTCCTCCACCGCATTGAGCAGGGTCGAAAGGGTCGGGCCGCTGCGCAGCCAGTCGAGCAGCGCGGCGCGCAGGGCAATTTCCATGTCGTCAGTCCTTGATGAGAGAAACGGGGCACTTGGTGCCCCGCAAGGCCGACCGGCCGTCGCGGCTCATGCCGCGGAAGCCAAGCGGCCCGGAGGGGCCGCGCCCGGCGTTTGAGGGCGTTTCAGAAAAACGGCCACAGCAGCCGGGCATTGCGCCAGCGGGCGGGGTCGCGGCGGCGCTCGGCGATCAGTGTCGCGCCGCGTGCTTCGGCCAATGCCCGCGCCTTGGCGGCGAGGCGCTCTACGAAACTGGCGGGTGAGGGTTCGGTGCGGCTCTCGATCATGCCCGGCTCACGCGATCCGCAGCCTGCGCCACGGCTGCCACAGGGCAGCGACGGCGGCGGGCGGGGATGCGGCGGCGCCATCCCGCTCGCGATAATGATGCGCGGCAAGCCGGATCGCGCCCTGGCGGATCGCCTCGGGCAGATCCTCCCAGCTTGCTGCCATTCCCGCTTCGAACCGCACCGCAACGCGGCCTGCGCTGCCCTGGCGCCGCACGCGCACCAGCCCGCTGCCGTCGGCGGCGAAGTCGAATTCGTAATCGCTGGGGGCGAGCGTGTAGCGTGCGCCCTCTGCCGGAATGCCCTCGATCGCGGTGATGGCGATCACCGGGCGGGTCGACAGCCCTTGCCATTCGGCACTGGCGGGCAGCACCTCCTCGCAGCTTGCGGCCAGCGGCATGGTGCCGGTGAAAGCCTCGCACAGGTCGAGCGCGGCGCGCAGCAGCGCAGCGAGCAGGGCATCTTCCGCGGTGACGGAGATGCCGAGCCATTGCTTCAGTTCGTCGAGAGCCGCGGGCGACAGGGCAGCCGGGGCGAGAATGACCCGCTTCATAGTTCTCTCCGGAAAGATGGAATGAAAAAGCCCGCGCCGGCGGGGAAGACCGGCGCGGGTTGAGTATTATGTCTTCCGCACGCCGGATGGCGTGCGGAAGATCATCAACTTTACAGCTCGATCTTGAGCAGCTTGATCGCCGCCGAATCCAGCACCTGCCCGCCCACGCGCTTGGTTGCGTAGAAGTGGACGAAGGGCTTGTTGGTGAAGGGATCGCGCAGGATCTGCGTCGCGCTGCGTTCCGCGATCAGGTAACCGGCGCGGAAATTGCCGAAGGCGATCGGGAATGCGCCGGTGGCGATGTCGGGCATGTCTTCCGCTTCGACCACCGGATAGCCGAGCAGGCGATCGGGCTGCCCTTCGACCAGCCCCGGCTGCCACAGGAACGCGCCATCGGCGGTCTTGAGCTTGCGCACTTCGGACAGCGTGGCCGAATTCATCACCCAGCTGGCACCCTGGCGATGCCCGGCCTTCATCGTGTGGACGAGGTCGATCAGCTTGGCTTCCGGACTGGTGCCGAAGCCCGCCGCATCGCCGCTGCCGACATATTGCAGCGTGCCGAAGGGGCGCAGCCCGTCTTCCGCGGTGGAATTGGGCGCGGAGAGGAAGCCCATCGGCTGGTCCACCCCGCTGCCGCCGACGAATGCGGCGCCTTCGGCCCGGGCGAATTCCATCGCGATCTCGCTCGCCAGCCAGCCCTCGAGATCGAAAGCGGCATCGTCGAGCATCGCCTGGCTCGCCGCCGGATTGGCATAGAGCTCGCCCGAGGGCGGGGCGATTTCGGCGAATTGCGGACTGTCGGTTTCGGGCCGCGCGGCGGTTTCGGACACCCAGCCGCTCGCCGTGCCGCCGGTGGTGACCAGCTTGCGATAGCCGCTGGTGCCGACCTGCACGACCTGCGCCAGCGCGCGGATCGGGCTGATTTCGACCAGTTCGCGGGCGATCATCGCATCGATCTCGCGCGGGACGGCATAGCCGCCATCGGTGGGCACCGCGCCGCTGATCGACTTGATCTCATGCGTGCGGCCGTGGCGAAGATAGCCGTCGACGAAGCCCTTGACCTCGGGATTGTCGCTGCCGCCGGCAATCGCCGGGCGCGCGGCGGCGCGGCTGACCTTGTCGAGCCGGGCCTTCACCTCGTCGACATCGGTCCGCAGCGTGGCGATGGCCGCATCGGCCTTGTCCTGCCGGGCGACGATATCGAAGCTCTCGTCGAGCCGGTCGGCGGTTTCGGAGATGGGAGTATCCATGGGAAATGTACCTCGTTGTTGGGGCTGGGGGTGGTGAAGGATTTTTGTTGGCGCACGCCCATCCGGGCGCGCATCCTCGCGGCTATTCTTCCCTTTGGTCAGGCCGCTGCGGGCGGGCGGTCGCCCTTGCGGGCTGCTGCTCGCAGCCCGTTTCGGCGACATACCGATCGCGTGGCTCAGGTTGCGGCAGCCAGAGCGCGACTGCGCGTCGACCGGTCAGGTCGAAGCCAAGCGGTCCGTAAGGGCCGCGCCCGGCGTCTGAGGGTCAGCAAACGAGATGCACCCGCGCGCCGTGCTGCAGCGGGTGGGTCACCAGGCTGACTTCGAAGATGTCGATCGCCTCGAGGCTGCGGCCTTCGCCCAAATTGCGGAAGGCGCGGGCGCGGTAGCCGAAGCTGAGGCCGCTGACCGCGCGGTTCCATAACAGCGTCGCCGCGCGGCCCTGCGGATTGTCGATACGCGCGATCACGCGCAGGCCGCGGGCATCCTCGGCAATTTGCTCCACCGTTCCGATGCGCATTTCGGGGCGATGTTGCCAGAACAGCGGCAGCGGTTCCTGGCGCGCAGCGAGGCTGGCGGCGAAGGCGCCGGGGCGGATCACATCCTTCGCCCCGTCCGCCACGCCGAAGATCGCGGCATATCCGGCAAAGCGCAGCGGTGCGTCCGGGGCCGGTTGCGCCACGCGGGCCAGCGCGACCCGGCTCATCGCAGCAACTCCGGCAGTCCGGCGCGCACCGCGATGCCGATCAGCAGCGCGGCGAGGATACCGCGCACGATCCAGTCGACCGCCGCTTTCCACGCGCTCGCCTTGGCATCGCGCCAGGCGCGCAGCAATTCGCGCAATTCGTCGATATCGTCCTGCGCGCCCTCGTCGCCGAGGCCGAGGCGGTGGAGCACGCGGTCGGCGCCGACTTCGCTCGCTTCCTCGACCATGGCGCGCAGCGTCACCAGCTCCGCCCCTTCGGTGGTCGCCTGCGCGATCAGCCGGGCCAGCATGTCTTCACGGGTCATGCATCCTCTCCCTTGGCGTCCAGGCCCAGCAGGGCGCGTTTCTCGTTATCGGTCAGGAAGCTGGCGGCGCTGACCTGCGCCCACAATCGCTCGCGATCTTCCGACAGCGCGGGCACGCGGTCCAAATCGACCGCCAGCCGGGCGCCGGGGAACCAGCCGTCCAATCCCTCGGCCAGGGCGCCGTAGAGCTTGCCCGCCAGCGGCAGCAGGGTGAGCCGCCACAGTGCGCGATTGGCCTCGCGATAGTTCGAATAAGTATTGTCGCCCGGCAGGCCGAGCAGCATCGGCGGCACCCCGAAAGCCAGCGCGATGTCGCGTGCGGCGGCGGCTTTCAGCGTGGCGAAATCCAT
>JACXVD010000109.1 GCA_014763545.1 Sphingomonadales bacterium
GTAAGCGATGCCCCGGCCCCACCTTGCGCGGTTGATCTGAAGCGCCGAGTTTCCGTGCCCGGTTAAAGGTTGAGGCGCTGCTCCTATGATAATCTCTGGTGATGATCCTGTGAGCAAGGGGCCTCAGCGGTTTGAGGTATTCACTGGCGCTGGCAAGCGCCGCGACTGGTCCGACGCGCAGAAGGAATCGATCGTCGCTGAGTGCTGGCCGGGCGGCGAGAGGGTTACTGCCGTAGCTCGAAGGCACGCATTGGATCCTTCCCAGATATATGGATGGCGCAAAAAGCTGGTCAGACGGTGCGGGGATCAGGGTGTCCCTGTTCCGGCGGCTTTGGAGCGGGACGCTCCGGCATTCGTGCCGGTGATGATCGCGCCTGACGATATGCCGGAGCCTGCGCCTGATCCTCGCCGTTCGCGTCGCCGTCGTCGCGCCGAGCCCGCACCGCTCGAGCTTGAGATAGGCGGCGCGCTGGTCAGGATCGGCAGAGGAGTTGATGTGGATACGATCACCGCGGTAATCACCGCCCTTCGAGCATCACGATGATCGGCCCGGCACCCGGCGCAAAGGTGATGGTGGCAACCCGTCCGGTGGATTTTCGCAAAGGAGCGGACTCGCTAGCAGCGTTGGTGGCGGCCGAGTATGGCGGCAAGCCCTATTCCGGCGTGATCTATGTGTTCCGCGCCAAGCGCGCGGACCGGATCAAGCTGATCTGGTGGGACGGAACGGGCCTGTGCCTGATGGCCAAGAGGCTGGAGCAAGGTGCGTTCAAGTGGCCCCGGATTCAGGAAGGCGTGATGCGGCTGACCGCCGCCCAACTGGGCGCTTTGCTGGAGGGTCTCGACTGGCGCCGTGTGCATGGCGGACGCCGTCCTATCGCGCCCCAGATTGCCGCTTGACGGGGGGCGCGCGGACTGATTCAGTGCGCTCATGCTCCTCGAAGCGGACCTTCCCGATGACGTTGATGCGCTGCGCGCGCTCGTCCTCGAACAGGCCCGCACACTGGTCGATCTCACCGATGCCAAGAGCAAGGCCGATGCTCGCATCGAGCGGCTGCAGGCGATCCTCGAGGCCTTCCGGCGGCACCGATTTGGCCGCAAGTCCGAGCAGCTCGACCCCGATCAGTTTGAGCTCGCCCTAGAGGATATCGAGATCGCGATCGGCAGCGTGCACGCCGCAACTGATGCCGCGGCGGCCAAGCCGAAGAGCGAACGCCCGCGCAAGACCAACCGCGGATCGCTGCCCGCCCACCTCGAGCGCATCGAGCAGATCGTCGATGTCGAAGACAAGGCTTGTCCGTGCTGCAACGGAACGCTGCACCAGATCGGGGAGGATGTTGCCGAACGCCTTGATGTCGTCCCCACCACCTTCCGCGTGCTGGTCACCCGGCGCCCGCGCTATGGCTGCCGTTCGTGTGAGAGCGCGGTCGTGCAGGCTCCAGCGCCGGCACGGATCGTCGAAGGCGGCATCCCTACCGAGGCGCTGATCGCCCAGGTGCTGGTATCCAAGTATGCCGATCACCTGCCGCTCTACAGGCAGGCGCAGACCTATGCCCGGCAAGGCATCCAGCTTGACCGTTCCACCCTTGCAGACTGGGTTGGCAGGGCAGCATGGTATCTTCGCCCCATTCGCGACCACATCCTCGAGCGCTTGCGACGATCCGAGCGGCTGTTCGCCGACGAGACCACCGCCCCCGTGCTCGACCCAGGGCGCAAGCGAACGAAGACCGGCCAGATCTGGGCCTATGCCTGCGATGATCGACCTTGGGGCGGCAGCGACCCGCCGATGGTGGCCTATGTCTATGCCGCTGATCGCAAGACCGAGCGACCTGAAGCGCATCTGCATGGCTTCGCGGGCATCCTGCAGGTCGACGGCTATAGTGCCTACACCGCGCTGGCCCGGCGTCATCAGCAGATCTGCCTCGCGTTCTGCTGGGCGCACGTGCGCCGCAAGTTCTATGAGCTGGCCGAGAGCTCGCCGGTGGCGACCGACGTGCTGCGCCGCATTGCTGCCCTCTACGCCATCGAAGCCGAGATCCGCGGCCTATCTGCTGACGAACGTCGCCGCGTCCGCGACCAGCGCAGCCGTCCGATCATCGACGACCTGCACAGGTTCCTCGAAGCCCGCGGCCGGCAGGTCAGCGCCAAAAGCCGTCTGGGCGAGGCGATCCGCTACACGCTCCCGCGCTGGGATGGCCTCATCCGCTTCCTCGATGACGGTCGCATCGATCTCGACAACAACGCCGTCGAACGCGCGATCCGCCCGCTCGCCATCAACCGCAAGAATGCCCTGTTCGCCGGCTCCGACGAGGGCGGCGACAACTGGGCGGTCATCGCCACGCTCATCGAGAACTGCAAGCTCACCGGCCTCAACCCGCACACATGGCTGACCGCAACGCTGACCAGCCTCGCCAATGGCCACCCGGCGTCCCGCGTCGACGAGCTCCTGCCCCACGCTCACGTGGCCTGAAAACACCGCTTAC
>JACXVD010000065.1 GCA_014763545.1 Sphingomonadales bacterium
ACCAGAAGAAATCCGCCATCCACCACACCTCCTCGCTGGAGGCAGGTGAATCACATCTCGGTGCTGCTGTGAATCCCGTTTATGGGTCCGGACCCTAGAGGCTGAGCTTCCCTTAGGTGAGGTCTTCTTGCGGGGTAAGCGGGGGATGTTATGCATTCCGCATGAGTCTCACACATTCGAGCAGTCAAAAGTCTGGCTAAGACGAGATATGTTCGAGCGCGCCTTCCATGAAATCGCCAGTGCAAATGGCTTGCCCGTCGCTGGTGACCCAACCAGCATGTTCGGAGATACAGGTTTTAGAGATGCCGATCTTTTGGTTGGCGCTTCGATCAAGAGGTTTTCGGTCGACGCATGTGCTCCATTAAGTGCGAGCAAAGTCAAAGGGTCATCGCATTTGGAAATAGAGTGGCAGGTATTTTCAAAACGGGAAGGACGACTGATTTATCGAGGTTCTACAACTGCTGAATACAGGCTTGAGAAACCAACTGATGGCGGCGTTTTTAAGCTTGTCCTGGAGCCGTTCAAAGAGTGTGTTCGTCAACTGGCACTATCGAGGGAGTTACAGGGTGCTGTCCTGTCGGCACGCTAATTTGTTCAGCCTCACGCGCAGCCGCAAATTGGGCATAGTTGAGCGGGAGAGCGAGAGGCGAAGGCCCCTGTCCATCCAAATATCGAAATTTGTAGCGGGGAATTATTAGCTTGGCAGTGGGGCGTCCTGTCGAGACGTTCAAATCGTGCCCGTCAGCTTACGGACAGTCCGCTCCCCAGCAATGGACGGAAAGGTGACCGCTATGAGCGGCTTCCGTCCCAATTCGACCAAGCGAGTTCCGACAACACGCAAATCCACTGCTACGATGGTCATGCCAACCCAATCGAATACGTCATTGGCATCGTCAACCACTCTTAGCCGGTCCTCATCATCGAGTATCAGATAGTTGGTTGCTTCCGGCCAGCCTGCCAACTGCATCGCTAAGTCCTCTGAATCTTCAAAATCCTTCTGAAATTGAGCGACTGATGATTCCGGACCAACAATTTCGCATGTTCCGTCTGCAGAGCGGAGTGCATGATAAATCGCGCCGCCGATGGAATGTGTTTCCATGATCCGGCTTTCCGAGGGTGAAAGGCCGACTTTAGAAAGTGCGTATCGGATTGCGATTTCAACAGCTTCTGTCGGAGTGAATCTAGCATGACCTGCGCGGATGGCAGGCAATTGCCCCCTTCTGCGCCACACTCTCTGCATATCCGTCGAAAGGCCCGTGATCTCCTCTAGTTCTTTGGGCGTGTAGCTGGCGTAGCTGAGTGACCATTGTGGCCCCGATTGGCTGATTTCGGCCATTATTCGTCTTCGAGGATCATTTGGATGCGCGGCACCGCGATAAGCGCGCCTCGATCCGAG
This sequence comes from Sphingomonadales bacterium, assembly GCA_014763545.1. Taxonomy (GTDB): domain Bacteria; phylum Pseudomonadota; class Alphaproteobacteria; order Sphingomonadales; family Sphingomonadaceae; genus JACXVD01. The sequence goes on from JACXVD010000065.1 coordinate 1,397, forward strand.
CAAACCCCGTCGCCATCGACGACATCCAGTATCGTTCCTCGGAGAAACCGGCCCTGACAAACCAGAGCCGCAAGTTCAGTCATATTTTGTGCTGGCAGTTCGACAGGAGCCAAAACAGGATCGCCCATCATCGCAATTCGAAAACGCGCCATATTTCCTCCGATCTCCATCAGATATACGAGTCAATAATCACGGTCAACCGTGATTATTGACTCGTTTTGAATCACGTGGCATTTGGCAATCTCCCGCAACAGCAAGGAGCAGCACACGAGTGAACAGATTGGGCGTCAGGGATCGAGCGCAGGTCTTGCAAGCATTGTGCGAGGGAAATTCCCTCCGGGCTTGCGAACGTATCTTCAAACGACCACTCGGCACAGTGGTTCGGATCGTCGAAGAAGTGGGAGATATGGCGATTGATTTTCACCGCAATCTGCCACCTGTCAAATCGGAGCGCATTCAGGCTGACGAATTATGGTCATTCGTGGGTCAGAATGATCGGGGCGTTGCAAAGCCGGATAAGTCGAAGGCTCACGATGGGGTCACTTGGACCTATCTCGCAATCGACAGGGACACCAATCTGGTGCTGGCCTATCACAATGGCAGTCGTCGGACGGTTGACGCCACCAAGTTTATGAAAAAGCTCGCTGGCAGATTGGAGCGATCCAGCAACGGCGAGTTCGTCGTGAAACCGACCATTTCAGTCGATGGCCTCAAGGCTTATCGCGATGCTATTGAGCAGGCTTTCGCTGATACAGTTCACGCGGGCAGCTATGAAAAAACATACGACCGGTTGAACAAAGATGGAGAGCCTACACCCGGAAGTCGCTTCGTAGGAGCCATACGCAAACCAATCAAAGGTTCGCCTGCATACGAAGACATCAACACTTGGCGCGTTGAGCGAGAGAATGGCTTCATGCGGCAGGCGAACCGGCGATTTACGCGAAAGACCAACGCCTTCTCCAAGAGCATGATATTTCACGAGCGGCAGGTCGCCATCTGGATGCTTTATCGAAATTTTTGCTGGGTCCCCCGCCCAAGGCGACCTCGCGATGGCTCCGGCAAATGGGTCAAACGCGTCACGCCCGCGATGGAGGCAGGCCTAACCGACCGCATTTGGACGGAAGATGATCTGATCGAACGATCCGATCAGTTCTTGGTAAATCGCATTTCAATTTCAGAGAAGGAACCCGAGCAATCTGCAAATGTGGCGGAAGATGCCCCGTTTTGGGTAAACCATAGTCCCCAGCACCGGAGAGCTAAAATTCATACCGCAGAATGTTCAGCGAGGCGGAAGGCGTTCGGGTCAACGTCGAGAACGAATTATGCGGGTGCTTGGACTGGCTTCGCTGATCGCGATGAGGCGATTACCTTCGCGGCGAAACTCGAACCGGTGAACCACGAGGAATGCCGCCTCTGCCTCGGATCATATAAGATGCTCTCGACCTATGGTCGGCGAATCTAGCGGTCGCTTGCCCGAGATCGCTCTGATGTCATTTTCCCTAACCCCTGCTTGAAAATAGGTCACCACCCACTATCCTGTTTCTCACGTCACAAGGTAGTCCGCACTGGCGAGACTTCGAGCAGCTTTGGATTCCGCAGCCGACGGCGTGACGAAATCATCTGCCAAAATGCTCTTCCTGCTCTCGGCAAGAAAGCCAGTCATGCGGTCATAGGCAGTGTCGGTCAGGCGCACAAAACAGCGCCTAGCATCGGCCTGGTCACGCTGCCGAAAGATATACCCTTCCTCTTCGAGCTTGCCCAGCATGCGTAATCCGGTCGTTTCGGGTGAGGCGGAGCCGATGCAAGCAGCGCTCACTGACATTCTGCGATTGCGCTTTTCGGAGCAATAGAGGTCGAGCAGGATGTCCCAGCAAGGTTCGCCGAACAGATGCGACGGGAAATAGCTGTCGCGCCGCCTTCGCTCGTCATACAGCCCCTGGGCGACCAGAAGCCAGATTGGGCTGTCGCGATGAACCGAGCCAATGAGCTGTGGTCCGACGCCCGCAACATCATCGGTTCCGTTCATCATTTCCTGCGCCAAAGCCAGCGCCTGATTTCCCATCAGCAAGAGCTTCCGGGCCATGGATTGCCTGTCACCAGTCGACATGCGGTCTCCTCCGCGGTCATGGCAATCGATCGAGTTAGTTAGTTCGCCAATCGCTATAAGACCCAATCCTATTTTCACGCCGCACGTGGCACCAAGTTCCGCCCAGCAGGATGAGGAATTCCAGCAGAGGAGGAGTTTGCGTCATCGCGAAATATGCGCGTTGCATCCCTCCAGAATCGATCACTGCTGCAATGTGGCCCATAGATGCAATCAATTGGACCGCCGCAGCCCACAATGGCCAAATCCGGTTGGCCTTTGTCGCTATGATGACCCATACGAAAAGCAGCGAACAATCGAGCGCCACATGTCCCGGATCGACCCGATAGAATTCGGACGCGCCTGCGAGCAGGTGATAGAGGGGGTCGGCACCCGACCAGAACAGAATAGCGATTGCACCGGCACGTTCAGGGCTGCCGCCACGCACGAAAGCATAAATTGCCACACCTGCGACAAGCAAATATCCTACTATAGCGACAGCCCAGTCCACGGCCCGGTCTAACCAAGACAACCGATTGTGATCAATCGTCCCGTGCTCAGCCGAACAAACGGTCGTCTTCGTCGGCGATGCCCATAGGCTCATTTGGCGGGCACTTGTCGAACCCGGTAATCTCTTCCTGCACCTTCAGCATCGCCCCATGGGCTCGTGCGATGTCGCCTGACGCCGAAAGGAGGGTCTGTTGCGACTTGGCCAGGCGAAGAAGCGCTTCATGGCCGGTGAACGGGCTGGCCCCGGTTTCGCGGCGAGCCTGAATCATGGTCGCCATCAGATTGCTCTGGCGAATAAGCGCCTCGTCGAGCGCCACCTCCGCCTCACGCATTTCGCGCGAAATCCGGATCCGGGCAATTGAGTGATCCATAGTCATGTAGCAAATCCCTTGCACCTGGCATCAAGCGATGCGTGTTGATCACGAGACGTTGACGCTCACCCCATCCAAAGCTGCGAAGCAGCGTTGAAGAGTGCAAGCCCTCCCAGGGCAAGGAACACCAGCAGCAATGCGAGAACCGCAATAACGGTCAGACGCGCCAATGTTCCGTAACGCCCCTCGAACATCTCGGGAAGGACCCTGTAATCCCGCCCTGCCCGATCGAGCGGATCGGATTGCATCCGATCCCGATCCTCAAGCAGTTCGACGGACAGGGCCGCGTTCCCAGTCAGGTCATCGTCACTGGTGATGGATGTGACGATACGGGAATCTTCATATGTCACTGGTTCGCATATCGAAACCAAGCGAAGATATTCCTGCGCCAGTTCCCCGCGCGATGAGGCCCCCAGCTTGTCCTTCGCAAACTGCACACGCTGATCGACGGTGTGAGGCGATATCCCGAGCGATCGAGCTATCTCCTTCGATGTCATATGCTTAACGAGTAGATCGAGAACCTCACGCTGCTTTGCAGTCAGGCTGTGCAATGCTGCGCATTCTGCGGCACCGCATTTGCTGTCGTCAGGCATCTATGCCTGCTTCGCCGCGAGGGCCGTTGTCGCTATCCGCAGTCAATTCGTTCGCCCCCGAATTGGTTCAAATTTGCAAGCTGCACCGCCGACAACTAGCCCTCATCCCATGTCGAGTTCCATAAGGATCGCGGTTATCCTGTCATGCTCATTTATCGCTAAGCATCTGGGTTATCATATTTTTCACGTTTACATCTGGCGCTCGGCCACAACCCGCGGCAATGCGCAATTCCAAGCATTGAAAAGGCTTTGACCGACAAAGCGGCGACTGAAAGCTGTCATTTACCATGATTGGCGAGATGGCCCAACGTGTCCGTTGGCCCGTGGGTCAACATGCACGCGCTGCGGGCAGCGAAACGGTAATTGGAGTCGCCAAGGAACTCCGCGGCAAGGTCGCGTTCATGGCAACCTGCTGCTCGCAGAATTTCCCGACCGGACCTGGCGGCTTGCCGAGGCATGCGGCAACGCGTCCCGCCGATGCGTATTTTTGCGAAGCATGTCCCTTAACCCGCGTTAACCGCCCTGCTTCAGCTTGGCAGGAAAGGAGGCGAGAAGTTCTCGTCGGCTAACACCTTCGCTGAAGTCGTGTGCAATCCATGCACTGTGGGGCAAGATCCATGTCACTCAATTCGCTAGCAACCGCTGCCGTAACCCTTGCGGGACTGACCGTACTGGCGATCGGCGATGAGGCAATCGATGCGGCGGCAAGTGGACCGGTTGAGCAGCGATCGCTGGCACCTGTGGCCTTGGCACCGAAGGTGGACGCGGACGCCGCCAGTTCCCTCACTAGCTTCGCCCTGTTTTCCGGCGCGGTCGATCCCAATTCGGAGGCAGCACTGGCTTTCTTCGATCGGGACGTGACTGTTGCCTTTATCGGCGGGTCAATCACCGTGGGCGCGCGCATTCCACGCCTCGGCAAGTGGTCCTACCTCGTTGGCCAGCACCTCGACCAGCGCTTCCGTTCGGCGACAGTGCTGGACTACAGCTACCCAGGCACCGGCACATATTTCGCGGCTCACCGGCTCGATGAGGAAATGGGGGATGCGAAACCCGACATAGCTTTTATCGAATTTGCGGTGAACGACGAAGGGCGCAGTGAAAGCGAGGTGGACGCCTATACCGACGCCGTGGTGGCACAACTACGCAAGCGCAATCCCGACGTGTTGATCGCCTATGTTGCTGTGACCCGCGCCGACCAAAAGCGCTGGAAGAATTCAGGCGCGCTTTCGAAGACGGCCGATTATGCCAGAAGCTACAGCGAAATGGCTGGAGTGCAGTTCATCGACGCGGGCACCGGGTTGTGGAACGCCGTTAACAATGGCGATTACACGATCGGCGAGCTACTCCCCGACGGCGTGCACCCTAGCCCGGTCGGCCATGCGATCTATGCAGCGGAGGTGGATCGCCAACTGGACACCTGGCTCGATGCGCTTCCGCGCAGCAGCGCCGCGACGGCGCCGCTGATCGACAATACGAACCTCGCAAGCGCGACCATGTGGGACGGCAACTTCGCCACCGGCTGCGCAGTTGCGCCACAAGTAGGGGTCGACAGATACCTGTCCAACGCGCTCACCTGCAATCGCGGTCAGGTTTTCGCAATCAATTTCACTGGCACGGCGCTGGGAATGGTGCAGGCAGTGACGACCGACAGCGGCCAGCTTTCCTGTGTACTCGATGGCAAAGCGCAAAAACCGATCGATTTCTACTATGCCATCGCCAATGACCCACCACCCAAGCTGGTCCGTGAACTGTTCAGCGACTTGCCAGACGGGCGGCACGAACTGGTATGCGTGGCGCAGTCCAGCAAGAACAATCCTGACCGAGGGCGGATCGTGATCGGGCGGTTCCTCACCAACAGCGGCACAATCCCACGCCGTTGAGGCACGTCGCGCGGCTCAATCCTGCGACAGGAACGCCACCAGCGCCTTCATCTTGCGGCTGCGCCATTGCGGCGGGGGGGCGAGCAGCCAGTAGGCGCGGTTGCCGTCCTCGGGCCCGTGCAATGCCTCCAGCCGCCCGTCCGCCAGCGCGCCCTCGACCAGTGCGAGCGGCATCACCGCCTTGCCCAGCCCTGCGAGCACGCTGGAGAGCGCATGGCCGGGGTTGCCCGCCTGCACCGCGCCTTCGCCCCCTGCCGGGCAGGGCGCGCCGGGCCAGGTGATCCATTCGTCGGGCGCCCCGCCATGGGCGGTGGCGCGGGCCACCACCACGCGGCGTGGCGGGGTGAGGCGCAGCCCTTCGTGATCGCCCGGCCCATCGACCAGCCGCACCGCGAAATCGAGATTCGCCTCGGTGAAATCGGCATCCTCGTCCGCCACCAGCTGGAAGCGGACATCGGGGTGATCGGCGCGGAAGGCGGCGAGCCGGTGGCTGAGCCACTGGGCATAGAACTCGCGTGGTACGGCGAAAGTGTAGCGATCGCTCGCCTGCCCGGCCTGCATCGCCTCGACGCTTTCCTCGAACCGCAGGAAGCCTTCGCGCAGCGGATCGAGCCCGGCCAGCGCCTCGTCGGTCAGTTCCAGCCCCTTGGAGGTGCGGCGGAACAGCACCGTGCCCAGCGCATCTTCCAGCGCGCGGATCTGCTGGCCGACCGCCGCCGGGGTCACCGCCAGCTCGTCCGCCGCGCGGGTGAAGCTGAGATGCCGCGCCGCCGCATCGAACACGCGCAGGGCGTTCAGGGGCAGGAGGGTGCGTTTCATGCCCCGCGCTCACGTAGCGAAGCGGTAGCGCGGCCACGAACACGCTCAAGCAGCGAAGCGATTGCGCGTATCAAAACTCAGTCCGCGGTGGCAGGGGCGGCGAGCGGGAAGAAGGGGATCGCCACTTCGAGCGCGGTCCCATCCTCGCGCTCGAAACTGTAATGGCCTTCCATGCTGCCGTTGGGCGTGGTCAGCGGGCAGCCGGAAACGTAATCGTGGCTTTGCCCCGGCACCAGCACTGGCTGTTCGCCGACCACCCCTTCGCCATCGACGAGATTGACCATCCCGCGCGCGTCGGTGATCCGCCAGTGCCGTGTCTTCAGCCGCAGCACCTCGTCCGAACCGTTTTCGATCCGGATGTGATACACCCAGAACCACTTGCCCGCTTCGGGGCGCGATTGTTCCGGCAGGAAATTGACCGCCACACGGACGGTGACCCCTTCGGTGATCGCGGCGTGCTGGAAGAACTGTTCCATAGCGAATCCCAAGCTAGCGATTTCCGGCCGGTTCTTAAAGGGGGTCGGCGGGGCTGATCCACTGCCTGGCCACGCCCCCGCTGCGCTGCGGCACGAATGCCACAGGAAAACTGTTTCACTGGCGTTACATTCGCGAAATCGCCCGGTTTCCCGCGGTTGGTAGAGCAGGGTCCGACACAGCGAAGGGCCGCATCCGATGACCGAACTTGCCGATCCCCACACCGAACATGGCCACGGCCTGGCCGAAGACCTCGCCCGGCTGCGCGCGCTCGACCGGCGGCGGGCGCTCGGCCTGTTCGGCGCCGCTTCGGGCTTTGCCCTGCTCGGCGGTTGCGGCGGCGAAGGCACGTCATCTGCCTCGTCCACCGCCGGCACGGCGACCCCCACGCCGACGTCGAGCGCAACCGCCACCCCCACACCCACATCCACCGCGACGTCGTCGGGCAGCTGCACGGTCTACGCGAAGGAGACCAACGGGCCCTATCCGGCGGACGGAACCAACCAGTCGAGCGGCACCACCTCCAACGTGCTGACCATCGCCGCCTTCCAGCGCAGCGATATCCGTTCGAGCGTGCTCGGCAGCAGCAGCGTCGCCGCCGGCGTGAAGCTGGAGCTGACGCTGACGCTGGTCGATGCCAATAATTCGTGCCAGCCGCTGGCCGGCTATGCGATCTACGTCTGGCACTGCAACGCCAAGGGGCAGTATTCGCTCTACAACCTGCCCGCCGAAGATTACCTGCGCGGGATCCAGGTGACCGACGCGAATGGCCAGGTGACCTTCGCCACGATCGTGCCCGGCTGCTACGCCGGCCGCTACCCCCATATCCATTTCGAGGTGTTTTCGAGCCTCGCCAAGGCCGCCAGCGCCAGCTACGCAGTGCTGATTTCGCAGCTGACGGTGCCATCGGCCGTGTGCAGCACCGTCTATGCCGACACCACCACCTATGGGTCGAGCGCGAACAATTTCGCGAATGTCTCGATCAACAGCGACAATGTTTTCGGCGACAATACGACCGCTCAGAAGGCGGCGATGACACTTGCGATGAGCGGTTCGGCCAGTGCCGGATACACCGCCACCGCAACCGTGGCCATCGCCACCAGACGGGCCCACCATCGCTTGCAGTATTCGCTATCCCAGTCCCCCGAGCGGTGCGGGGCCTTGAAAGCCTCGGGCCGAACGGCGAATGCTGCAACGAGGGCGGGCGAATCCGTCCTGGTCGTCGACGACGACAGCGCCTTGCGCGAACTGATCGGCGGTTTCCTCGCCGGGCATGGCTATCGCGTGATCGAAGCGGGCGACGTGCCGGCCATGCGCAGCGTCCTGGCGCGCGAGGCGCCCGACCTGGTGGTGCTCGCCCTGATGATGCCCGGCGAAGACGGGCTGGCCGCGCTGCGCACCATGCCGGCCGGGCATCCGCCGGTGATCATGCTCAGCGCCCTGGGCGAGGAAACCGACCGGATCGTGGGCCTCGAACTGGGGGCCGACGATTACCTGGCCAAACCCTGCAACCCGCGCGAATTGCTCGCCCGCATCCGTGCCGTGCTGCGCCGGGGCGATGCGACCGGGCAGGAACCCGATGCGATTCGCTTCGCCGGTGGCGGCTCGACATGCGCGTGTGGCAATTGCGCGCCCCCGACGGCAGCGAGGTGGAGCTGACCCGCGGCGAATTTCGCCTGCTGCGCGTACTGGCGCTGGCCGATCGCGCCGTGCTGGCGCGCGAGACGATCGCGGCGCGGCTGGGCGGCGAATATTACGAAAGTTTCGACCGCTCGATCGACATGGCGATCAGCCGGTTGCGGCGCAAGCTTGCCGCACATGGCGGCGGCGAGGCGCTGGTGCGCACCGTGCGGGGTGAGGGATATGCCTTCACCGTGCCGGTCGAGCCGGACTGAGCGCCATGCGCCGCCTGTCGATCACCGTGCAGGTCATGCTGCTGGTCACGCTGGCGACCCTGCTGGCCAGCGGGGCGATGGCGCTGATCGCATTGCGCGGCCCGCCCCCGCGCGCGATGCCATGGTCGGTCCAGGATATTGCACGGGCCATCACGCATCAGCCCTATTTCACCAAGGGCAAGCGACCGCTGGTGGAGCGTGCGCCAAAAGGCCAGCCTGCCGCGCCCGACGGCCTGACTGCCGACCCGGCAGCTGCCCGCCGGATCGAGCACGCCGCCGGTCTGCCGAACGGGAGCTTGCAGCTTTTTCGCACCGCGGACGCTCGCCCCGATACGGACAAGACGCCTGCCGCCACCGCCATGCAGCGCGACCACATCGTCGGCAACTTCACCATCATCCAGCGCGAGCGGGTCGTCGGATTTACGGTCTGGCGCACCGGGCGCGATCCCGAACTGCTGCGCTGGCAGCTGCTCACCGGCACCACCGTCGCCGGGGTGCTCGCCGCGATCCTCCTGCTGACCTGGCTGATTGCGCGGCGGATCACCCGCCCGATCTTCGACCTGGCGCGCGCCGCCCGCCACGCCCGCGCAGGCGAAACACCTGCCTTCGCCATGGACGGGGCAACCCCCGAAGTGCGCGAGGCGGCGCAGGCGATTGCCGATTTGCAGCAGCGCAATGCCGACCATGCGCAGGGCCGCCTGACCATGCTCGGTGCGATAGCCCATGATCTCGGCACGCCGCTCGCCCGGCTCGCCTTCCGGGTGGCAAGCCTGGACGATGCAGCGCGCGAAGCCGGTCAGGCCGATATTGCCGCGATGCGCGCGATGATCGCGGATTCGCTCACCATGGCACGGCGCTGGGACGGCACGCCCGAGCCGCTCGATGTGGCTGCCATTTGCCGGTCCATTGCGCAGGCAGAGGCGGCATTGGGCCACGAAGTCGCCTATGCCGGGCCGGACGAGCTGCCCTGTACCGGGCACCCGCTGCTGTTGCAGCGCATGGTGCAGAACCTGGTCGACAACGCCCTACGGTATGGCACCCGCGCGCGCGTCACGCTCGAACGGGCTGAAATTGGCGAGTCCAGGGGCGGGTTCAGGCTGGCGGTCGAGGATGACGGCCCCGGCTTTCCCGACATGCCGCAGGGCGAATTGCTGCGGCCCTTCGTGCGCGGAGAGGCATCGCGCAATACCGCCACCGGCGGCAGCGGCCTGGGGCTGGCGATCGTCGCGCAGGTGGTCGAACGCCACGGTGGCACCATCGCGCTCGGCACCGCGCGCACCGGCGGCGCGCTGGTCGCGATCGCCATACCCTGCAGCGGCTGACTTGCCGCCTGCGCTGCTGCGTGCAGGAAACCTTAACCCCCCTGCCCTAGCCTGTGCGCAAGCGAGGAGGCGCAGCCGGGCATGCCGCTGATGCAATTGCAATTGATCATGATCGCGCTGGCGATCATCCTGGTCGCGATCGTCGCGCGCATGGTGCTGTCGCGCGTCACCCTGCCTGCGATGCGCAGGCCTGCCTTTGCCCTGCCCGCGATCCCGCGCCCGTCGCTGGGTCGCCTCAAGCGGGCGGCAGCAGCGTCGGACGCGGACAACACCGCGTCCGCCGATCCGGTCGCCCTCGCCCCCTCGCGGCTCGAACGGCTGCAATATCGCCAGGAGGAGGCAGCTGCGCCGATCTTCGAAGAGGCCGCACCCTACGATCCGGCACAGGATCCGCAGTTCTTCGCCCATTGCGAGATGCGGCTGGAGGCACTGTTCAACCGCTTCGAATCGGGCGCGATCGACATCGCCCAATATCGCGCGGCATTGAGCGAGGAACTGGCGACGACCAAGCAGGTCGCTGCCCGTCTCACCGCCGGACCCGAGGCCCAGTGGGGCGAGGCGATCCGCCGCGAGGCGATGCTGGAGCAGGCCAGGGAAGCGCGCGAGAAGATCGACTGGTGCATCCAGTGGACGCAGGATTTCGCCCGCAGCGCGTGGGACGACGAATAGGCCCGTGCCCCGCCGCGCCGGG
>JACXVD010000066.1 GCA_014763545.1 Sphingomonadales bacterium
CATTGGAGCGGGGGGATTGCCTGGGGGCTGGCAGGCGGATTGACGCCGGGCAATGTCGCGCAGGCCATCGCCATCACCGGCGCGCCGCTGGTCGATACCTCCAGCGGGGTCGAAAGCGCGCCCGGCATCAAGGACACTGGCAAGATCGCCGCTTTCTGCGCAGCGGCCCGGGCAGGCGGCTGACCCACCCGGCATTCGTGCGCAAAACGGGGCCGCGCAATAAAAAGGGGCGGCCCGTTGCCGGACCGCCCCATAAAATTCGGCGTTAGCCGCTTCGATCAGAAGCGGATGCCGACGCCGGCCAGCGCACCGTCATAGTCGGAGAAGCCGTTGCCGACGAAGAAGTGGCGATATTCCACCTTGCCGTAGAACTTGTCACCGAAGGGGACTTCGGCACCGGCACCGGCAGTCCACGAATCTTCGCAGCCTGCGCAGGGCTTGGTCTGGTAGCCACCGATGGCATAGAGCTTGGTGCCGCCGTCCAGCTTGGCGCCGACGCGGGCGCTGGTGCCGAACGAAACGCGGGTGTTGCTGGTCAGGACCTTGTCAGCCGACACTTCGACACCGCCGAAGGCGCCAGCGCCCAGATCCCAGTCGTAACCAGCCGCAACGCCTGCGGTCGCATCGCTGTCACCACCGTCCCACACAACGCCGCCACGCGCTTCGACGCGGGTTTCGTTGGCGTAGGCAGGGGCGGAAATTGCGATCGCGGCAACAGCAGCGGCCAGAGCAACGGACTTGATTTTCATTTCTTCATTCTCCTGAGAGCCACCGGATTGTTCTCTTTTCGAGCGGTGGGGCGGCGCAGATAGGAAGCGCCACATGAAGCTTCAATTTACAAAAATTGACAGGAATCGAGAAAGTTGGATGTGCTGCATTGCAGCAACACTTTCCGGTCGCGCAGGCTGTTGCTGGACAAGCGCCCGGCCCTCTGCCAAGCGCGCGAAACACCATGACCGACCTGATCAACTCATACCGCACCATGCCCGACGAGCGCGGGCATTTCGGCCAGTTCGGCGGGCGCTATGTCGCCGAAACGCTGATGCCGCTGATCCTCGACCTGGAGAAAGCCTATCGTGCGGCGAAGGCCGATCCGAGCTTCCAGGAACAGTTCGACGACCTGCTCGAACATTACGTCGGGCGGCCCAGCCCGCTCTATTTCGCGGAGCGGCTGACCGAAGCACTGGGCGGCGCGCAGGTGTGGTTCAAGCGCGACGAGCTGAACCATACCGGAGCGCACAAGATCAACAATTGCATCGGGCAGATCCTGCTCGCCATGCGCATGGGCAAGACGCGGATCATCGCCGAGACCGGCGCCGGCCAGCACGGCGTCGCCACCGCCACGGTCTGCGCGCGCTTCGGCCTGCCCTGCACCATCTTCATGGGCAAGACCGATGTCGAGCGGCAGGCGCCCAACGTGTTCCGCATGAAGTTGCTCGGCGCGGAGGTGGTCCCGGTCACCAGCGGCGCGGCGACGCTGAAGGATGCGATGAACGAGGCGCTGCGCCACTGGGTCGCGCATGTCCATGACACGTTCTACATCATCGGCACCGCCGCCGGCCCGCACCCCTATCCCGAGCTGGTGCGCGACTTCCAGAGCGTGATCGGCAAGGAAGCGCGCGCGCAGATGCTCAGCCGCACCGGTCGCCTGCCCGATCTGCTGGTCGCCGCAATCGGTGGCGGGTCGAACGCCATCGGGCTGTTCCATCCCTTCCTCGACGATCCCGAGGTGAAGATGCTCGGCGTCGAGGCGGCGGGTTACGGGCTCGACGGCGACCAGCACGCCGCCAGCCTGCTCGGCGGCTTCCCCGGCATCCTCCACGGCAACAAGACCTACCTGCTGCAGGACGAGGACGGCCAGATCACCGAAGGTCACTCGATCAGCGCGGGGCTCGACTATCCCGGGATCGGCCCCGAACACGCCTGGCTGAAGGAAAGCGGCCGGGTGGACTATACCGCCGTGACCGATGACGAGGCGCTCGAAGGCTTCCAGCTGCTGTGCCGCACCGAAGGCATCATCCCCGCGCTCGAACCCAGCCACGCCATCGCGGCGGTGGCCAGGATCGCCAAACAGATGCCCGACGACGCGATCATCCTCGCCAACCTCTGCGGCCGCGGCGACAAGGACATCTTCACCGTGGCCGACAAGCTGGGAGTGGAGATGTGAGGGCCGTTCGAAAGCCCTCTCCCCTTGAGGGGAGAGGGTTGGGAGAGGGGAATGCGTGACCCCGCCTCGCTCAAGCACGCCCAGGCCGTGCGCAAGGATATGCCGGAACCGGAGATGCGTCTTTGGCAGGAACTGCGTGCGGGGCGCTTTCGCGGGATAAAGTTTCGCAGGCAAAAGGTGATCGGACAGTTTATTGCCGATTTCGCAGCGAACGATCCAAAGCTGGTGATCGAACTGGATGGCGACTCCCACGCCGATCGCGAAAGCTATGATGCGATGCGGACACGGTATTTGGAAGAACAGGGATATAGCGTGCTCAGGTTTCTGAATTTGGACGTGATGGGCAACATGGAAGGTGTGCTGGAGCGGCTGGGTTCCATCCTTGACGCGATGAGTCCCCCTCCCCCAACCCCCTCCCCTGAAGGTGAGGGGGCTTTGACATGACCCGCCTCTCTTCCGCCTTCGCCAAAGGCCGCCCGGCCCTCGTCTGCTTCATCACCGCCGGTGACGGGGACACCGCCGCAAATCTCGACGCGCTGGTCGCAGGCGGCGCGGATGTGATCGAGCTGGGGATGCCCTTCACCGATCCGATGGCCGATGGCCCGGCGATCCAGCAGGCCAACATCCGCAGCCTCGGCGCAGGCACCACCACGCGCGACGTGCTGCTGACCGCCAATGAATTTCGCGAGCGCCACCCGGACGTGCCGCTGGTGCTGATGGGCTATGCCAACCCGATGGTCCGGCGCGGGCCCGAATGGTTCGCGGCCGAAGCGAAGGGCGCGGGCGTCGACGGGGTGATTTGCGTCGACATTCCGCCCGAGGAAGATGCCGACCTTGGCCCTGCGCTGCGCGCCGAAGGGATCGACCTGATCCGCCTCGCCACCCCGACCACCGACGATGCGCGGCTGCCGACGGTGCTCAGCGGCTCTTCGGGCTTTCTCTACTACGTTTCTGTCGCCGGGATCACCGGCAAGCAGCAGGCAGCGATAGACAGTATCGAAGCCGCTGTCGCCCGGCTCAAGGCGCATGCCACGATCCCGGTCGCAGTTGGATTCGGTGTTCGCACCCCTGAACAAGCCGCTGAAATCGCCAAGGTTGCCGATGGCGTCGTGGTCGGCTCGGCTCTGGTCGAGCTGGTCGGAGAGCATGGCGCCGAGGCTCCGGCGAAACTGCGCGAGCTCACCGCCGCGCTTGCGCAAGCGGTCCATTCCGCGCGATAAGGATTCCCCATGAACTGGTTCACCCGCGTCCGCAATTCGCTGCCCTTCGGCACCAAGAAGGACACGCCCGACAATCTCTGGGCCAAATGCCCGCAGTGCAGCGAGATGCTGTTCACCCGCGAGTATGAGGACAATATGTCCATCTGCCCGCGCTGCGACCATCATGGGCGGCTCAGCGCCGATGCGCGGCTGGCACAGGTGATGGACGGCGGCTTCACCCTGCTCGAAGAGCTCGATGTGAAGGAAGACCCGCTCAAGTTCCGCGACAGCAAGAAATATACCGACCGGATCAAGGCCGCCCGCGCCAAGAGCCCGCACAAGGATGCGTTCCAGGTGGCCAGCGGCAGCATCGCCGGCCACCCGGCGGTGGTGGGCGTGCAGGATTTCACTTTCATGGGCGGCAGCATGGGCATGGCGGTGGGCACCGCCTTCTGCCAGGGCGCCGAACGCGCGCTGAGCCGCAAATGCGCCTATATCGTGTTCACCGCGGCGGGCGGCGCGCGGATGCAGGAAGGTATCCTCTCGCTGATGCAGATGCCCAAGGCGACGGTCATGACCCGCCGCCTGAAGGAGGCCGGGCTGCCCTTCATCGTGGTGCTGACCGATCCGACCACCGGCGGGGTCACGGCCAGCTATGCCATGCTGGGCGATATCCATGTGGCCGAACCCGGTGCGCTGATCGGCTTTGCCGGCCAGCGCGTGATCCAGGATACGATCGGCGAACAGCTGCCCGAAGGGTTCCAGCGCGCCGAATATCTGCACAAGCATGGCATGGTCGACATGGTCGTCCACCGCCACAAATTGCGCGATACGCTGGCGACGCTGCTGGAATATCTCGCTCCGCGCAAGGCGGCGTAGCCCCGGCAACGCCCATGGCGGACCGCGCCACGTCCGATTCCCCGCTGGTTCAGGCCCAGCTCGACCGGCTCGAACGGGTCGGCGCGAAGAAGGACATGCTGGGGCACGACCGGCTGACCGGGCTGCTCGCGCGGCTCGGCAATCCGCACCGCCACCTGCCCCCGGTGTTCCATGTCGCGGGCACCAATGGCAAGGGATCGACCGTCGCCTATCTGCGCGCGGCCTTCGCGGCGGCGGGACTGCGGGCCCACGCCTTCACCAGCCCGCATCTGGTGCGGCTCAACGAACGCATCCGGATCGCCAACACTCTGGTGAGCGACGCGGAACTGGCGGGCTTGCTGTCCGACGTGCTCGACGCGGTCGAAGTCGGCGGGGGCAACACCACCTTTTTCGAAGCGACCACCAGCGCCGCACTGCTCGGCTTCTCGCGCCATCCCGCCGATGGCTGCATCCTCGAGGTGGGCCTGGGCGGGCGGCTGGACGCGACCAGTGTGGTGGAGGCCCCGGCGGTCTGCGCAATCGCGCAGCTGGGGCTCGACCACCAGGAATTCCTCGGCGACACGCTGGAGGATATCGCGCGCGAGAAGGCCGGGATCGCCAAGCCCGGCGTGCCCCTGGTGACGATGGCCTATGCACCGTCGGTCGCCGAAGCCGTGGCCGATGTGGCGGCAGCGCGCGGCGCGCCGGTCTTTGCGCGCGGCTTGGCATGGGATGCCCGGATCGAGGGCACACGGCTGCATTACGAGGATGCACGGGGTGCGCTGGACCTGCCCGCGCCCGCCCTGCCCGGCGCGCATCAGGCGGGTAATGCGGGCCTTGCACTGGCCATGCTGCGCCATCAGCAAACCGTCACCTTGCCAGACGCCGCCCTGGCCCAGGCCATGACCGGAGCGCGCTGGCCCGCACGGCTCCAGCGTCTGGGCGACGGGCCGCTCACCCGCCTGCTGCCGGGCGGCGCACAGGTGTGGCTCGACGGCGCGCATAATGTTGCGGCGATGGAAGTGGTGGTGGACTTCCTGCGTGCAGAACTGCCTGCGGGCGCGACGCTCGACGTGGTGCTCGGCACGCTGGAGCGCAAGGATGCGCGCGGGCTGCTCGCCTGCCTCGCGCAGCTGCCGTGCCATATTCATGCCGTGCCGGTGCCCGGCTACGAAGGGCGCGATCCGCAAAGCCTTGCCGGGATCGCCCGCGAGATGGGGCTGGAAGCCAGCGCCCACCCCAGCCCGCAGGCGGCGCTGCGGGCCATGGGCGGCCCGGCGCCGCATGTGCTGATCGTCGGGTCGCTCTATCTTGCCGGGCAGGTCTTGCGGCTCAATTCGGAGTGGCCGGATTGACCGGCGAGATGGCGACCTCGCCGCCCTCTTCCACTTCGCCTGCCGTCCCCATCGCCTCGTCCACCAGCCCGCTGCGGCTCATCCACCAGAACAACACGATGCCCGGCACCGCCGCGACGGTGGTCAGCAGGTAGAAGTTCACATAGCCCATCGTCTCGATCAGGCCGCCCGCGGTGGTCCCGGTCAGGAACCGCCCGACGATACTCGCCGCCGCGCTGATCAGCGCATATTGCGCGGCGGTGAAGCGCAAATCGCACAGCGCCGAGAAATAGGCGACCACGACCACGCCGCCATAGCCGCTGGCGATATTCTCGAACCCGATGGCGCCCGCCATGCCCCAGTTGGAATGGCCCGCCGCCGCAAGCAGCGCGAAGCTGAGGTTGGAAATGCCCATCAGCACCAGTGCGACCAGCACCGACTTCTTCAGCCCCAATTTCGCATAGGCGACACCGCCGATGAACACGCCGATCAGATAGGCCCAGAAGCCCACGCCGACGTCGTAGATCGCGATCTCGTCATTGGTGAAACCGAGGTCGTTGAACAGCAGGCGGAAGGTGAGGTTCGCCAGCGTATCGCCCACCTTGTGGACGAGGATGAACAGCAGCACCAGCAGCGCGCCATTGCGACGGAAGAATTCGACGAACGGCCCGGCGATCGACTGCCACACCTCGCCCACCCCCTTGCGCGCAATTTCCACCTTGCGGCGCGGCGGCTCGCCCAGCACGATCGCGGTCAGCATGGCCGGCAGCACCAGCGCTGCGCAGGCGACATAGGCCGCGCTCCACCCCATCCGCGCGGCGATGACCAGCGCCAGTGCCCCGGCCCCGGCAGATCCGATGCGCCAGCCATACTGGCTCATCCCCGACCCCACCCCCAGCTGGTAGGGTTTGAGCGTTTCGATGCGATAGGCGTCGATCACGATGTCGAATGTCGCACCCGCCGCGCCCACCAGCACCGCGGACGTCGCGACCCAGGCAATGTCCGCCGTCGGGTCCGCCAGCGCGAGGTTGATCACCGCAGCAGCGACCAGCAAGCCGCTGACGATCATCCACGAGACGCGCTGCCCCAGCCGCCCGAGCAGCGGCAGGCGCAGACCATCCGGGATCCACGCCCAGAAAATCTTGAAATTATACACCAGGAAGGCGAGCGTGAAGGCGGTGACGGTCGCCTTGTCGATATTGTCCTGCGCCAGCCGCGTCGTCAGCGTCGCGCCGATCATCGCATAGGGAAAACCCGATGAAATCCCGAGGAAAAACGCCGCCAGCGATTCCTTCTCGAAATAGGGTTCGACCGATTGCCACAGGCTGCGCGGTTGCTGCGCGCTTGTCGCACCAGATGTTTCGGCCATTCCCTAGCGTCCTTCCCGTTGGCTGGATTTCGTGAGAAACTAGCGTCCAACGAGAACAAGGAAAGAGGGCCGGAGGATTTTGCGATGGATGATGCACATATCATCGGCGGAACGCTGCGCCCGACTGCCGGGCAGGCCGCGCTCGCCCACCAGATAGCTGGCCGAAATCCGCCCGCCGCGAGTGAAATCGAGCATGTCCCGGCCAGCGTCTACACCTGCCCCGACCATCATGCGCGCGAAATGGACGTGCTGTTCGCGCGCATGCCGCAACTGCTTGCCCCCGCTGCCCTGCTGCCCGATCCGGGCATGGCGGTTCCCCACGATCTGTCGGGCACCCCGCTGCTGCTGACCCGCGACACGGGCGGCAAGGTGCATGTGTTCCGCAACGTCTGCCGCCATCGCGGCACGCGGCTGGTCGAAGGCAGCGAAATCCAGTGTTCGCGGCGGCTGGTCTGCCCCTATCACGCCTGGACCTATCGGCTCGACGGATCGCTGCTGGCGCTGCCCCGGCCCGAAACCTTCCCCGGCATGGACAAGGGCGCGATGGGGCTGATCGAACTGCCCAGCATCGAGGCCGGGGGGATGATCTGGTTCTCCCCCACCGCTGAGGCGGATTTTGCCCACGCCCATGCGCTGGGCGAAGACTTCGCCAGCTTCGGGATCGACCGCAGCTTCGTCTATCGCCGCAAGACGCACTCGGTGGCGGCGAACTGGAAGCTGATCATGGATGCCTTCCTCGAAAGCTACCATGTGTTGCGGCTGCACGCGCAGACGATCGCGCCCTTCTTCCGCGACGGGATTACCGCCGCCGACCGGATCGGCCCGCACCAGCGCAGCGCCGTGGGCCGCGCAGAGGATATGGGCGGGCTCGACTTTTCCGACATGGCGGCGCTGCGCCGCGTGGTGACCTTCGCCTATCAATTGCTGCCCGCCACCATCGTGATCCCCAGCCCGGATTATGTGAACATCATGTGCCTGTGGCCGCAGGCGCACGACCGGACGCTGGTGGAGGATTTCATGCTGATCCCCGAGGAACCGGCCACCGATAAGGCGCGCGACCATTGGGAACGCAGCTGGGCGCTGCTCGACGGCGGGGTCTTCGCCAGCGAGGATTTCCGCGCCGCCGAACTCGGCCAGCAGGGGCTGGCCAGCGGGGCGGTGCGCGAGCTGACCCTCGGCACGCTGGAGGGCGGGATAGCGGTGCTGCACGAAACGATCGGCGAGCTGCTGCGCGCGAGCAACTAGCGCGGCGGCGCGCTTGGCGCTAACAGCGCGCGATGGCTCCTCCCCCGAAAACCTCGCAACGCTCCCCCGACCGCCCCGAGGGCGAACGCATCGCCAAGCTGCTGGCCCGCGCGGGCGTCGCCAGCCGCCGCGAGGTCGAGCGGATGATCGCCGAAGGGCGCGTGGCGATCGACGGCAAGGTGCTCGACACACCCGCCACGATCCTCCCCAACCTCAAGGGGGTGACGGTGGATGGCAAGCCGGTCGCCCAGGCCGAACCGACGCGGCTGTTCCTGTTCCACAAGCCCGACGGGCTGATCACCGCCGAACGCGATTTCTCGGGCCGCCCGACGATCTACACCGCGCTGCGCAACGCCATGCCCGGCGGCGCACCGCGCGTCATGCCCATCGGGCGGCTCGATTTCCGGACCGAGGGGCTGTTGCTGCTGACCAATGACGGCGAATTCAAACGGGCGATGGAACTGCCCGCCACCGGCATCCCGCGCACCTATCGCGCTCGCGCGGCGGGCGAGGTGAGCCAGCAGCAGCTCGAGGACCTGATCGAAGGGGTGACGATCGAGGGGGTGCGGTATGGCTCGATCGACGCCAATCTCGAACATCGCAGCGGTCGCCAGAACTGGATCGAACTGACGCTCAAGGAAGGCAAGAACCGCGAGGTGCGCCGCGTGCTCGAACATCTCGGGCTCAAGGTCAGCCGCCTGATCCGCGTCGCCTATGGCCCCTTCCAGCTGGCCGATTTGCCGCGCGGGACGGTGGCGGAAATCAAGCAGGCCGAGGTCGAACGGTTCCGCAAGACGCTCAAATCCTCTGCGCCGCGCAGTGGCGGCAAGCGGTGAGGATCGTCGCGGGCGAATGGCGCGGGCGCAAGCTGGCCGCGCCCAGGGGTGAGGCAACCCGCCCGACCGCCGACCGCACGCGCGAAACCCTGTTCAACATGCTGACGAGCAGGCTCGGCACGTTCGAGGGGCTGCAGGTGGCGGATTTGTTCGCCGGATCGGGCGCGCTGGGGATCGAGGCGCTCAGCCGCGGTGCGGCGCGCTGTATCTTCGTCGAACAGGATGGCGAGGCGCTGAAGGCGATCCGCGCCAATATCGCCGCACTGGATGCGCGCGAGCGCTGCGATGTGCGCGCGACATCGGTGCTGGCGCTTGCGGCCAGCCCCGCACCGCTCGACCTGCTGCTGCTCGACCCGCCCTATGGCACCGGGGCCGGGGCGGTTGCGCTCGACCGGCTGCTGCGGCTCGGCTGGATCGGCGAAGGAAGCTGGATGGCGGTGGAAACCGGCGCGAAGGAGACGGTCGAGGTCAAGGGTCTGGCGATCGACGCGGAGCGCGTGGTCGGAAAGGCGAAGCTGACCCTGCTGCGCGCAGAATAGTACATCATTTGTCATTTCTTCCCAAGGATTAGAGTGTGTTACGCGCCACCCATCGCATGGATGGGATGGCGCGATGACGCTCCGCACAATGATTCGCCTTGCGCTGCTGGCCATGCTCGCCTGCGCGATTGCGCCACCGCCTGCGCTGGCGGACGGCGAGGTCGAAGGTTACACCGTCGACGGGACGACCATGTCGGTCGAATCCGGCCGGATCTATGCCGCCGGCACCGCCAATTTGCGCAGCGGCATCGCCGCGCTGGAACGCCAGGACTATCGCACCGCGCAGCGCGAATGCCGGGCGGCCTATGACAAATACACCTCCATCGACTTGCACGGCATGGGTGCCACCGGATCGCTGCGCCAGCAATGGGACGGGTTGAAAGGCTGCATCGCCGACAGCTATCTCGGGCTCGGCGACCGGCAAACGGCGTGTGACTGGTACAAGGTTGCGCACTGGACTTCGCTGCGGTTCGAAAATCCGGGCGAAATCTGCAACGAACTGCGCGCCAGCCAGGACAAGGCGAGCCGCGACTGGGGCAATTACGCGCGCAGCTTCGCCGGTTTCAGCGACATCGCGACCCGGTTGAACGCCATGCCCGGCGGCAGCGAGCGCACGGCCTTCGCCCTCGAACGGCTCAACCCTGCCTGCGGCGAACTGGCGGGTTATCAGCAAACCGTCACTGGTGCGGTGGGCGCCGCCGCCTATTGCGAGGGCATGGTTTTGTTCGAACAGGGGCAGAGCAATGCAGGTTGCCAGGCCTTCTGGATGGGGGCCGGCCATCTGGCCAAGATGGCGGGCAATGGTACTTCACCGCAGAACGAAACCCATATCGGCCAGATGCGCGCCCAGCTGGAAAGCTTCCGCGCCACCTGCGCCCAGCAAGGTTTTGCCTGGCCCGCCTATGGCACGGCGTGGCCGCGCAGCAGCACGGGGGCGGCTGCGGGACCAGGCAGCGCGGGCTATCTCGCGGCCTATGACGCCTATCGCAGCGCCCGCCGTCAATTCGATGCCGCGCCTTCGGGCGAGACCGGCACCGCGCTGAAACTGCAATGCCAGGCGATCAACGGGTTCGCCGAGCAGGGTCCCCCGATCCCGGCTGCGGCGTCGCTGTGCTATGGATATGTGTTCTTCCGCACGGGTCGTCCGGAAACCGGCTGCAAATATATGTGGATGGCCAATCGCTACTTCACAGAACACCCGCAGGGCGAAACGCCTGCCGCGCTGCAGGGCAACCGGGCGGCGATCCTCGGCGAACTGCCCGCAGCCAAGGCGCTGTGTCAGTCGGCCGGTTATGCATGGACCGATCCGGCCAGGCCGTGGCCCTATCCCGACGCCGACTGACGCAATCCGGCGAGCCGCGCGACAAACCACGCAAAGAAGGGCGCCCTTGCGGGACGCCCTTCTCCCCCCAGGCCCTAGGCCCGGTGTAGCGTGTCAGCCTTCGCTGGCGGGCTTGCCCGGCCAGTAATCGAGCGGGCGGTTGCCGTAATTCTTGCCCGCGGCGCGCGGCTGGATGCAGTGATCCTGCACCTTGCCGCCGCAGATCGGGTAATCGCCCGAGGTCGCCGCCTGCGGGACGGGCTGGACCATGCCCTTGCTGGCGAACTGCAGATTGCCGCTGCTGGAGGCGGCGACGGAGCTCTTGGCCTGCATCTTGTTCATCTGCCCGATGATCGAGGCCCAGGTGGTTTCACGCTGCTCGGGAGTCATCGCGTAGACCGAGGCGCGCTGGCTGTCGTCGAGCACCCACCAGCCAGTCTGGCGTTCGGGGCTGAGGGTCCAGTAATAACCCTGATAGGTCACGGGCCAGGCGGTATAGACGGTCTGGCGCTCCGGCGGCCAGCTGTCGTAATCCATCTGCTGCTGTTCGGTCATCACATAGACATTGCCATGCGCATCGGTGGTGACCACCGTATCCTGCGCGTGTGCGACCGCGAGCGGGGTGGCGACGGCCAGGGCCGCAGCGGCGGCAAGAAGGGTGCGGTTCATTTCAACTCTCCGTAATCAATTACCTTCCGTCGCCTGAATAATGCGCGAGCCTGCGCCGGGGTTCCGCACACCTCCTCACCGGCCCCCTCACCGGCCCTTGCGCCGAACGGCGATGTTCCCTAGCTGTTCACCCATCGCATGACTGACGCTGCCCCCTTTTCGCCGCACGATCCCGGTGCGCTCCCGCCCTATGCCGCGCGGCTCAACACGCCGCAGCGCGAAGCCGTGTTGACCACCGAAGGGCCGGTGCTGATGCTGGCGGGTGCGGGCACCGGCAAGACAGCGGCCCTGACCGCGCGCCTCGCCCATCTCGTCGCCACACGGCGCGCCTGGCCGAGCGAGATCCTGTGCGTCACCTTCACCAACAAGGCCGCGCGCGAAATGCGCGCGCGTGTCGGCGGGCACATCGGCGATGCGGTGGAGGGGATGCCCTGGCTCGGCACGTTCCACGCGATCGGCGCGAAGATGCTGCGCC
>JACXVD010000110.1 GCA_014763545.1 Sphingomonadales bacterium
TGTTGGACGATCCGGAACGGCAGGTTACGGGCCGAATTGCAAAAGCACAGCCGCTAGATTCAATGTTGATAACAGCGCGCCGTCACCCCGACTGTTGTAATAGCGCCATCTTGCTATGTCGCGGGCATCGGTCGACGGGCAGGGTGCCGATTTTCATCGCCGATTGCAGCTTCAGCAATGCTTTCAGGTCTCGGATCCAAGCCATTTGGCCAGTTTGGAATCTGGACGATCCAGTAGCTGGGCCGGGTGCCCCTGCTCGACGGTGCAACCAGCGCGCAAGAGACATATCTGATCGGCGATGCGAACAGCGTCAGTCACGTCATGCGACACGAAAACGATGGGTATCGTGCTGATCGACCGCAGTTCCGCCAACAGTGTCCGCAACGCCCGCCGGGTCGGGTGATCGACGGCCGAAAAGGGTTCGTCGAGGAGCAGCACTGCCGGGTCCCGTGCCAGTGCCCGTGCCAGTGCCACGCGCTGCTGCTGCCCACCAGACAATTCGTGCGGGAATCGTTCTCCCAGCCCTTCCAGATGCACCTGCGCCAACAGTTCAGCGGCTTGCGCTTGCCGCATTGACCGGGGCAGGTGTAGCATCGGTTCTGCGACGTTGGCCGCAGCAGTTCGGTGCGGAAAAAGAGCATAGGCCTGGAACACGAGGCCGACGCTGCGGCGGTGCGGGGCGAGGTCGATCCCTCGTGCATTATCGAACCAGACCTCGCCGCCACATGCGATGCGGCCTGAAAGCGGGCGATACAGTCCTGCGATCGAGCGCATCACCGTGGTCTTGCCGGCTCCGGATTCGCCGACCATCGCCAGGGTCTGGCCGGGTGCAAGTTCGATTGCCACATCGAGCGGGATCGGACCGTCCTGCCGAAGCTTCAGGGAGAGCCCGTCAGACACGGAAGCCGCGCCTCCGGCCAAACAGGAAGCCTGTAGCCACCGCCGCCAACGAGATGGCCATCAACAGGGCCGACATGCGCGCCGCACCGGCATCGTCGAACGCTTGCGCGCGGTCGTAGATTGACAGGGCCAGCGTGCGCGTTTCGCCGGGGATGGAGCCGCCGACCATCAGCACCACGCCGAACTCGCCCAGCGTATGCGCAAAGGTCAGCACCGCGCCGGTGACGAGGCCGGGAACCGCCAGCGGCAGTTCCGTTCGCCAGAATGTCTGCCATGGCGATTGCCCGCAGGTTGCGGCGGCATCGCGCAAGTCCTGTCCTATCGCCTCGAAGGCGCGCTGAGTCGGCTGCACGGCAAAGGGCAGGTTGACCAGCACCGAAGCGGCAAGAATACCTTCGAACGAGAACACCAGACTATCCCCGAACAGCGCCGTCCAGGCCTGGCCGAGCGGGGCGTTCGGCCCCATCCCGACGAGCAGGTAAAATCCGATCACGGTGGGCGGCAGCACCAGCGGCAGGGTCAGCGCGGCTTCGAGCCAGGCGCGTCCGCGCATCCGGGTTGTCGCCAGCCAGCGCCCGGCAACCAGCGCGACCGGCATCAGGATGGCGACAGTCAAGGCGCCGAGCCACAGCGACAGGCCGAGCGCTTGCCAATCCACTGCAGTTCAACGCTCCCCGTCAGGCAGCACGAAACCGTAGCGTGCAAGGATGCTGCGCGCAGCGGGTTGCTGGAGATAGTCGTAAAAGCTCCGGGCAACGGGATCGGCATCTTGCATCAGCACCATCCGTTGCCGCAAGGGCTGGTGCCAGTCATCCGGGATCAGGGCGTAATCCGCGCGTCCTTCCAGAGCCGGGTCGAGCGCCAGCGAATAGGCTACAATCCCGCCTTGCGCGCCGCCAGCCGTGGCGAACTGGAGCGCCTGCGACACGTTCTCGCCCAGCACCAGCCTGTCCGCCAACGGATCCCACAGCCCGGCATGACGCAAGGCTTCCTCGGCCCGTGCACCATAGGGAGCATGTTCGGGATTGGCGATGGCGAAGCGGGTGATCTCCCCGTTGGCGAGCGCGCTTCTCAATCCTTCCAGATCGTTGTCGACTGCGAGTGGCGAGCCTTGCGGCGCAATGATCACGAGACGTCCGATCGCATAGAGTGCGCCGTTGTCCACGGTGAGGCCTTCACGCGCTAGATTGAGCGCGTATTCCTCATCGGCGGAAAGATAGAGGTCGAACGGGCCGCCCTGCTGCAACTGGCGATAGAAATTGCCGGACGAGCCGAAGGTCAGCTCTACTTTGTCCCCGGTGTCGCGCTCGAAGGCGACTGCAACTTCGGTGAGGGCCAGTCGCAGATCGGAAGCCGCAGCCACGTTGGGCACCGGATCAGCACACGCGGTGAGAAGCGCCAGGAACATAAGTGGCAGCAGTTTGAGGAATCCGCTCGCGCGCCGGACCATATATCAACTATCCCGTCAACCGATGTATATGCATGAGCACATCCCAGC
>JACXVD010000111.1 GCA_014763545.1 Sphingomonadales bacterium
GAGGGCGTAGCGTGGAAAGTACGCCAGACAACGCTAAGGACGAACAGTCAGGGAACGCTTAGGCGACGCGGCTATCCGGCGGCAGATTGAGGGCCTTGCGGCCATTGGAAGCAGCGGCTCTATCCCAGAGGAAATCGCCGGAGAAAGCAATATGCTCCCAGCCAACAGGGGAGGTATGGGCAAGCAGATCATCAGGCACCGCGACCGATGTTGACCGGAGATGTTGGGCAGCGGCATCCATGTAGATCGTGTTCCAATAGACGATCGCGGCGATGACCAGGTTGAGGCCGGATGCGCGATATTTCTGTGCCTCATGACTGCGGTCGATGATCCGACCCTGGCGGAATGTGTAGATCGCCTGCGTCAGGGCATGGCGCTGCTCGCTGTTGTTGAGGCCGGCATGGCATCGCCGGCGTAGATCGGGATTTTCCAGCCAATCCAGCATGAACAGCGTCCGCTCGATTTTGCCGATTTCCTGTAGCGCGACGTCGAGCTGGTTCTGCCGCTCATAGGCGGCGAGCTTTCGCAGCATGACCGACGGCGCCACGTGTCCGGCCTTGATCGACCCTACGAGGCGCAGCACGTCGTCCCATTGCTCAGCGATGATGTCGGACCGGATGCGCTTTCCCAATAGCGGGGTGAGGGACGGATAAGCTGCAACCGGCGCGATCGTCGCGAGCCGTCGGTCGGGAAAGTCGCGCAGGCGCGGGCAGAAGCGAAATCCAAGCATGGCGCACAGGGCAAAGACATGATCGGTCGCCCCGCCCGTGTCGGTGTAATGCTCGGCGATTTTCAGATCGGTGCCGTGGCTGGTGAGGCCGTCGAGGACATAGGGCGCCTCATGCGTCGCCGCTGAGATCACGTTGACGTGGTAAGGCGCGCGCTGATCGGAATTATGGGTGTAGAAGCTGAAGCCATGATCGACGCCATAGCGGGCGTTGATGTCGCCCCCCGATGCGCCGCGCTTCGCGCCCCTGAAGAACTGGCCATCGGAACTGGACGTGGTGCCATCGCCCCAGACCCGCGAGAATGGCAGGCGGTGGTGCGCATTGATGAGGACGGCGAGCGCCGCGCGGTAGCTGTCGTCGCGGATATAGGCGTCATGGGTCCACAGGAGCTGATCGCGCGTGACGCCCTGGCTCGCCGCCGCCATGCGCGACAGGCCGAGATTGGTCGCATCGGCGAGGATCGTGGCGAGCAGCGCGTTTTCATTGGGACACGGCTCGCCGGTGCGCAGGTTGGTGAACGCCGCAAGAAAGCCGGTTTCCCGCGCCACCTCATGCAGCAGCTCGGTGATGCGGATACGTGGCATCATGGCATCGAGCCGGTCGGCCAGCGCTTCGGCGTCGGGCGTCGCGATCGCGCGTACCGGCGATATCTGGAGGCGGGCGTCGCGGTATCGCACACCCTCCAGAGCGTCGCGCTTCAGGCGCTGGGCAAATTTCTTCAGCCGCCAGTCCAGTTCGCGGCCCCGCTGTTCGAGCCATTCGCCGGCTGTGGGTGGCAGGCCAAGAGCCGACACGATCGGCTTCGCCTTCGGTACGCTCAGCAGGTAGCTGTCGAACCGGCGGTATCCCGCCGATCGCTCCACCCAGACATCCCCGGAACGCAGCTTGTTGCGAAGATGCGCGATCGTCGCGATTTCCCAGAGCCGCCGGTTGATCTTGCCGTCATCGCCCACAACGATTTTCCGCCATTCCTTGCGGAAAGGCATCGGAGCGTCGGAGGGCAGATCGCGCTTGCCCGACTTGTTGAGGGTGCGCAGTATTTCAATGGCGGCGATCGTTTTCGCGCTGCCCTTTCCGGCCCTGAACTGGAGCGCTTCAAGCAGGTCGGGGGCGAACTTGCGCAACGTCGCATAGCGATCGGCCGCGACCGTCAGTGGGTCGAGGCTGGCGGTTTCCGCGATCGTCGCCACTTCCGGCCTGGCCCTCAGGAGGGTGTTCCACCCGACCGAGGCGTCCAGGGCCTCTATAGGGTCTTCGCCGGTATCGACCGCATCGGTGAGCGTGTCGATCGTCCTGCGAAAGATCAGCATCAGTCGCGCCACGTTCTTCGACGTGGTGGCATAGTTGCGCGTTTGGGCGTTCTTCGCGCGGGTGAAGATGCTGCCGATCAGCTTGTCCGCCATCTCTAGGGCGCTGTCGGTCAGCCGTTCTTCAAGATCGAGCAGGAAGGCAACCAGCGTGGCGCGCCGCCGGGAGGGAATATATCGCTCGGTCATATAGGCAGGCGAAGCGCGGCCTTCCGTGACATATTGCCGAAGTCGGTCCGCATGGATGCGACCAGCCACCTCCCGGGAGATGCCGATCTTTCGCACTTGCCGCAAGCGGTCGAGAATCTGGCGGATATGATCGGGCTTGGCAGCGACAGGGATGGTCTTGAGG
>JACXVD010000067.1 GCA_014763545.1 Sphingomonadales bacterium
ACCGACACGGACGGTGATACGGACACGGCGACGGTGACGATCGTGCTGGCGGCGGACTCGGTTCCGACGGTCACGGTGAGCGACGGGACGGTGGACGAGGCGGCGCTGTTCGACGGTTCGAACCCGTCGAGCGGTGCGGAGACGACGACGGGTACGTTTACGATCGGGACGGGCGGCGACACGCTGGCGAGCCTGGTTGTGGGCGGGGTGGATGTGACCGGTGCGACGGTGGGCGTACCGGTGGTGGTCCACGGGACCTATGGCGATCTGACCGTGACCTCGGACGGTGCGGGCAATTACAGCTGGTCGTATACGCTGGGCGACAACACGAGCGATCATCCGGACGATACGAGCACGGGTACGAGCGAGGGTATCGTCGACAGCTTCGCGGTGGTGGTGACCGACAGCGACGGCGACACGGCGAGCGACAGCCTGGATGTTGCGGTGCTGGACGATGGTCCGGCGGCGCAGGACGACGGGTTTACGCAGTCGCCCGAGAATGCAGCGATCGTGGGCGATGTGAGCGCGGACAATGGTTCTGGCGCGGATGTGGCGGGTGCGGACGCCGTAGAGGTGCAGGACGCTGGCGGTAGCTGGGTCGATGTGACGGCCGCAACTGTCGGCACGCCGATTACGGTTAGCGGAACCTGGGGCACGCTCACCGTGACATCGGATGGGGCCGGGCATTATTCCTGGAGCTACACGCTAACCAGCAATCTCGCCCACCCGGATACCGACCCCAACGATGGGGATGGAATCGAGGGGGCCGCCGATCCGTTGGCAGGTGACAGCTTCGCCGTACGGGTTACCGATAGCGACGGGGATGTGAGCAGCGTTACGCCGGCGACTACCATCGACATCACCGTGCTCGACGACGCGCCGGTGGCGGTGACCGCCGATCCGGTCGCAGTGATCAACGCCGCGATGGGCAGCAGCCTGGCGTATCTCGATGGCGATCACAATGTGGATAACAACTATGGGGCCGATGGTCCGGGAGCAGTTATCTTCACCGGTGCGACCATCCTGAGCCTGGTGAGCCAGGGTCTCACCTCCAACCTCGAGGCGCTGACTTACACGATCTCGAATGGCGGGACCGTGCTGACGGCAACCAAGGCGATCAGCGGCACGACTGTGTTCGTGATCGAAATGCAGCCGGTCGGGTTCGACGACCAGTACAAGATCACGATCAGCCAGCCGATCGATTCCACCAGCCAGGTCGACTTCAACGGTGGTGGCTACAACTTTGTCGGGTCGAACGTGGTGTGGACCGGTTTCAACCAGCCGGGGACCACCGGTAGCCAGGACTTGCTGCTGACTCCGATCGAAAATGGCGTGTCGTCCGGTTCGGTGAACACCAACGCGAACGAAGGCGGCGTTTCCGACGGGAACTCGGTGAAGACCGGCGAAGCGATGCGCGTCGATTTCGTGACCGACCTGAGCGGCTCGCCGTCGAGCAGCGGCGACTATTCGACGCCTGCGCTGCAGAACCACACGTTCTCAGGCCATTACAATGCCAATGGCGCAAATGCGCTGTTCACCGGCATCAATGGCGGGACCGCGCAGAGCTCGGTGCTGATGACGGCCTATGACGACAATGCGACGACCGGGACTGACGGTAATTTCGTCGTGGGTGACGGTGTGCAGGACACGATCACTTCGGTCGGCATCAGCTATAATGGTGCAAACCTGCTGGTCACGGTGTCGGGAACCTACTCGGTTGGAGGGCACAATTTCACAGTGACCTTCTCCGGCGGGACGGCGCAGGTCGACGGGGTCGTGTCGAACACGCGCCTCGCGGCTTACACTGCCGACGGATACAACAGCATCGAATTCGAGAATGTGGGCGGCCAGCCTTACAAGATCGGCGATTTCGGTGCGACGACCGTCACCAACGACCCGGTCGATTTCACCGTCCCCATTTCCATCCAGGATGGTGATGGCGATACGGTGGATTCCGGCTCGCTGCACATCACCGCCAATCCGGCGACACCGCCGATCGTGCTCGATCTGGACGGCGACGGGGTCGAGTTCACGTCGCTGGATGCCGGCGTGCATTACGATCTGAACGGCGACGGCCACGCCGATGCGACTGCCTGGGTCGGTGCCGACGATGCCATCCTGGCCTACGATGCCAATGGTGACGGCACGGTTACGGACGCGTCGGAATTCGTCTTCGGCCAGAACGGCGTGAGCGATCTGGCGGCGCTTGCCGCGATGTTCGACGCCAATGGCGATGCGGTTCTCGACGCTTCGGATCCTGCCTATGCGAAGTTCGGTATCTGGCAGGACGCGAACCAGAACGGCGTTGCGGATGCAGGTGAGTTCACGCTGCTGTCCGACGCCGGGATCGTAAGCATCTCGCTGGTCAGCGACGGGCAGGGCTATAGCGCCGCGAGCGGTTCGGTCGCGGTGGTCGGCACCGCCAGCTACACCACTGCCGATGGTGGCACACATGCGGTTGCGGATGCCATGTTCGCCTCCGTGCGGGCCAATCGCGAGGCGGAGGCGAGAACGCTTACTGCAGCTGCTGCGGCCGGGTTGCTGGCGATCGAACCCGCCCACGGGATCGAGCTGGCAGCCTTCGATGCGACGCATCTGGCGACCTCCTTCGCGGACCTGCCGGGCTTGCAGATCGCGACTATCGTGACACCGACTGGCGACGTTGGTTTCCATGCCAGCGAGTTCACGCTGCCGGTGAGCGAGACGATCGGGGGCAGCGCGCAGCCGATCGATTCGCTCCATGTCGACGCAGAGCCGATTGGCGGGCTGGATACGATCCACACGCTCGACCAGCCGGATATCACCGCGGATGCCGCGCTCTACGGGCTCGGCGATGCGAATGGCGGGCCAGTCGTTTCGGCACCTGCACCGGTATTCGACTTTGCGGCCGTCGGGTCGATGGAAGCTTTGCTGGCGATCAAGGCCGATGGTGGAGTGCAGGTGCACGATACTGCCGGGTCGGGCGCTGGCCCGAACACTGTCATCGCGGCGGCGCTGGGTGAAGTAGCCGGTGCCGGCCAGGTCGATCACCTGCTCGACAGCTTGCTGGGCGACCAGCCGGTTGGCGCGCAGGGCGGCCATGACCAGTCGGCCTTTGCGCAGATGATCGAGACGTCCGGCACGCAAGTGCCCGTCCATCTTGCGCAATTCGTATTCGATCAAATCGATGACCACGCCATGAGCGCAGCGACTGCCGCTGTGACCCATGCCTGAGCCAGTAGGCCGGAGAGATTGAGAGCAGGGGAGAGCACTTCGTGACTAAAACTATACAAGCGTCACTGCTGGTAGCGACGGGGCTGCTTTCGATGCCCGCGATCGCATCGGCGCAGACATCCGAATCCGATCTGCTGTCGCTCGATCTCGGGAGCCTGCGCTCCGAAATCGAGACCCGCTATGAGGCGGGCCTCGCGGCGACCATGGATGCAGGCACGGTGATGGCGAACGACAGCCGTTACATCTGGGCGAGCGAAACCAAGGTCCAGTGCGGTATCGCGCTGGGATTCCTCAAATCGTCGACCAAGGATCCGGCCAGCGTTTCGAAGTGCCAGAAGGCTTACGCCATGTTGACCCAGCCGGCGCCCCAGCCGGTCCCGGTCGCTCCGAAACCGAAGGAAGAGCCACTGGAGGTGTGCGAAGCGAAGATCGGGGCGATTGTGTTCTTCGATTTCGATTCCTCCGACGTCACCAGCGATGCGCACGGTACGCTCGAATATATCGCCAACAATTTCGCCCGGTGCGGGTGGAAGAGCCTGAGCCTGGTCGGTCACACCGACCGGTCGGGCAGCGATGCCTACAACGATGCCCTGTCGATGCGGCGGGCGCGTTCGGTCGAGGCAACCTTGCGCGGGATGAATATCGCTGCGCCGATCGCCATCGAGGCGCGCGGCGAATCGCAGCCGAGGGTACCGACTGCCGATGGCGTGCGCGAACTGCAAAATCGCCGCGTCGAAATAACCGGTAGCAAGTGAGGGGGACAGGAGCATGTCGAACACAACACGCAGTGCCATGCTGGCAGTCGGCGCATTCGCCCTCTCCGCAAGCTCGATCGCCTGGTCGCAGGAGGCGGGGGATTATGATGCGCCCGCGCCCGACCAGGCCGCGCAGCAGACCATGGTCGGCCCGGTGGTGACGCTGAAGGAGGCGGTCGAAATGGCCGTGGCCTACAGCCCGAAAGTGCTGCAGGCGCAGTACAACAAGGAAGCGATCCAGTTCGAACGCAAGCAGGCGCAGGGCCTATATGCGCCGCGTGTCGATGTCGAGGCATCGGCGGGTGCGCGCCGCCTTGAAAACACCACCCGGCGCAATCTCGGGATCGCCAACGACTGGCTCTATCCCCTGGAGCTGAGCGGCGTGGCCGACTGGACGGTGGTCGACTTCGGCCGCCGTCGGGGTGAATTGCTTCGCCAGGCCGCGCGCGTCGATGGCGCGTCCATGCGGGTCGTCGAACGGTCGCAATATGTCGGGCTGCAGGTCGCGCGGCTCTATCTCGACGTGATCCTCCAGCAGCGCATTGTCGCCGCATCGGAAGACAATGTCCTGTTCCACCAGAATCTGGTGCGCGATCTGGGGCAAGGCGTCGATGAAGGTTCGATCAGCGTGGCCGATCGCCAGCAGGCCGAAGAGCGCCTGCAGGCAGCGATCGTGCGGCTCGAAGAAGCACGCCAGTCGCTGACCGATGCCAAGATCGCATTGCGCACGCTGACCGGGCTGGACATCGAAAACGTCCAGATGCCGGGGCTGTTCACCGCATCGATGCCGAGCAGCGTGGACGAAGGGGTCGGCCTCACCCGCACCGACAATCCGCTGGTGCGCGAAGCGATGGCCGATGTCGATGCGGCCAATGCCATGGTCAAATCGGCCGAGGGCGATCGCCTGCCGCGCTTCGGTGTCGAACTGCGCGGTCGCTATGGCAACGACATCGACGGGTTCGCCGGGGAGACGAACGACCTTCAGGCGCGCGTCTATATGCGGTGGAACGTGTTCGATGGCGGCATCAACGCCGCCAAGGTGCAGGAAATGAACCGCCGGTCGAGCGAGGCGCGCTATCGCCTGCACGACGTCAGCCGCGAGGCGGAGGAAGATTTCCGCACTGCGTGGAATGCCTATGGTCAGCTGGGCAAGATCGTGACCACGCTCGAACGGCAAAGCCAGGTGAACGACGACCTGTTGCTGTCCTATCGTAGCCAGTTCAACATCGGTCGGCGCTCGTTGCTCGACGTTCTCGATGCCCAGAACACACGGTACAACACGCAGGTGCGGCTCGAAACGGCGCGGTTCTCCTATATTTTCGCCAGTTACCAGATCCTCGCGGTCACCAATCGCTTCCTCGATGCGGTCGGGGTGGCGCCGGGGGTCGGTGCGGGCGAGACGGAGCGCGAACAGTTCGGTTACGGGCCGTCCGCGCCGGCTGAACTCCAGCGTCGCGTGTATCCCTGATACACGCGAACCGGAGATAGGGTGGGCGCTGCCCGCGCGCGCAAATGATGCAGGAAGAAGTCAGTAAGAGCATGTCTGATCCGCTCAAACCCTGCATTGCGGCGCTGGCAGCGCATTTCGGCATCGCGATCGAGCCGGACATGCTCGACGGGCTGGCGCTCGACGCGGCGGGCAATCTTCCGTTCCACCAGGCCGAAGCGGCGATCGAGCTGGCAGGGCTGAATTGCGAGTTCAATCGCACTCGCAAGTTGCCCTCCTATCTCGAAGATTTTCCAGCGCTGACCCGTCTGAAGGATGGGTCTTGCGTCATCCTGCATGACGCGAAGGATGACGAAATCCTGGTGTGGCGGCCCGAAACAGGGCAGGCAAGCTGGGAAGCGCGCAAGGCGCTGCAGGACGAATTCACCGGCAGCTATTTCACGATCTTCGGCAATCCCGACCGGCTGCGCGAGGCCGAGGCGCCGTGGCATGCCAAGGGCCGCTACCACTGGTTCTGGAGCGAATTGCGCAAGGAACGCAGGGCGTTCCGCCCGGTGTTGCTGGCATCGCTGATGATCAACATGCTGGCGCTGTCGCTGCCGATCTTCACGATGAACGTATATGACCGGGTGATCCCCAACCAGGCGGAAGCGAGCCTGTGGGTGCTGGCGGTCGGCGTTATTCTCGCGATTTCGCTCGACCTTTCGCTGCGCACGGCCCGGGCCAGCGTGATCGACCAGATCGGTGCCCGGCTCGACCTGCGGTTGTCGCAGAAGATCTACAGCAAGCTGCTCAACACGCCGCTGATGGCGAAGTCCGGCCACACGGGGTCGCTTGCCGCGCGCGTGTCGGAATATGCGGTGGTCCGCGAATTCTTCGGCTCGACCACCGTGGTGTTGCTGGTGGATCTGTCGTTCCTGGTGCTGTTCGTCGGCGTGATCGCCTACATCGGCGGTTGGCTGGCGCTGGTGCCGCTGACCATCATGGTGCTGATGGCGATTGCCGGCTTCTACCTGCAAGCCAAGGTCACCGCTGCCGCCAGCGACGCCTCGTCCGATTATGGCCTGCAGCAGACCCTGCTGATGGAAAGCATCGCTGGGGCCGAAACGATCAAGAGCATGACCGCCGAGGGCGGGATGATCGGGCGCTGGTACCAGCTCGCCGAACTGGGGCGCCAGTCGCAACAACGGCTCAAGCAAATCAGCACCGCAGCGGTGAGCCTGGCGACGACATTCCAGCAGATTTCGACGATCTCGCTGGTCATCGGCGGCTATTACCTGTTCGCGGCAGGCACTATCAGCATGGGTGCGATCATCGCCATCGTCATGCTCGCCTCGCGCTCGCTCCAGCCTGCCGGCCAGATCGCCTTCCTGCTCACCCGCTGGCGGCAGGCTCGCTCGACGCTCGACAATATCGAGCAGCTGTTCGAGGTGGGTGACGAGCGCCGGGTGAACGGCCCGACCGTGCCGGCGCGGATCCGCGAGGCGGATATCGTGTTCGACGATGTCGAATTCGCCTATCCCAACACGGGCGAGCCCGCGTTGAAGGGGCTTAACCTGAAATTCCGCCCCGGTGAGCGGGTGGCCGTGATCGGTCGCGTCGCCTCGGGCAAGTCGACGCTGGGGCGCGTCCTGTGCGGTCTGTATGAACCGACCGGGGGCAGCATGCGGATCGGCGGGCTCGACAGCCGCCAGCTGCGCCCCCACGAGATTCGCAACAATTTCCGCTTCGTGGGCCAGGATGCGGATATTTTCACCGGGTCCATCAAGGATAATCTCGTGCTCGGCAGGCCCGATGTCAGCGAACAGGCGATGATCGCCGCGTTGGGCATGACCGGGGGCGATGCCTTCCTGTTGAAGGACGCGGGCGGTTTCGATCGCATGGTGGGCGAGCATGGTCGTCGCCTCTCCGGCGGCCAGCGCACCTTCCTGGCGATTACCCGCGCGCTGGTGAACCCGTCGAAGCTGCTGTTCCTCGATGAGCCGACCGGCGCGATGGACAGCGCGACGGAGCAACTTTTCGTCCAGCATCTGTCCCAGAAACTGCCAGCGGGGCAGACGCTGGTCGTCTCGACCCACCGCTCTGCGCTATTCTCCCTGTGCGAACGGCTCATCGTCCTAGACGGCGGGCGCGTTGCGGCGGACGGGCCGATTGCCGAAGTCATGGCGGCTTCGCAGGTGGCGGTCGGGCAGGGCGAGAGGCAGTCATGAGCAGCGCGGAAATCCTCGAACTGGGCGACTATCTGCCTCAGGCGCCGCGCTGGCGGATGCCGCGCTGGATCTTCGTCGCGCCGATCGTCATCGCGCTGGCCATCGCTATCGGGATCGCCGCGCCATGGCAGAGCACGCGCGGCGAAGCTGCGGTGAAAGTTGCGCTCGACAAGCGCGAGATCGCGCAGCTCAAGACGATGACCGATGGCGAACAAGCCGCGCCGCTGGAAGAGGGCGACCTCGCCCGGCTCGGCAACGAGAAGATTCCCTTTGCCGCCGCTTCGTCGGAAGTCGTCCCCGGCTTCGCCGGAATTGCGGCGGACAAGCCGGCCTATGGCACGGCGCTGCGCTGCCTGACCGAAGCGATCTATTATGAAGCCGCCAATGAAAGCGTCACCGGGCGCAAGGCGGTGGCGCAGGTGGTGCTGAATCGCATGCGCCATCCGGCATTCCCGAATTCGGTATGCGGCGTGGTCTACCAGGGCGCCAACCAGAAGGTGTGCCAGTTCAGCTTCACCTGCGACGGATCGCTGCTGCGCAAGCCAATGGCAGAGAAATGGGCGGAGGCTCGCGCGATCGCGGCGCAGGCGCTGGCCGGCGCGACCGAACCCAGCGTGGGCAGCGCGACCTATTACCACGCCGATTACGTGCTGCCGCGGTGGGCCTATACGCTGCTGAAGACGCGCAAGATCGGCGCGCATATCTTCTACCGCTATCCCGGCACTGCAGGCCGGGTCGCAATCCTCAACCAGCAATGGTCGGGTGGCGAGCATATTCCCCAGATCGACTGGAACCGGCTGCGGATCGAGCTGGCCGAGCGGGATGATGCCGATGTGCAGCCCGAACCGGAATTCGTGCCCGGGCTGACCGTGACCCACGATGTGAAGGATCGCCACGCCGAAGCCGACGTCGGCGGCCGCCTCGACACCACCAAGCAGTGGCGCTTGACGATCCCCGATCCGGTCGAGGCCAATTCCGCCTATCGCGCCACCGTGGCCGGCCAGAGCCAGCAAGTTGCCGCCAACGACGTTTTGGATACGCCCGGAACATGACACTGAGGGAACGCTTCGCCGCGCTCGACCCGAGCCGGCGGCTCATCTTTTCAGCTGCGGCGGGGCTGCTTGCCCTCGCGATCTGGGGCAGCCTCGCCCAGGTGGACGAAGTCACTCGCGGCGTGGGGCGCGTCATCCCGTCGAGCAAGGTGCAGCTGGTGCAGGCCGCCGATGCCTCGGTGGTCAGCGAAATCCTCGTTCGCAACGGGCAGAGCGTGAAGAAGGGGCAATTGCTGGTCCGGCTGGACGACAGCGAATCCTCGTCCGCGCTCGGCCAGCTGGAGGCGGAAAACCAGCGGTTGAGCGTGCGCTCGAGCCGCCTCGCCAGCGAAGCGCAAGGCGGCGGCTCGCTGAGCTGCGAGGAAGGCACGGTCTGCGCCGATGAACGCCAGATCCAGGACGCACGCCTTGCCGCCGCGCGCAGCCAGCAGCGGGCGCTGGCCGCGGCTGTCGAACAACGCCGCCGTGACCTGACTGAAGGGCAGGCGACAGTCGCCTCGCTCGAAAGCAGCCTCAAGCTCGCGCGGGAACAGGTTTCCATGCTGGAACCGCTCGCCGCCAAGGGGATCGTGCCCAAGACCGAACTGCTCGATGCCCAGCGCGAAGTGGTCGATCTGCAGGGGCGGCTGTCAGCGGCTCGGCAAGGCGTCGCCCGGGCGCAGGCGGCAGTGGCGCAGGCCAATGCCGACCTCAATTCGGCCCGCCTCGAATTCCGGCAGAAGGCGCTCGACGAACGCAGCGAGCTTGAAACCAAGATTGCCGTCAACCAGCAGACCATGCGCGGGGCAGAAGCGCGCCAGCAACGCAACGAAGTGCGCGCACCGGCGAACGGCATCGTCAACGATGTTCAGATCACCACCGTGGGCGGTTTCGTCGGCCCGGGCGATAAGCTGATGCAGGTGGTGCCGGTGGGCGACAAGCTGTTGATCGAGGCGAAGATCAAGCCTGGCGATATTGCCTTTATCAAGGTCGGCGACCCGGCAGTGGTCAAGGTGACCGCCTATGATTTTTCGATCTATGGCGGGCTGAAGGGCAAGGTTCAGCAGATTTCAGCCGACAGCGTCTATGACGAGGTTGCGCGCGAAACCTACTATACCGTGGTGGTGGAAACCGACGTTGCCTATATTGAGAAGCATGGCCAGCGCCTGCCGATCGTGCCCGGCATGATCTGCGATGTCGAGATCATCACCGGGCGCAAGTCGATCCTCGATTACCTGCTCAAACCTGTGGCAAAGGCATTCGGCGAGGCCATGACCGAACGCTGAGGCATGAAGCTGTAGCCATGCACCCAGCGGTCAGCGCCGCTATAGGTGAAGATCGGCCGATATTCATTGCTCACCGAACCGTCGAGCACCTGGTCGACCGCATTGTCGAGCAGGTAGTACTGCCCGTCGATCCGCACGACCAACACCGCGTGGTCGGCATTGCGGACCAGATCCTTGGCGATGGTGAGGAACATGTCCTCTGCCGGAATGCCATAGCCCGCCAGCAGCTGCATTTTCAGGATCGCGAGATCCTCGCAGTCACCCTTGCGCAGGCGCAATGTCGTGCGCGCGTCGGCCCAATAGTCAGCCTTGCCCCACAGATCGCGGTCTTCGACATAGGTTACGTTGTCGTTCACCCAGCCATTGACCCGGGTGAGCAATTCCTTCGGCCCTAGCCGCCCCGCGTCGGGCAGAACCTTGAGATTTCCGCGCGACAGCTTGCGAGCGCTGACGCGGCGCCAGTCGGCGTCGAAGAAGGTCTTGCGCACAGCCAGGCGGCTGCTGCCGAGAAAGTCGTCACGACCGGCAAGCCGGCCAGGCTGGATCACCGCACGCGGGATCGCGAAGCGGGCTTCACTGCATTCGCCGCCGGTGCGGACCACCGGGCCGAGGGCAGGCGCGATCGGTGCCTGCGGCTCGGCTTCACCGAAATATGGCCCAGCGGGCGCCTGCTGCGCGGCGCGCATCTGTTCGAGCCGGCTGGTACCGCCGATCAGCGCATCGGCCTTGGACGCAACCGCCAGTTCCGCAGCCGGCTGGGCGATGGCAGGGCCTTGCTGCGCGAGGCGCATTTGTTCGAGCCTGCTGATGCCGCCGAGGATCACCTCGGATTTCGAGCGGGCAGCGAATTGCTGCTCGGCCATCGGCGGCCCGAAAGCGGGTACGGCGGGCCGGGCGCAGGCGTCCGCAGCCGGTGCCTTTACCGCGAGATGATCGACCGGTTGGCGTGCAACCGCGATACTGTGCATGGAAACCGCACCCGCCTGGGTGCTGCCGCAGGCCAGGGCAATGCCTGCAGTCGCGGCGAGAGCGCCGCGATGGATGCGAGGTGCTGGGTGCTTCTTCGACATAATGCCGAACTGGCACGGCACCCGCCAAATAAGCGTAACGGGGAGTGGTTAACGCCATCGCAGGGAAATCGGGCGACTTTGCGATAGTGCGCGCCCCTGTGCGCTTGGCCCATCGCGAGGTTTGGTTGACGGCGTTGGCGCGCGGCAAAGGCATCGAAGCGGGCGGTTTATCACTTGCCGCGTGACATGATTTGTCACTCGTCGTTTCCCGCGCGCATGGTATTTGGCAGTCGTTCCAGGGGGAACAGGCACTCGCGCGCGCGAGTGCCGTGGCTTTGCAATTGGGATCGTGGGGCGATGATCAAATCGGTTGCTGTGCTGGCGGTCGCGGCTTCGGCGGCGGCGCTGGCCATCTGGGCGATTCCGGCGGGGGCCGACAGCACTGAGGACGGCTTCGAATATCCGCTGCAGTGCTACGCCGCCTCGATCCTCGGCGGGTTGCAGTTGCAGCAGGATGGCGACGGGCGGGCACAGACCTATCTCGACGAGGCAAGCTACTGGAAGGCGCGCATATCCAGCGACCAGGATACGGTGAATGCCGCGATCAATCGCTATGCGGCGGACAAATATGTCTATGAAATGCTCGATCAGGCCGATGCCTGTCGCCTCAAGCGCGAAGGCAAGAGCGACGAGGATGTCGAGACCTATCTGGCCGACAAGATCGCCGCCGAGCAGCAACGGCTCGCCGCCCAACGCGCGCAGGTGCAGGGTGAGGAAGATTCGCGCTGCATGGCGGTGATCGAGCCCGCGATGGACCGGGCGCTGTCCTTCTATGACGATGCGGGCAAGGAAGCCGCAATGTGGGTCTCGACCGGTCGTTATGGCCAGAATTACGCCTTCGGGTCGATCGCCAAGGGCTGCAGCTTGCTGCGCAGTGCGGGCAACCGGATCAACCAGATGCAATGCAGCGCAGAGGTCTATCGTAGCTTCCAGAAGTTCTACGATTCCTATTACCTGAGTGTGCCGGGGGTGAAGGGCGGTTTCACCATCGGCTGCAACGACTAGCCGGTCGGGCTGTCCTCGCTCCACCCGCCGCCGAGCGCCTTGTAGAGTGCAATCGCGGCATCGAGCGCGGCGGATTGCGCCTGGCTCG
>JACXVD010000068.1 GCA_014763545.1 Sphingomonadales bacterium
CTCCCGCCCGCCCCGGCCACCTTTTTCTCACGCAGGAACCAGTTCATGATTTTCCCCACCCAATCCCGCACCACGCGCCTTGCCGCCCTCGCCTTGGCAGCCACGCCGCTTGCCCTGGCGATTGGCGCCCCCCCTGCCGCAGCGCAGGATGGCGCGCGCATGCTCGAACAGATGCACAAGGCCGATGCGAACAAGGATGGCGCGATCAGCCGCGCCGAACTCAAGCGCTATCGCACCAGCCAGTTCGGGCGGCTCGACCGCAACGGCGACGGCCTGCTGAGCGAAGCGGACATGCCCCCTTTCGACCGCATCCGCGACATGATGCAGCAGCAGATCGTCAATTTCGACGCCAACCACGACGGGCGCGTGAGCAAGGCCGAATTCACCAACGGCCCGACCACCATGTTCGACATGGCCGATACCAACCATGACGGGCTGGTGACCGAGGCTGAACTGCGCAAGGCGCGCGCCAAGATCGAGCAGAAAGCCGGGAAATGATTGCCGAGGGAATGGCCCGCAATCCGCTGGTGCTGGTACTCGCGCTCGCGATGGTGGCGGGCGAGTATCTCTGGCGCACGCGCCGCGCGCAGATCGGTTATGATTGGCGCGCGGCGCTGGCCAGTTTCGGCGTGATGGTCGGCGGCGCGCTGTTCAAGCCTCTGGGCGCAGTGGTGATCGGCTCCGCCTTTGCCGGGGCAGCCCTGGTTGCCCCGTGGCAATTCCCGCTGGACAGCTGGATCGCTTGGGTCGCGGGCTTTTTCGCGATGGAATTCGCCTATTACTGGTTCCACCGCTTCAGCCACACGGTTCGCTGGCTGTGGACCACCCATGCAGTCCACCACAGCGCCGCCGAATTCACCCTGCCCGCCGCCGTGCGGCTGGGCTGGACAGGCGCCTTGTCACTCGGCTGGATGCTCTTCGTCCCGCTGGT
The DNA here is from genome assembly GCA_014763545.1 of Sphingomonadales bacterium. GTDB lineage: Bacteria > Pseudomonadota > Alphaproteobacteria > Sphingomonadales > Sphingomonadaceae > JACXVD01. The sequence goes on from JACXVD010000068.1 coordinate 932, forward strand.
GCTCATCGGCTTCCCCCCGGTGATGGTCGCGGCCCTGCTGGGTGCCAACCTGCTCTACCAGTTCCTGCTCCACACCGAGGCGGTAAAGCGGCTGGGCGCGCTCGAATGGGTACTGAACACGCCGTCGCACCACCGGGCGCACCATTCGCGCGACGAAGCCTATCTCGACTGCAATTTCGGCGGCGTGCTGATCGTGTACGACCGGCTGTTCGGGACCTTCCGCGAAGAACCGGCCGAGGGCGGCCTGCGCTTCGGCCTGGTTCACGAACTGGATTCGCGCAACCCGGTGACGATTGCCTTGCACGAATGGGGTCGGTTGCTGCGCGATCTGCGTGCCGCGCCGCCTCGCCAATGGGTGCCGATCGCGCTGGGCCCGCCAGGCTGACGCACCGCCCGGCTGTCGGGGGCCGATCAGCCCAGCCGTTCGTGCCCGCCGGTCGAACCGAAGCCGCCTGCACCGCGGGCGGTTTCGTCCAGCTCCGCCACCTCGACCCAGACCGCCTGCGTCACCGGAGCAAGCACCAGCTGCGCAACCCGGTCGCCGCGCGCGATCGGAAAGGGTTCGGCCCCGTGGTTGATCAGGATCACCTTCAGCTCGCCGCGATAGTCGCTGTCGATGGTGCCGGGCGTGTTGGGGACCGTAATGCCGTGTTTCAGCGCCAGCCCGCTGCGCGGGCGCACCTGGATCTCATACCCCCGCGGGATCGCCAGCGCGAGCCCGGTAGCCACCGCATGACGCGCGCCGGGGGCGATGGTGACATCTTCCGCCGCCACCACATCCATTCCCGCCGCCCCGGCGGTGGCATAATGCGGCAGGTCGAGCCCCGCGCCATGCGGCAGGCGCTTGAGGCGCACCGGTATCTGTTCACTCACCCGTCTTGTCTCTTTCGTCCAATGCCTGCGCGATCCGCTCTGCCAGCGCCATCGCCACTTCCTCCTTGGGCATTTCGGGCAGCTTCTCAACCCCTTCGCCGGTGACGATCTGCACCGCGTTGCGGTCGCCGCCCATCACGCTCTTGCCCTTGCCGCCCGATACGTCGTTGGCGACGATCCAGTCGGCCCCCTTGCGCTTGCGCTTGGCCTTGGCATTGTCGAGCACGTCGTTGGTTTCCGCCGCAAAACCCACCAGCAGCTTGGGCCGCTTCGCCATCGCCGCGAGATTGGCGAGGATATCGGGATTTTCCGCCAGGATCAGCGCCGGGGGGGCGCTGCCGCGCTTCTTCATCTTCTCTCCGGCGTAGTCGCGGGTGCGCCAGTCGGCCACCGCGGCGACCATCACCGCTGCATCGACCGGCAGCGCCTTCTTCACCGCAGCGTTCATTTCCTCCGCGCTTTCGACATCGATCCGGTCCACGCCCAAGGGGGTGGCGAGATGCACCGGTCCGGCGACCAGCGTCACCCGCGCGCCCAGCGCGGCGGCAGCGGCGGCGATGGCAAAGCCCTGTTTCCCGCTCGAACGGTTGGCAATGTAACGCACCGGGTCGATCGGCTCATGCGTCGGCCCGGCGGTGACCAGCACATGCCGCCCGAACAGCGGGCGATGTTCGGGATCGACGTCGAAATCGGGCTGCCCTTCCAACGGGTCTTCCAGCACCGCGCCGATGGAAGGCGCGGCATTCGGCTGCGCCTGTTCGGGCGGCACCTGGTTGGGATTGACCTCGTGGTTGATCGCCTGCGCATCGGTCGGCGGGGCGGCCTTGGCCTTGCCCTTGACCGCCATCAGCGGGCCGGAAAGATCGGGTACTGGCAGCGGTTCGGGCAGCACTTCGGGCGCCGCTTCGTCGGGCCAGCCCTCGCCCTCCACCGGCGCTTCTCCTTCGAGCGGTTCCTCGCCCCAATCATCTTCCACTTCCACCACCGGGCGACGCGGGGTGCTGCGGCCGATCAGCGAAGACAGCAAGCCGCCGAAGCCACCGCCGCTCTTCGGCTGGACTTCCGGTTCCGCCTCGATCGCCTCGACCAGGCTTCCTGCCGCCGGGCTTGCGGCAGCGGCAGCTTCGCGCGGCGGGGCGACGGGCAGTTCGGCCGGGATACCCGCCACCGCCGGATCGATGCCGAAGAAACCGGCAATCTCGCACCATACATTCCACGGTTCGGGCAGGCGGCCCGGGCCGAATTCGCCGCAGGCCATCGGGCCTTCGTCGGGCTCCAGCACCGTGACGCCGGCTTCGCGCAGCCAGCCGACATTGCGCTGGGTCGCCTCGTGCTGCCACATGCGCACATTCATCGCCGGGACCGCCATCACCGGCTTGTCGGTGGCAAGGATCAGCGTGGTCGCCAGATCGTCGGCAATGCCCGCCGCCATCTTGGCCAGCATATTCGCGGTTGCCGGGCACACGACCACCAGATCCGCCTCGCGGCTGAGCTGGATGTGGCCCATCTCGACCTCGTTCTTGAGATCCCACAATGTGGTGTGGACGGGATTTTCGCTGAGCGCGGCGAGCGCCATGGGGGTGACGAAGTGGCTGCCCCCTTCGGTCAGCACGCAGGTGACCGACCCGCCGCCGCGGCGGATCAGGCGGACGAGCTCGCACGCCTTGTAGGCCGCGATACCGCCGCCGACCACCAGCAGGATGCGAGCATGTGTCATTTACGCGATTTGCCCCCGTCTTCGGGCCCGAAGTTCATGCAACTAGGCTAACGCCGGTACCGAGCCAAGGCCAGCCCTGCCTTGCCATGGTGACGATTTCCCTAGCAAGCAGCCTTGCCGCCTTGTTAAGCATGCCGGGAAATTCGGGAGATTTGATCGATGCGACTGTTGCTGACGGCTTTGATTTTCGCCGGCGGGCTGTTCTACCTGTTCATGGGCTTGGGCTTCATGCTCGATGCCGCCAACAGCGGGGCCGATTTCGGCCTCGTCGGACAGGGCGCGAAAGGGCTGGCCACGATGCGCGCCGACATGGGCGCATTCTTCATCGTCGCGGCGATCTGCATGATGTTCGGCGCGTGGAAGCGCAATGGCGATTTCCTGGTGCCGGCCGCGCTGCTGTTCCTCGTCGCGCTGATCGGGCGCGGGGTGGGGATCGCGATGGACGGCACCTATGACGGGTTCTGGCCACCGATGTTGATCGAATTCGCAACCGCCGCCATCGTCCTCTACGCCAGCCGCGTGCTGCCGCATCTGGAAACCTGAGCGGCATTGGAAACGCGGGGCGGCACAGGCTCGTTATCCGGGCCGCCCCCGGTTTCGCTCAATTGATGGTCATCACCGTCCGGCAGCTTTCCGGAGCGGATTTGAGCGCGCTGTTCCACGTCACGGAATTGCCCATCCGGACCAGCCGCGAGCCGCCACTCTCATAGGCATCACCGCGATTGTTGGCGACCTTGGCGAAGGGCTTGGACCGGCTGCCATTGACACTGACCAAAGCGCCGTTTGCGAGATAATCGACCCGCAGCTTGGTCCCGGCGCTGCATTCATAGGCGGTACCCGTCCGGGCGGGCCGACCAGGGGTTGCACATGCGGCGAGCGATGTCGCGAGCGCGATGGCAACCGATGCACGAGCAAGATTCTTCATGTCATGTACTCCCATCAGCCCTTGTTGTTTTCGCAGACCACGTCCGCCAGAAAGGTGCGCCGGCCGACCATGTCGCCGTGGGAGCGGGTGGCGTGGTTCCATCCGCGCGCGCGGCAATAATTGTCGGCAGTCCTTGCGGTGCAGGTCGAACTCGGGGTGCCCGTCGGGCAGGCCGGGATCCGGTAGCCGCGTGCATCGGGTTCGGTGTGGAATTCGGAGTATTTGCCGCGCAGCACCTGGTTGTGCGCTTCCACCCCGATAAAGCTGCCGCCGTCGCGAAGCGGGCGCATCGACTGAACCGTCATGCCGCGATTGGGGGTTCCCAGCATCGCGGTATCTGCCACAACCACCCGGCACGTGCCCCGGTACTGCGCGCGCGAGCAAAGCTGCCAGACGCCGCCCTTTACCCTTACCGAATTGACCGGCCAGGCAAGGCCGAGATTGGGCCGCTCGGCGCTCGCTGCGACAGCCGGCCCGCGAAAGCCTGAATCGCGATAGATGATCACGTCTCCGGGTGATGCCGCGGCGATGTCGGCCTGACCATTTGCGGAGGTCACCGCCAGCGTAGCCAGACCTGCGCCGACCAACGCCAACACCGCGCCTTTGACTGCCTTTCCCATTGCCATCTCCATAGCTGTCCGCCGTCGGAACAAGAGCCGCCCGACGCCGGACTGGCCGGTCGGACGGGCGATTGCTGGATAGCATGGCAAGCCGACCGGAATTGTCGGCAGGCCGACAATCTCGCTCGAATCACGCCGAAATCAGGAGAGATTTTCCTCGCCGCGCGCGATCCTGCCGAGCCGCCGGGGGTCGATTACGCTCACGGTCCGATAAGCCAGCGTGACGACCCCTGCCTGTTGCAGCGCATTCAGGCAGGAATTGATCGTCTGGCGCGAGAGCCGCGTGGCGCTGGCGAGCGCGGCCTGGGGGAGCTGGTCGAGCGGAGCCGGCGTCATCTCTTCCGCCGTATAGGGCCAGCGCCCCAGTGCCATCATCCGTTCGGCAAGCCGTTGCATCGGCGGGCGATGGGCATGCTCGATGAAATATTGATAGTTCTTTCGTGCGACATTGATTTCGGGCTGCAACAGCAAGCGGAAGCTGGGGAGATCCCGCTTGAACAATTCCGCCAGCGCCGCTGCCCCCAGCACCGCAACGCGGCTGGGGCGGAAGGCACGGACCGAAAAGGCATAAGGTCCTTCATCCAGTGCTGCGAGGAACCCGATCCAATCGCCGGGGCGGTGGATGCCGATCAGCAGTTCATCGCCGGCAGCGGAGGTGCCGATCACATGCATCTGACCATCCAGCAGGCAGTATAGCCCACTGAAGGAATCTCCCTGCCGGATGATTTCTTCGGATTGGGCGATCGTCCGCACGGTCACCGCCTGTTCGATACCAGCGCGAATTTGCGGGGGCAGTGCCCGGGACCATTCGTTCTCGAACAGTCGCCAGCACCACTGCGGCTTCATTGTTGCCATCCAAGCCGCAAGGCAGGGCAGCGTGGGGTTTTCACCCCATCCATCCTGTCGCCAGTGCGGCCCACACCGCGCCGCCGCCGATCAAGCCTGCCAGGACATAGCCCAGCCAATCGCTGCTCCTGCCGGTGCCCCGCGCGCGCTCCCACACCAGTTCCACATCGGGCAATGGCGGCGGTTCGGGCGCACCACCGCGTGACGGGAAGCGATCTTCGATCCGGCGCACGAGGTCGGGCAGGCGCAGCAGCGTCTGCATGTCTTCCTTGATCCTGTCGGCCACCGCGGCTTCCGGGCCCAGCTCGTCGCGAATCCAGCCCTTCACGAAGGGGCCGGAGGTGTCCCACATGTTGATCTGCGGGTTGAGCTGGGTGGCGATGCCTTCGACCATCACCATCGTCTTTTGCAGCAGCAGCAGGTGCGGCTGGGTCTGCATGTCGAAATCGCGGGTGATGGCGAACAGCCCGTCGAGCATCTGGCCGACGCTGAGTTCGTGCACCGGCTTGCCGCGCATCGGTTCGCCCACAGCGCGTAGCGCGGTCGCGAATTCGTCGACCGAGTGATAGCTCGGGACATATTTCGCCTCGAAATGGATCTCGGCCACGCGGCGGTAGTTGCCGGTGGTCAGGCCATAGAGGATTTCGGCCAGCCACAGCCGCGCCCGCCGGTCGATCCGGCCCATGATGCCGAAATCGATCGCCACGATCGTGCCGTCGTCTTCGACGAACAGATTGCCCTGGTGCATGTCGGCATGGAAGAAACCGGCGCTGATCGCCTGGGTGAGGAAGGCGATGACGAGGCGATGCGCAAGGTCGGGCAAATCGTGCCCCGCGGCGCGCAATTCGTCGACCCGGCTGATCTTGGTGCCATCGACCCATTCGACGGTCATCACCCGGCCATTGGTGCGGTCCCAGTCGATGCCGGGCACGCGATAGCCTTCGACCTGCTTCATCGCTTCGGCCAGTTCGCTGGCGCTGGCGGCTTCGCGCCGCAGGTCGAGCTCGCGATTGGTCCAGCGCTTGAAATTGGCGACCGTCAGCCGCGGGCGCAGCCGCACCGCCTCGCCGCCCATCGCTTCGAGATGCGCGGCGGCCCATTCGTAGGTTTCGATGTCCTTGGCGAATTGTTCGCGGATGCCCGGACGCAGCACCTTGACCGCGACATCCCTGCCATCGGTGGTGGTCGCGCGATGGACCTGCGCAATCGAGGCGGCGCCCACCGGATCGGGGTCGAAGGTGGAATAGAGCGTTTCCAGCGGCACGCCGAAGCTCGATTCGATTGCCTCGCGAATCCGCGCGAAAGGCACTGGCGGCAGGCTGTCCTGCAGCGTCAGCAAATTGCGCGCCGCATCCTCGCCCACCAGATCGGGGCGGGTCGCCAGCGTCTGGCCCAGCTTGATCGCCGCCGGGCCGATCGCCTGGAACGCGCCGGCATAGTCCGGCTCCTTGGGCTGCAATGTGCCGAAGCGGGCAATCCGCGCCAGCCGCTTGACCGGGGGCGGTGTGTTGGGATCGTTCTCGATCCCGCGCAGCGCACCGTGCCGCGCGAGGATACGGCCCCATTTGAGGAGCCGCCAGATATGTGTGCGGGGGGGCGCCATTGACCGGGGGCCTTAGATCTTCCAGCCCGAATGGATAGCGACCGCGCCGCCCAGGATCAGTTCCACCCTGGTGCGCACAAAGCCCGCCTCGCGGATCATCGCCTCGAACTGGCCCGGCAGCGGGAAGCGGCGGATCGATTCGGCGAGATAGCGATAGCTGTCCTCGTCATCGGCGATCAGCTTGCCGATCTTGGGCATCAGCCGATGCGAATAGAGATCGTAGACCTCCTTGAAGCCCGGCCAGTCGGTGGTCGAGAATTCCATGCAGTAGAACCGCCCACCATGCTTCAGCACGCGGTGCGCCTCGCGCAGCGCCTTGTCGATATGGGTCACATTGCGGATGCCGAACACGATCGTATAGGCATCGAAGCTGCGGCTGGAGAAGCTCAACTCCTCCGCGTTCTGCCGGCTCCACACCAGCCCGTCGATGCCGCGCTCCATCGCGCGTTCGATGCCGACGTCGAGCATGTCCTGGTTGATGTCGGACACGGTCACGCTGGCGCCGCGCTCCGCCATGCGGAAGGCGATGTCGCCCGTGCCGCCAGCCATGTCGAGAATCGCCTCGCCCGGTTGCGGCTTCACCCGGCGGACGAATTTGTCCTTCCACAGCCGGTGCATGCCGCCCGACATGGCGTCGTTCATGATGTCGTATTTGGCCGCAACGCTGGAGAACACCGCGCCGACGCGGCGGGTCTTCTCCTCGGGGGCCACATCTTCGTAGCCGAAGGATACCTGATCGCTCATGCACAGCGCCTTAGGGGGAATTGCAGCGAGGGCAAAGGGTGTTAGAGCGCAATTCATGCCGGAACTTCCCGAAGTCGAAACCACGGTGCGCGGGCTGGCGCGCTTCATGGAAGGGGCGCGGATCGAGCGGGTGACGCTCAACCGCGCCGACCTGCGCCGCCCCTTCCCGCCCGAGCTCGTCCAGCTGCTGACCGGCGCGACGGTTACCGGGCTCGGCCGCAGGGCGAAATACGGGCTGATCCACACCGATCGCGCGCAGAGCCTGGTGTTCCACCTGGGCATGAGCGGGCGCTGGCGAATCGATCCCGCAGAGGCCGACCGGCACGACCATTTGGTGATCGACACTGCCGACCATCGCTTCGCCCTGTGCGACCCGCGCCGCTTCGGATCGGTCGATCTGGTGGCGACCGATGCGCTCGCCGCATGGCCGCAGTTTGCGGTGATGGGGCCGGAGCCTCTGGGCGAGGAACTGACCGCGGCCCACCTCAAAGCCGCGTTCGCCGGGCGCAAGCAGGCGATCAAGGTGCTGCTGCTCGACCAGCGGATCGTCGCCGGGCTGGGGAATATCTATGTTTGCGAGGCCTTGTTCCGCGCCCGGATCGATCCGCGCAAACCGGCGGGCAAAGTCTCCCGCCCGGCACTCGACCGGCTGGTGCCGGCGATCAAGGCGGTGCTTGCCCAGTCGATCGAGGATGGCGGATCGAGCCTGCGCGACTATGCGCGGCCCGACGGGCAGCTCGGCTATTTCGCCACCCGCTTCGACGTCTATGGCCGCGAGGGGGAGGCGTGCCACCGCGATGACGGCGGCACGATTGCCCGCATCGTGCAAGGCGGGCGCAGCACATGGTACTGCCCCGAATGCCAGAAATAGCGGATCGCCATGGCGCCAAATTCCTTGACGATTCGCCACACCGCCGCTAAGGGCGCCGCTTTCCGGCGGTAATCCGCCACTCCAGCAGGTTTTTGACAGACATTTCGGCCGCGCCGATGCGGCCCACAAGCGAACGGACACCAAGGACGACCATGGCCAATACGCCGCAAGCCAAGAAGCGCATCCGCCGCAACGCCAACCGTGCGGAAATCAACACCGCGCGCGTCAGCCGCATCCGCACCTTCGTGAAGAAGGTCGAAGCGGCGATCGAAGGCGGCAACAAGGAAGAGGCGAAGGCCGCCCTCCAGGCCGCCCAGCCGGAAATGGCCCGTGGCGTTGCCCGCGGCGTGCTGCACAAGAACACCGTGGCGCGCAAGATGTCGCGCCTGACGAAGCGCGTCGCCGCGCTTTGATCTTTTGCCCGTCAGGGCAATCGTGACAGTTGAAAACGGCCTTCGGGCCGGCAGGGGCCGGGTGGTAACACTCCGGCCTTTTTGCTATGTTTCATCGGCGTTACATGTTGCAGCGCACCATGTCAGGGAGTCCCGCGATTCGCGCCGAGTGCTTCGCCAAAAATCAAGGTAAACAGCCGTTTGAACGGCGCTCTGCGCCTCGCTGCGAGTCAACAAGTTTATTTCGAATTTTTTACACCTCGCACCCTTGCGACTCACTACCGCCTGCTCTTTATAGCTGGCTCTACCCGGGGCGGGACGGCCCGGGTTTTTACAGATCGGATCAGACGAGCCATGCGCGGATTGTGTAATTCGCAGCAAGGGCGAAGCCTTGTCCGGCCACGGGGGGCAATCGGACGCACGGAGACGGCTGCGCGTTCAGGGTCGAGACGGAATTGAGATGGTTCAGAAGGCAGATTTTTCCGGTGCGGCAAAGCGCAAGCAGGATGGTGATGTGAACGAGGACATGGAAGCAGTGAACCTGGCGGCCGATTGGTCGGACATCAGCCAGGGCCTGCGCAAGGATCTCGGCCACCAGCTGTTCAGCCAGTGGATTCGCCCGATCCAGCTGGGCGGGTTCTGCAAGGACACCGGCACGCTCGACCTTTACCTGCCGACCGAATTTTCCGCCAATTGGGTGCAGGACCGATTCGCCGACCGGCTTTCGCTCGCATGGAAGATCGCGCGCAGCGAAGTGCGCAATGTGCGCATCCAGGTCCATCCCGGCCGCCGCCAGCTGCCCGAATTGCGGCTGGACGATGGCCGCCGTCCGGCGAACGACGGCGCCGGCGCCAGCGCGCTGGCCATGGCCGCGAACACGCTGGGCGATGCCGGCTTCACCTCGTCGGTCGGGCTCGACCCGTCGCTGACCTTTGCCGCCTTCGTCACGGGCGAGGCGAACATCCTCGCCTGCAACGCCGCGCAGCGCATGGCCGCGACGGAGAAGCCGCAGTTCAGCCCGCTCTATCTCAAGGCCGCCACCGGCCAGGGCAAGACCCACCTGCTGCACGCGATCGGCCACGCCTATCTCCAGGCCCATCCGCGTGCCCGCATCTTCTACTGCAGCGCCGAACGTTTCATGGTCGAATTCGTCCAGGCGCTGAAGCAGAACCAGATGATCGAGTTCAAGGCGCGGCTGCGCAGCTTCGACCTGCTGCTGGTGGACGATATCCAGTTCATTATCGGCAAGGCGAGCGCGCAGGAAGAACTGCTCTACACGATCGACGCGCTGCTGGCCGAGGGCAAGCGGCTGGTGTTCGCCGCCGACCGTGCGCCGCAGGCGCTCGACGGGGTGGAACCGCGCCTGCTCAGCCGCCTGTCGATGGGGCTGGTGGCCGATATCCAGCCCGCGGATATCGAACTGCGCCGCAAGATCCTCGAATCGAAGCTGACCAAATTCGCTCCGCTCAGCGTGCCCGACGATGTGATCGATTTCCTCGCCCGCACCATCACCCGCAATGTGCGTGAGCTGGTCGGCGGGCTGAACAAGCTGATCGCCTATGCCCAGCTGACCGGGCAGGAAGTGTCGCTGCAGCTGGCAGAGGAACAGCTGACCGACATCCTCAGCGCAAACCGCCGCCGGATCACCATCGACGAAATCCAGCGCACCGTGTGCCAGTTCTACCGCATCGACCGCGCCGAAATGTCGAGCAAGCGCCGTGCCCGCGCCGTGGTCCGCCCGCGGCAGGTGGCGATGTATCTTGCCAAGGTGCTCACCCCGCGCAGCTATCCCGAGATCGGGCGCAAGTTTGGCGGGCGCGATCACTCCACCGTCATCCACGCCGTGCGCCTGATCGAGGATCTGCGCCAGCGCGATGCCGATATGGACGGCGACGTGCGCAGTCTGCTGCGCCAGCTGGAAAGCTGAATTCCGCTCCGGGGGGAGGGACCGGCGCTGCCGGTCCCGTACACAGCCTGTCGACGGGTCATCCACTCACCTGTCGACAGGCTGTTTGCCTTTGGGCCGCATGTTCGCGCCCGACTGCGGGAAGCGGTTGAGGCATGCGCGATAGGCGCTATGGCAAGGGCATGACTGCTGCCC
>JACXVD010000112.1 GCA_014763545.1 Sphingomonadales bacterium
CCACGGATCAGTCCTCCTTCTTTTCCGTGTCGCCGCTCATGCCGAGGGCGCGTTTCATTTCTGCCAGTTCGTCGTCGATCTGGTCGCTACCGGCGAGGGCGGCGATTTCGTCGGCGAGGCTGGGTTGCTTGCTGCTGTCGGCGATGCTCAGCGCATCGGCGCGGCCTTCGGCGTAATCGACCCGGCGTTCGAGCTGGTCGAAACGGGCCATGGCATCGTCCACCCGCTCGGTGCTCAGCAGCGTGCGCAGCTTCACCCGGTTCTCCGCGCTTTCCAGTCGCGCGGCGATCGCCGTCTGGCGGCTGCGCGCTTCGCGCAGGCGGTTCTGCAGCTTGTGGATGTCTTCCTCATAGGCGCGCAGCGCATCGTCGAGCACGGCGATCTCGGTCTTCAGTTGGTCGGCCATGTCGCCGGCCTTCTTCTTTTCGACCAGCGCGGCGCGGGCCAGGTCCTCGCGGTCCTTGCTCAGCGCGAGCTGCGCCTTTTCCGACCAGTCGGCCTGAAGCCGGTCGAGCTTGACGACATGGCGGTGCATTTCCTTCTGGTCGGCAATCGTGCGCGCGGCGCTGGCGCGAACTTCGACCAGCGTTTCCTCCATTTCCATGATGATCATCCGGATCATCTTCTGGGGGTCGTCCGCCTTGTCGAGCATGTCGTTGAAATTGGCGGCGATGATGTCGCGCGTACGGCTGAAAATGCCCATCAGGGGTGCTCCGCTGCTGAAGAACTGGGAAAAGGGGTCGCTCTCCTCGTCGCGAATGCGGCGACGGGTGTCCTGCGTCGGGGTCGGGCTGCGGCGCAGCCGTTCGACCTCGGCGTCGAGACGCGAGAGCGGGTTACGGGCCGGGGCGCGATCGCTGCCGGGGGTTGCGGCGCGATCACCGTTAGGCATTTGGGGACTGGTGCGCCCCGGCCCGATCGGGTCGAAAGGATTGGTTTCCATATTCATCTTTTTGGGGTCCCGGCTCATGCCAGTTCCACGGCCTCGTAAGGCATGGTGGCGGCGAACGCCGGATTGGCCTGCATCTGCGTGGTGAGGGCAACGAAGGCCAGCATCGCAAAGGTGCTGGCAAGCGCGGCCTGTCCCAGCTTGGTCTGGAAAAAGCGGCGGTCAAACATGGCTTTCATTACCTCCTGAATGGTCTTGTTCACCTATCAGCAAGCAGCGTGCCAATTTGCGCGCGTGGCAGATTTTCGCGGGCCGGCAGCTTTTCGACCAACGACATGTTGGCGCCGATTGCCAACAATCGGGGAATTGCACTATATCTCGGCGCATGGAGCGGGGAACCCAGTTCATCGGCCAATCCGGGGCCTTTCTCGACGCGGTGGAGCGGGCCAGCCGCGCTGCGCCGATGCGCCGCCCGGTGCTGGTGATCGGCGAGCGCGGGACGGGCAAGGAACTCATCGCCGAACGCCTCCATCGCCTGTCCACCCGCTGGGACGAACCGCTCGTCACCATGAACTGCGCCGCGCTGCCCGAAACATTGATCGAGGCGGAATTGTTCGGCCACGAGGCGGGGGCCTTCACCGGTGCTACCAAGGCGCGCGCGGGACGGTTCGAGGAAGCCGACCGGGGCACCTTATTTCTCGACGAACTGGGCACGCTCAGCATGGGCGCGCAGGAACGGCTGCTGCGCGCGGTGGAATATGGCGAGGTGACGCGCATCGGGTCGAGCCGCCCGATCCGCGTCGATGTGCGCATCGTTGCCGCCACCAACGAGGATCTGCCCGCCCGCGCCGACCGCGGGGATTTCCGCCCCGACCTGCTCGACCGGCTGAGCTTCGAAGTCATCACCCTGCCGCCGCTACGCGTGCGCGAGGGCGATATTGCCGTGCTGACCGAATATTTCGGCCGCCGCATGGCGACCGAGCTGGGCTGGGAAGAATGGCCCGGCTTTGCGGATCATGTGGTGCGCCAGATGGAGGATTATCCCTGGCCGGGAAATGTCCGCGAATTGCGCAATGTAGTGGAGCGCGCGGTCTATCGCTGGGACGATTGGGGCGAACCGATCGGTCATGTGCAGTTCGACCCGTTCGATTCTCCATGGAAGCCGGCGGGCCTACCGGCGCCCGAGCGCGCGGCTTCGCCCGCCGCGCCCCGATCCGCTGCCGCGTCCACCGCGCCCGATTTCGACCGGATCGCCGATCTGCGCGCCGCGGTCGATGCGCATGAACGCGCGATCCTCGAACATGCACTGGGCAAGCATCGCTGGAACCAGCGCCAGACCGCCAAGGCGCTGGGGCTGAGCTACGACCAGCTCAGGCATTGCATCAAGAAACACGCGCTCAGCGAATAGCGCGC
>JACXVD010000069.1 GCA_014763545.1 Sphingomonadales bacterium
CATCCCTCCAGCGAAGTGGACCAGGCGGTGCGCGGCCCGATCGAGGCGGCGCTCGCCGCACTGGAAGCGCAGGGCGCCCGCGTGGACCGCAGCAGCGCGTTGCTGCCCGACCTCGCCAAGCAGCATCACGCCTATATGAAGATGCTCAACATCAACATGGCGCGCGGCGCGCCGGGGCCGGATGGTCAGGTGGCAAGCGTGCAGGACTGGTTCTTTCTGCTCGACGAACAGACGCGCAACGAACTGGCGTGGGAGGCGGTGTTCGCCGAATATGACTTCGTGCTGGCGCCGCCGCTGCCCTTCCTCGCCTTCGCGCACGATCCGACGCCGATTACCGAGCGCAAGATCGCGATCAACGGGGTGGAGCACGACTTTGCCGATGCGCTGGCCTGGGCGGGGCTGGCCACTTTCCCCAATTTGCCCTCCACCGTCGTACCGGTTGGCGCAAGCGGCCATCTGCCCTGCGGGATGCAGGTGATCGGCCCGCGCTGGAGCGATTACGACTGCATCGCGATGGCCGGGCAGGTCGCCGAATTGCTGCACGGGCGGTAGGGCAGATGGCGGTGACGGGCCGGGCAATCATGCGCCGCTTCGCGCGCTGGCATATCTGGCTCGCCTGGCTTGCCGGCGTGCCGGTGCTGATGTGGACCCTCTCCGGGCTGGTGATGGTCACCAAGCCGATCGAGGAAGTGCGCGGCAATCACTTGCGGGTCGCCAGCGATCCACTGCCGCTGTCGGTCCCGGTGGCGGGGCTGGAAGGCGACGCCGGAATCAAGGAGATGCGCGCCTTCATGCAGCGTGGGCGAGCGGTGATGCTGCTCACGCGGATGGACGACACCCAGCAGCGTATCGACCTTGCCAGCAACACCGCGCTGCCCCCGCTCGATGCGCTGGGTGCGCGGCAGGTCGCAGCGGAAACGATCGTGGGCGGCGACCGCGTGGCCAGCGTCACCTTGTTCCCGGCCGACCGGCCCGCACCCGATTTCCGCCGCCCGGTCGCCACCTGGCAGGTCGCGCTGGAGGACGGCACCCACGTCTATATCGGGCGCGACAGCGGCGAGGTGGAGGCAGTGCGCACGCGCTGGTGGCGGTTCTACGATACGATGTGGGGGCTGCACATCATGGATTTGCAGACGCGGGAGGACAGCCACCACCCGGCGCTGGTCATCTTCGCCGCGCTGGCACTGGCCGGTGCGCTGCTAGGCGTGGTGCTGATGTTCCGTCGGCGCAAATATTTCCTGCGGAGGGTGCTGTGACGCCGCCGATCCTGCCCCCGGCGCTCGACCTGGTCGGCACCGCCGTGTTCGCGCTCACCGGGGCGCTGCTCGCCGCGCGCTTGCGGCAGACCTTCGTGACCATGGCCTTCTTCGCGCTGATTACCGGGGTCGGCGGCGGCAGCCTGCGCGACATGCTGCTGGGCGTGCCCGCCTTCTGGCTGCACCAGGCATGGATCGCACCGGTGATCTTCGCCACCGCGCTGATCGCCTGGCTGACGCCGACGCGCTGGTGGGACGGGCAATTCCTCGAATGGGCGGATGCAGCGGGCCTCGCCGCCTTCGCGGTGCTGGGCACGGCCAAGGCGCTGGCGCTGGGTGTTGCCCCGGTGCCGGCGGCGGTGCTGGGGGTGGTGACCGGCTGCGCGGGCGGCGTGGTGCGCGATGTGATCGCAGGCGTGCCCTCGATCATCATGCGGCCCGAGCTTTACGTCACCGCAGCGGCGCTCTCGGCACTGCTGGCGATGGGCGGGGCGATGCTCCACCTGCCCGATGCGGTGACCTGGGGTGTGGCGTGGATCGCCGGTTTCGGCCTGCGCGGCGCAGCGATCAAATGGCAACTCGCCCTGCCGGCCTATGACGACCGACAGGGCGAGTGAGCACCTTCAGATAGGGACTTGGGGCTCAGCCGCCCTGCTGGGGGTAATCGCCGCCCGGATAGTCGTCGCCATCGACCGGGCCGCCGGGATAGGACGAACTCGGGCCGTTGCCGACATCGCCGACCGCATCGCCACCGGCAGCATCGGCATCGCGGCGCGCCTGGGCGTAGCGTTCGTCGCTCCACTGGTTATCCTGCTGCGACAGGCTGCGCCCGCCGTAGTCGATGCGGTCGATCGCACCATTGCTGCCGACCGAGCAGGTGAAGCCGTCGCCATTGTAGAGGCGGCCCGAGACCTGCCAGCCATTGGCATTGCGCGCCACGCTGTCCACGCTGTCTACCCGCACGTCGCGTTCGATCGCGCCCATGCAGGCATCCACCGCGCGGTTGATCCCCTGATCGGAATTGTAGCGCGAATTATACGGCCGCGGATAAGGTTCGCGGTAG
The DNA here is from genome assembly GCA_014763545.1 of Sphingomonadales bacterium. Classification (GTDB taxonomy): domain Bacteria; phylum Pseudomonadota; class Alphaproteobacteria; order Sphingomonadales; family Sphingomonadaceae; genus JACXVD01. The sequence goes on from JACXVD010000069.1 coordinate 2,320, forward strand.
GTTTCGCGCTGCTTCGACTTGCTCGCGGCGCTGGCAATCGCGGCGATCCCGCCAATGATCAGCACACCGGCCAGCACGTCACCCGCATCCACCCGGTCGCGGTGACGGCGATAGCCCCAGCCGCCATAGCCATATTGATGGGCGTTCTGCGCATCCGCGTCCCAAGCAGCCACCGGCACGCTGGCGCGCGCGGCGCTCACCGGCAATTCGGCAGCGGCGAGCGGGGTCGCAACCATGGAAGTAGCCGCGACGAGCGCGGCAAGCGAAGCGAAACGAGAATTGAGCATCGTCATGTGCCCCAACCTCCAAGAAGCGGCATCATGCCGCCAGACCAATGGCCGATGCTAGGCGGTTCAGGCTTTCCTGTGCCTGAACCGCCCGCATCTGCAGCCCCGACGAATGCCGGATCCTAGCGCAGCCCGCGAATGCCGCTGTAGTCGATGTTGACCACCCGGCCATAACGGATGTCGCAGGTGAAGCGGCCGCTGTCGTAATCGTAACCGCCCCGGCTGTAGCCATAGTCACGGTTCCAGCCACGGTTGCGCTCGTTGACGACCAGCGTCCCCTTCACGCGGAAGCCGCCGCGCTTGCGATCCACATCGCGGATGTCGGTCACCCGCGCCCGGCCACGCGAATAGCGATTGGCGTCGCGGCTGACCGCGTTGACGCACTGTTCCACCGCCTGACGCGGATTGTCGCCATAACCGCGATCATAGCGGCTGGAGCGATAATAGTCGCGGTCGTAGCCGCCATCGTAATAGCCGCCGCCGTTATAGCCGCGATCCTTGCTGGCAGCGCTCGCCACGGCGGCGATGCCGCCGATGATCAGCGCGCCGGCGATGATGTCGCCCGCGTCGATGCCGTCACCGTGGCGATCGCGGTCGCGCGCCATGGCGGGGGAAACGGCGGTGACAGCCATCGCGCCAGCGGCGGCTGTGCCGACCAGGGCCTTGATAACCGTGTTCATAGTGTCTGTCCTCGCATTCGCACCGGGGCGGGACTGCGCCCGGTCACAAGGCGGGGATAGGCGATTCGCACTGAGGCGAAGCTGAAGGAGCTTTGCAGCCATCATTCAGCTTCGCATCCGGTTTTATGAACAGTTATTCCTGCGGAACCTCCAGCCCGGTCCAGTGGGCAAGGAACCCCAGCACATCGCCATATTCGTCGATCACCTTGTCGGTCGGCTTGCCCGAACCGTGGCCCGCGCGCGTTTCGATGCGGATCAGGTGCGGCTTGCCGCCGGGATCGGCAGCCTGCAGCGCTGCGGTGTATTTGAAGCTGTGCCCCGGCACCACGCGGTCATCCGTGTCGGCGGTGGTGACCAGCACGGGCGGATAGGCCACCCCGGGCCGGATGTTGTGATACGGCGAATAGGTCCGCAGGATCCTGAAATCCGCTTCCTTCGCCGGATCGCCATAATCGTCGACCCAATAGCGGCCCGCGGTCCAGTGGGTGAAGCGCAGCATGTCCATCACCCCGACCGCTGCATTGGCCGCGTCGAAGAGGTCGGGCCGCTGGTTGATCACCGCGCCAATCAACAGCCCGCCGTTCGAACCACCCTGCACCGCCAGCCCCTTGGGCGTGGTGTAGCCATTGGCCTTGAGATATTCGCCCGCAGCGATGAAATCGTCGAACACGTTCTGCTTGTTCGCCAGCCGCCCGGCATCGTGCCATTCCTTGCCATATTCGCCGCCACCGCGAATATTGGCGAGTGCGAAGACGCCGCCAGCCTCCAGCCAGGCCATGCGCGTCGCGGAGAAGGACGGGGTGAGCGAGACGTCGAACCCGCCATAGCCATACAGCAGCGTCGGCGCGGGTTTGCCGCTGTCCGCCAGTTCCTTCTTGCGGACGATGAACATCGGCACCCGCGTGCCATCCCTGGACGGGTAGAACACCTGTTCGACCACGAAATCGTCGGGGTCGAAGGTCAGTTCAGGCTTGGCGAAGGTGCTGGTTTCGCCGGTGGCGAGGTCGAGCCGGTAGATAGTATCGGGCCGGTTGAAGCTTTCGAAATTGTAGAAGGTTTCCGGATCGCCCGGCCGCCCGCCGAACCCGCTGGCGGTGCCGATCCCGTTGAACGCGATGGCGCTCGTCGGCTTGCCGTCGAGCCCGAAGACCATGGCTTCGGTGCTGGCATCCTTGAGGTAGGACACGATCAGCCGGTCACCGACGATCGAGGCGGCCTCGATCGGCATTTCGCTTTCGGGGATCAGCGTGGTCCAGGCGATATCCTTCGCCATGGGATCGACCGTGACCAGCCGGTATTTCGGCGCATCCTTGTTGGTGACGAAATAAAGCTTGCCGTCGAGCGCGGCGACGAAGTTCCACGCATTGTCGAAACCGGTCACCAGCGGGCGGGACTTCCACCCGTCCTGCGCCCGGCGGGACAGGTCGATCAGATGCACTTCGTAACGTGCATCGGTGCCGGTGGAGCTGGTAATGATCGCCCACTGCCCGTCCTTGCTGACGCTGGCGAAATGGCCGACCTTGGGCCGGTCGGGCGTCGCATAGACCAGCTGGTCTTCGCTCTGCGGCGTTCCCAGGCGGTGGAAATAGACGGCCTGGTTGTAATTCAGCGCCTGGAAGTCCTTGCCCTCTTCCGGTTCGGGGAAGCGCGAATAGAGGAAACCTTCCTCGCCGACCCACTCCAGCCCGGTGAACTTCGCCCAGCGCACCTCGTCATCGGTCTGCTTGCCGGTCGCCACGTCGATCACGCGCAGGATGCGCCAGTCGGTCCCGCCATCCTGGATCGAATAGAGCAGGTAATTGCCCTTGTCCGACGGCTCCCACCCGGCCAGGGCGGTCGCGCCATCCTTGGCCCAGCTGTTGGGATCGATCAGGACCCGGCGCTGCCCGTCGAGCCCATCCTGGACATACAGCTCGGACTGGTTCTGCAGCCCCGAATTGCGGGTGTAGAAATAGCGCGTGCCCGCCTTCACCGGCAGACCGAAGCGTTCGTAATCGAGCAGCCCGGCAATGTGCTGCTTGAACCATTTGGTGCCCGGCAATGCGCCGAGATATGCCTGCGTCACCGCATTTTCGCGCGCCACCCAATCGGCCACCTCTGCGTCGCTGCGCACATCGTTTTCCAGCCAGCGATAGGGATCGGCGACCTTTTCGCCGAACATCGTTTCGACCAGCTCTTCACTGCGGGTGACGGGATAGTCGGGCGTGGTCGTCTCCTGCGCGGCGAGCGGGTTGGCAAGGAACAGGGCGGCGCCTGCGAGCAGGGCTTTGCGGGTCATGTCATGCTCCGGGGAAGGAATAGGATGATTGCGGTTGTAACCGGCAGCGATGATGGCGCAAGCCTGCCCGGAGAAATAGAGTTCCCGCCGGGCGCGCGGCGAAGTAGGTTCCGCCGCAGCACGAAGAGGACAGATCGCGATGGGTGTGCCCGAAGTCATCAACCTGGCCGAAAAGCTCGCAAGCTTTTCCGACCATTGGAACCCGCGGCGGATCGCTCGCTATAACGGCAATGAATTGCGCGTCGCCAAAGTGCGCGGTGAATTCACCTGGCATGCGCATAGCGAAACCGACGAGTTGTTCCTCGTGATGGCAGGCGAGCTGGGCATCGCATTCCGCGACGGGGTTCGCCGCTTCGGCCCCGGCGAGCTGGTGATCGTTCCGCGAGGGACCGAGCACAAACCTTTCGCCGAAGAGGAATGCCACCTGCTGCTGATCGACCGCGAAGGCGAACCCAACACCGGGGATACGCCATCGCAGCTGACCCGCGAAACACTCGAAGACATCTGAAGCCGGGGGCTAAAACTGCGCCACAACGAAAAAGGGCCGGAGGTTTCCCCCCGACCCCGTTGCTCCTGCGAAGCAGCCGATCAGGCGTCTTCGTAGTCGTCTTCGCTCATCACCGGGCCGCTGTCCTGGCCCTTGGCGGCTTCGTCGCGGTCGACCAGTTCGATCACGGCGACCGGGGCGGCGTCACTCGCGCGGATGCCGGCCTTGATGATGCGGGTGTAGCCACCGTCACGCCCGGCGTAACGCTCGGCCAGCACGTCGAACAGCTTCTTCAGCTGGGCTTCGTCACCCAGCCGGCTCATCGCCAGGCGACGGTTCGACAGGCCGCCGTGCTTGGCCAGCGTGATCAGCTTTTCGACGTAGGGGCGCAGCTCCTTCGCCTTGGCGGTGGTGGTGGTGATCTGCTCGTGCTTGACGAGAGCGGCGGCGAGATTGCGCAGCAGGGCCTTGCGGTGGCCGGTCTTGCGCTGCAGCTTGCGGCCGGAAATGCCGTGACGCATGATAGTTTCCTTCGTTCGTTAGGGGCCCGTATCAGGTAGCCCGTAGCTGGTCGCACTGAGGGGGCGACCGTCTCCCTGATGGCCCTCCCCGAGCAGGTCCGGGGAGGACATATCGCCTTAGCCCAGCAGCTCCTGTTCGAGCTTCTTGGCCATTTCTTCGATGTTTTCCGGCGGCCAGCCGGGGATGTCCATCCCGAGGCGCAGGCCCATGCTGGAAAGCACTTCCTTGATCTCGTTGAGCGACTTGCGGCCGAAGTTCGGCGTGCGCAGCATCTCGGCTTCGGTCTTCTGGACCAGGTCGCCGATGTAGATGATGTTGTCGTTCTTGAGGCAGTTGGCCGAACGGACCGACAGTTCCAGCTCGTCGACCTTCTTGAGCAGGTAACGGTTGAGCTGGTTGGCGTCGCTCTCTTCCGGCTGCGCGGCCACGCCGATCATGGCGCTCTGCGGCTGCGGAATGCCGTCTTCGAAGTGGACGAACAGGGTCAGCTGGTCCTGCAGGATGCGCGCGGCATAGGCCACGGCGTCTTCAGGGGTGACCGTGCCATCGGTTTCGACGGTGAGGCTCAGCTTGTCGTAGTCGAGTTCCTGGCCGACGCGGGCCGCTTCGACCTTGTAGCTCACCTGGCGAACCGGCGAATACAGCGAATCGACCGGGATCAACCCGATCGGCGCATCGACCGGACGGTTGCCGACGGCCGGGACATAGCCCTTGCCGGTGTCGGCGGTGAGTTCCATGTTCAGCGTGGCGCCTTCGTCGAGATGGCAGATCACGAGATCCTTGTTCATCACCTCGATGTCGCCCGACACGGCGATGTCGCCGGCCTTCACCTCGCCCGGGCCAGTGGCCGAGAGCTGCAGGCGCTTGGGGCCTTCGCCTTCCATCTTGAGCGCGATCTGCTTCACGTTCAGCACGATGTCGGTGACATCTTCACGCACGCCGGCGAGCGAGCTGAATTCATGCAGCACGTTCTCGATCTTGATCGAGGTGATCGCCGCGCCCTGGAGCGAGGAGAGCAGCACGCGGCGCAGCGCATTGCCGAGCGTCAGGCCGAAGCCACGCTCGAGCGGTTCAGCAACGAAGGTCGCCTTGCGGGTCTTGTCGCCGCCGTCCTTCACTTCGAGGCTGTTGGGTTTCTTGAGTTCCTGCCAGTTCTTGTTGTTGACGGACATGGATATCCCCTGGGGTTAAAATGCGGGCGGACCGAAGCGCTGGCCATGCGCGTCCGGTCCGGTTGGTACGGCGGGATGCGAACATCCCGCCGGGCAGGTACGGATCAGACGCGACGCCGCTTGGACGGCCGCACGCCATTGTGCGGGATCGGCGTGACGTCGCGGATCGAAGTGATCGTGAAGCCGACAGCGGCGAGGCCGCGCAGCGCGCTTTCGCGACCCGAACCCGGGCCCTTCACTTCCACCTCGAGCGTGCGCACACCATGCTCGGCAGCCTTCTTGCCGGCATCGTCGGCAGCGACCTGGGCAGCATAGGGAGTCGACTTGCGGCTGCCCTTGAAGCCCATCATGCCGGCGCTGGACCAGCTGATCGCATTGCCCTGCGCATCGGTGATGGTGATCATCGTGTTGTTGAAGCTGGCGTTGATATGCGCAACGCCGCTGGTGATGTTCTTCTTGTCGCGACGCCTGATGCGGCCGGGTTCGCGTGCCATGATATCTGTATCCTGTCTCTAGAAAGAAGGGGGAAGCTTTCGCGCGGGGGCGAAGGCTTACTTCTTCTTGCCGGCGATCGGCTTGGCCTTGCCCTTGCGGGTGCGGGCGTTGGTGTGGGTGCGCTGGCCGCGAACCGGCAGGCCGGCACGATGGCGCAGGCCGCGATAGGAACGCAGGTCCATCAGACGCTTGATGTTCATCGCGGTTTCGCGGCGAAGGTCGCCCTCGACCGTGTGATCGGCGTCGATGGTTTCGCGGATCTGCAGCACTTCAGCGTCGGACAGGTCCTGCACGCGGCGGCTGTGATCGATACCCAGCTTGTCGGCGATGGCTTTCGCCGTCGTCGCGCCGATACCGTGGATATAGGTAAGCGCGACAATCACGCGCTTGTTGGTGGGGATATTGACCCCGGCAATACGAGCCACTTACGTCTCCATGCTCCACAGGGATTTGGCACTTGCTGCCCGGATCGTCCGGACCGGGTGCCGCCCCTATCTCATAGCGGTTTGCATCCGACCGTTTCGCGAAGCTGCCAGCACGGCAAAAAGCCCGGATGGCGCGCGTGAACGGCTCACGCCTGCCGGACTACCCCGCTTCTGTCGAATGAACGGCGCGCTTAGGGCGATTCGATTGCCGCGTCAACCGATAAGCGCAAGCGAACGGCACCGCCCGTCGCAAGGGACCGGCGTGCCGTCATATGGGGGACATATACCAGAGACAGCGCCCCGGTCAAAACCCCCCGGCATAACGGCACGCCGGTTTTCACGAACCGCTCCGCCGATCCCCCCGGCCGGCGGCATGCGGTTCGCAATTACACCACCCCGAAGGCCAGCATCGCGTCGGCAACCTTCTTGAAGCCGGCAATGTTTGCCCCCTTCACATAGTCGACATAGCCGCCGCCCTGGTCGCCATAGGTCAGGCAGCGTTGGTGGATGTCGGCCATGATGTCCTTGAGCATCTGCTGGAGCTCCTCCTCCTTCCACGCGCGGCGTCCGGAATTCTGGCTCATTTCGAGGCCGGAAACCGCCACCCCGCCCGCGTTCGATGCCTTGCCCGGCGCGTAGAGCAGCTTTGCGTCCTTGAACACATGCACGCCTTCGAGGTCGGTCGGCATATTGGCGCCTTCGGACACCGCGATGCAGCCGTTCTTGACCAGCGTGCGCGCGTCCTCGCCCAGCAATTCGTTCTGCGTGGCGCAGGGCAGCGCGACGTCGCAGGTGACGCCCCACGGGGTCTTGCCTTCGTGGAAGCTCGCGCCCTTGAAGGCATCGGCATATTCGGCGATCCGGCCGCGGCGGTGGGTCTTGTGCGTCTTCACCCAGTCGATCTTCTCCTGCGTGATCCCGTCGGGATCGTGGATGAAGCCGCCGGAATCGGACAGGGTCACGACCTTGCCGCCCAACTGGACGATCTTTTCCGCCGCATGGGTGGCGACATTGCCGGAACCGGAAATCACCGCCGTCTTGCCCTGCAGGTCCTGGCCGCGGGTGGCGAGCATGTTGAGCAGGAAATAGACCGCGCCATATCCGGTCGCCTCGGGCCGGATCATCGACCCACCGTATTCCAGCCCCTTGCCGGTGAGCACGCCGGTGAATTCGTTGGTGATCCGCTTGTACTGGCCGAACATGTAACCGATCTCGCGCCCGCCGACGCCGATGTCACCCGCCGGCACGTCCACATCGGCACCGATGTGGCGGTACAGCTCGGTCATGAAGCTCTGGCAGAAGCGCATGATCTCGCGCACGCTCTTGCCCTTGGGGTTGAAGTTGGAACCGCCCTTGCCCCCGCCCATCGGCAAGCCGGTGAGCGCATTCTTGAAGGTCTGTTCGAAGGCGAGGAATTTCAGCACGCTTTCGGTCACGCTCGGGTGGAAGCGGATGCCGCCCTTGTAGGGGCCGATCGCATTGTTGTTCTGCACGCGCCACCCGCGCTGCACGCGCACGCAGCCATTGTCGTCTTCCCAGCAGACGCGAAAGGATACCACGCGGTCGGGTTCGGCAATGCGGCGCAGGATCTGCGCCTCGTGATATTCTTCCTTGTCCTCGATGAAATCGAAGATGTCCTCGGCCACTTCCTGCACCGCCTGGACGAATTCCGGCTGGTACGGGTTGCGACGCTTCACGCCTTCCATGAAGCCGTTGAAGTCCACGTGACGATCGTAAACTGAAGCCATTGGTCGCCCCTCTCGCTCCTCCCCACGCCATTGAGCGCGCAGGAGGCCTGTTGCAGATCGCGACCCCGGTCGGTGCATGGCCACGGCAGCTTGCCGCGACTCGCGCCTCTTCTCGGTGGCTGCATCCTAGCGGCGAATTACGCGCCGCCAAGCACCGCAGAGCATGGCATGACGATCGAGGCGGTCAGCGAGGCACGGGAGCGGGAGCCGGGACCTCGTCCTTGTCGTCGGTACGACCCATGGCATCGATTGCTGCACCGACGTCGTCGTCGGCCGAGAGCAGTGCGCTGGAGGGTGCAATCTCGACTTTCTCGATCGCGGCCTCCTCCGCCGCGCTGTCCCCCTTCGCTTCGTCCACCGCGTCTTCCGCTTGCGGATCCTTCGCTGCGGCCCGTTCTTCGGTGGCGCTATCGCTTTCCGCATCGGCGGGGCCGTCGGCGGCTCCAAGCAGCTTCACCAGCCCGCCGAGCTGCTGCCGCAGCACGGCATCGACTGCCGGGGCAATCTCGCCCGTCTTGTAGCGCATGTAACCGCCCACGACATATTCGAAGAGTATGCGCGTTCCGCCCTCGACCGGCTTGAGCGTGACGGTCAGAACGCCGGTCGCCGGCTCGCCTTGCAAGGGGCCCAGCCCGCCACGCATGCGCAGGACGCGCGGCGGGGCGGCCTGCAGCACCACCATATGCTGGGCGCTGCCGCGGCGGACGCCGACGGGCGCGTCCTTGTCTTCGGGCAGCAGTTCGCAGAAACAGCCGCCACCCTGCGCGCTGATATAGAGATTCGCCGCATCGCCCGACCATGTGTGGTTGGCGCTCCACCACTTGCCCGGGGCGATCAGCGCGAGCCAGGTCTCGTAAGGCGTCGCCGCGACCGTGGCGGT
>JACXVD010000113.1 GCA_014763545.1 Sphingomonadales bacterium
CAGCCGCTCGTTGCGCGAACCGCCCGAATTCGAAGCAGTGACGCCTGGAATCAGTGCAGCGGCATCATCCAGCGTGTTGCGGTTGAACACCTCGATCGCCTCTTGCCCCATGAACGAACTTTCAATCAGAGGCGCCTGTTGAGGCGTGCCGCGCACGATGATCCTGCCCAGTTCAAATCCCGTCTCCTCGCTTTCGCCAGTCTGCCCGGAATCGGCCTGGGCCAGCGCCGGGCTGGCAACGCCGGTCAACAGGGCAACGGCAAGGAAGGAACGGCGCATGGAAATCTCCCGGATCGGAATGAGGTTCGGCTCCAGCGAGAATGGTTGCCCTTGCCGATTCGAAGCGCGATATATATATATGGCGATATACATCGATGAAAGGGCCGCTTTATGAAGTCAGCGTTGATGACGATATTTGCCTTCGCCTTGTCCGTCCCGGCGGCCGCGCACGAGGAGGCAGCGGCGCAGGCGCCCGCAGAAACCTGTTCAATGCCAGATCAGCCTTGGGTCTCGGCCCAGCGGATCGTTGCCTCCGTCAGCGCCGCCAGCCGCGAAGGCGCTCGCCTTGCACCGGGCAAGGCGGTGTATCTGCGCCTGCATCACGATCCCGACGTGGCCTATCTCACTCTGCCGCGCGGCGCGGGCGAGGTGGCTTCCTTCGGCGGCATGGCCGGTTTCGTGGTCGAGACTGGAGGCACCTACCAGGTCGGGGTGGACGAGCCGGTATGGGTGGATGTGGTGCACGACGGCAAGGCCGCGGAGCCGATCAGCTTCGGCCGCACAGCGGAATGCTCCGGGATGCGCAAGCAGGTGACGTTCGAACTGGCGCCGGGGGAATATGTGCTGGAGCTATCGGGCAATCTGGATGACGAGGTCGGGGTAGTCGTTACGCGGCTATGAGCCGACGCAATTAATGCCCGGCCGACGGTCGGTGAAGAAGCATTTTCAACGCCGACAGGATCAGGATGATGGCCAGGATCGGCAGCAGCACATGGTCCGGAACGATCCCCAGCAATTGCCCGCCCACAAAAGTCCCCGCAATCGATCCCAGCGCCATGATCGCCACGAACCGGCGATGCCGTCCGATCACCGCGAAGCTGCTGTCGCGGCTATAGCGGGCAAAACCGGCGATCATCGTCGGCAGGCTGATGGCGAGCGAGAGACTGCCGGCAAGCTTTACGTCCACCCCGAACAGCAGGATCAGCACCGGGATCAGCAATTCGCCGCCGGCCACCCCAAGCAGGGATGCGACCATGCCGATGACCAGGCCCGCCACGATTCCGGCGACGACGTGCCACATTCCGCTCGCAATCATCGCGCCGCCGCCCGACAGGCCGTGGCCGAAGGCCAGCACCAGCGCGATACACAGCAAGGCGATGCCGATAACCCGGTGGAGCATTTCGGGCCGCAAGCCGATCGCCCAACCGGCCCCGAACCACGCTCCGATCAGGCTACCTGCGAGAAGGTTCGCGATAACCGGCCACTGCGCGAGGATTTCGGCGAAGGGAACGGCCCCCGCGCGAGACGGGAGCGCGGTGGCCACCACGATCAGGCTCATGGCCTTGTTGAGGATCACAGCTTCGAGCGCCGGGAAGCCGAACATACCGACGAGCAGGGGCAGCCGGAACTCGGCGCCGCCCAATCCGATCAATCCGCCAAGCGTTCCGACCGCACCGCCTGTCGCGAAGGAGGCAGCAGGATGCCGGGCGCTGCCGGAATCAGTCGTTGTCATCAGTCGCCCCTGACAGCGCGAGCAATTCGGCCGCCGGGCCTTCTGCCGCCTGGTGCAGGGCGGCCTCCAGCGCGCGATATCGGGCGAGGACCGCTTCTCCCGCCGGAGTCAGCGAGGTTCCGCCATGGCTCTTGCCGCCCTTGACTGTGGTAACCAGCGGCACCTGCCAGCAGGCATTGAGGATGTCGATCATATCGCGTGTGCGGCGATAGCTGAAGCCGAGCGAGCGCCCCGCAGCCGCAATCGAACCTGTGTTGCCAATAGCTTCCAACAGATCGGCCTTGCCGGGGCCGATGGCGATGGAGTCGCCCAGCAGCACTTGCGCTTTCAGCTTCAGCGAAGCCCGATCGAATATCTCTGCCATGCCGCTTGTCTAATGGCTTTTTGCCCAAGGCGCATCAGCATTGACAGCAGGCCGCAGTGCTGGGATGTGCTCATGCATATACATCGGTTGACGGGATAGTTGATATATGGTCCGGCGCGCGAGCGGATTCCTCAAACTGCTGCCACTTATGTTCCTG
>JACXVD010000114.1 GCA_014763545.1 Sphingomonadales bacterium
CAGGAACATAAGTGGCAGCAGTTTGAGGAATCCGCTCGCGCGCCGGACCATATATCAACTATCCCGTCAACCGATGTATATGCATGAGCACATCCCAGCGCTGCGGCCTGCTGTCAATGCTGATGCGCCTTGGGCAAAAAGCCATTAGACAAGCGGCATGGCAGAGATATTCGATCAGGCTTCGCTAAAGCTGAAAGCGCAAGTGCTGCTGGGCGGCGCTATCGCCATCGGTCCCGGCAAAGCCGATCTGCTGGAAGCTATTGGCAACACAGGTTCGATTGCGGCTGCGGGGCGCTCGCTCGGCTTCAGCTATCGCCGCACGCGCGATATGATCGACATCCTCAATGCATGTTGGCAGGTGCCGCTGGTCACCACAATCAAGGGCGGCAAAAGCCATGGCGGGACCTCGCTGACCCCGGCGGGAGAAGCGGTCCTCGCCCGATATCGCGCGCTGGAGGCCGCCCTGCACCAGGCGGCAGAAGGCCCGGCGGCCGAATTGCTCGCGCTGTCAGGGCCGACTGATGACAACGACTGATTCCGGCAGCGCCCGGCATCCTGCCACCGTTTTCACCGCAGGCGGCGTGGTCGGAACGCTTGGCGGACTGATCGGATTGGGCGGGGCCGAGTTCCGGCTGCCCTTGCTTATCGGTCTTTTCGGATTTCCCGCGCTCGAAGCGGTGATTCTCAACAAGGCCATGAGCCTGATCGTGGTAGCCACCGCGCTGCCGTTTCGCGCGGGGGTTGTTCCCTTCGCGGAAATCCTTGCGCAGTGGCCGGTTATCGCAAACATGCTCGCGGGTAGCCTGATCGGAGCATGGCTCGGGGCCGGTTGGGCGATTGGCCTTCGGCCCGAAATGCTCCACCGGGTGATCGGCATCGCCCTGCTGTGTATCGCGCTGGTGCTGGCCTTCGGCCACGGCCTGTCGGGCGGCGGCGCGATGATTGCGAGCGGAATGTGGCAGGTCGTCGCCGGGATCATGGCGGGCCTGGTCATCGGCATGGTCGCATCCCTGCTTGGGGTGGCCGGCGGTGAATTGCTGATCCCGGTGCTGATCCTGCTGTTCGGCGTGGACGTAAAGCTCGCCGGCAGTCTCTCGCTCGCCATCAGCCTGCCAACGATGATCGCCGGGTTTGCCCGCTATAGCCGCGACAGCAGCTTCGCGGTGATCGGACGACATCGCCGGTTCGTGGCGATCATGGCGCTGGGATCGATTGCGGGGACTTTTTTGGGCGGGCAATTGCTGGGGATCGTTCCGGACGATGTGCTGCTGCCGATCCTGGCCATCATCCTGATCCTGTCGGCGTTGAAAATGCTGCTGCACCGGCCATCGGCCGGGCATTGATTGCGTCGGCTCAGAGCCGCGTAACGACTACCCCGATCTCGTCATCCAGATTGCCAGATAGCTCCAGCACATAGGTCCCCGGGATCAGATTGTAAGTCACCTGCTTTCGCATCCCGGAGCATTCCGAAGCGCGGCCGAAGTTGACTGGCTCTGCGGCCGTCACGCCATTGACCACATCCACCCACACTGCTTCGTCCACCCCGACACGGTAGGTGCCCGCGGTCTCGACCACGAAGCTGGCCATGCCGCCGAAGGAAGCCGCCTCGCCCGCGCCGCGCGGCAGGGTGATATAGGTCACGTCGGGATCGGGATGCAGGCGCAGATACACCGCCTCACCCGGTGCAAGGCGAGCATGTTCGAGTCTGGCGGCGCTGGCGGAGGCATCGATCCGCTGGGCTGAGAGCCAGGGCTGATCCGGTTCAGCACAGGTTTCCGCAAGCGCCTGCGCCGCAGCATCCTCGTGAGCAGCCACCGGAGCGGGCAAGGTGAAGGCAAATATAGTCATCAACGCAGACTTCATAAAGCGGCCCTTTCATCGATGTATATCGCCATATATATCGCGATTCGAATCGGCAAGGGCAACCATTCTCGCTGGAGCCGAACCTCATTCTGATCCGGGAGATTTCCATGCGCCGTTCATTCCTTGCCGTTGCCCTGTTGACCGGCGTTGCCAGCCCGGCGCTGGCCCAGGCCGATTCCGGGCAGACTGGCGAAAGCGAGGAGGCGGGATTTGAACTGGGCAGGATCATCGTGCGCGGCGCGCCTCAACAGGCGCCGCTGATCGAAAGTTCGGTCATGGGCCAGGAAGCGATCGAGGTGTTCAACCGCAACACGCTGGATGATGCCGCTGCACTGATTCCAGGCGTCACTGCTTCGAATTCGGGCGGTTCGCGCAACGAGCGGCTG
>JACXVD010000070.1 GCA_014763545.1 Sphingomonadales bacterium
ATCATGCACAGGCTGGTGCGGGCGGTTGCCGGGCTTGGCCGGCGGGCTGTCTGGCACCACAGGGGCGCGGCGCTGCGCCCTTCGGGCCACAAGCCGTGGACGATGAAGCCAAACCGCCCGTTGCCGCCGCCGCATTGCATCGCATCCTGCCGACTGCCCTCGCGCGTGCGGCAGAATTCGGGCGACCAGCTCAAGGCCAGCGTATAGCCGGTAACCGGCACCCGCCGCGCGGGGCCGTCGGGGCGGATTTGCGGCACGGTGACCCGCTGGGGAACGCGGCATTGATAGGCTTGCGCGTGTGCAACCGCCGGTAACGCGAAGAGCGACGCGAGGACCGCGAGCGAAAGCGACTTGCTCACAACGGCGTGAAATCGAGCCCGATGTCGGCGGCGGGCGCGCTCTGGGTCAGGCGGCCGACCGAGCAATAGGTCACGCCGGTCGCCGCCTTGGCGGCGATGGTGCCCAGATCGATTCCGCCGCTTGCCTCGGTCGGAACGCGGCCTGCCACCAGTTCGACAGCCTCGCGCAGGGCCGCCGGGTCCATATTGTCCAGCAGCAGATGATGCGCACCGGCTGCAAGTGCGGGTTCGATCTGGTCGATCCGATCGACCTCGCAGATGATATGCCCCACTCCTGCCGCGCGCGCGCGGCGGACTGCCTCGCCGACCGATCCGGCGACGAGGACGTGGTTGTCCTTGATCATCGCTGCGTCCCACAGCCCCATGCGGTGATTTTGCGCGCCGCCCTGCCGCGTGGCGTATTTTTCGAGAGGGCGCAGGCCGGGGATGGTCTTGCGCGTGTCGAGCAGGATGCAAGCGGACCCGCCATCGCCCGCCCGCATCGCATCGACATATTGCCGCGTCATGGTGGCGATGCCCGAAAGGTGCTGCACCGTGTTCAGCGCGCTGCGTTCGGCAGTCAGCAGCGCACGGGCATTGCCGGTCAGCCGCATCAGGTCGGTCCCGGCGGGCACCTGTGCGCCTTCATCGGCGAGGATTGCGACCTCCATCTCCGGGTCGAGCGCGCGGAAGAAGGCTTCGGCCACCGGCAGCCCGGCCACGGTAATCGCATCGCGGCTGTCCATCACACCGGAAAAGCGCATCTCGGCCGGGATCACGCTCTCGCTGGTGACATCGTGCCCGCCGCCGGGTAGCCCGGTCCCAAGATCCTCGGCCAGCGTGTCACGAACGAAGGCGGCAAGGTCGAAACCGGGGAGGGTGAAGGTCATGCAGACCTAATACCCCGGTCGGGCAGGACCGCAAGGGCGACCGCCCGCTCGCAGCTGCCCCCACAGCCACCCCGACGCTGGCCCCGATGGGCCAGCGAAAGCCATCAATGCACGAAGCGCGCAACCACGTCGCGATAGGACCGGCTGACCTTCACCTCGGCGCCGCTTTCGAGCACGAGGAAGCATTCGCCGTTGGTGTGCGGCTTTACCTGGCGGACCTGGTTGAGGTTGACGATGGTCGAACGGTGCACGCGCTGGAATTTGCGCGGATCGAGCCGCCGTTCGAGATCCTTCATCGTTTCGCGCAGGATCAGCGAATTGTCGCCGGTGTAGATGCACATGTAATCGCCTGCCGCCTCGATATGTTCGATCGATTCGACCTCGACGCGGAAGATCTGCCCGCGATCCTTGATGTTGATGAGCTTTTCGAACCGTTCGGCGCTTTCGCCCTCGGTCGTGTCGGCAAATTCCTCGGCCGCCTCAGGAGCGACTTCGGTCAGGACGTTCATCAGCTTTTCGGCTTCGTCGGCGGAACGCTTCTCCGCGATGCGGGTGCGCACGCGGGCGATGGTGTCGGCCAGCTTGTCCTCATCCACCGGCTTCATCAGGTAATTGACCGCATTGGCCTCGAACGCGCGGATCGCGTGTTCCTGATAGGCGGTGACGAAGACGAACAGCGGCGGTTCGATGTCCATCACCCCCTGCACGACCGAGAAACCGTCGAAACCGGGCATCTGGATGTCGAGGAAGACGAGGTCGGGCTTGAGGGTCTTGATCTTGCGGATCGCGTCGCGCCCGTTGGCGCAGGTATCGATGATTTCGACATCCTCGAAGGGTTGCAGCCGCAGCTGCAGGCCCTGGATTGCCAGTTTCTCGTCATCGACCAGGATAGTGCGGATAGTCATGCCTGTGATTCCATGGGCCGCGTGGGGGCGGCGGGGTGGGGTAGCGACCCCTGGCTGGCACCACCTGCCGACAGGGCGGGTGCTGCGGCGCTCTCGCCTTCGGGTTCGGCGGCTTCGTATGGGATCTCGATGATCACGGTGAAGCCACCCGAAGGGGGGGTGCGGATTTCAAACAGATGGTCCTCGCCATAGGCTTGTGCAAGCCGATCGCGGATATTGGCCAGACCAACCCCGGTGGAAACGGTGCCCCGCCTCTCGCCGGTGATGGCGCTGGGCAGGCTGGGGCGCGCAGAGGGATTGTGCAATCCCGGCCCGGTGTCCGACACGGTGACCCGCAGCCGGTTTCCGACCAGCCGCGCGGACAGCGTGATTCGCGCGCCTTCTTCCTGCGGGCTGACGGCATATTTGATCGCGTTTTCGACCAGCGGCTGCAGCAGCATCGACGGCAGGCAGGCATTGCGCGCTTCGGGGTCGATACGGAATTCGGTGCGCAGCCTCTCCTCGAACCGCATGCGCTCGATATCGAGATAGAGCTGCAGCGTCTCCACCTCCTGCGCCAGCGTCACCTTGCCGCCGGGTTCGGTCACCAGCGTGTGGCGCAGGAAGGCCGACAGGCGGGTGAGCATGGCATTGGCCGGTTCGGTCTGCTTGAGCAGCACCAGCGTGCTGATCGAATTGAGCGTGTTGAACAGGAAATGCGGATTGAGCTGGTAACGCAGCATCGCCAGCTGCGCGCCGGTCGCCTGCGCTTCGAGCCGTTCGAGCCGGTCGGCCTGTTCCTCCACCTGCAGGAAGAAATTGACCGCGTAATACAGCGCCGACCACGCGCCGAGCAGCGTCAACGGATAGATGAAGATGCCGACGAAGCGCTGGAGGAAGCCCAGTTCGCTGTCCGGGCGGTAGAGCCCGATCACCCAGGCATCGATGAAGGCATAAAGGCTGACGGCCAGCCCCAGAACCAGCGCAGTCGATCCCCAGGTGATCAGCGGGCGGCGCCGGATCAGCTGGCGGTAGATCACCGACAGGATCAGGCTGATCGAAAAGCCGGTGATCGCCTCGATTGCGATGATGATGAAGAAGCTCATGTCCTGCCCGCCCGCGACCCCGGTAACGGTGCGCAGCAGTATCGCGCCACCCCAGCCGGCGAATTGCAGGTTCCAGAAGGCCCTGTTCTTGTTGGCGAAGAACGGCGTGGGGCGGAAGGGCAGCATGGCCATGACCGACTGCCCTATACGATTTTCCGGCCAAGGTCAGTTTGTTTTGGCCTTGCCGCGCCGCCGGGGTTACGATGGCGCAAAGAGAGGAGAACCAGGCAGATGGGCGAGATCGACACAGGCGCAAAGCGCGCCGCCTTCCGCGAAATGAAGGAAGGCACGGCGCAAGACTGGGGCATCATCGCCAGCCATTTCCCCTCTTTCGCTGCGGGCCTTGCCGATCGCGTGCTCGATCACCTGCGCCTGCTCGATGGCGATTTCGGCGGCTTTCCGGTCGACCGGCTGGAACATTCGCTGCAAACCGCGACCCGCGCGCATCGCGACGGGCGCGACGAACGCTATGTGGTGATGGCGCTGCTGCACGACATCGGCGATACGCTGGGCACTTACAACCACCCCGATGTCGCCGCCGCGATCCTCAAGCCCTTCGTGACGGAGGAACAGCACTGGATCTGCCAGCACCATGGCTATTTCCAGGGCTATTACTTCTGGCAGTACATCGGGATGGACCAGAACGCGCGCGAACAATTCCGCGGCCACCAATGGTTCGATGCCTGCGCGGAATTCTGCGAAAAATACGACCAGGCTGCGTTCGACAAGGATTACGCGAGCGAAAGCCTGGAGTTTTTCGAGCCGATCGTGCGGCGCGTCTTCGCCAGTCCGATCGCCGCGACCTACGCGATCGACTGAGCGCGCCGGTCAGGGCGCGATGTCGCGCCGAAACCCGGCCTTCCAGTCGGCCCGCCCGGTTTGCGCCATCGCTGCGCGCACCAGCGGGATTTCGGCCTCGATCGCTTCCAGTCGCTCATCCCAGCCTTCGTGGTCGCGTTTGCGCAGGATGCCGCCGTCGTGTTTCGGCCCCCAATGCCGCATCCAGCGTGCCGCAGCGGCGGGATCGAAACCGGCGTTGGCTAGCAGCCAGGGCATCAGCCGGTCCGCCTCGCGCTCGGTCCGGCGAATGTCGCGCTGTTTGCGACCGTGCGCATTGAGCCAGTCGCGGTGGCGGAAGATGTTATGCGCCAGCTCATGCGCCATCAGCGCCGCAAGTTCGTCGTCGGCATAGGCGAAGGTTGGGTGATCGCGCCCGATCACCACGCGGGTGCCCTCGGCCAGTGCATCGTCGCCGCTTTCGTGCAATTCCCAGCGGGTGGGGCAGGCAGGCACCCCTGCAATCACTTTTGAATGCAGCTGCCCGTCACGCGCGCGCCAGTCTATGGTGACGTGGCCGTCGCGCGCCATGGCTGCTTCGATCCGTTCCTGTAGCGTCACCCCGCGTTGCCAGGGCGCCGCGGAATCGGAGGGGAAGCTGGCGATGGCCGCGCCGTCCACGGCGATGATCTCGTCATTGGGGCTGAGGCCGGCGGCTTCGGCGGGAGACCCGGCGGCGACCGCCTCGACCGCGATGTCGCCCTCTATGCCGGCGGCCCGGCGCATGCGGGCGGGATCGCCATAGGCGCGCATGTCCTGCAACAGCAGGCCGATCGCCGGGGCGGCATGGGCGCAATAGGGCGCGTTGGCGGTCGCCAGCCGCCAGCCGAGGCTCTGGAAGCGATGATCGTCGCGCTGGAGGGTGGCGAGCGCCGCAGCATCGGGTGAAGTCGCGGCCGGTGATGGCGCTGCGCCAATCGAACCGGCTGCGAGCAACAGCGCCGCTGCCAGGCGGATCATGATTTGTCGGCGGATGCGAGCGCCTTGGTCAGCGTATCCTGCCCGATGGCGCCGAACAGCAGCTGTTCGCCGGCAACCCAGCTGGGTGTGCCTTCGAACCCGAGCTGCTGGGCCAGCGAGCGGTTCTTCATCAGCTCGAATTCCGCTTCGCGCCCGCCAACGAACTGCTGCGCTGCAGCCATGTCCAGCCCGGCCTGCTTTGCCGCGGCCTGCACCGCTTCGGGGCTGGTCGACCCAGCGGCGAACATCGCATCGTGGAAGGCGGCAAACTTGCCCTGGCGCGCGGCGGCCAGCGCCCAGCGCGCAGGCACATCGCTGCCTTCGAAGATCGGCCATTCGCGGATCACGACCTTGAGGTCGGGATCGGCAGCGATCATCGCTTTCACATCGCCCACGCTGTGGCGACAGAAGGTGCAGCCGTAATCGGTGAATTCGATTAGCACGTGCTTGCCCGCCGGATTGCCGAGCACCGCGCCGGGGAACGGCGAATAGACATCGCCGCGCACATTCGCCAGCCGCCGCGCCGCCTCGCGCTGCTGCAGGACATTGGCCATTTCGGGCAGGATTTCGGGATTATCGACCAGATAGTCGTGCGTTGCCCCATTGCCGAGGCCGGTAACCGACCACAGGGCCGCCCCGGCGAAACCGAAGGCGAGCGAGAGGGCCGAAACGAAGAGGAGCGAGCGCGGTGAACTGGTCATCGGCGGTCAGCGCTACCTGCGGTTCTTCTGCTGTTCAAGCTCCGCGCGGGCCTGGTATTCGATATCCTGCGCGCGCAGCCAGTCGGGCGTCCCTTCGGGCAGGCCAGCAACCGCCGCCTGTGCGCTGCGCAATGCTTCGCCATACTGCCCGTTCATCGACTGCTGTTCGGCACTGGCGAGCCGCGCACGGGGCATGTCGCCGCGCGCGGCATAGACCACGCCGAGCTGGTACCAGGCGAAGGGATTGTAGCGATCGCGCGCCACCGCAGCGCGCAACACCTGTTCCGCCTCGGGGTAATGCTGCGGGTCTTCGGTGGCGATCAGCGCATGGCCGAACAGCGAGGCGATCAGTGGCTGGTAATAGGTCAGCTCCGATGCCCGGCGGAGCGAGGACAGCGCCTCGTCCGGTCGCCCCGATTCGAGCAGGATCTGTCCGCGCAGCTCGAGGAAATAGGGATCGTCGGGCACGGCGGCGAGCAGCCCGTCCGCCTCCGCCAGCGCCTTATCGACCTGCGCATCCTTGTGATAGGCATAGGCGCGGGCATAGCGCGCCGGGATCGATCGGTCCGACAAAGGATATTCGCGCAGCGTTGCCGCCGGTTCGTTGACATAACCGAACAGCTTGGCCTTCACCCGTTCGAAGCGGGCCTGCAGCACCGGATCGTCGGGCGTGTTCCAGGCCGGATCCTTGACATAATCCTCGCGCAGCCGGGTGATGCGTTCGCCCGACAGCGGGTGGGTGCTGGCAAAGGCGGCTTCGTCGTCGTGGCGGTAGCCATAGCGGAATTCGAGATTCTGCAGCTTCTGGAAAAAGGTCAGCGATCCACGCCCGGAAATTCCCGCCTTGGACAGATATTGCGCCCCAGCAGCGTCGGCCGAGCTTTCCTGTACCCGGCTGAAGGCGAGATATTTGCCCACTGCGGCTTGCTGGCCGGCCGCCAGGATGCCCATGCCCGCCTCTCCCGCACCGGCCAGCGCGGCGCCGATGCCGACCAGCAGGCTCAGCAGCGAGATGCCGGTTGCGGTGCGGATTCCCTCGCCCGACCGGATCACGTGGCCGCCGGTGATATGGCCCAGCTCGTGCGCGATCACGCCCTGAACTTCATTGGCCGTATCGGCGGCTTCGATCAGGCCGGAATGGATATAGATCGCCTGCCCGCCCGCGACGAAAGCGTTGATCGAGGAATCATTGACCAGCACGACATCGACATTGCCCGGTTTCAAGCCGGCGGCAGCGACCAGCGGGGCTGCCATATCCTGCAGCAGTGCCTCTGTTTCTGCATCGCGCAGGATCGATTGCGCCGCCGCCGGCTGGGCGACGAGCGACAGGGCGGCCAGCACGGCGAGTGACTGGCCAAGCAGGCGGGCGAACAGGCGCATCGACAGCCGCATCTATTGCCCTGCGGCCTGAACCGGAACTGAAGCCGTGGGCGCTGGGGCTGTTTCGGCAGCAGCCTTCGGGGCCGCATCGAGCTCTGCCTCGCGCGCGCGCAGGAAGGCGAGTGCGGCGTGTTTCGCCCGCCCGTCACGGTCGAAGGGCCGGGCCATCGTCAGGATGATCCCGACATGGTCCATCCCGTCGATCACCAGCGGTTCGACCGTAATGCCCTTGTCCCTCATCCGCGCGGCGAGCGAGGCGGAATTGCGCGGCCGCACCGTCTGGTCGAGGCTTCCGGTCGCCAGCAGCATCGGCGGCGCGTCGCCGCGCGCGAAATTGACCGGCTGGGTCTTGGCCGGATCAGGGGCCTCGCCAAATGCGGCGCGGCTCGAATCATTGTCGAACGGATAGAAATCATAAGGCCCGGCAAGCCCGATCACGCCCTTCAGCGTGTCATCATGCAACCCCTCGCGCCCAAGCCATTGCCGGTCGAGCGCCAGCATCTGCGCATTATAGGCCCCGGCGGAATGGCCCATCAGGTAAATCCGGTCGGGATTGCCGCCATATTCCGCAATATGGTCGTGCACCCAGCGCAGCCCCTTGGCGCTGTCCTCCAGCATGTTCGGGAATTTGCCGGCGTCGCCGAGGCGGTAGCCAAGATTGACTGCGACATAGCCTTCGGCGGCGAAATT
Organism: Sphingomonadales bacterium; assembly: GCA_014763545.1. GTDB lineage: Bacteria > Pseudomonadota > Alphaproteobacteria > Sphingomonadales > Sphingomonadaceae > JACXVD01. The sequence goes on from JACXVD010000070.1 coordinate 7,787, forward strand.
GCGCGCGACGAAGCCGTAATCCTTCGGACTGCCGTCGGTCCAGCCGCCGCCGTGGATGAACACCAGCACCGGGCGGGCGGTGCCGGATGGCCCGTTCGCGGGTTTCCAGACGTAGAGCTGCTGTTGCGCCTCATCCCCATAGGCAACCGGCCCTGCAGCCAGCGTCGCCTTGCTGCCGGTAAACCAGCCGTCGACCGCATCGAGCATCCAGATCGCGCGGGTGGCGACTGCCCACTGCCACAGGCCGACCAGCAATATCCCTGCCAGCAGGAGGATCGCCAGCGTCCAGCCCATCCAGCCCAGTCTCCTCCCCTTGCGTGCCAAGCGAGCCCCCGAAACAACCATGCGCGGGAGAGGCTTACAGGGGCGCGGCGTGGAGGGGAAGAGAGGTGTGGTGCGGTGAGGCCCCGGCGTTTCGGACAAGGGAAAGCCGCACCGCCCCGTTACAGGGTGGTGCGGCCACTCCGTTTGCGACCCTTGCGGGTTGTTATCAGGCGATAAGCTTGCGTGCGGCGCGTTCGAGCAGGGCGATATCCTCGGGCACTTCGCCCAGCAGCACCACTTCTCCCGTGGGCAGGCGGCGGATCATCACCAGGCCGAATTCTGGGCCGTCGGCGGACAGGTCTTCGATGTCGACGGGCTCGAGCTTGCGCAGCTTCCTGGCGAGCGCGGCGCGCGGGCCGTCGACCGGCTCCACTTCCTTGCCCGCTTCTTCGCGGCGCAGGCGGCGCTCGGCGGCAACCACACCCTTCAGGCCGCCTTCGGCCTGGCGCAGATAGTCGGCCAGCTGGCCGCGAGCGACCCCCAGGCGGTGGCCATGGGTCAGCACGGCAGCATATTCGGTCAGCCGCGTCTTGTCGTAATCGGCCCCGAAGACGAGCTTCACGACTGGCGTCATCGGCGCGCGATCCTGCGTGGTCAGGCCGTTTTCGGCGACCAGTTCCTCGAAATCTTCGGGCGAATCCTGCGCCGCGATGCTGAAGTCATAGGCACGGCCAACGGCTTCGTAGAGCGCCACGCGGGTGCGATCTTCGCTCGAACGGGCGGCCAGGGCCATTTCACGGGCCGCGGCGAGGCAGTCGTAAAGGCCGAGTTCCTCGCTTGCCGTTTCTTCGGCAGCGAAGGTGGAGAAATCTTCCACTTCGGCAACGATCGCCGGTTCGACCGGATCGACAGAGACCAGCACGGGCGTCTTGTGCGTGACAGTGACAGCGGGCGTTGCGAGGACCGGCGCTTCCGCCTCGACCTCTTCTTCGTCTTCTCCCACGGCCATCGCGCCCAGGTCGAGTGCCTCGACCGGCTCTTGCTCTTCGATCGCTGCGGCAAAATCGCCCACGGGAGCCGGGTCGCCCAGTTCGAGGGCGTCGGCGAGATCCAGCGGTTCGCCCTCGTTGTCCCAATCGTCGGAATCCTCGTCCTCGTCGCCGAGGTCGGGCACATATTCGCTATCGAGGATCAGCGGCGCGAAGGCGGCGTCGTCTTCCTCGTCCCAATCCTCTTCTTCCTCGCCCATGTCTTCCGCGCTCATCGGCGAGAGGCCGAAACGCGGTTCGGGCAGGCCGGGGGTGAGGGCGAAATCGTAATCGTCGTCATCCTCGTCTTCCGCCAGTGGCAGGTCGAGAATGTCGTTCGCGGGCCCTTCGGCCCAATCGGTCACCGGATCGGGTTCGCGCAATTGTGGTTCGTCGGCGTCCTCGATCTCGTCCACCAGGTCGAGCGCGGGATCGCCGGCATCGGCCGCTGCGTCTTCGTCGGCCTCCAGCGCCTGGTCGATTTCCAGCAGCAGCTCGTCCGCAGTCAGCTGGTCGGCCATCTCCTTCCAGTTGATCACGCCGTAGATGAAGTCGATCGTTTCGTCGTCGCTCGAGAAGGGCAGCAGGATGCCGCGATAAAGGATCGTCGCCCCGCGCTGGTTGACGAATTCGGCTTCGAACCCGATCGGCGCCTGGTTGGCGAGGATCTGCATGTAATGGTCGGTGATGCGGCTCAGCAGCGAACGGCTGGGCACGTCGTCGAGCGTTTCGATGTCATCGCCTGCACCGCATTCGGCGGCAAGCTTGGTGCCGAGGAACTGGATCGCCGGATTCTCGATGCCTGCGGTGAAGTCGAGCACGACGCTGTAGGGGCCGAAATCGGGCAGGCCCTGCGCATCAAGGTCTTCGATCGAGGGGAAATTGCGATCGGCCAGCAGGCTCGCCCAATGGTTATAGGCGCGCACCTGCATGCGGCGTTCGTCCTGGCCGATGCCCGGCGGCGGCGATTCGCGGACGGGTTCGTCCTCGCTCGGGTCATAGTCGCGGTGATCGTCGGCGTAGTCGCCCGATCCGAAATTTCCGCGCAGAGTGTCCATGACAGAATTGCCCCCTTGAAGGTCCTTTGACGACCTTCTGGCGCGACATGGTAAACATACCGTTAAGTTGCGCCGGAACTTCCTGTGGGTAATCCGGACGGCGCGGCTAGCGCATCATGACGTCACATGGCCTTCGCCGCGAGCGGGCATCGGGCCGAAAAGACGGGCAAAAACAAGCGTGCCGAGCAGCCACGCCGCGCCAAGCTGCAGCGCGACCGGCAGCGTCGATGCGTCGGACAGCGCGCCCCAGGCCCAAGCGCCCAGCGCCATCCCGCCGAAGGTCGTCGCCTGGAACGTGGCCATGCAGCGGCCGAGGATTTCATCGGGCGAACGCAATTGCATGGCGACGTTGAGGCTGGTCATCGTGCCGGTCCAGCCGGTGCCCATCAGGAAGGTCAGCGCGATCGCCGGGCCGATCGAATGGGCCTGCGACAGCCCCAGCAGACCCGCCGCGATCACCATGGAAGATGCGCTCACCACCGCTTCGGGCCCCCAGCGGCGCAGCGCCTTGCGCACCACCAGCGCGGTGGCGATCGAACCCAGCCCGAATGCGCCCAGCAGCAGGCCGAAATCGCTTTCGCCGCCGTGCATCTGCTCGCGCGCCAGCAGCGGGATCAGCGCCTGATAGGCCGCAATGCCGAAGCCGATCGCAAAGCCGCGCAGGATGATCCGCCGCAGCACGCTGGTGCGTGCGCAATGCGACAGGCCGCGGCCGATCGCCGCCAGCATGCCCTCGCGCATTTCAGGGCGGGTGAATTCCGGCTTCCAGCGCAGCAGGGCGAAGATCATCGCGATATAACTGACCGCGTTGATGGTGAAGGCCAGCGCGATGTTGAAAATGCCGATCAGCAGCCCGCCCAGCGCCGGGCCCACGCTGCGCGCGATGTTGAAGGCGATGGAATTGAGCGCGATCGCCTGCGGCAGGTCTTCCTTGGCGACCTGCGCGCGCAC
>JACXVD010000006.1 GCA_014763545.1 Sphingomonadales bacterium
CAACAAGGTCTGGGAAGCGAAGACGACCTCCAGCACCACCACTTATGCCAACACCTACACCGACAATGGCGTGCCGCAGGGCACGGTGCTGCCCGGTACCTATTCGTCCATCCACGTCAGCTGCAACACGACCTTCTCGACCGGCGTCTACATCATCGACGGCGGCTCGCTGAAGATCACCGGGCAGTATGAGGTCACCGGCTCGAACGTGATGTTCGTGCTGAAGAACGGCGCGAGTATCGACATTGCCGGTGGCGCGGACGTCAATCTGACCGCCATCCAGGCCTCCGACCTTGTCGCGCGCGGCGTGTCGCAGACCGACGCCGATCGCCTGGCCGGGATGCTGGTGTTCGAAGACCGCAGTTCGCAGGCCGGGTCCAACGGCAACAAGATCAACGGCAATTCGAATACCGTCCTCAACGGGACGATCTACCTGCCCAACAGCGGCATCGACTTTGCCGGTACGGCATCGGTCACCAGCCAGTGCCTGATGATCGCCGCCGCCACGATCAACATCACCGGCACCACCAATATGACAACCTTCTGCCCGGTCGATCAGACGTCGAGCATCAACGTCGTCAGCACCACGCCCAAAGTGAAGCTGGTCGCATGATGGCGCTGCGCCCTCTCGCGCGGCTCGCCCGCTTTCGGCGCGATTGCCGGGGTTCGATGGTCATCGAAACCGCCATTGTCGCGCCCGTACTGGTAGCGCTGGCGCTGGGCGGGTTCGAGGCCAGCCGGATCGTGGCGCGCGACACCGAACTGCAAAGCGCGGCGGCGGAAGCGGCTGCGATCGTGCGCGCCTCCACGCCCGACACGGCGGCCAAGCGCACCACCATTCGCAGTGTCATTGCCACGTCCACCGGCATTCCGGCGGAGAACATCACCGTCAGCGAAGTCTATCGCTGCGGCGTCGATACCGCCTATGTCACGGCGTCCAGCAGCTGCGCCGACCCCGATACGGTCACGACCTATATCCGGGTGAACATGTCGACCAGCTATACGCCGGAATGGACCAATTACGGCATCGGCAGCACGCTGAATTACAATGTCGAACGCACGGTGCTGATCGGATGATGGCGCGTCTGGCCCCCTTCTTCCGCCGCCTGAACGAGCCGCGCGCTGCGGTGACGGTCGAGTTCGCGCTGCTCAGCACGCTGTTTTTCGCGATGATGCTGGGCGTGCTGCAGGTCGGCATCGGCATGCAGGCCTACAATGCGATCCGCAATGCGTCCGCCGACGTCGCGCGATATACGATGGTGCAGTACGAAAGCGGCAACAAGATCAGCAATTCGCAGATCCGCGCCTATGCGATCTCCACGGCCAAGAGCACGCCCTATCTGCTGGAAAACGCGCGCCTCAATGCCCAGGTGCAGGATGCTTCGACCCAGCGCGTGACGGGAGCGAAGGAGATCACCTTGACGATCACCTACCGCCTGCCCAGCCTGATCACCGTGCTGGATATCTACAGCCCGAACATCACCTATTCCCGGCCGATCTTCATCCTGCAGTAACCGGCGGCAGGCGCATCGCCGCAGCCGCGGCGAAGGATCGGGAATAACATTTTAACCATGTTAGTTCACGCAGGCCTTACGCGCCTTTCCTAGGGAAACTGCGTGCAAAGCGGTCCAATCCTTTCCGGCCAGGCCAGCGCAGCAGGTTTCCTGCATCGGCTGCTGCGCGACCGCGCAGGCAATACGCTGGCGATGATCGCCGCAGCGATCCTGCCAATCATGGCCATGGTCGGCGGCGGGGTCGACATGGGCCGATCCTATCTCGCGCAGAGCAGGCTGCAACAGGCCTGCGACGCCGGGACACTCGCGGCACGCAAGCGGCTGGGCACCGAAGTCGCCGTGACCGGCATCATTCCCGACGATGCGGCCGCAGTCGGGCAGCGGTTCTTCAACATCAATTACCGCAACGGCAGCTACGGATCGACCGATCGCGCCTTTTCCATGGTGCTGGAGGACGACCTTTCGATCAGCGGCGAAGCAAGCGTTGCAGTCCCGACAACGATCATGAAAGTGTTCGGCTTCGAAAAGGTCGATGTTTCGGTCAACTGCGTCGCGCAGATGAACATGAGCAACACCGATGTGATGTTCGTGCTCGATACGACCGGGTCGATGTTCGAAACGAACCCCGGAGACACCTCGAACCGCATCGATTCCATGCGGTCGGTCGTAAAGAACTTCATCGCCCAGCTGAAAGCCAACAGCACCGGTTCGCACCGGCTGCGCTTCGGCTTCGTCCCCTATTCGACCAACGTCAACGTCGGCGGATTGCTGAAAGACGATTGGGTCGTGAAAGACTGGAATTACCAGTCCCGCGACCTCATCCAGGTGGGCACAACAACCTACACGGTAACCTACAACCGCAACTGGACATATGTCAGCGGTTCGGTCAGCGAAGCGATCGCAACCAGCAGTTACCCCGCCACATTCCACAACGGCAACGGCGGCTCGACCACCATCGACGAAAACGAGAATGTCATCGTCGTGCCGGCGTCAGGTGGATATTACACCTGCGACACGCCGCCGTCCGGCTCCACCTATAGCTGGAACGCGACCCTGCTTTCCACGACCGACTACCCCTTGGCCGGCCCGCCATCCGGCACGCAGACGGTCCAGAAATACCAGTCGCTGGAGAACGGCACACGCTACTGGCTCTCGATCAGCGGCTCGACCTGCAAAGTCATGCAACAGGTCTTCACCAACCGCGTCCAGACCTATGAACGGGTCACCGAGCCGCGCGAGAAGCCAATCCTCAAATATCAGTACAAGCAGATGCCCTTCGATGTCAGCGCATGGCGCAGCACGGGCAATGGCTGCATCGAGGAACGCGATACCTACGAGATCACCGATTACGATCACGTCGACTTCACCAAGGCGCTCGACCTGGATATCGACCTGGTGCCGACGTCGAGCGATGCGACCAAGTGGCGCCCGATGTTCCCTGGGCTGATCTATGCCCGTTCGATGATGTGGAATGGCAGCGGGAGCTTCACCACGCATCCGGTCACCACCGCGGACGAATATGTCATGCCGCAGGGGCTGGGCCTGGCGACCTGCCCCACCCCAGCGCGCAAGCTAGCCGAGATGAGCAATGACGAGGTCGACACATATCTCAATTCGCTGCAACCCAATGGGCAGACCTATCACGATATCGGCATGATCTGGGGCGCACGACTGATCTCGCCGACGGGGATCTTTGCCGACGAAAACGGCGATGTGAACGCCAGCGCGCCGACCAGCCGCAACATCATCTTCCTGACCGATGGCGAAACCGCTGCTTTCGACCTTGCCTATTCGAGTTATGGCATCGAACCGCTCGACGAGCGGCGCTGGGATGAGGGTTCGAGCCAGACACTATCCCAGACCGTCGAGGCACGCTTCGGCGTTGCCTGCGCCGAAGCGCGCAAACGCAACATCACGGTGTGGGTCATCGGATTCGGCACATCGCTGTCCGATGTGTTCAAGAATTGTGCGGGTTCGGGCCATTATTTCGAGGCCGCCGACAGCGCGCAGCTCAATGCGACTTTCACCAAGATTGCCAAGGATTTGCAGGAACTGCGGATCACCCGCTGAGAGGCATTGCCATCGCCAGAGCGCCGCTGCGCGGGCCATGGTCAACAAATTAACCATCCATCTTAGAACTGCCCTTACCGCGCCGCTGTATGCGCGGCAGGGTGAACCGTTCCCATCATCTACCCCGTACAGACTGCGGCACATTCCTGCGCCGCCTGCTGCGCGACCGCGCTGGCAATACGCTGGCGATGATTGCTGCGGCCATCTTGCCGATCATGGCGATGGTTGGCGGCGGGGTGGACATGGGCCGATCCTATCTCACGCAGAGCCGCCTCCAGCAGGCCTGCGATTCCGGGGTTCTCGCCGCGCGCAAGCGGCTGGGCTCGGAGGCCGCAGTCACGGGCGAAATCCCCAGCGATGTCGCCGAAATGGGGCGGCGGTTTTTCAACATCAACTTTCGCAACGGTAGCTACGGATCGACCGACCGCACCTTCGAAATGACGCTGGAGAGCAATTACGCGATCAGCGGCACAGCCTCCGCCCGGGTGCCGACCACGATCATGAAGGTCTTCGGCTTCGACCACGTCGACGTGAATGTCGATTGCGAAGCGCAGATGAACTTCCAGAACACCGATGTGATGATGGTGCTCGACGTCACCGGGTCGATGAACAGCACCAATCCGGGCGACAGCATGTCGCGGCTCGACGCGCTCAAGCAGACGATCGTCAGCTTCCACGCCCAGCTCGAAAGCGCAAAGGCAGGCGGTGCAAGAATCCGTTATGGCTTCGTGCCCTTCTCCACCAACGTCAATGTCGGTGCGCTGCTGCGGGACGAGTGGATGGTGAACCAGTGGACCTACCAGTCGCGCGAACTTTCGGTCGGCGGGCCTGCTGTCAGCTACCAGACCCGTTACTCGTATCTCGACGTCATCTCCGGGACCTATTCGGAAACCACCCAGAGCACCTACGACGCGAGCTACAATTCGGCAAAAGGCACCTATAGCTGCCCGACCAAGCCGACCAGCACCTACAGCTATACCAGCCAGGTGATGAGCACGACGACAGAGGCAGTCGTCGGCCCCCCGCCGGGCACCAGGACGATCAGCACAATCCGTTACACCGAGAACGGAGATTACTATTCGGCAAAGCTCAACGATTCCACCTGCACGGTGACCAAGCAGAGCTACGTCAATTACGTCACCGAAGGGAAGAAGATCACCGAGCCGGTCTATTCGAGCGCTGCCCTGTGGCAATACAAGCCGATCAGCTACGATGTGAGCGACTGGCGGACCAGCTCGAACGGCTGCATCGAGGAACGCGATACCTACGACATTACCGACTACGACAATGTCGATCTGACCAAGGCAATCGATCTCGATATCGACCGCGTTCCCGACCCGACCGACCCTGCGACACAGTGGCGTCCGCAATATCCGGGCCTGGTCTATGCGCGTGAAATTCTCTGGGACTACACCGGCAAGTACAAGAAGGGCACAAGCACGACGTTGAGCGAATATGTCAGCCCCTATTGGGCGGGGCTGGCAAGTTGCCCGTCCCCTGCCAAGAAGCTCTCCACGATGACCGACGAGGAGATGTCGGCCTATGTCGGCACGCTGACCGCCAGGGGCAGCACCTACCACGATATCGGCATGATCTGGGGTGCCCGGCTGCTCTCGCCCACCGGCATTTTCGCCGATGAGAACGCCGATGTCGACGGACTGCCGACCAGCCGCAACCTGATCTACCTGACCGATGGCTACACCTCGACGGTGGACCTCAGCTACTCGGCCTATGGACTCGAGCCGATCGACGAGCGCCGCTGGAAGCTGAGCGATGCCACGTCGCTCAACCAGACCGTTATCAATCGCTTCAGCTATGTGTGCCAGGAACTGAAGAAGAAGAACGTAACCGTCTGGATCATCAGCTTCGGCACCGAACCACAGGACGCGATGGTGCAATGCGCCGGGCCGGGCCACTACTTCCAGGCCAAGGACGCACAGGAACTCAACACCACTTTCGCGGCAATCGCCAAGAGCCTGAGCGAATTGAGGATCGACAAATGATGCGACTGCGCCAACTTGCCGGCGACAGCAGCGGCGCGACACTGGTCGAATTCGCGCTGATCGCGCCGGCGCTGCTCACGCTCCTGCTCGGCTTGTTCGAGATGGGCTATAATTACTACATGCAGTCGCTGCTGCAGGGGTCGATCCAGCAGGCCGCCCGCGATTCAACGATCGAAGGCGCCTATGTGAAGCAGACCGAGATCGACACAGCGGTGACCAATACCGTGCACCAGATCGTGCCCGATGCGACGATTACCTTCCAGCGCCGCGCCTATTCCAGCTTCTCGAAGGTCAACCAGCCCGAAGATTTCACCGATGCCAACAACGACGGCGACTGCAACGATGGCGAGCCGTTCGAAGATGCGAACGGCAATGGCATTTGGGACGCCGACCGCGGCCGGACCGGCCTGGGCGGTGCGCGCGATGCCGTGCTCTACCAGGTGACCGTCAGCTATCCCCGCACCTTTGGCGTCAGCAAGCTGATCGGCATGTCCGATACGTTCACCACCACCGCGACCACCGTCTTGCGTAACCAGCCTTACGACAAGCAGGCGGTCGAGCTTTCCGTGGGGAATTGCCCATGAACCGCATCCGCCGCCTGCTTCGCCGCCTTTCCCGCAACTCCTCGGGTACCGCGATGCTCGAATTCGCCCTCTCGGCACCGCTGCTGATGACGGCGGGTCTGTGGGGCGTGGAATCCGCCAACCAGGCGATCGTGCAGATGCGCATCAGCCAGGCCGCCGTGCTGATCGCGGACAACGCCTCGCGCGTGGGCGAGGAATCGCTGCTGGGCGATCTGAAGCTCTACGAAAGCGACATCAACGATGTCTTCTATGGGGCGCATATCCAGACCGGCGGAACCATCGACCTGTTCGACAATGGCCGGGTCATTCTCTCCAGCCTCGAAACCGTGCCGGGCAGCGATGGCGACAAGCAATATATCCATTGGCAGCGCTGCATGGGCAAGAAGACCTTCAACTCGACCTACGGCAATACCGGAGACGGGCTGACGACCGATTTCCCGGGAATGGGGCCGACCGGGCAGGAAATCATCGCTTTCGACGGCGAAGCGGTGATGTTCGTGGAGGTGGCTTACGACTACCAGCCGCTGATCTCGAGCCTGTTCACCCACGCCGGCACGCTGAAAGCGACAGCCGCCTTCAACGTGCGCAACAAACGCGACCTGACGCAGGTGTATCAGCGCGACCCCACCACACCCGATCCAATCGCCAATTGCGCAGTCTATACCGGGGTAACGGCACCCGCGGTCTGAGCCGCCGGCCTATCCGGCGTAGCAGACCTTCTTCACTGCCGCGACGATCCGCGGCGCATCGAGCAGCGCCAGCTTTTCGAGGTTGGCGGCATAGGGCAGCGGCACGTCCTCGTCGGTCACCCGCAGCACCGGCGCATCGAGGTGGTCGAAGCCTTCCTCCATGCAAATGGCGATGATTTCGGACGAGATCGAGCAGGCCGGCCAGCCCTCTTCGGCCACGACCATGCGATTGGTCTTGGCGAGGCTGGCGAGCACGGTTTCCTTGTCGAGCGGGCGCAGGGTGCGCAGGTCGATCACTTCCGCCTCGATCCCCTCCGCCGCCAGCGTTTCCGCCGCTTCCAGCGCCAGGCCCACTGCGATCGAATAGGAGACGATGGTGACATCGCTGCCTTCGCGCACGATCCGTGCCTTGCCGATCGGCAGGACATGATCGTCGAGCTCGGGCAGTTCGAAGCTGCGCCCGTAAACCAGCTCGTTCTCGAGGAACACCACCGGGTCTTCGCAGCGGATCGCGGCCTTCAGCAGGCCCTTGGCGTCATGACTGTCATAGGGCGCGATCACGATCAGGCCGGGCACGCTGGCGTACCATGGCCCGTAGTTCTGGCTGTGCTGTGCGGCAACGCGGCTGGCCGCGCCGTTGGGGCCGCGGAACACCACCGGGCAGCGCATCTGGCCGCCCGACATGTAATTGGTCTTGGCCGCCGAATTGATGATGTGGTCGATCGCCTGCATGGCGAAGTTGAAGGTCATGAATTCGACGATCGGCCGCAGCCCGCCCATCGCCGCGCCCGCGCCGATCCCGGCAAAGCCATATTCGGTGATCGGCGTGTCGATCACCCGCTTGGGCCCGAATTCTTCCAGCAGGCCCTGGGTGACCTTGTAGGCGCCCTGGTATTCGGCGACTTCCTCGCCCATCACGAATACCCGGTCGTCACGGCGCATTTCTTCGGCCATCGCATCGCGCAAGGCTTCGCGCACGGTCGATTGCTTCATGTTGGTGCCGTGCGGGATCGCCGGATCCTCGACCTTGGGCCGGGGCGAGCTGGAAGGCTTGGTGATTTCGGCTTCGGACTGGGCCTGGCCGACATCCTTGCCCTCGCCCGGAACATCGACCACCGGCGCGGCGGGCGCGGCAGCGTCGGCGCTCTCGCCGTCACCTGCCAGCACGGCGATCACGGTGCCGACCTTCACATTCTCGCTGCCTTCGGGAACGAGGATCTTGCCCACGGTGCCTTCGTCCACCGCTTCGAATTCCATCGTCGCCTTGTCGGTTTCGATCTCGGCGATGATGTCGCCCGATGAAACCTCGTCACCTTCCTTGACCAGCCATTTGGCCAGCGTGCCTTCTTCCATGGTGGGGGACAGCGCGGGCATCTTGAGTTCGATCGCCATGGCTCAATACTCCCCCACCAGCACATCGGTGTAGAGTTCCGCCGGCGCGGGTTCTGGCGAGCTTTCGGAGAAATCGGCGGCTTCGGTCACGACTGCGCGGATGCGCTTGTCGATCGCCTTCAGATCCTCTTCGGTCTGGCCCTGTTCGAGCAACAGCTTCTTCAACCCTTCAATCGGGTCCTTGTGTTCGCGCACGTCCTGCACTTCCTCGCGGGTACGGTATTTCGCCGGGTCGGACATGGAGTGCCCGCGATAGCGATAGGTGTTGAGTTCCATCAGCACGGGACCCTTGCCATCGCGCACATGTTTGAAGGCGATTTCGGCGGCGCCGCGCACTTCGAGCACATCCATCCCGTTCACATCCATGCCGGGGATGCGGAAGGCGGTGCCGCGACGGTGGAATTCGGTTTCGGCCGAGCCGCGCTTGACTGCGGTGCCCATGGCATAGCCGTTGTTTTCGATCACGAAGACGATCGGCAGGTTCCACAAGGAGGCCATGTTGAAGGTTTCGTAGACCTGCCCTTGGTTGGCCGCACCGTCACCGAAATAGGCGAGGCAGAAGCCCCCGTCCTCGCGATATTTATGCGCCATCGCCAGCCCGCCGCCGAGCGATACCTGCGCGCCGACGATGCCGTGGCCGCCGTAGAACTTATGCTCGGACGAGAACATGTGCATCGAGCCGCCCTTGCCATGGCTGATGCCCGCCTGGCGCCCGGTCAGCTCGGCCATGATCGCTTTCGGGTCGATCCCGTAGGCGAGCATGTGGCCATGGTCGCGATAGCCGGTGATCACACTGTCCAGCCCGTCGGTCAGCGCCGACTGCAGGCCCACCGCGACCGCTTCCTGCCCGATATAGAGGTGGCAGAAGCCGCCGATCAGGCCGAGGCCATAGAGCTGGCCGGCCTTTTCCTCGAACCGGCGGATCAGCAGCATCTGTTCGTAGAAGTGCAGCATTTCCTCGACACTGGCGCCATAGCGCCCGGTCTTTTCATGCTCTTCCTGAAGGCTGTGCAGGACGAAATCGAGGTCCTGTGCGTTGCTGTCTTGTGCGGCCCGGCTGGGGGCAGGCTTCTTCGTGCTCTTCGCGGCTCGTGCCAAAGCAAAATCCTCGCTCTTGTCACCTTGGGGAGGTGTGCGCCGACCAGCGACGCAGCTTCGCTATAGGACCAAGCGCAGTCCGCTGGCAACGCCGGGAATTGCGTGAATACGAAACCAGCGGAGCGACGGGCGCGGCTACGGAATGGCCGTGCTGCGCGCGGTTACTGATCCTTGTGGTCGAGCGTCAGCACAACTTCGTCGGGATGCACGACATTGAGGTTGGAACGCAGCAATTCGCCGACCATGTCGGGATCGGCGTGATTGGGGTCGAGCAATTCGACCCGGTTCTGCAGCACCCCGATCTGCGATTCCAGCCGGGCGATCTCGCCTTTGCGCACATCGCGCTTCTTGAGGTTTTCGCTCCACGAAAGAAGGCCGCTCGGCCCGGCAATCGCCAGCCCGCCCAGCAGCAGCAACACGCCCAGCGCGATGGCCTGGACGAGCTGTTCCCTCGGAAGACTGATTCTGTGCCCCTCACGCGTCATGAAATACACTGAATCACAAGTGATTCCCGCGCGCAAGCGGTTTTGCGACGGTTTGGTTAATTATGCGGCGGGAGATGCATAATGGTGCGCCCGACAGGATTGTGCTTCGCTGCGCTGCGCACGTCTCCGCCGCCATGCGGCTCCGACTCCGAACCTGCTCGATACTGAAGCGCCGGACCAGATATCCGCCCTCTGCGAGGACATATATCTGGTGCGCCCGACAGGATTCGAACCTGTGGCCCCCAGATTAGGAATCTGGTGCTCTATCCTGCTGAGCTACGGGCGCGCCAACAGCGCCTTTAGGCAAGGCAGGGGCAGCTGACAATCAGTTGAGTTCGTCCGGGTCGGCCATCGGGAACATGATCGGGGCAAGCGGCACGCCTTCCTCCATCAGTTCCTTCGCTTCCTTGAGCGTCGCCTTGCCATGGATCGCTTCAAGCTCGCGTTCGCCATAGTGCATGGCGCGCGATTGTTCGGCGAAATCGTCGCCCACCCACTTGCTCTGCTTGAGCGCCCTGGCCTGCGCTTCGGCCAGCGCCCGCATGGCCTGCATCACTTCGGGAGGAATCTCGCCGCCGACCACCGGACGCGATGCTTCCCCGCGTTGGGCGACATCGCTGCGCTGGTTGGACTTGGCGGGGACTGCAGGGGCCATCGGCGCCTTGGCAACCTGCGCCGATCCGCAATGCGGGCAGGCAACCAGCCCGCGCTGCTGCTGGCTGGCGTAATCCTCCGACGATCCGAACCACCCTTCGAAGCGGTGCCCTTCGGCGCAATGCAGGTCGAACACGATCATGGCGGCTCAGGAAATGGGGATTTCGCGGCGGTTGGCAAGGCTGGGCAGCTGCGCGCGCACCTCGGCAATCCGCGCGTCGTCGATCTCGGCAAAGCCCAGCCCCGGCGCATCGCCACCCAGGTCGAGCAGCACCTTGCCCCACGGATCGACCACCAGCGAATGGCCGAAGGTCTGCCGCCCGTCTGCATGGTGGCCGACCTGCGCGGCCGCCACCACATAGGCGCTCGCTTCGATCGCGCGGGCACGCTGTAATATGTGCCAGTGGTCGCGCCCGGTGGGCACGGTGAAGGCGGCGGGGATCGCGATGACATCGCATTCCGCACGCCCCAGCGCCTCGAACAAGGCGGGGAAGCGGATGTCGTAACAGATCGACAGGCCGAGCCGCCCGGCCGGGCTGTCGGTTACCACCACGACCTCACTGCCCGCTTCATAGGCGTTCGATTCCCGCCAGCTTTCGCCGGTGGCGAGGTCGACGTCGAACATGTGCAGCTTGTCGTAACGCGCGATGATCGTCCCGGCGCTGTCGATCACAAAGGCGCGGTTGGCCCAGCGGCCATCCCCGGCGTCGATCGCCAGCGAGCCGAGCGCAACCCAGATCTCATGGGCTTCCGCCGCCCAGCGCGCGGCCGCAAGCACCGGGTTCTCGCCTTCGGGCACGATGTGTTCGGCGGCACGCTTGCGATCGCGGTCGAGCAAGCCGGTCATCTCGGGGGTGAAGAGGATTTCGGCCCCCTCGCCTGCCGCGCGCTCGATCGCATCGGCCAGCACAGCGGCATTTTCCGCCGGATCGATGCCCGACGTCATCTGGAGGACGGCAATTTTCGTCATGGACGCGGTTCAGAGCCCGAGCATCGGATCGAGCTTGCCCGCACGATCGAGCGCATGGATATCGTCCGACCCGCCCACGGCGACATCGTCGATGAAGATTTGCGGAACGGTGCGCGCGTCGGGTTTGCGGCTGAGCATTTCCTGGCGCTTGGCGCTGTCCATGGTGATGTCGATCTCCTCGAAATCGACGCCCTTCTTCTTCAGCAGCGCCTTGGCGCGATGGCAGTAGCCGCAGAATGCCTTGGTGTAGATTTCGACTTTTGCCATGGGGTTTCCCGATACTTGAATGGACCCTTCTGCTTCCTAAATGACACTTGCAGACGCGTGCCGCAACGGGCGCGGAAGCAAAATCCGGGATGCCGCATGCTGCGGGTCCCGATCCGAACCAAATTGCTCGATGGAGGATTTGAACCATGTCGCGTACCGATTTTACCCCCTACCGCCGCAACACCGTCGGCTTCGACCGCCTGTTCGACCTGATGGAAAACCAGCTGCGTAGCGGCGGGGACAATTACCCCCCGTTCAACATCGAACGCCGTAGCGAAGATGCCTATCGCATCACGCTGGCGGTCGCCGGCTTCAAGCCCGCCGATCTCGACATCACCGCGCAGCAGAACCTGCTGGTGATCCAGGGCAAGAAGAAGGACGAGCCAGTCGATGGCGAAATGCTGCATGTCGGCATCGCCAACCGCGGGTTCGAACGCCGCTTCGAACTGGCGGATTACGTCCGGGTCGACAATGCCGACCTGTCCGACGGCCTGCTGGTGATCGACCTCGTGCGCGAAGTGCCCGAGGCGATGAAGCCCAAGAAGATCATGCTCGGCCAGCCGACGCTGGAAGTCGTCCAGAAGGATGACGAGGCCGACGCCGCGTAATTCGCGCGAAAGCCCAACCGACAGCGGCCCGCCTCTCCCCCCTGGAGGCGGGCCGTTTTTCGTTCAGCGTGACGAGGAACCGGCCGGGAAGTCGGGCAATTCGAAATCGTCCGAGATATTCCCGCCGACGAGCAGTTGTGCTGCGCCGGGCAGCGCCAGCATGCGCGCCGCCATGTCACGAACCGCCAGCCCGAGCCGGGTTTTCGGAGCAAAGGCCCCGGCAAACTCGCGGGCCGACTTCTGCTTGTCGGCGAGGAAGGGGCGCAGGCGCGCCTCGTAATCGGCAAAGGCGCGCCGGTAATCGTCATGCCCGGCGAGCGCCGCCGCCAGCACATAGGCTTCGGTCATGCCCAGCCCCGTGCCCTCGCCCGCCAGCAGCGAGGCACAGGCTGCGGCATCGCCCACCAGCGCGACGCGGCCGCTGGTCCAGTGCGGCAATTCGATCTGGCTGACCCGGTCGAAATAGATGTCTTCCTGCGCATCCATGGCGGCGAGGATCCCGGACGTCTCCCACCCCATATCGGCGTAAACCTGTCGCAGCATGGCGCGTTTGCCCACCGTGTCGGCGGGAATGGCGCCGCCCATCGCCTCGGCAGCCATCACCATCAACACCAGGCTCGACCCATCGCGCAAGGCGAAGCGCGAGATGCTGCGCCCGGGCCAGGCGCGCATGACGTAAACATCCTCGTCACGCGGTGCGTAACCGGGGATATTGAAGGCGGCGACCGCATAGCCGAGATCGCGTTCGAACCCCGCTTCCGGCCCGAATGCCAGCGAGCGCACGTTCGAGTGGAGCCCATCGGCCCCGATCACCAGGTCCACCGTGCGCATCTCGCCATTGGCGAGCGCGATCGTGACTGCATCGCCGCGATCTTCGAGCGCCGTGATCGTGGTGCCGAAAATCACCTCCACCTCGTCGCGGATGGTCGAGAAAATCGCGCTCGCAAGGTCGCCGCGCGGCAGGCTGGTGAAGCGCCCGTCGGTCAGCCCTGCCAGGGCGTCGACCGGGAACCCGCTCTTGCGGTGGCCGTCATCACCGACAATGCGCACTTCGGAAACGCGGTATCCCTTGGCCAGCACCGTCTCGACGATGCCCATACGCTCGGCGATGTCGTAGCCCAGCCCCCAGAAGTCGATCACATAGCCGCCGGTGCGCAACTGCGGCGCGCGCTCGACAATGAAGGGTTCGTGCCCGCCCCGGCGCAGCCAATAGGCAAGGGTCGGCCCGGCAACGCCGGCGCCGCTGATCGCGATCCGCATGTCATTCTCCTGTGGCAAATTTCCAGCGACCGGTGCCGGGCTCTGGCCTCCGACTCGGCCTGCGTGCTATTATGACTGACTCGTCAGTCATAATAAAGGACAGATCTCTTGGCACCCAAGATTGTCGATCGCGACGCGCGTCGGCGTGCAATCCTCGACGCAGCAGCGACGACCTTCGCCCAGCGCGGCTATCGCAATACGACGATGGACGAAATTGCGGCTGCAGCGGGGCTGGCCAAGGGGACGCTCTATCTCAGCTACAAGAGCAAGGAGGAGCTGTTCTTCGCGCTGTTCGAGGATTTTGCGGATGAGGCGGCGATGCCGGATACTGCCCTGCCCCCCGGCGCGGACCCGCTGGAAACGGTGACCGCGGTCCTGTGCGGCATCGCTGCGCGGCTGGATGCCGATTCGGTGATCGTGCCGCTGACGCTGGAATTCTGGTCGGCATCGGGGGTGGAGGCGACCGGCGCGCGTTTCGGCGATCGTTATCGCGCGATGCTCGACATGTTTGCCGGCCAGATGGTCGCCCTGCTGCGGCAGGGACAGGCCGACGGCACGCTTGCCGCAGAGCTGCCGCTTGAATCCCTTGCAGCGAACCTGCTTGCGCTGATCGACGGGCTGATCGTGCAGCGCTGGGTCGATCCGGCGATGTCGATCGAGGCCCGGTTGCGCGACGCGCTGCCCCACCTGCTGGCGGGGCTGCGCGCGCGATAGGTTGGATCAGACCAGCCGCGCCTGCTGCAATGCGGCGGAAACGAACCCGGCAAACAGCGGGTGCGGGTCGAACGGCTTGCTCTTGAGTTCCGGATGGAACTGCACGCCCACGAACCAGGGATGGTCGGGCCGCTCGACGATTTCGGGCAGCAGCCCATCGGGCGACATGCCCGAGAAAATCAGCCCGTCACGCTCCAGCGCGTCCTGATATTTCAGGTTCACTTCGTAGCGATGCCGGTGGCGTTCGGAAATGCTCGCCGCGCCGCCATAGATGCTCGATACGTGGCTGTTGCCGTCAAGCTTCGCCTCGTAGGCGCCCAGCCGCATGGTGCCGCCAAGGTCGGTATCCGCACCGCGGGTCTGCAAGCCTTCCTTGCTCATCCATTCGGTGATGATGCCGACGACCGGCTCTGCCGTTTCGCCGAATTCGGTGGAGTTCGCACCTTCCACGCCGCCCGCGCGCGCGCCTTCGATGCAGGCCATCTGCATGCCCAGGCAAATGCCGAGGAAGGGCACCTTGCGTTCCTTGGCAAAGCGCACGCTGGCGATCTTGCCTTCGCTGCCGCGCACGCCGAAGCCGCCCGGCACCAGGATGCCGTGCATCGGTTCCAGCTGGGCAGCGATATCGGCTTCGGGCTGTTCGAAGATTTCCGCGTCGATCCACTTGATGTTCACGCGCACGCGGTTGGCCATGCCGCCGTGGACCAGCGCCTCGTTCAGCGACTTATAGGCATCGGGCAGGCCGACATATTTGCCGACCACGCCGATCGTCACTTCGCCTTCCGCATTCTCGTAACGGTCGAGGATATCGTACCAGCGCGACAGGTCGGGCTCGGGCGCGTCGGTGATGCCGAAGGCGCGCAGCACCTCGGTATCCAGCCCCTCCGCATGATATTGCAGCGGCACGGCATAGATCGAGGACGCGTCGAGCGCGGGGATCACCGCTTCCTGCCGCACGTTGCAGAACTGCGCGATCTTGCGGCGCTCGCCATCGGGAATCGGATGCTCAGCGCGGCACAGCAGCACGTCGGGCTTGATCCCCAGGCTCGCCAGTTCGCGCACCGAATGCTGGGTCGGCTTGGTCTTCAGCTCGCCGGCCGCGGAAATATAGGGCACCAGCGTGACATGGACGCTGAGCGTCTGCAGCGGCTCCAGCTCGTTCCTCAGCTGGCGGATCGCTTCCATGAAAGGCAGCGATTCGATGTCCCCCACCGTGCCGCCGATTTCGCACAGGATGAAATCGTGGTCGCCCTGGTCGGCCAGTGCGAACTGCTTGATCGCGTCGGTCACATGCGGGATCACCTGCACCGTCGCGCCCAGATAGTCGCCGCGCCGTTCCTTCGCGATGATGTCGCGATAGACCCGGCCCGAGGTGATGTTGTCGCCCTGGTGCGCCGACACGCCGGTGAAGCGTTCATAGTGGCCGAGGTCGAGGTCGGTTTCCGCCCCGTCGTCGGTCACATAGACTTCGCCATGCTGGTAGGGGCTCATCGTGCCCGGATCGACGTTCAGATAGGGGTCGAACTTGCGGATGCGGACCTTGTAGCCACGCGCCTGCAGCAACGCGCCAAGCGATGCCGCCATGAGACCTTTGCCGAGCGAGGAAACCACGCCGCCGGTGATGAAAATATACCGCGCCATGGGTGTCGGGCCTTAAGCTTGGATACGGAGTCGGGGCAAGCGGAATGCGGCGGCGAAATGCCGCAATCCACAATTCGGTTGTGCGAAACCTATTCCTTGGTCGCGCCGGCCAGCGGATCGTCGCCCGCTGCGGGAGCTGCCGCCGGGCTCGCCGCGTCGGACGGAGCCGGGGTGGCCGTGGTGTCGCCGGTCAGGCGATCGGCGGTATCGGGCGCAACCTTGCGGTCGAGCGTCGAGGTGATCGCGTCGCCGCCGGTGGTTTCCACCGCCACCGCCGCCAGGGCGATCGACAGCACGACGAAGGCAATCGCCAGCCAGCGGGTCGCGCGGGTCAGGAAGTCGGCCGCGCCGCGCGCGCTCATCAGGCCGCCGGGGCTGCCGCCACCGCCGATGCCGAGACCGCCGCCTTCGGAACGCTGCACGAGGATAACGCCGACGAGCGCCGCGGCGACCAGCGCCTGGACCACGGTAAGGAAGAGGAAAAGCGACATGCGGGGTCTTCTGGATAATTCAAAGGGAATGGCTTGCCCGCGCATCTAGGCGCGCAGGGGCGCTAGGGCAAGTGCAGCGATTGGCGGCGCCCCTCAGCGTTCGAGCAATTCGGCCGCGGCGTTGACGATGCCGAGGAAGCTTTCCGCCGTCAGGCTGGCCCCACCGACCAGCGCGCCGCCGACATTATCCGCCGCCAGCAGCTCGCCCGCGTTCTCCGGCTTGACCGATCCGCCGTAGAGGATGCGGATTTCATTGCCCGCTTCCTCGCCATAGAGTTTCACCAGCAGCGCGCGGATCGCGTTGTGCATCGCCGCCACATCCTCCACCGTCGGGGTGCGGCCGGTGCCGATCGCCCAGATGGGCTCGTAGGCGACGGACAGCCGCTCGGCCGCGCCATCCACGGTTTCGGGTAGCGACGCCTCGAGCTGGCGGGTCACGAAGGCTTCCGCCTTGCCCGCATCGCGCGTTTCCTCGGTCTCGCCGCAGCACAGGATGACCTTGAGCCCGGCGGCGAAGGCCGCTTCGGCCTTGGCGCGGACGGTCGCATCCGATTCGCCATGGTCCTGCCGCCGCTCGCTGTGGCCCAGAATCACGAATTTGGCGCCGGCATCCGCCGCCATGGTGGCCGAAATATCGCCGGTATGCGCGCCATCGGGCGCGGCGCTGCAATCCTGCGCGCCGACCGCGATCTGTTCGGCTTCGCGGTGAACGGGGTGGATCAGGGTGAACGGCGGCGCCAGCGCCACCTCGACCTTCATCAGGCGCTGCGCCCCGCGGTCGATCGCGCGCGCTTCGCTGAGCATCGCGCGCGTCCCGTTCATTTTCCAGTTGCCGACAATATAGGGCCGCTCGGCCATAGCTCGTTCCCGATACTACTGATTCTGTCCTGCCCCTATGGAGCGGGTGGGCCGGGTCCGCTAGCCGAGCCGGGCGCTCAGGTCAAAACCCTTTGCGACCTGTTGCGACAAGGCCGCAGGGCAGATAAAGCGCACTGCCCCACACACTGCCTCACATGCAGGGGCGCCACATGCGCCCAGATCCGGACCGGTTTCACAATGCTCAGTTTCTTCCGTAACTTCTTCAAATCAAAGCTTGGCGTGATCATCACCCTCGCGTTCCTGGCACTGATCGGCCTCGCTTTCGCAAGCGGCGACGTGGCCAGCAGCGGCGCGTTCGGCGGAGTCGCGGGGGGCGACCGGGTTGCCGTGGTCGGCAAGCAGAAGATCGGCAGCGGCGAATTGAGCCGCGCGGTCACCGCGCAGGTCGAAGGGATGCGGCAGCAGGATCCCACGCTGACCGTGCCCGCCTTCATCGCGCAGGGCGGCCTGGAAAAAGTGCTCGATTCGATGATCGACCGCTTCGCGCTGGGCGGATACGCGGAAAAAATCGGCCTGCGCGCGGGCAGCAACCTGGTCAACAGCGAGATCATCAAGCTGCCCGCCTTCACCGGGGCGGACGGCACTTTCGATGAAAATACCTATCGCGCGGCGATCGCCCAGCGCGGGCTGACCGACAAGATGGTGCGCAGCGACCTCGGCAACGGGCTGCTGGCGCAGCAGCTGCTGCTGCCTGCTTCCTATGGCGCGCAGATCCCCGACAAATTCGTGATCCACTATGCCTCGCTGCTCAAGGAACGGCGCAAGGGCACGATTACCGTGATCATGAGCGCCCCCTACGAGCCCAAGGGCGCGCCGACCGGGGCGCAGCTGCAGGCCTATTACGAGGCCAACAAGAAGAACTACATCCGCCCCGAACGTCGCGTCATCCGCTACGCCACCTTCGGCGCGGCGCAGATCACCGACCGGATCGAACCGACCGACAACGAAATCGCGGCGCAGTACAAGAAAGACGCCGCGAAATATGCCGCCAGCGAAACGCGCAGCTTCACCCAGCTGATCGTGCCCACGCAGCAGAAGGCCGCTGACATCGCCAAGAGCGTGGCCACGGGCGGCTCGCTCGAAGCGGCAGCACGCAGCGCCGGGCTGCAGACCGCCAAGATCGGCCCGGTCGACAAGGCGAAGCTGGCCAATGATGCCTCGCAGGCCGTGGCCGATGCGGCTTTCGCCGCTGCCAGCGGCAAGCTCGCGCAGGTCGCGCGCGGCCCGATCGGCTGGTATGTCGTCCGCGTCGACCAGGTGACCAAGATTCCGGCGCGCAGCCTCGCCGAAGTGCGCGGGTCGATCGCCGATACGCTGCGCGAACAGAACAAGCGCAAGGCGATGTCGGATCTTGCCGCCAATATCGAGGAACAGATCGACGGCGGCACCGCGCTGACCGAGGTGGCCGACCAGCTTGGCGTCAAGCTCGCCTCGACCCAGCCGCTCACCGCGACCGGCCAGGTTTACGGCAAGCCGAACGAAAGCGCCCCGCAACTGCTCGCCCCGGCGATCGCCGCCGCCTTCCAGATGGAAGACGAAGGCGAACCGCAGCTGGCCGATGTCGGCAAGGGCGACACCTTCCTGATCTACGAGGTTTCGCAGATCACGCCGTCCTCCGCCGCGCCGCTGGCCGAGATCACCCCCGAGGTGACCGCCGAATGGCGCCGGGCCGAAGGCGCGAAGAAGGCAAAGGAAGTAGCCGACAAGGTGCTCGCACGCCTCGTGCGCGGCGAAAGCCTCGACAAGGCACTGGCCGAAGAGAAGGTCGCCGGGCCCAAGGTCGACCATGTCGATCTCTCGCGCGAAGAAATCGCCCGCACCGGCCAGCAGGTACCCGCCCCGCTGGCGCTGTTCTTCAGCATGGCGCAAGGCACCTCGAAAAAGCTCGAAGCGCCGGGCGATAACGGCTGGTTCCTCGTCAGCCTGGCCGAAATCGTGCCGGGGACGATGAGCAAGGACGATCCGATGTTCAAGGACGCGAAGACCCAGCTCGCCACCTCCACCGGGCAGGAATATGCCGAACAGCTGCAGGGCGCGATCCGCAAGGAAATGAAGATCGAACGCAACAAGCCCGCGATCGATGCGGTGCGCAAGCAGCTCACCGGCGAAAGCTGAGGCTCGCCCTGGCCGGATATTCGCCTGAGAACGCGGGCGCCGCGCAGGAAGCCCTCGCCCGCGGCGCGCATGCGCTCGTCTGGCGGCGGGTCGTGGCCGATACGCAGACGCCCGTCGGTGCCGCGCTGAAGCTGTTCGAACCCGGGCGGGGCGACTTCCTGCTCGAATCGGTCGAAGGGGGCGAGGTGCGCGGGCGCTACAGCCTGCTGGGGATCGATCCCGATCTCGTCTTCCGGGCAACCGGCACACAGGCCGAGATAAATGCCGACTGGCGCCACGACCGCGAGGCCTTCCGCCCGTGCGAAGGTGACAGCCTGGCGGAACTGCGTGCGCTGGTCGCATCCTGCCGGATCGCAGATGTGCCCGCTGCCCTGCCCCCCGCGCTCGCCTGCGTGGTCGGCTATTTCGGTTACGAGACCATCGGCCTGGTCGAAAAGCTGCCCCGTGCGCCGCAAGGTGCGCTGCAGGTGCCCGACATGCTGTTCGTGCGCCCGCAGTTGATCCTGGTGTTCGATGGGCTGTCGGACGAATTGTTCTGCATTGCCCCGCTGTGGGCCGATCCGGCGACCGACCCCGCCCACGCCATCGAAGCGGCGGGCGAGCGGATCGACGAGGCCCTGCGCAGGCTGGACGGCTCCTTGCCCGCCGAAGCCGCGGTTGCCGAACTGCCCGAAATGCAGCTTTCGCCGACCATGGCGCCGGGCGAATATGGCGCGATGGTCGCCCGCGCGAAGGACTATATCGAGGCGGGCGACATCTTCCAGGTCGTGCTGGCCCAGCGCTTCACCTGCCCCTTCCCGCTGCCGCCGATGGCGCTGTATCGCTCCTTGCGGCGGGTCAATCCCTCGCCCTTCCTCTATCTGCTCGACCTGCCGGGCTTCGCGGTGGTCGGCTCCAGCCCCGAAATCCTCGTGCGCGTGCGCGCCAATGACGCGGGCGAACCCGAAGTGACCATTCGCCCGATCGCCGGAACGCGCCCGCGCGGCGCGACGGCAGAGGCTGACAAGGCGGCAGAGGAAAGCCTGCTGGCCGACGCCAAGGAACGCGCCGAGCATCTGATGCTGCTCGATCTCGGGCGCAACGACGTCGGCCGCGTGGCCGCGCGCGGCAGCGTCGAGGTCACGGCCAGCTTCACCATCGAGCGTTACAGCCATGTCATGCACATCGTCAGCAATGTGATCGGTCGGCTCGCGCCCGAACACGATGCGCTCGATGCCTTGTTCGCCGGTTTCCCCGCAGGGACAGTGAGCGGCGCGCCGAAAATCCGCGCCTGCGAGATCATTGCCGAACTCGAACCCGAAACGCGCGGCGCCTATGCCGGCGGGGTGGGCTATTTCGCGCCCGACGGATCGGTCGACAGTTGCATCGTGCTGCGCACGGCGGTGGTCAAGGACGGGGTGATGCATGTGCAGGCGGGCGCGGGCATCGTCGCCGACAGCGATCCCGACTACGAACAGCGCGAATGCGTGGCCAAGGCCAGCGCGCTGATCGCCGCCGCGCGCGAGGCTGCCCGCATCGCGCAGGAACCGGGCTTCGGGCAATGAGAGCGCTCGCACCCGCCCTGCTGCTTGCGCTTGCTGCCTGCAACCAGCAGGGGGGTGAGCCGGTGCAGCGCATCGACCTCGACGAGATCGGGCCGAATGCCCCCAAGGAAACCGCCACGCCCAGCCCGACGCCCAGCGTGGCGGCGGCGGACGATGCCTGCCGCGACGTGAGCTTTGGCGGCGCATCGCTGACCGATTGCGTGGCCGATCCGGCCAGGCACACGATCATGACCGCATTGGCACCCGAAAGCGGCACGCCGTGGCGCGGGTTCGCGGGGCTGAAGGCGGCGATCGAGCCGGATGCGAAGGTCGCCTTCGCGGTCAACGCCGGGATGTTCGACGGCGAAGGCAAGCCGATCGGTTATTACGTCGAAGACGGCAACCGGCTGAAGGAACTCAATCGCGCGGATGGGCCGGGCAATTTCCACATGAAGCCCAACGGCGTGTTCTTCGGCACCGGCGGCAAGTGGCGCGTGATGGACAGCGACCGCTTCTATTCCACGGTCGGCGACCGCCCCGCCTTCGGCACCCAGAGCGGGCCGATGCTGGTGGTGGGCGGCAAGCTGCACCCGCAGATTACCGACGACGGGCCGAGCAAGGCGATCCGCAACGGCGTAGGCGTCGACAGCGCGGGCCGCGCGCATTTCGTGATCTCGAACGAACCGGTCAGCTTCGGCGTTATCGCCCGTTATTTCCGCGACGAGGTGAAGGCGAAGGACGCGCTGTTCCTCGACGGCAACGTCTCGGCCCTGTGGGACCCGGCGCGCGGCCGGATGGACGCACGCACGCCCATCGGGCCGATGCTGGTGGTGACCGAGAAGGAGTAAGCCCATGACCGAACGCCGCACGCTGTATCCGCCCATCGAACCCTACGAAACCGGCATGCTCGATGTGGGCGACGGGCATTCGCTCTATTGGGAACGCTGCGGCACCAGGGGCGCAAAGCCAGTGGTGTTCCTCCATGGCGGGCCGGGCAGCGGGATCAGCCCGGGGCAGCGCCAGCAGTTCGACCCGGCGCTTTACGATATCCTGCTGTTCGACCAGCGCGGTTGCGGCCGGTCCACCCCCTTCGCCTGCCTCGAGCACAACACCACCTGGGATCTCGTCGCCGATATCGAGCGGCTGCGCGAAATGTGCGGGCACGAGAAGTGGCAGGTGTTCGGCGGCAGCTGGGGATCGACCCTGTCGCTCGCCTATGCCGAAACCCATCCCGAGCGGGTGACCGAACTGGTGCTGCGCGGCATCTTCCTCGCGCGCCAGTGCGAACTCGACTGGCTCTATGCATATGGCGCCTCGGAACTCTATCCCGAAGGCTGGGACGCCTATGTCGGCCATATCCCCGAGGATGAGCGCGGCGACCTGGTCGGCGCCTACCACCGCCGCCTGACCAGCGACGACGATGCGGTGAAGCTCGCCGCGGCCAAGGCGTGGAGCCTGTGGGAAGGCCTGACGGTGACCCTGCTGCCCGACCCGGCGATGCTCGAGGAATTCACCGACGATGCGCATGCCATCGCCATCGCGCGGATCGAAAACCATTATTTCATGCACAAATGCTGGCTGGAAGAAGCGCAATTGCTCGCCAACGCCCACAAGCTGCGCGGCATCCCGGGCTTTATCGCGCAGGGCCGCCACGATTGCTGCACGCCCCCCTCAGCTGCGTGGGCGCTGAAACAGGCATGGCCCGAGGTCGAGCTGGAAATCGTGCCCGACGGCGGGCACCTCTACACCGAGCCCGGCATCACCGATGCGCTCGTCCGTGCGACCGACCGCTTCGCCGGGAAGGCTTGATCGCGCCCGATAATCGGGCAAAGGCGAAGCCGAAAGAGTAAGCCCATGATCCTTGTCATCGACAATTACGACAGCTTCACCTTCAACCTGGTCCACTACCTGATGGAACTGGGCGCGGATGTGCAGGTGGTGCGCAACGATGCGCTGACCCCGGCGGAGGCGCTGGCGACGGGTGCGAAGGGTATCCTGCTCTCGCCCGGCCCCTGCACGCCCAACGAAGCGGGCATCTGCCTCGACCTCGTCGGGGCCTGTGCCGAAACGAAGACCCCGCTGCTCGGCGTGTGCCTCGGCCACCAGTCGATCGGGCAGTATTTCGGCGGCAAGGTGGTTCGCGGCGGGCTGATGCATGGCAAGACCAGCCCGGTGACGCACGATGGCAGCGGCGTGTTCGCCGGCCTTCCCAGTCCCTTCACCGCCACCCGCTATCACTCGCTGATCGTGGAGGACATTCCCGATTGCCTGGCCGTCAATGCGCGCAGCGACGATGCCCATGTGCAGGGTTTCCGCCATGTCGAGCTGCCGATCCACGGCGTGCAGTTCCACCCCGAGAGCATCGCGACCGAACACGGCCACGACCTGCTCGCCAATTTCCTGCGCATCTGCGGGATGAACGCCGTCCAGATCGCATGAAGCACCTGCCGCTCGCCGTGCCGCATATGAGCGAGGCCGAGGCCGAGGAGGTCTTCGGCTGGATCCTCGACGGCGATGCCAGCGACGAGGAAATCGCCCGCTTCCTGCTCGCCATGACCGAACGGAGCGAAACGGCGGACGAGATCGCCGGGGCCGCCCGTGCGCTGCGCGCCCGCTACATCCCCGTCAAAGGGCCGGACAACGCGATCGACGTTTGCGGCACCGGGGGCGACGGGCACCACACGCTCAACGTCTCCACCGCCGTCGGGCTGGTCGTCGCATCCTGCGGCGTGCCGGTCGCCCGCCACGGCAACCGCGCGATTTCCTCGCTGTCGGGCGTTGCCGACACGCTCGAGGTGTTGGGGCTCGACATGGCCGCCGCCGGGCGCACCGCCGAAAAGACGCTGGCCGAAATCGGCATCTGCTTCCTTTTCGCGCCCAATCACCACCCGGCGATGGTCCGCATCCAGCCGATCCGCAAGGCGCTGGGCCGCCGCACGATCTTCAACCTGATGGGGCCGCTGTCCAACCCGGTCGGGATCAAGCGCCAGCTGATCGGCATTGCCCGCCCGGGCTATGTCTCGATCTATGGCGACGCGACCGCGCGGCTGGGGACCGAGCGGACCTTCATCGTCTCGGGCGACGAGGGGCTGGACGAATTGAGCCTGGCGGGCGGCAACGAGATGGCCGATGTCGCCGGGCACGAATTTGCGATGAAGCGGGTCGACGCGAGTATGGCCGGGCTCGACCACGCGCCGCTCGATGCCATTCGCGGCGGCGATCCGGCACATAACGCCAAGGCGCTGGCCGCGCTGCTCGATGGCGAACCCAGCGCCTATCGCGAAACGGTCAAGTTCAACACCGCTGCGGCGCTGATGGTTGCGGGCCGCATCGACGACTGGGCCGAAGGGGCCGCGATGGCTGCCGAGGCGCTCGATTCGGGCGCGACGAAGGCACTGCTCGCGCGCTGGATCGAGATGGCGAAATGAACAAGCTGGACGAAATCTGCGCCACCAAGCGCGAGGAAGTGGCCGCGCGCAAGGCGGTGACAAGCCTGGGCGACCTCGAAATCCGCGCCTCGGCCCAATTGCCGCCGCGCGGGTTCCTCCGCGCGCTGGAAGGGCGCGCAGCGGTCGGCTTCGGGCTGATCGCGGAGGTGAAGAAGGCGAGCCCCTCCAAGGGATTGATCCGCGCCGATTTCCAGCCTTCGGAACATGCCCGCGCCTATGCCAGCGGGGGCGCGGCGTGCCTGTCCGTGCTGACCGACGAGACATATTTCCAGGGGCACGAGGATTACCTGATCGAAGCCCGTGCCGCGTGCAACCTGCCCGTGCTGCGCAAGGATTTCATGGTCGATCCGTGGCAAGTGGCGGAAGCGCGCGCGATCGGGGCCGATGCGATCCTCATCATCGTCGCCGCGCTGGACGACGCGCAGATGGCCGAAATCGAAGCCGCGGCGATCGAACAGGGCATGGATGTGCTGGTCGAAGTCCACAATGAGGCGGAGATGGAACGCGCCCATGCGCTCCAGTCGCGTCTGATCGGGGTCAACAACCGCGATCTCAAGACCTTCACCACCGATCTTGCCACCACCGAACGCCTCGCCCCGCTGGCGCCCGAAGGGGCGCTGCTGGTCGGCGAAAGCGGGATCAACAGCCACGCCGACTGCCTGCGCCTCACTGCCGCCGGCGTACGCTGTTTCCTCGTCGGCGAGAGCCTGATGCGGCAGGCCGATGTCGAGGCCGCAACGCGGGCACTGCTGCAGAGCTAGCCAAGTGGGGGGCATCCTCGGTCAGCCTCTGTCCTACATCGCACAATTCTGCCATGCGTCCCGCATG
The DNA here is from genome assembly GCA_014763545.1 of Sphingomonadales bacterium. Lineage (GTDB taxonomy): Bacteria > Pseudomonadota > Alphaproteobacteria > Sphingomonadales > Sphingomonadaceae > JACXVD01. The sequence goes on from JACXVD010000006.1 coordinate 25,235, forward strand.
ATTGCGCTCGACAAACCTGCTTCCCGCCTGCCGTTCGCACCAGTCCGCACCCGGCAGGTTTTTTCCCGCCAGGACAGTGTAACATGCGGTCCATGTCTCGCAGGAAAGGGGCGCGTTTGATGAACGGGCTGACCCATCTCGACGAAAATGGCGCGGCGCGCATGGTCGATGTCGGCGGCAAGGCAGAGAGCGCGCGCAAAGCCGTCGCCACGGGTCGCATCCGCATGTCGGCAGAGGCGCTGGCAGCCATCCGCAGCGGCGATGCCCCCAAGGGCGATGTGCTCGCCGCCGCGCGGATTGCCGGAATCATGGCGGCGAAGAAGACCGGCGAGCTGATCCCGTTGTGCCACCCGCTCGCGCTCGATGCGGTGAGCGTCGATTTCACCTTCGAAGATGGCGCGATCCGCGCGACCGCCACGGCCAGCCTGACGGGCAAGACGGGTGTAGAAATGGAAGCGATGACAGCTACTTGCGTCGCCCTGTTGACAATTTACGACATGGCCAAGGCGGTCGATAAGGCGATGGTGGTTGAAAGCGTGCGCCTGCTCGCCAAGAGTGGCGGCAAGTCGGGCGAGTGGCGCGCACCCGACGCATGAGCGCCCTGCCCCAACCGATCCCGCTGGAAGAAGCGCAGGCGCGGCTGCTGGCGCTGGCCAGCTCTCTTCCGCCGGAGAAACTGCCTGCCGAAGAGGCACTTGGCCGCTATCTTTCGACACCGCTCAACGCCCGACGCACCCAGCCATCGGCCGATCTTTCCGCCATGGACGGCTATGCACTGGCGGGCGACGGCCCCTGGCAAGTGGTCGGCGAAAGCCGCTGCGGCGCACCCTTCACGGGTGAAATCGCAGCTGGCGAGGCCATTCGTATCTCCACCGGCGCGATCGTCCCTACAGGGTCCGACCGGGTGCTGCTGCAGGAAGATGCGGCGCGGGACGGTGCGCATCTTGCGCTCGCCGGTCCCAATCCTCCGCCCGGCAAGCATATCCGCCGCTGCGGGTTCGACTTTGCACAAGGCGATGCCCTGCTCCCGGCAGGCACGCGGATCGACGCGCCGGAACTGGCGCTGGCGATCTCGGCCGGTCATGGGCGGCTCGATGTCCGGCGCCGCCCGGCGATTGCCGTGCTCGACAGCGGCGACGAGTTGGCAGCCGATCCCGAGAATTGCGCTCCCGGCCAGCTTCCCGCCAGCAACGGGCCGATGATCGCCGCTCTGGCAGCGCAGGTGCCGTGCGACATCCGCCGCCACGGGCCGGTGGGGGACAACATGCCTGCCCTCGCAGCGGCACTCGCGCAGTGCGACGGGGTGGATGTGCTGGTGACGAGTGGGGGCGCCTCGGTCGGCGATCACGATTTGATCCAGCCTGCGCTGGAGGCATGGGGTGCGCAGATCGCCTTCTGGCGGGTCGCCATCCGGCCGGGCAAGCCGCTGCTGGTCGCGACCAAGGGCAACACCATCGTGCTGGGCCTGCCGGGCAATCCGGTATCCGCCTATGTCACTGCACAGCTGTTCCTCCTGCCCCTGCTACGCACGCTTTCGGGCGCGGTCGAGCCGCTGCCGCGCCGGGCGATGCTGCCGCTCGCCTGCGACCTGCCGCCGGTGGGTAGCCGCCGCATCTTCCTGCGCGCGACGTGGGACGGGGGATTGGTGTGCCCCGTTTCCGAACAGGACTCCGCCGCCCTGCTCGCCCTCAGTCGCGCCGATGTGCTGATCGAACGCCCCGAAGGCAGCGGCGAAGCCAAAGCGGGAACGGATGTTCCATGCATCCTGCTCCGAAATGGCGCAGTTGCTTGACTTGTCCCGATTGGTTGCCTAAACGTTCCACATTCGTTCGCTTGCCACCCCGGTCGGTGGCGGGTCGAGGACGATAGGTTGAGGCGACCAGGGAGTGTTTCGCCATGCTGACTGCCAAGCAGCACGAATTGATCCGGTTTATCCAGGCCAAGCTGGAAGAGACGGGTATTTCGCCCTCTTTCGAGGAAATGAAGGAGGCGCTCGACCTCAAGAGCAAGTCGGGCGTGCACCGGCTGATCTCCGCGCTCGAAGAACGCGGCTTCATCCGCCGCCTGCCCAACCGCGCCCGCGCGCTGGAGGTGATCCGCCAGCCTGAAGATGCGGTGCCCGGCGCCGTGATCCGCAAGCCCGCGGCGAACGACATTATCGGCAAGGCGGCTACTCCGCCGGCCCGCCAGCCCGAAGCGGCCAACGACATTATCGAGGTGCCGCTGCACGGTCGCATTGCCGCCGGTGCGCCGATCGAGGCGCTCGAAGGGCAGAGCTCGATGCCGGTTCCGGCTGCACTGCTCGGCCCGGGCGAACATTATGCACTCGAGGTTTCGGGCGATTCGATGATCGAAGCAGGGATTTTCGACGGCGACTATGCGCTGGTGAAGCGCACCGAAACCGCGCGCGACGGGGAAATCGTCGTCGCTCTGGTCAACAACGAGGAAGCGACGCTCAAATATCTGCGGCGCGAAAACGGCATGATCCGGCTCGATCCGGCCAATGGCGCCTATGAACCGCAGATCTATCAGCCGAGCCAGGTGCAGGTGCAGGGCAAGCTCGCGGGCCTGCTCCGCCGCTATCACTGACCTGCTCGTGACGGACGGGGCGCGGCATCGGCTTCGCGCCCCCTCCACCAACCGTGCTGGCCCTGGTGGTCCGCCACCCTGTCAATCGACAGCCGCCCGTCCCCCAGCCTGATAGCCAGTCCGCCGCTCTGGTCCAGGAAGTTGCGATCCGCCTTGAGCCAGGCCGGCCGGCAACTGCGCGGTAGCCAACGGTCCGCCACCACGATGTCGGCCCGCTCGCACGCCGCCGCCAGGGGCCGCGCCTCGACCCGGTCGCGACTGCGGGCCATCAGCACCCGCCAGCTGCGCCCGTCCCGCACGATGTCGAGCGCACAGAAATCGCGGCTACACCGCGCGCCCGGCCAGTCTGCCAGCGCCACCGGTTGCCCTTCCATCCCGGCGAGTTCGAGCAAATTGTCGCGCGCATAGTCGCTGCGCCCTTCGCGCAACACCAGCAACCGCTCGCCCTCACCGACAATCCCGACGTTGCGCCCGTCGCCGGACACTAGCAGGTCGGGCACTGGCGTCGTCAGCAGCATCGCACTCGCCAGTGCGCCAGGCACAAAGCCCAGCAGGCGGGCCTTACCCCGCCACAGCGCGAGCCAAAGTCCACCGAGCAGGAACAGCGCGTAAGTTCCCCCGGTCATCTGCGGCATCAGCTTGACCGCCCCGGGCTGCCCGGCGGTCCAGTGTGCGATACCCAGCATCAGGTCGAGCGACTTGCCCGCCAGCCACCAGAACGGTGCGCCTGCCCCGACCAGGTCGAAAGCCAGTGCCGCAGCGATCAGCGGCATCGACACGAAGGTCACCAGCGGGATCGCCAGCACATTGGCAAAGGCACCGTAAATCCCCGCGCGGTGGAAATGGAACAGCACGATCGGCATCAGCGCGATCTCGATCACCAGCCCGGTGACGAGCAACATCACCAGGTTCCGGCCAGCCCGCGCCAGCCAGCCTTGCTCACGCGGGGCGAGGAAGGCGCGGACCGGCGCGCTGCCATGCAGGGCGACAATCGCCAGCACCGCGGCGAAGCTCATCTGGAAGCTCGGCCCGACCAGCGATTCGGGCCACAGCAGCAACACGAATCCCGCTGCGACGGACACCATCCGCATGCTCAGCGGCTCGCGACCCAGCGCCATGGCCCCCAGCACCAGCACCGCGCCGACGCAGCTTCGCACGGTCGGAACTTCCGCACCGGTGAGAAGGGTGTAGCCGATCCCGGCCAGTGCGCCGATCCCTGCCGCAAGCAGTGGCAAGCGCACTCGCAGGGCGAGCCAGGGCCACAGCGCCAGCAGGCGCAAGGCGAGGAAATAGGCACCCGCAATCACCGCGCTGACATGCAGCCCGCTGATCGACAGCAAGTGGGTCAGGCCGGCGTCGCGCATCGCCTCCTCATCCGCTTCGGCAATCGCGCCCCTGTCACCGCTGGCAAAGGCGGCGGCGATCGTGCCGGGCGAGCCACCCAATTGCCCGCGGACATGCGCGGAAAGGCTGCGCTGCACGCCTGCCAGCAGGCCGTCTCCGCTTGCCGGTTCGACCACCTCGACACTGCCCAGCACCGATCCGGTCGCGGCAAGCTGTTCGAACCAGGCGGTCCGCGCAAAATTGTAGGCGCCGGGCAGCATGGGAGGGGCAGGCGGCATCAATCGGGCGCGCAGCCGCACAACCGTGCCTTCCGCCAGGCCCGGCCGGTCCTCGGCCAAGGGCAAATTGACGCGCAGCTTGCGCGCGGTGCCGGTCGCCGGATCGCGCGCAGCGAGCACCAGGCGCACGCGATCCTGCGCCGGCTGTTCCTCGCGTTCGAGCACCCGCGCGGTAAACCGCGTGACTTCGGGCCGCTCGATCGGCGGGGCACCCACAAGTGCGGACCGCGCCCACACAAGCGCAATCCCGGCAGCGATCGCCAGCCCGATCGCGACGGCTGCGGCGAGCAACGCCACCCGATCCTCCCGCCCGCGCCACAGTGCCAGTGCCGCCAGCGCTGCGAGCACCGCCACGCCGATGGCCGCGCACCATTGCCAAGGCCCCGGCAACACGAACCACAGCGCGATTCCGCCCGCGAATGCGACCGTCAGCCAGGGCCCGCGGTCGAATCCCGCGCTGCCGAGAAATCGCTCGATGGCCTCCGGGATACTGGACAAGTGCAACAGCTTGGGCCAAGGGCGCTGCAGTGCAGCATAAACCGGTTCGGGCCCCTCGCCCATAGGAACATCACTGCTGCCGGTCGCCATGAAGCATATTGGAAAGGAAGCAGTCGGAGATGGCAAGCGATAGCGGCAAGGTGGTTACGCGCTTCGCCCCTTCCCCGACCGGATTCCTCCATATCGGCAATGCCCGTACGGGCCTGTTTTCCTGGCTCTATGCCCGGCATTGCGGCGGCGAGACGCTCTTGCGGATCGAAGACACCGACAAGGTCCGCTCCACGCAGGAAGCGATCGACGTCATTTTCGACGGGCTCGCATGGCTCGGCCTCGAATTCGATGGGCAGACCTATTTCCAGTCGCATTTCGAAGGGCGCCACCGTGAAGTGGCGGAAGAAATGCTCGCCAACGGCTCCGCCTACCGCTGCTATCTGACGCCGGAAGAGCTGGCGGCGCGGCGTGAAAAGGCGCGCGAGGAGCGGCGGCCCTTCCGGATCGAAAGCGAATGGCGCGATCGGGGCGAGGCCGATTGGCCTGCCGGCGAACCCTATGTCATGCGGCTCAAGGCGCCGCGCGAGGGCGAAACGGTGATCGAGGATCTCGTCCAGGGCCGCGTCGCGGTCAAGAACGAGGAACTGGACGATTTCGTCCTCCTGCGCTCGGACGGAACGCCGACCTATATGCTCGCCGTGGTGGTCGACGATCACGACATGGGCGTGACCCACGTGATCCGCGGCGACGACCATCTCAACAACGCCTTCCGCCAGCTGGCGATCGTCCGCGCGATGGGCTGGCCCGATCCGGTCTATGCCCATGTGCCGCTGATCCACGGGGCCGACGGCGCCAAGCTGTCCAAGCGCCATGGCGCGCTGGGGGTGCATGACTATCGCGAAATGGGCATCCTGCCAGAGGCGCTGTTCAATTACCTGCTGCGGCTCGGCTGGGGGCACGGTGATCGCGAGGAATTCACCCGCGAGGAAGCGATTGCACTGTTCGACATCGCCGATGTCGGCAAAGGCCCGTCACGCTTCGACCTCAAGAAGCTGCAGAGCCTCAACAGCCACTATATCCGCGAGGCGGCCGACGCCCGGCTTGCATCGCTGGTGGCCCCGCTGATCGGCGAAGGGGTGGATCTGGCCCTGCTCACCGAAGCGATGCCGGTACTCAAGCCGCGTGCGCGCGACCTGCACGAGCTCGCGGCGGGGGCGGCGTTCCTGTTCAAGAGCCGACCGCTGGCGATGGACGAGAAGGCAGCAGCCTTGCTCGACGACGCCGGGAAGGCGCTTGTTTCGCAGATTTCCGCGCGTTTGCACGGGGAAAGTGGCTGGACAATCGAGGCTCTCGAGGCCAGTGTCAAAGCAATGGCTGAGGAGCTCGGGTTGGGCCTCGGCAAGCTGGCGCAGCCAATGCGGGCGGCGCTGACCGGGACGACCACCTCGCCCGGAATTTTCGACGTTCTTGTTCTGCTTGGCAGGGAAGAAAGCCTCGCGCGGCTGGACGCGCAGGCTGGCTGACCGAAGGCAGGGCACCTCACACTCACAAGGAGACGCGATATGGCGGACAAGCAGGCGAAACTGGAACTGGGCGGGCAGACCTACGATCTCCCCGTGCTGGAGGGCTCGACCGGCCCGGACGTGATCGACATCCGCAAGCTCTACGGCCAGACGCATGCGTTCACCTATGATCCCGGCTTCACCTCGACCGCGAGCTGCGAAAGCGCGCTGACCTATATCGACGGTGAGGAAGGCGTGCTTCTGCACCGCGGCTATCCCATCGGGCAGCTGGCCGAACATTCCAGCTTCATGGAAGTTTCCTACCTGCTGCTGAACGGCGAACTGCCGAGCGCGGACGAGCTTTCGACCTTCGAAAACACCATCACCCGCCACACCATGCTGCATGAGCAGCTGATGACCTTCTATCGCGGTTTCCGCCGCGATGCGCACCCGATGGCGGTGATGTGCGGCGTGGTCGGCGCCCTGTCGGCCTTCTACCATGACAGCACCGACATCTCCGACCCGGTGCAGCGCAAGATCGCCAGCCACCGCCTGATTGCGAAGATGCCGACGATCGCTGCGATGGCGTATAAATATGCCATCGGCCAGCCGTTCCTCTATCCGGACAACTCGCTGAGCTACACCGGCAACTTCCTGCGCATGACCTTCGGCGTGCCGGCCGAGCCCTACGAAATCCACCCGGCGGTGGAACGGGCGATGGACCGCATCTTCATCCTGCATGCCGACCACGAACAGAACGCCTCGACTTCGACCGTGCGCCTTGCCGGTTCGTCGGGCGCGAATCCGTTCGCCTGCATCGCCGCGGGCATCGCATGCCTGTGGGGCCCGGCGCATGGCGGCGCGAATGAAGCTGCACTCAACATGCTTCACGAGATCGGCACGCCCGACAAGATTCCGCACTATATCGACCGCGCGAAGGACAAGAACGATCCGTTCCGCCTGATGGGCTTCGGCCACCGCGTCTACAAGAACTACGACCCGCGTGCGACGGTGATGCAGAAGACCGTGCGCGAAGTGTTCGATGCGTTGAAGGTGACCGATCCGGTCTTCGAAACCGCGCTGCGGCTGGAAGAAATCGCGCTGAGCGATCCCTACTTCGCCGAAAAGAAGCTGTTCCCCAACGTCGACTTCTATTCGGGCATCATTCTCTCGGCGATCGGCTTCCCGACCACCATGTTCACCGCGCTGTTCGCGCTGGCGCGCACGGTCGGCTGGGTCGCGCAGTGGAACGAAATGATCAGCGATCCCGGCCAGAAGATCGGCCGTCCGCGCCAGCTCTACACCGGCCCGACGCAGCGCGATTACGTGCCCGTCGAGCAGCGCTGAGGCAGGCCTTTGGCTTTCCTTCGCGCCCTGTTGACGATCGGCGGCGGCTTCCTGGTCGTCGCCGGTTGCTTCTTCGCGCTGCAAGGCGCGGGCATCATCATGTGGCCGCCCGAGAGCTTCATGCTCGCGAGCCGGACATGGGTGACCTACGGGATCATCATCGCGCTGGCCGGCGCAGCGGTGCTGCTGCTCGGCAGGCGGCTGCGCTGAAGACTATTCGGCGGGGGCTGACGGCAATTCGAGGGTAAAGCGCGCGCCCTGGCCGGGCGCGCTTTCCACCGTCAGCTCGCCACCCATCGCGCGAGCAAGGCGGCGCGAGATATACAGGCCGAGGCCCGAACCGCCGTCACCGCTGCGCCCCAGTCGCTCGAATTTCTCGAACACCTTGGCCTGTTGCGCCTCGCTGAGGCCCTGCCCCTGGTCCGCGACGGTGATCCGCGCACGGTCGGCAGCGGATTCGAGGCGCAGCCAAACCTGCGACCCTTCCGGCGAATAGTTGATCGCATTCCCGATCAGATTGAGCAGTACCTGCAGCACCCGGCGAAATTCGCCGATTGCAGGCAAGCTCTCGCCAGTCTGCGGGGCGACCAGCACCACGCGCTTTTCCTGCGCCCTGACGCCCAGGATGCCAGTAGCCCGGCGGGCGACATCGGCGAGGTCGATCCGGTCGGGCGCGGTGGTGAAGCCTTCGGCCTCCACAACCTCGAGATCGGACAGGTCGTCGATCAGTGCCAGCAGATGCTGCCCGGCGCTGGCAATGTCGGCGGCATAGGCGCTGTATTCGTCCGCCAGCGGCCCGGCGAGACGCGCCCGGATCGTTTCCGCATTGGCGATGATCCGCGCGATCGGCTTGCGCAGCACCGGCGACAGGTCGCGCCCCAGCGAGGGGGTTGCGAGGCGCTTCTCGGCAGTCGCCTCGGCCTCTGGCTTCGGCGCGACGCGCGGCAGTGGCGTATCGGCGATCAGGTGCAGGTCGAAACCCGCGCTACCCGGTTCGGGCTGCCCATGCGGGACGAGCACCGCTCGCCACTCGCGGTCCGACCCCGGGATATGGCAGCGCGATCCGTCGAGCAGGCGCCAGTGAAGCGGCTGGGCGTGGCTGCTGCCCGGCAGGTCGAGGAACGAGGTCCACGGCCGCCCGGCACCATCGCGCATCGCCTGCGCCAGTTCGGCGAGGTCAGGCGCGCTGCATTCCACGGCAAGCACGTTCTGGCGGGCATCGAGCCGCGCGCTGAGTTCGGCCAGTGTCCGGTCGATTTCGAGCACGCGCTCGGCCGCCCGGGTTTCACCTTCGGCCGCCATCGGGCTCGCCTGCCAGTTGGCGACGCCAATCTCGCAGCCCTCGCCTTCACCCGCAGTGGGCTCGATTTCGACCCAGGCGGAGATCAGTTCGTCGCCATCGAATGCGCGGATCTTGCGAGCAAGACGCAGGCCATAGGCGCGCGACTTGCGCACCAGTTCCAGCAATTCGGGAATCGCGATGACACCCGGCATATCCCCGCCGCAACGGCGCTGCAGCCCCGACAGGAGTTCGTCGGCTTCGACCAGCCGGTCCTGCCCATCGGTCTTGCCCTGGGCGATATATGCAGTCGTCACCAGCGCCATGGATCAGCCCACCTGCCAGCTCGAACTGGTCGAGCGCGAGGAGGCCAGCATCGCCGCCGCCCGATCGGAGCGCAACTGGTCGAACCCATCGGGAAGCGAAACTTCGGGATGGAGATAGGCGAACTGCTCCTCCACCTCCTTGGGCTTGAGACCGGCGGCGCGCAGCCCCAGCGCCAGTCGCGCCAGCTGGCGGTCGTTGGTCGAAATGACCGCGAGGTCGCGATCCTGGTGCGATGCGATCGCCAGCGTGGTGAGGAACAGCGCCACCCCGGCATGGCCGACCGAAAGCGCAACCTGCGCCCCGTTGCCCATTGCCATCACCAGCCGGGTCATCAGGCCGAGCCGGCTGGCGCTCTCGTCATATTTGCCGCGCAATGCCTGGTGCGCCTCGGGCGAATTGCTCGTCCCGTGATGCGCAAGGAAGCCGTCAAGGCTCAGCAATGCGTGATGAAACAGGTCGCCCGGCAATTCGCCGAGCGGCAATTCCATGCGCCGTTGCTGCTGGTTGAAGCGCGCCTGCGCCGCCAGTGCCGCCATTGCCACGCTGGCCGTCGCGCTTTCATCCGACGCGATCAGGGCCTGCAACAGCGGCGACAGGACCGGGTCGATTGCGCTGCGCCGCTCGAGACGTTGGGCAAGCTGCGATTCGAGTGCGAGCGCATGGCAATGGCACAGGAATGGCGGATGATTGGCGAGATGTTCCGCCAGCATGGCCGCCTGCTGCGAGGCGAAACCGCGCGGATCGGGATTTCCGCTCGCTTCGGCATGGATCAGCAGCAGTTGCCGCGCGACATCGGTCGTCATCCCGCGCACGCGGCTGACGATTTCGTCGCTGAACAGCGAATGGTCGTGATTGGCCAGCAAGTGGCCCATGATCGGCCCGATTGTGCCGAGCACGACATCGCCATGCGCCAGCTCGTCACGCAGGATCCCTTCGACGGGAATGTCGGTCGCTTGTTTCATGCCGGCTTCGATCATTGTCCGCTCATAGCCTGATGTGGTTAAGCGCGGGTTAGCCGCTTGCGCAGCGAAAGCCATAGCGTCGCAGCCATGGCAACCACCGCCAACAGGCGGATCGCGGGATGCAGCACACCGCCGAATCCGGCCAGTGCCAGCACCATCGCCAGCAGTATCCGGTCGCGAGCCAGTGCGGCAATCCGTTCCTCGCCGCTCGATTCCAGAATATGCAGCCATCCCAGCAACATGATCGGCGCGAACAGGGCATGATCCCATGCCGCGTTGGGCCAGGGCAGGCTGGCGAGGAACAGGAAGCCAGCGTCGATCGCGAGCGGCACCAGCAAGTCTGCCCGGCGCCGCGCCGGCCTGCCGTCACGTTCCAGTCGATCGAGCGCGGCGGCTCCGGCGAAGAGGAAGGCCGAGCCCGCGAGCCCCACCATCCCCGCGCTCACCGACATCGCCCAGCCCCACGCCAGCGAGCATCCCAGCACCACCAGCGCCAGCGCCTCCACCGCACGCTTGCCGAAGCCGCGGTCGAACAGCGATTCCGCAAGCCGTGCAGTGGTACGGTCGGCAAGCGCGATGCCGGGCGCGAACCACCCCTGCGCGGCAAGATTGCGCTCCATCCGGCGCCGGGCGGCCGCTTCGACCTGCGGAGCCTCGCGGGCCAGCAGCCATTCGCCCGAATCGAGCGTGGTTGCAGGCAGTTCCACGCAACGCGCGCCGCCCTGCAGGGCGATGCGCAGCAGCGCAGATGCCGGTTCCACATCGCCGGGCAGCTCGGTTAGCCGCTCGACTGCCTGCCCCCGCAGCACCATCGCCCCGGCCCAGGCGCGCTCGCCGTCGATCCGTTCATAGCCGAGCCGGATGGCCGGATCGGCGGGCAGCACAAGGACGCCGGCACGATCGCCCAGCGCCTCCTCGATCTCGGCGGCATCGGCAATAATGCAGTCACCCAGCACCAGCAGCTCGTCCGCCGCACTGACCAGGCCGGAAAGCGGCCGCACCCCGTTGATGGCATGGAAACTGGCACCGCGCGCCTCGGCGGCGTGCTGCAATTCGAGCACGTCAGGCCCGATACCGTGGCAGAATACCACGACCCGCTGCGCGCCCAGTGCGAGAACGACATCGACTTGATGCGCCGCAAGCGTCCGGGCGCCCATGCGCGCGAAGGCAAGCGGGCCGACGTCACCGTCGCTGCCCTGCCCAGCCCCGCTGGCGGCTTCTGCCATCGTGGAAATCAGCGCGACGCGCACCCGCAACTCCCCTCATTCGCGGAGGGGGTTCTAGGCGGAGGCCATGCCGCTGCCAAGCAGCAGGCGGCGGCTCAACCGTAATGCGCGGCGAATTCCTGGACGAACTTGCTGATCCGCCGCAGCACCACCGGATCGCCCGGTGCGCCTTCCAGCGCTTCGTCGGCGAGGTCGATCAGGTCGGTGGCATGGAAACTGGCTGCTAGCCCCTTCAGCCGCATGGCGGCAACCGCCCAGTTACCGTCGCAACGCGCCCGGTGCAGCAGGTCAACCTGCCGTTCCAGGCTTTCGGCAAAGGCCGCGCGCAGTTCCGCCATCAGCGCAGGATCGTCTCCCGCCGCCGCTGCCAGAGTCGCGTCAAGGGCACCGCTTTCATAGGCCATCGCCGCTATCTCTAGCGCGCTTTGGTTAAGGCGGGGTTTAATGTCGCGATTTTCGTGGTAGATTCCACGCCATGAACGGGGGATCTCGCATCGTCGCCTTCGGTTCCGGGGAGGAATCGCGGCCCACATCACCGTCCGCCACGGACGACACGCTGGAGCTCACCAGCGCTCAGGAAGCCGCGCCCGCAGACTGGGATGAGGGCGAATGGGCTGACGAACAGCCTGCCAGGCGTGCCGCAGACTGGGCAATCCCTGCCCTTGCCATATTGGCTGTTGCCGGATGGACGGCGTTCTTCGGCTGGACCTACCGGGCCGAAATGCTGGCCGGCGCCGCGCCGCAACAATGGACGGGCTGGATCAGCGCCTGGGCGATCCCGGTGCTGCTTGTGGTATCGCTCTGGCTGCTCTCCATGCGTCTCAGTCGCCGCGAGGCAGCCCGTTTCGGCGACGCGTCGCTGGCACTGCGCCGTGAAGTCGATGCGCTCGAAACGCGCCTGTCCAACGTCAATCGCGAGCTCAGCCTCGCCCGCGAGTTTCTCGGCGCCCAGAGCCGCGAGCTGGATTCGCTGGGCCGGATCGCCAGCGAGAAGCTGTCGCGCCATGCCGAAACCTTGCAGTCGCTGGTCAAGACCAACGGCGATCAGGTCGAATCGATCGCCAGCGTGTCCGGCATCGCGATGCAGAACATGAACAAGCTGCGCGACGATTTGCCGGTTATCGCCAATTCCGCGCGCGATGTGACCAGCCAGATTGCCAATGCCGGGCGAACCGCCAGCGGCCAGCTGGGCGAGATGATCTCGGGTTTCGAGCGACTCAACCAGTTCGGTGAGGCCAGCGAGCGCCAGGTCGCTGCGCTACGTACGAAAGTCGACGCCGCGCTGGCCGCCTTCGAGGCGCAGGCGGCGCAGATGGAAGACATCACCGCCGCGCGGTTCGCCGCGCTGGGCGACAAGAGCGAGGCATTCCGCACCGAATTGGACGCGCGCGAAGTCGAAGCGCTGGCCGCACTCCGCGCCAGGGCCGATCGCCTGCGCGACGAACTCGCCCCCGCACGCGAATTGCTGGAAAGCGAAGAGGAAGAAATCCTCAAGTCGCTGCAGGCCCGGATCAACGCCATCCGTGAAGGTGCCGCCACCGTCGGCCGCGCCCTGTCCGAAGGTCAGCAGAGCGCGGTGAGTGCATGGCAGGCGCAGGTGGACCGGGTTCGGGCCGATCTGGTCGAGGCACTGGCAGAAGTATCGCGCATCGACGCGATGGCGCTCGAGAACGCGCAGACGCGGCTCGCGGAATTGCGGCAGGAAGCGCAGCAGGTCGACGATACGATGGCCGAACGCAACCGCGCTTTCGACGCGCAACTCGCGGCGCGCCGTGCCGAGGCGGAGAAATTCGCCGAGGCCAGCGCCGCCCAGCTTACCAGCCGCCTCGCCGAGATCGACGCCAGCCTGACGCAGCGCCGCGCCGAACAGATCGAACATGCCGAGGCGCTCGCGGCACAGGGCGATGCGATCGCCGGGCGGCTGGCCGAATTGCGCGACACGATCGCGCAGGTGACCGGACAGGGCAGCGAGGCGGAAGCGAAGCTTGCCGCAGGCATCGCCGCCCTCGCCCAGCAATTGGGCGAGACGCGCGACAGGTTGGAAGGTACCGACACGGCGATTGCCGAGCTGACCGAATCCGGCATTCGCCTGCTCGAAATCATCCAGTCCGGAGCGCGCCATTCGGCAGAGGATTTGCCCAAGGCAATCGGCGTGGCCGAAGGCCGTCTGTCGGAGGTCGTATCCGGTGCCGAGCGGCTGGAACTCATGCTCGGCTCGGCCAGCGAGAAGGGCGCCGCCCTCTCCAGCTACGTGATCTCCGCCCGCGAGGCGAGCGCTGCCGCGGGCAAGGAAGCCGAGGAATTGCACGGCAGGCTGGCCGAAGCGGGCGAAACCCACGCACAACGGCTCGAAGCGCTGCAGTCCAGGCTGGCGGCACTCGGCGAAGACAGTCGCGCCATCGCGGATAACGCACAGGGGAATTTGCGCGAGGCGCTCGAAACGCTGCAGCAGGCGACGCAGGAAGCCGTCGCCTCGCTCGACACCACCACGACCGCAGGGATCGGGGCGCTGGCCGAACGGGTCGGGGCCGAAGCAGCCGAAGCAGTGGATCGTGCGTTGCGGTTCAAGACCACCGAGGCGATCGCACAACTCGAACAGGCCGCCGCGCATTCGGCTGGCGTCAGTCGCGAAGCCGCGGTGCAATTGCGCGACCAGCTGGCCAAGGTCAACGAACTGGCGGGCAATCTCGAAACCCGCGTCCAGCGCGCGCGCGAACGGGCGCAGGAACAGGTCGACAATGATTTCTCGCGCCGGGTTGCCTTGATCACCGAAGCGCTCAATTCGAACGCCATCGACATTGCCAAGGCGATGTCGAGCGAGGTGACCGATACGGCCTGGGCCAGCTATCTACGCGGCGATCGCGGCATCTTCACTCGCCGCGCGGTCAGGCTGCTCGAAAACACCGAGGCGCGCGACATCGCGGAGATTTACGACACCGATCCCGATTTCCGCGAACATGTCAGCCGCTACATCCACGATTTCGAAGCGATGCTGCGGACCATGCTGTCCACGCGCGATGGCAATGCGCTGGGCGTAACGCTGCTCAGCAGCGATATGGGCAAGCTCTATGTCGCGCTCGCCCAGGCGATCGAACGGCTGCGCGACTGACGCTCAGCCATATTGGGGGAGCGCCTGCGGCGGGGTGTAGAAATTCAGGTCCTGCGCGGTGATCCACCCTTGGGTGTAATTGAAATAGAAGAAGGCGGTCAGCAGGGCGGCCAGCACCGTGGCGCGGAGCGCGAGTTTACCCGGGCGAAAATTGCCCGGCGCACTATCGGCCTGGCCCGGAATCTTCTCCATTCCCAGCTCGTCATGCGTCCGCACTCCGAACGGTAGCAGGAAGAAAGCCGAGCCAACCCACATCAGGAAATAGATCGCCAGCACCGAAGTCCATTGCATCGCGTCAGTCCTCCAGTTGTACCACGCGCACCTGCGGCCGCTTGCCGCACCAGCGCTGCGCCGCACGGCGCGCGGCAAGCCGGGCCGCTTCGCCCACATCGGGGCGGCTCTGCCGGGCCGGCCCCTTCAGTCGGGCAATCGCCGATCCGATATCGGCCACCGCTTCTTCGATAAATTCCGCGTAATCCTCATCCAGCGGCAGGCCGATGCCCTCCACCGTTGGCTTGAGCGCGCGGTCGAGAACCACGATCACCAGCCCGTCACGCGCCAAGCGGCGGCGCATGGTTACCGCATCGCCATCGGCAGGCACGATGATGTCACCGTCGAGCACAAGTCGGCCCGCACGAACTTCCGCGATCTTGCCCGGCTGGCCAGGCAGCAGTCGCACGAGATCGCCGTTCTTCTGCACCACCTGGTTGGGAATGCCGCGCTTTTTGCCAAGGCGCGCCTGCTCGGCCATGTGGCGCATCTCACCATGCACCGGCACCAGCGTGTCGGGGCGCAGCCAGCTGTAGAGGGCCTCGAGCTCGGGCCGCCCCGGATGGCCGGAAACGTGAATTTCGCTCTGACGGTCGGTCACCATCACGATCCCGCGTTCGGCGAGGCGGTTCTGGACGCGCCCGATCGACAGTTCATTGCCGGGTATCTGGCGGCTGGAAAACACCACGACATCGCCTGCCACCAGCTCGATCGGATGGTTTTCTTCCGCGATGCGGGCCAGCGCCGCCCGCGGTTCGCCCTGACCACCCGTGGCCAGGATCAGTACCTCGCCACGCGGCAGGCCCATGGCTGTGTCGAAATCGACCACTTCGGGAAAATCCCGAAGATAGCCGTTTTCCTGCGAGACTTCGATGATCCGTTCGAGCGAGCGCCCCGCGATGCACAATTGCCGGTTGGTCGCGCGCGCCACCTGCCCCAACGTCTCGAGCCGTGCCACGTTGGAGGCGAAGGTCGTCACCAGCACGCGCCGACCGGTGTGGCGTGCCACTTCCTCCATCAATCCGCGATAGACCGCGCCTTCCGACCCGCTGGCGCGCGGATTGAAGACATTGGTCGAATCGCACACCAGCACGTCGATCCCCTCGTCGCCGAGTTCGCAAAGCTCCTCTTCGGTGGTCGGCTCGCCGACGATCGGTTCCTCGTCGAGCTTCCAGTCGCCCGTGTGGAAAATGCGGCCGTGCGGCGTGTCGATCAGCAGGGCATTTCCCTCGGCAATCGAATGCGCCAGCGGGACGTAGGAAATGTCGAACGGACCCAGCGCGAAGCTCCCCGTCCCTTCGATCACGTTGAGTTCGACCTGGCCGGAAAGCCCCGCCTCCTCCAGCTTGCGCTCTACCAGTCCGGCAGTGAAGGGTGTCGCGTAAAGCGGTACGCCCAGTTCGCCCGCGAAATAGGGAACGGCTCCGATATGGTCCTCGTGCCCATGGGTCAGGACGATTCCGCAGAGTTGCGCTGCACGTTCCTCGATGAAGTCCAGATCGGCGAACACCAGTTCGGTGCCGGGATATTCATTGGCGCCGAAGGTCATGCCGAGATCGACCATCAGCCACCGGCCATCGCAGCCATAGAGATTGACGTTCATGCCAATCTCGCCCGATCCGCCCAGTGCGAGGAACAGGACTTCGGCTTCGGGGGTGAAATCCTTCTTCACTGCCGGATCTTCTCCGCAAGAATGGCCAGCCCGTCGAGCGTCAGGTCGGCATCGACATGGTCGAAGATTTCGGTCTGCTCGTCGAACAGGATCGCCAGCCCGCCGGTTGCGACAACGCTGGCCGGACGGCCGATTTCCGCACGCAGGCGTGCGATCAGCCCTTCCATCATCGCGACATGCGCCCAGAAAATCCCGATCAGCATCTGGTCTTCGGTGTTGCGCCCGATCACGCTGCGGCTGGCGGGAGCGCGAATGGCGATGCGCGGCAGCTTCGCCGTCTTGCCCACCAGTGCGTCGAGCGACAGGTTGATGCCCGGCGCAATGATCCCGCCTTTATAGGTGCCGTTGAAGTCGACCACCTCGAACTTCGTCGCGGTGCCGAAATCGACCACGATCAGGTCGCCGCCATATTTTTCATGCGCCGCAAGGATGTTGAGCGCCCGGTCGGCACCGAGCGAACTCGGCTGATCGACGTCGATCGCGAAGGGCCATGCTGCCTCGCCCTGCCCGGCGACGATCGGCGTGATGCCGAAATATTTTTCGCTCAGAACCGTCAGGTTATGGTCAGCGCGCGGCACAACCGATGCAAAGATGATGCCGGTTATGTCCTCGCGCGCGACGCCTTCGATCTGGAGCAGTTGCAGCAACCAGACCGCATATTCATCCCCCGTGCGCCGCGGATCGGTCGCGATGCGCCAGCGCGCCTTGATCGTGCGCCCTTCGAACAGCGCAAAGACCACATTGGTGTTCCCGACGTCGGCGGCGAGCAGCATGGCAAAATCCTTCAGGCGAGCATCACGTCGCCGGCGTGGATGGCACGGATGGAACCATCATCCAAGCGAAGCGACAGCGAACCGTCCGGGCCGAGACCCTCGATCCGGCCAGACAGCATCCCCTCGCCCGGTTCGTTGACGGTGATCGGGGTGCCCGGCGGATAGGCGGCGGCCTGCCAGCGGCGGAGCAGTGGCTCAAGCCCGAAATTGCGCCAGCGCTCCACTTCCCGGTCGAAAACCGCGGCGAGATCCCGTGCAAAACCATCGCGCGACGGCGGCGGGCCGATTTGCACCAGCGCCACCGTTGCACGATCCGGCAATTGCGGTGCGGCGACGAGATTGACCCCGATGCCCACCACGACCGCGCCGCCCGCTGCTTCCAGCAATATTCCCGCGAGCTTGGCACGCCCCAGCATCAGGTCGTTGGGCCATTTGAGCCGCAGCGCTGCCGGGTCGGGGCAATAGGGCAGTACTGCTTCGTAGGTTGCCAGCCCGGCGAGAAGCGCCAAGGTCGGTGCCGGTGGGTCACCCCCGCCGGGATGCACAACGGTCGAGCCCATGAAATTGCCTGCGCCATCGAACCACGCGCGCCCTTGCCGCCCCCGCCCGGCATTCTGCCGATCGGCAACCAGCCAGTCGCCCTCGGCAACATGCTCACCCGCACGCAGGCGGGCGAGCAGCTCGGTATTGGTGGAACCGGTTTCGGTGACGGTTTCGATCAACTCAGCCGACGAAATACAGCGCAGCGGCCGCCTTGTCGGCCATTCCGCCCAACCATCCGGTCAGCAGATAGCCCAGCGGCGAGATGAAAATCGCGCAAATCGCCAGCAGCGCCTGGTGCGCCCAGTCGCTCTTGCCCACGGCAACATTGGCCGGTTCGTCGAAATACATGACCTTCACCACCTTGAGGTAGTAGAAGGCACCGATCACGCTGGCAGCGATACCGATGGCGGCAAGTGGTACCATTCCGGCCTGCACGGCAGCCTGGAACACCAAGAATTTGCCCCAGAAACCGAACAGCGGCGGAATACCGGCCAGGCTGAACATGATCATCGCGAGGCACACGGCGAGCACCTTGCGGTGGCTGGACAGCCCGGCGATCTGTGCGATCTGTTCGACCGGTTCGCCATTGGCATCCTTCAGCATCAGGATGGCGACGAACCCGCCGATGGTCATCGCGACGTAGATCGCGAGATAAACCAGCATCGCCGATGCACCCTGCTGCGTCGCCGCGGCAAGGCCGATCAGGATGAAGCCGACGTTGTTGATCGAGCTGTAGGCCATCAGGCGCTTGATATTGTCCTGCCCGATCGCACCGAGTGCGCCGACGACGATGGACACCAGCGCCACGATCATCACGATCTGCTGCCATGCCTGGACCTGCGCCCCGAAGGCGTCGACCACCACACGCATCGTCAGCGCCATCGCCGCCACCTTGGGCGCGCTGGCGAAGAAGGTGGTAACCGGGGTCGGCGCGCCTTCGTAAACGTCCGGCGTCCACATGTGGAACGGCGCGGCGCTGATCTTGAAGGCAAGGCCGGACAGCACGAAGACCAACCCGAACAGCGCCCCCTTGGACATGTCACCCGCCAGCGCGGCGTGGATGCCCGCGAAGCTGGTGGTCCCCGCGAAACCGTAGGTCAGGCTCATGCCATAGAGCAGGAAGCCGGACGCGAGGGCGCCGAGCACGAAATATTTCAGCCCCGCTTCCGCCGAACGCTCATCCGTTCGCAGGAAGGCGGCAAGAACGTATGCAGCAAGGCTGTTGAGCTCCAGCCCGATATAGAGCGTCACCAGATCGGCAGCGGAGACCATGATCCCCATGCCCATCGCGGCGAACAGCACCAGCACCGGATATTCCGCGCGCATCGCCTTGACCCGTTCGAAGAAAGCGGGCGCGACGATCAGCGAGGCTGCGGCGGCAAGATAGATCAGCAGCTTGGCAAAGGCGGCGAAGGCATCGACCTTCACCTGCCCGCCAAAGGCCAGCGTGTCCGGCCCGCTGGCACCATTGCACAGCGCAGGCGCGGCCAGGAAACCGGCGCCGACCAGCGCCGCGACGGCGAGGATCGAGATGAGCCGACTGGCCTTGTCGCCGCCCCATGCGGCAGCCAGCAGCAGGGCGAGGCCCGACAGGCTCAGGACAAGCTCAGGCGCAACCAGCGCGAGGGAAGCCTGGAATTCCATCAGTGCGCCCCCCCTTCATGCGCTTCGCCCGGTTCGGCACCATGGCCTCCGCCCTCTCCTTCGGCTTCGCCGCCATCCGCCAGTGCATTGGCCGCATGGCCGCGCGGCGTGCCGGCTTCGAGATGGGCATCCCCATCGGGCTTGGCGCGGGCAAGGCGCGCATCGAGCGCGGCAATGTCGCTGCGCATCGGGGCAAGGAAGCTCTCGGGATAGACGCCCATCCACAGCACCGCCGCCGCGATCGGGCCGAGCATCAGCCATTCGCGCAGGTTGAGGTCGGGCATGGCGGCCGCATCGGCATTCTTCTGATCGCCGAACACAACGCGGCGGTAGAGATAGAGCATATAGGCCGCACCCAGGATGATGCCGGTGGTCGAGATCAGCGCGACCCAGCTGTTGGCTTGGTAAATCCCGGCCAACGAGAGGAATTCGCCGATGAAGTTGCTGGTGCCCGGCAGGCCGACACTCGCCATGGTGAACAGCATGAAGAACAGCGCATATTTGGGCATGTTGATCGCAAGCCCGCCGTAACGGTCGATTTCGCGCGTGTGCAGCCGATCGTAGATCACGCCGACACACAGGAACAGCGCGCCCGAGACGAGACCGTGGCCGAGCATGACCATCATCGCGCCCTCCAGCCCCTGAACGTTGAAGGCGAACAGGCCGACCGTCACGATCGCCATATGCGCGACCGAGGAATAGGCGATCAGCTTCTTCATGTCGTGCTGGACCAGCGCAATCAGGCTGGTAATCACCACCGCCGCCATCGACAGGCCCCAGATCAGCCACACAAATTGTGCGCTGGCTTCGGGGAACATCGGCAGGCTGAAGCGGATGAAGCCGTAACCGCCCATCTTCAGCAGCACGCCTGCCAGGATCACAGAACCTGCGGTGGGCGCCTGCACGTGCGCGTCGGGCAACCAGGTATGCACCGGCCACATCGGCATCTTCACCGCGAAGCTGGCAAAGAAGGCCAGGAACAGCCAGGTCTGTGCACCCGCCGGGAAGTCATAGGCCATCAGCGTGGGGATGTCGGTGGTGCCCGCTTCGTTCACCATCCACAGCATCGCGATCAGCATCAGCACCGAGCCGAGCAGCGTGTAGAGGAAGAATTTGTAGCTGGCGTAGATCCGGTTGTCCCCGCCCCAGATGCCGATGATCAGGTACATCGGGATCAGGCCGGCTTCGAAGAAGATATAGAACAGGAACAAATCCTGCGCGCTGAACACGCCGATCATCAGCACTTCCATCAGCAGGAAGGCGGCCATGTACTCGCCGACCCGCTTGGTGATGCTGTCCCAGCTGGCCAGGATGCAGATCGGCATCAGGAAGACCGACAGGATGATCAGCATCAACGCGATCCCGTCGATCCCCAGCGCCCACTGGAAGCCGGCAAAAAGCTGCGCACGCTCGGTGAACTGCCACTGCGCACCGCCGATATCGTAGTTCGCCCACAGCAGCACGCCGAGCGCGAAATCGACCAGCGTCGCGACCAGCGCGATCATCCGTGCCGGCTTCGCATCGACGAACAGGCAGGCGATGGCACCGACCAGCGGCACCAGCAGCATCAGCGAAAGGATCGGGAGCCCCCCCATCACAGCATCACCCAGGTAATCGCGGCGACCAGCCCGACGAGCATGACCAGCGCATAGCTATAGAGATATCCGGACTGCACCCGCTTGGCCGCAAGCGTGCCGCGCGCGACCACCCATGCGGCACCATTGGGGCCGAAGCGGTCGATCAGGCCGACATCGCCGCGCATCCAGAGTTGGCGGCCAAGCCAGAAGGCCGGCTTGACGAACAGGAAGTTGTACAGCTCGTCGAAGTACCATTTGTTGTACAGGAAGGCGTGCAACATGCGGAACTGGGCCACGAACTTGCCCGGGATGCTGGTGTCCTTGATATAGGCGAACCAGGCGGTCGTAACGCCGATCAGCATCACCACCGTCGCGGCCAGCTTCACCCAGACGGGCACGCCGTGCATCGCGTGGAGCAGCGCTTCGTTGTAATAGATCGCCCCGCCCCAGAACTCTTCGCTCTGGAGGAAGGGCGGCGCGAACACGAGGCCCGCAAAGATCGCGCCGATGCTCAGCACGCCGAGCGGGATCAGCATCGAGACCGGGCTTTCATGCGGATGATAGCCCGCAGTACCGTCGCCATGCGCGTCGTGATGCGCGTGATCGTCGTGGCCATGCGCCGCGTGACCATGGTCGTCATGGACCGCATGCTGGATGTGCTCAGACTGGTCCCAACGCGGCTTGCCGAAGAAGGTCAGGAACACCAGCCGCCAGCTGTAGAAGCTGGTCAGCAGCGCAGCGATCGTACCCATCCAGAAGGCGAAATGGGACAATTCGGTGCCGCGCGCCCAAGCCACTTCGAGGATCGCGTCCTTCGAATAGAAACCGGCGAAACCGAACACATCGGCGATACCGACGCCGGTGATCGCCAGCGTGCCCGCCATCATCGCCCAGAAGGTGAGCGGGATATGCTTACGCAGGCCGCCGTAATAGCGCATGTCCTGCTCGTGGTGCATCGCGTGAATCACGCTGCCCGCGCCGAGGAACAGCAGCGCCTTGAAAAAGGCGTGGGTGAACAGGTGGAACATCGCCGCGCCATAGGCGCCGACGCCCGCGGCGAAGAACATATAGCCCAGCTGCGAACAGGTCGAATAGGCGATGACCCGCTTGATGTCCCACTGCGTCGTACCGATCGTTGCGGCAAAGAAACAGGTCGCGGCGCCGACGAAGGTCACCATGGCAAGGGCCACCGGGGCAGCTTCGAACATCGGCGACAGGCGGCAGACCATGAACACGCCAGCGGTCACCATGGTCGCGGCGTGGATCAGCGCGGAAACCGGCGTCGGGCCCTCCATCGCGTCGGGCAGCCAGGTGTGCAGGCCCAGCTGGGCCGATTTGCCCATCGCGCCGATGAACAGCAGGATGCACAGCACGTCCATCGTCTGCAGGTGCATGCCGAGGAAGGTCATGCTCGCGCCGCTCATCCCCGGCGCGGCAGCGAGGATTTCGGGGATCGAGGTCGTCTGGAACACCAGATAGGTGCCGAAGATACCCAGCATGAAGCCAAGGTCGCCCACCCGGTTGACCACGAAGGCCTTGATCGCGGCAGCGTTCGCGCTGGGCTTCTTGAACCAGAAACCGATCAGCAGGTACGAGGCGAGGCCCACACCTTCCCAGCCGAAGAACATCTGGACGAGGTTGTTCGCCGTCACCAGCATCAGCATCGCGAAGGTGAAGAGGCTGAGATAGGCGAAGAAGCGCGGCTGGTCCGGATCCTCCGCCATGTAGCCCCAGCTGTAGAGATGCACGAGCGCGGATACGGTGGTGATCACCACCAGCATGATCGCGGTCAGCGCATCGACGCGAAGCGCCCAGTCGAACGTCAGCGTGCCCGAATGGACCCAGGTCAGCACCGGCACGACGCTCGCTTCGGCGGTACCGGCCAGGAACGGGATGAACGTCATCCAGCTGAGACCGCAGGATGCGAACAGCGCGCCGGTGGTCAGCGATTTGACCACCGTGTTGCCCAGTCCGCGATTGCCCAGCCCGCCGATGATGGCGGCCAGCAGCGGCAGGAAGACGATAAGCAGGATCGGATGCACTGTCGCTTATCCCTTCATCCGGTTGGCGTCTTCGACGGCAATGGTGCCGCGGCCGCGGAAATAGATCACCAGGATCGCCAGCCCGATCGCCGCCTCGCCGGCAGCGACGGTCAGCACGAACATGGCGAAGATCTGGCCCGTCAGATCGCCGAGGAAGGCGCTGAAGGCGACGAGGTTGATGTTCACCGCCAGCAGGATCAGCTCGATCGCCATCAGGATCACGATCACGTTCTTGCGGTTGAGGAAGATGCCGAGCACGCCGAGCACGAACAGGATCGCGCTGACGACGACGTAATGTTCGATGCCGATCACAGCTGGACCCCCTTGCCGACTTCGGGCTGCGTATTGACGGTCGCCTCTTCCGGGCGGCGGGCGACCTGGCGCGAGATGACCTGGCCGCGCGTGTCGCCGCGCTGGCGATGCGTCAGCACGATCGCGCCGATCATTGCGACCAGCAGGATGATCCCCGCACTTTCGAACAGGAACAGGTACTTGCTGTAGAGCAGCGCACCGATCGCCTTGATATTGCTCGCACCCACCGCTGCCGCGGCGGTGCCATCGGGCGTGCCCAGTTGCATGCCTCCCGCCTTGTAGGCACCCAGCCCCATGACCATTTCGGCCAGCAAGACCAGCGCGATGGCGAGCCCGAGGGGGAAATTCTTGACGAAGCCCGCGCGCAGTTCGGCGAAGTCGATGTCGAGCATCATCACGACGAACAGGAACAGCACAGCAACCGCGCCGACATAGACGATGACCAGCAGCATCGCGATAAATTCGGCGCCCACCAGCACCATCAGCCCGGCAGCGTTGAAGAAGGCCACGATCAGCCACAGCACAGAATGCACCGGGTTGCGGCTCATGATCACCATCACCGCGCTGGCGATGACCAGCGAGGCGAAAATGTAGAATGCGAGGGTCTGAATCATGGTCGCGGCCCCCTACCGATACGGCGCATCGGCTTCAAGGTTCGCGGCAATCGCCCGCTCCCACTTGTCCCCGTTGGCCAGCAGTTTCGCCTTGTCGTAGAGCAGTTCCTCGCGCGTTTCGGTCGCATATTCGAAGTTCGGCCCTTCGACGATCGCATCCACCGGGCAAGCTTCCTGGCAGAAGCCGCAATAGATGCACTTGGTCATGTCGATGTCGTAGCGCGTGGTGCGGCGGCTGCCGTCCTCGCGCGGTTCGCTCTCGATGGTGATCGCCTGTGCCGGGCACACCGCCTCGCACAGCTTGCACGCGATGCAGCGCTCTTCGCCGTTGGGATAACGACGCAGCGCATGTTCACCCCGGAAGCGTGGGGATAGCGGGTTCTTCTCGAACGGATAGTTGATCGTCGCCTTGGGCTTGAAGAAATACTTCAAGGTCAGCGCATGCGCCTTGAGGAATTCCCACAAGGTGTAGGACTTGATGAGTTGGGCGACGCTCATGCGGCGACTCCGTAACGGGTAAACATCAGCCAGCCAGACACCAGCACGACGAAGATCAGGCTCAGGGGCAGGAATATCTTCCAGCCCAGCCGCATCAGCTGGTCATAGCGGAAGCGCGGCACGGTCGCCTTCACCCAGGCGAAGATGAAGAAGAAGACGAAGGTCTTGAGCAGCAGCCAGACCACGCCGGGCACGAGGTACAGCGGCGCCCAGTCCACCGGGGGCAGCCAGCCGCCCCAGAACAGCACCGCGTTGAGCGTGCACATCAACAGCACGTTGGCATATTCGCCGAGCCAGTAGAGCGCGAAGGCCATCGAGGAGTATTCGGTCTGGTAACCGGCCACCAGCTCGCTCTCCGCCTCGGTCAAGTCAAACGGGGTGCGCGCGGTCTCGGCCATGCTCGAGATCAGGAACAGCACCCACATCGGGAACAGCAGGGGGATGAAGGCGAAGCCGTTGAGCACACCGAACAGCGCGCCCTGCTGCGCCTTGACGATCTCGTTCATGTTGAACGTGCCCGCCCACAGCACCACGCAGATCAGGATGAATCCGATCGAGACCTCGTAGGAAATCATCTGCGCCGCGGCGCGCATGGCGGAGAAGAACGGATATTTCGAGTTCGACGCCCAGCCCGCCATCACCACGCCGTAAACGCCGAGGCTGCTGATCGCGAGGACATAAAGCAGGCCGACATTGATATCCGCCAGCACCGCGCCCGAATTGAACGGGATCACCGCCCAGGCCATCAGCGCGACGGTGAAGGTGATGATCGGCGCGATCAGGAAGATGCCCTTGTTCGCCGCCGAGGGGATGATCGTTTCCTGCAGCATGACCTTGAGGCCATCGGCGAAGCTCTGCAGCAGGCCGAAGGGGCCGACCACGTTGGGCCCGCGCCGCAGCGCGAAAGCCGCCCACATGCGACGCTCGGCATAGATCACCATCGCCACCGCCAGCATCAGCGGCAGCGCGATCAGCAGGATTCCGGCAACGGTGGCGATGCCCCAGGCCCATTCGTAGGGCAGGCCCCAGGATTGGAAGAATTCGGTCATTCCGCAGCCTCCCGCACGTCATCGCCGTGGAGCAGTTCGGCGCTGCATTCCTGCATCACCACGCTCGCCCGCGCGATCGGGTTGGTGAGGTAGAAGTCCTTGATCGGATAGGCTTCGATCATGCCTTCCACCTTGGCCTTGGCGTCTGCCTTAGGCAGCGCGCCGTAATCCGCGAGGCCTTCCACACCCAGCGCGGGCACGGCGGCGATCATCGCAGCCTGGAGCTGTTCGAAACTATCGAAGCCGACCGACACGCCCAGCGCATCGGCCAGCGCGCGCAGGATCGTCCAGTCCTCGCGTGCGTCACCCGGCGCGAACACGGCCTTCTCGGCGAATTGCACCCGGCCTTCGGTGTTGACGTAGGTGCCGTCCTTCTCGCTGAAAGCGGCGGCTGGCAGGATAATATCCGCCGCATGCGCGCCCTTGTCGCCGTGATGGCCGATATAGACCTTCAAACTGTCCGCAAACTGGCTGAAATCGACCTCGTCGGCGCCGAGGAACAGCACAACCTTGGGCTTGGCCGCGGCGATGTCGGCAATGCCGCCTTGCTGCGCATAGCCGAGCATCAACCCGCCCATCCGCGCAGCGGAGAAGTGCAGGACATTGAAGCCGTTCCAGCCGTCCTTCACGATCTTCAGCTTTTCGGCCAGCGCCAGCGCGGGCGCCAACGCACCCTTGGCCAGCGCCGCGCCACCCACGATGATCGCGGGGCGTTCGGCGCTCTTGAAGGCTTCGGCTACATCCTTCGGCAGCTTGCCCAGCACCGAGAGATCGTTGCCGAGGAAGGTCGCCGGATAGGTCGGGTCGAATTCCGGGCCGACGAAGAAGATCTTCGCGCCGTTCTTCCATGCCTTGCGCAAGCGCACATTGACCAGCGGCGCTTCCCAGCGGACATGGCTGCCCACCACTAGCACCGCGTCCGCCGTTTCGATCCCGGCCAGCGTCGAGTTGAAATTCACCGCCGCGAGGTTCGAGACGTCATAGTCCATCCCGGTCTGACGACCTTCGAGCAAGTCGGACCCCAGCGCGCCGAGCAGCGCCTTGGCGGCGTACATCGTCTCGCAATCGACCATGTCGCCAGCGATCGCGGCGATGGAGTTTCCGGGCTTGGCGGCCGCGATGGCTTCGAATGCATCGGCCCAATCGGCCTCTGCCAGCTTGCCTGCCTTGCGGATCCACACCTTGTCGAGCCGGCGGCGGGTCAGCCCGTCGACCATGTAGCGGCCCTTGTCGCTCAGCCACTCTTCATTGACGTCGTCATTGATGCGGGGCAGCGCGCGCAGCACTTCGCGCCCGCGGCTGTCGAGCCGGATATTGGCGCCGACCGCATCGGACACGTCGATGCTGAGCGTTTTCTTCAGCTCCCACGGGCGCGCTTCGAACGCATAGGGGCGGCTGGTGAGCGCACCGACCGGGCACAGGTCGATCACATTGGCACTCAGTTCGTGCTTGGCGGCCTGTTCGAGATAGGTCGTGATCTGCATATTCTCGCCGCGATAGAGCGCGCCGATTTCGTCCACGCCGGCGATTTCTTCGGAGAAGCGCACGCAGCGGGTGCAGTGGATGCAGCGGGTCATCACCGTCTTGATCAGCGGGCCCATGTATTTCTCGGTCACCGCGCGCTTGTTCTCGTGATAGCGCGAGCCGCCGCGGCCATAGGCGACCGACTGGTCCTGCAAATCGCATTCGCCGCCCTGGTCGCAGATCGGGCAATCGAGCGGGTGGTTGATGAGCAGGAACTCCATCACCCCTTCGCGAGCCTTCTTGACCATTTCGCTGTCGGTGCGGATTTCCTGCCCTTCGGCGGCGGGCAGCGCGCAGCTTGCCTGCGGCTTGGGCGGCCCGGGCTTCACCTCCACCAGGCACATGCGGCAATTGCCCGCAATCGACAGGCGTTCGTGATAGCAGAAACGCGGGATTTCCTTGCCCGCAAGCTCGCACGCCTGGAGCACGGTGGCGCCAGCCGGAACTTCGATTTCAACGCCGTCTACGGTGAGTTTGGGCATGGTGTCAGGCCTTGCTCTCGTTCTGCTTGGCTATGCGATAGGCGGCCAGCGCGATGATCGCGCGCAGGCCAAGCTTGCTTACCCTCAGCTGTTGACCGTCCGCGACGCAGGCAGGCAATCCCTGCGCGTAATCCATTATCAACGCGTCAGCTTCCTTGCTCTCCGGAGCGCTGAATAGCAGCTCGCTGGTTTGTGCGGGATGGCTCAGCACCATGCACAGGGCGGTGTATTCAAGCGAGTTCCGCGCCAGGAGCGCCGGGTCGGATGGCTTCAACACACCGGTCAACTGGTCTTGCTTCAGATCGTTGCGCAGCAGCACTTCGGCCAGCGAACCGGCAAGCAGAATCCCGGAAATTTTCATGCGGGTTCCAAGGCAACGGTCGTGTCCCTTGGCAAGCCGGGTCAATGCTTCCGAGTAGGTTGCATCATCATAACCCTCGCCAAGCGCCTTCTCAGCGCCGCTGCGGGTATATCCCACAACGCATTGGGCGAAGCGATACATGTAATCAATATCATAACGGTCGGGCTGCTCCTTCGCCGTCGCGGCGGCAGGTGTTGCCAGGCCGAGCGCCAAAACCAAAAGGAGGCATAACCGGCACATCATTCTGCCGCCTCCCGCACATTCTCGACAATCCGGCGTTCCAGCTCGGGGCGGAAGTGCCGGATCAGGCCCTGGATCGGCCAGGCTGCTGCATCGCCCAGCAGGCGGCTGATCGCACGGACGACGTCGGTCGACTTGTCCATCACGATGACGGCGGCGGTGCCAAGGCCGGAGCCGAGTTCTCGCAACCCGTCGAAATCCATCGGCGCGTCCATGATCTGCTCGGCCGGGACCAGCGGCACCGACGAGCCGCCGGGGATCACGGCGAGGAGGTTGTCCCACCCGCCGGTGATGCCGCCGCAATGCTTCTCGATCAGTTCGCGGAAGGGAATGCTCATGCTTTCCTCGACCACGCAGGGCTTGTCGACATGCCCGCTGATCTGGAACAGCTTGGTGCCCTTGTTGTTGTCACGCCCGAACGAGCTGAACCAGCCCGCGCCGCGCCGCATGATCGTGGGTGCAACCGCGATGGACTCGACATTGTTCACCGTGGTCGGGCAGCCGTAGAGGCCCGCACCTGCCGGGAACGGCGGCTTGAGCCGGGGCTGGCCCTTCTTGCCTTCGAGGCTCTCGATCATCGCGGTTTCTTCGCCGCAGATGTATGCGCCCGCGCCGCGGTGGACGAATACGTCGAAATCGTAACCCGAACCGCAGGCGTTCTTGCCGATCAGCCCGGCGTCATAGGCTTCCTGCACCGCAGCGGAAAGCGTTTCCGCCTCACGGATATATTCACCGCGGATGTAGATATAGGCGGCGCGCGCGCGCATCGCGAAACCGGCGACCAGCGCGCCTTCGATCAGCTTGTGCGGATCGTGGCGGATGATTTCGCGGTCCTTGCACGAACCCGGTTCGGATTCGTCGGCATTGATGACGAGGAAGGACGGGCGACCATCCTTGCTCTCCTTGGGCATGAAGCTCCACTTCATGCCGGTCGGGAAACCGGCCCCGCCGCGCCCGCGCAGGCCGGAATTCTTGATCTCGTCAATGATCGCATCCTGCCCTTTGGACAGGATCGCCTTGGTATCGTCCCAATCGCCACGCTTGCGCGCGGCATCGAGATTCCACGGCTGGAAACCGTAGAGATTGGTGAAGATGCGATCCTTATCGGCGAGCATCAGCTTGCATCCCTGTTAGAATTCAGCGCGGCGCTGCGCCTCTCGCCGCGCAGCACCTGGCGATAGACATAGGCCCAGGCGACACCCATCAGGATCGCGCCAGGCACGAGGCCGAGCCATTCGGCCTGACCGAGCCAGCGATCCTGCGATACGCGGATGATCAGCGCGAACACCGGGATGAAGGTCACGCCCCAGATCAACCCGGTGCGCAGCGGGTGTTCTTCGAGACTGTCGAACCCGACCATTACCACTCCCCCCGGTAATCGTGGTTCTCGCTCACCATGTCCTTGAGCGTGCTCGGCCCGCCGCTCGGCTCGCTGGTGTGGCGACCGGGCTCCTGCGTGCCCGCCTTGGGCGTTTCACCCTTGGCCAGCGCATCGAGCACGGCGTCGAGCCGTTCGGGTGTCAGATCTTCGTAATTGTCGTCGTTGATCTGGACCATCGGCGCGGTGGCGCAATTGCCCATGCATTCGACTTCGGTCAGCGTCCACATGCCGTCGTCGGTGGTGTGGCCCACACTCATCCCGCGCGCCTTGCAGGCCGACATGATCGCATCGCTGCCACGCAGCATACAGGGCGTAGTGCCGCAGACCTGCACGTGGAATTTGCCCACGGGGACAAGGTTGTACATGAAATAGAAGGTCGCAACCTCAACCACGCGGATGATCGGCATGTCGAGATAGCGCGCGACATATTCCATCACCGGCAGCGGCAGCCAGCCCTGCGTGTTCGTTTCTTCGCCGACCTGCCGCTGGGCATAGTCGAGCAGCGCCATGACCGCGCTCTTCTGGCGGCCTTCGGGATATTGCGCGATCGCCTTGTCGGCCTTCGCCTTCCAAGCGGGCGAAAACTCGAACGCATCCCAGCGGGCGCGCAGTTCGGGCGTGTCGGCGGCGAGATGACGATCAGCCATTAGCGGTCACACTCCCCGAACACGACATCGATAGCTCCGAGAATAGCGGTTGCGTCGGGCAGCATGTGGCCCTTCGACATGAAATCCATCGCCTGCAGGTGCGAGAACGCGGTCGGGCGGATCTTGCAGCGGTAAGGTTTGTTCGACCCGTCGCTCACCAGGTAGACGCCGAATTCGCCCTTGGGGCTTTCGGTGGCGACGTAAACCACGCCGGCGGGCACGTGGAAACCCTCGGTGTAGAGCTTGAAGTGATGGATCAGGCTTTCCATCGAGCTCTTCATTTCGCCGCGCTTGGGCGGAGAAACCTTGCGATCGGTGCTGGCAATCGGCCCCTCGGGCATTTCAGCCAGGCACTGTTTCATGATGCGGGCCGATTGGCGCACTTCCTCGACACGGACCATGAACCGGTCGTAGCAGTCCGAGCGGGTGCCGACCGGAATGTCGAACTCCATCCGGTCATAGACGTCGTAAGGCTGGCTCTTGCGGATATCCCACGGAATGCCGGCGGCGCGGATCATCGGGCCGGAGAAGCCCCAGGCCAGCGCATCTTCCTTGTTCACATGCGCAATATCCACATTGCGCTGCTTGAAGATGCGGTTGTCGATGACGAGGCTCATCGCATCCTCGAACAGCCGCGGCAGGCGGGTGTCGAGCCAGTCGGCGATGTCGGTCAGCAGCTTGAGCGGCACATCCTGGTGCACGCCGCCGGGGCGGAACCACGCGCTGTGCATCCGCGCGCCCGATGCCCGCTCGAAGAAATTCATGCAGTCTTCGCGCACTTCGAACACCAGCAGGTTCGGCGTCATCGCGCCGACGTCCATCATGTGGCTGCCGAGGTTGAGCATGTGGTTCGAAATGCGGGTCAGTTCCGCAAACAGGACGCGCAGATACTGCGCGCGAAGCGGCACTTCGAGGTTGAGCAGCTTCTCGATCGCCAGGACGTAGGAATATTCCATCCCCAGCGGCGAGCAGTAATCGAGCCGGTCGAAATAGGGCAGCGCCTGCAGGTAGGTCTTATGCTCGATCAGCTTTTCGGTGCCGCGATGCAGCAGGCCGACATGCGGATCGATCCGTTCGATGATCTCGCCGTCAAGTTCCATCACCATGCGCAGCACGCCGTGCGCCGCGGGGTGCTGCGGACCGAAGTTGATCGTGTAGTTGCTGATCACTTCGTCACCGGTGGTCGGCGATTGTTCGAGTTCGAATGTGCTCATGACTGGCAAGTCCACGTACCGTTGGGGTAGCGGCGCTCGCCCGCGCCGCTGGTAATGACGAGATCGGCGCCCCAGCGCTTGATGCGGCCGGTGACCTGCGGCAGCCCGGGCTTGCGCAGCACTTCGACCGAATATTCGCCGTCGCGTACAGTGGGACCGGATTCGATCACCTGCATCCCGCCGAGGTCGGCGCCGGGCATCACCCGCTCGCGCCCGTCGAGCACCAGCACGGCCTTGCCCTTGTCATCGGTGCTGGCAGGGGCACCGGCGATGAAGACGACCTTGCCGCCTTGGGCAAACTGGCAGCCGCCATCGACCTTGCCGAGCATCATCGCCGCGCTGGTTGGCACCGCAGCAAGCTCGGCCGGCGGCAGCGCCGTGCCCGTGGGCGCCGCACCATTGCCGGGCGTCGGCATTTCGGCGCGCTTGATCGAGGCGGAAAATTGTTCGGCCGTCTTGGCAGGCGGCGGCGCATCGGCTTCCTGCTTCGGGGTACACTGGCATCCCGAAACCAGGCCGAGCGCGGCGATCGGCGCAAGGCGGACATAGGGGCGGATGGCTGGCGTCACGCCTTGTCGCCCTTCCCGGCATCGGGCTTCTCGCCCGTCTTCTCCTCGGTCGTCTTGGCCGCGACCGCATCGGTCTTGGCACCGGCGCCGGTATCTTTGGGGCTGTCGGTGGTCTTGGGCGTGGCGGCCTTCTCGTCACCGGGCAGAACGTATTCGGCCCCTTCCCACGGGCTCATGAAATCGAACTGGCGCAGATCCTGCGCAAGCTCGACCGGTTCGTAAACCACGCGCTTTTCCTCTTCGGAGTAGCGCAGCTCCACATAGCCGGTGAGCGGGAAGTCCTTGCGGAACGGGTGCCCTTCGAAGCCATAGTCCGTCAGGATGCGGCGCAGGTCGGGATTGCCAGCGAAGATCACGCCGTAGAGGTCGAACACCTCGCGTTCGAGCCAGCCGGCATTGGGCCACAACGTGGTGACCGTGGGAACCGGTGTGCTTTCCGCCGCGCTCACCTTGGCCAGAAGGCGGTGGTTCTTCGTCACCGACAGCAGCATGTAGACGACTTCGAATCGCTCGGCCCGGTCGGGATAGTCGACCCCGGCGATTTCCATCAGCTGCTGGTATTCGTGTTCGTCACGCAGCAGGCGCAGCGCATCTTCGATCCGGTCGCGTGCGATCGTGAGCACGATCTCGCCATGCGCCTCTTTCGAGGCAACGAGCATATCGCCCAGTGCTGCCGAAAGCGTGTCGATAACACCTTCGTTGCTCGCGAATTTCGGGGCGGAATGGACCACGCTCATTCGGTGATCTCCAGCGAATTGAAATAACGGTCGATCTTGGGCTGGAACGTGCTGCAATCGTCGAACCGGGCAAAATAGCTCAACGTCACCAGCGTATCACCATGGCGCACGACCTGCTTCCAGCGGCACATGCCATCTTCGCGGTTGCTGGTGCGGAACGCGCGATCACCCTTGAAGGTCAGCTGTTCGATTTTGCCCTTCTTCGCATCGTTCTTGACCTGCGTGTCGAAGAAATGGTCGGCCCCGGTGGCGCCGGTATCGTACCAGGCGCGCAGGACCAGAGCCCCACCCCGTGCGGCGACATCACTGCAGGCAAGGACGGTGGCCGATTTCGCGTAGGGCGACTTGCCGTCTTCCATCGGCGCATCGGCAAAGCTCATCTCACTGAACTTGCAGGGCATATCGAGCGAGAGATTGCCTGTCACCGTATCGACATGGGCGAAACCTTCGCCGTCGAGCGTGCCTGCATTGGTCTGATGCGTCACGACCTCGCCATCTGCGGCTTGTGCAGGACCGGCGAGAGCGAGTGCCAGAACAGCGAGCGGGATATGTTTCATCGCCGCCATCACCGCTCGACCGTCCCTTCGCGGCGGATCTTGCGCTGCAATTGCATCACCCCATACATCAGCGCCTCTGCCGTCGGCGGGCAGCCGGGGATGTAGATGTCGACCGGCACGATCCGGTCGCAACCGCGCACCACCGAATAGCTGTAATGGTAATAGCCGCCGCCATTTGCACAGCTGCCCATCGAGATGACGTATTTCGGCTCCGACATCTGGTCGTAAACCTTGCGCAGCGCAGGCGCCATCTTGTTGCACAGCGTGCCCGCCACGATCATCACGTCGCTCTGCCGCGGGCTGGCGCGCGGAGCAAAGCCGAAGCGCTCGAGATCGTAACGCGGCATGTTGGCGTGGATCATCTCCACCGCGCAGCAGGCAAGGCCGAAGGTCATCCACCACAGCGAGCCGGTGCGCGCCCAATGGAACAGCTCTTCCGTGCTTGTCAGCAGGAAACCCTTATCGCTGACTTCGCCCGACAGCGCGTTGAAATAATCCTGGTCCGGCGCGCGGGTTTCCCCGGCGACAGCGGCTTCGCGGGCCGCGACGGACTGGCTTTCGCTCACTCCCATTCCAGCGCCCCTTTCTTCCAGGCATAGGCAAGGCCGATGGCAAGTTCGAACAGGAACACCATCATGGTGATCCAGCCCGGCCATCCGGTCATGTCGAGGCTGACCGCCCACGGGAACAGGAAGGCCGCTTCGAGGTCGAACACGATAAACAGGATCGCCACGAGGTAGAAGCGCACATCGAACTGGCTGCGGGGATCTTCGAAGGCGGGGAACCCGCATTCATACTCGCTGAGCTTTTCCGCATCGGGCTTGTGCGTGCCGGTCAGCCGGGCAACCCCCATCGGGAGGAAGACGAAGGCCGCCGACAGGGCAAGCGCGATGACTAAAAAGATCAGGATCGGGAGATACTGGCTTAGGTCGACCACAAGCGATTCCATCTGGAGAGGCGGGTTCGCGCTCGCCTCTAGGACGCTCACCCAAGGCGTGCAAGGGCACGAAAGGTGGAAATCAGTGGTTTGGACCAAAGGATTGCAAAAATGTGATAGTGTCGGCGCCCACACCGCGCGCAATCGGCCCCGTCGCGCCGTGAAAATCGCCAAACGGCGCAGTCGCGCCGCTGCGCGTGGCTATTTCCCCATCATCGTTTTCGCCGCGCGCACCGTCGCCGCACCATAGGGCGGTTTGAACCCGCCCAGCCCGGCTACGTCGATCTTCGGCTGGTGATAGGTGCTGCGCGCGTGGCTGAATTCGCGGAAACCCTCGATCCCGTGATAGCTGCCCATGCCCGCCGGGCCGACACCGCCGAAGGGCAGGTCTTCCATCGACACATGGAACACAACATCGTTGGTCGTCACCCCGCCCGAAATCGTACGGGTCAGCACGCGTTCCTGCTCTGCCCGGTCGGTGCCGAAGTAATACAGGCCCAGCGGGCGGTCGTGGGCGTTCACATAATCGATCGCCTCGTCCACCGCGCGATAGGTTTTCACCGGCAGGACCGGGCCGAAAATTTCCTCCTGCATCACCTTCATATCGTCATCCACCCCGCGCAGGATGGTGAGCGGCATCTTGCGCACATTGGCGCTGCCGAAATCCTCGCCTGCGGGATTGACCTCGATAACTTCGGCCCCACGATCGCGCGCATCGGCGACCAGACCTTGCAGGCGTTCGAAGTGGCGATCGCTGACGATCGAGGCATAATCCTCGTTGTCGAGCAGCGTGGGATACATTGCGCTGGCACCGTTGGAGAGACCGGCGATCGCTTCCGCCTCCTTGTCCTCCGGCACGATCAGATAATCCGGCGCGAGGCAGATCTGCCCGGCATTCAGCATTTTGCCGAGCGCAATCCGCTCACCCGCCTTCGCAAAATCGGCCTCGCGGCCCATGATGACCGGGGATTTGCCGCCCAGTTCCAGCGTCACCGGCACCAGGTTGCGCGCGGCCGCCTCCATCACGCGGCGTCCAGTGGCGGTCGAACCGGTGAAAACGAGGTGGTCGAACGGCAGCGAGGAAAAGGCTGCGGCGACGTCCGGCCCGCCCGTAATCACCGCCACTTCTTCCTCGGCAAAGTAATTGGGCGTCAGTTCCGCCATCAGCTCGCTGGTGCGTTCGGTGAACTCACTCGGCTTGATCATCGCCCGGTTGCCGGCGGCCAGCACCTGCATCAGCGGCCCGAACGCCAGATTGACCGGGAAATTCCACGGGCTGAGGATCCCGACCACGCCCTTGGGTTCGTAGCGCACCTCTGCCCGCGCCCCCAGCAGCCCAAGCGGAAACTGCACCTTGCGCCGCTCGGTCCGCGTCCAGCGCTCGATGTTCTTGAGGCAGTATTTGCCCGCCCCCACAGTGCCGGCAATGTCGGTCAGCAGCGACTGGTGCGGGCTGCGATTGCCGAAATCCGCGCTCATCGCCTGGCACAGCGGATCGGCGTGATCCTTGAGCAGCGCGATCGCCCGCTTGATGCGATCCTTGCGTACCGACAGACCCTCCGGACGCGCCGCGGTGAAGGCATCGCGCTGGCGCGCAAGCACTCCTGTCAGAAAGTCTAGCTTGTCGCCTGCCATGCCATCCTCGATTGATTATCTTGCAACACGCCAGTAACCCGACCGGCGTAACCCCGAATTATCAGTTGCAGGATGCAACACAAAGCGACGCGAAAGGCAAGAACATCGCCATGGCCCAGTTCAACGAATCCGATCCGATCGTCATCCTTTCCTATGCCCGCACCCCGATGGGCGGCATGCAGGGCGCCCTCTCGGACGTCTCCGCAACCGAGCTTGGCGCGACCGCGGTGAAAGCGGCGGTTGAACGTGCCGGCGTGGACGGCGCAGAGGTCGAGCGGATTTACATGGGCTGCGTCCTGCCTGCCGGCCTTGGCCAGGCACCCGCGCGCCAGGCGGCGCTGAAGGCGGGCCTACCCAAGTCGGTGCAGGCAACCACCGTCAACAAGGTGTGCGGCAGCGGGATGCAGACGGTGATCATGGGCAGCGAAGCGCTGGCCAGCGGCTCGGTCGATTTCGTGATTTCGGGCGGGATGGAGAGCATGACCAATGCCCCCTACCTGCTCAAGAAGCACCGTTCGGGCGCACGTATCGGCCATGACATGGCCTATGACCACATGTTCCTCGACGGGCTGGAAGATGCCTATGAAGCGGGCCGCGCGATGGGCACGTTCGCGCAGGAAACCGCCGACAGCTACCAGCTGACCCGCGACATGCAGGATGATTTCTCGATCGAATCCCTGCGCCGCGCCAATGCCGCGATCGAAAGCGGCGCCTTCGCCGGCGAAGTCGTCCCTGTCACCGTCAAGACCCGCAAGGGCGATGTGGTGGTGGATAGCGACGAACAGCCGCCCAAGGGCGTGCCCGACAAGATCCGCACGTTGCGCCCGGCCTTTGCCAAGGACGGCACGATCACTGCGGCATCCTCCAGCTCGATCAGCGACGGCGCCGCTGCGGTTGTTCTGACCCGTGCGAGCGTGGCCGAAGCCAAGGGCCTGACGCCGGTGGCCAAAGTGGTTGCCGTGGCCGCCCATGCGCAGGAGCCCAAGGATTTCACCATCGCCCCGGTCGGCGCCATCACCAAGCTGCTCGACAAGGCGGGCTGGAGCGTTGACGATGTCGACCTGTTCGAAGTCAACGAAGCCTTCGCCTGCGTCACCATGTTCGCGATGCACGACCTCGCCATCCCGCATGACAAGGTGAATGTGAACGGCGGCGCGACCGCACTCGGCCACCCGATCGGCGCCAGCGGCACGCGCATCATCGTCACGCTGCTCAACGCCCTGAAGGAACAGGGAAAGAAGCGCGGCGTCGCCAGCCTGTGCATCGGCGGCGGCGAAGCCACCGCCATCGCGGTCGAGCTGGTCTGACCATCGCCCACCACGCGCGGCCCGGAATCGCTTAGGTTCCGGGCCTGCCCAGTGGTATGTTCCCCTCCCTCTGCAAAAGAGGGAGAGGAAAAATGAAAAAATTGCTCCTGTTCGCTGCCGTGGCATCGTTAGCCGCCTGCAGCCAATCGAACGAGGACGCCCCGCCTCCGCCGCCAGACGACACCCCGGCCGCACCGGCCACGGCGGAATCGATCGTCGGCACCTATGAAGAGACGACGCCCGAGGGCAAGGTGCTGGTCACCGACATCAAGGCGGACGGCACCTACACCGAAAGCATCGAAGGCAAGGTGACCGAAAGCGGCAGCTGGACCCAGGCCGACGGCAAGGATTGCTTCGATCCGGAAGGTGACGATACGCCGGCGCGATGCTTCACCGCCACGCCGATGGCCGAAGACGGCACCTTCACCGCAACCAACGAGAAGGGCGAATCGATCACCGTCAAGAAGACCGGCTGACCGGATCGCGATGATAAAGGATGGAGAGGGCGGCGGTGAAAGGCCGCCCTTTTCATGGCAGCCGCCAACACCTTCTGTGGGTCAGGGTTCGCCCGAACCCCACAGCCGATCCTGCCGCACGAAGCCGCGATGCCCGCCGACATCGAACTCGCACCAGCCCGCATCGCAATCGCCCAGCTTGCCGACCACGCCCGGTTCGAGCTTCCATTTCAATTTCGCATCGTCGGCTGGCGCATCGCGCATAGCGGCCAGATCCTTGCCGATCACCAGTGCGCCGCGCTCAGGCGTTAGCAGGCGGGCGACCACCCAGCCCTGCGCCCCGTCCGGATCGCGGATCAGCCGCCAGCCTTCGAGCACGCGGATCACCTTCACCGGCAGTCCCTGTCGCTTGTAGACCCATTCGATGGGATAGTCCTCGCTAGGGCCGACGCGCATGTTCACCTCGCCCGCGCGCATGGCTGCCCAATAGGGTACCTCGCGTTCCTGCGCGGCGGCGGGGATGGCGAGGCACAGCGCAAGCACCGGCAGCAAGGACGAAAGGCGTGAGAGATTCGACACCTGCCCCTCATAATTCGCCCTGCCCCCCCGCTTCAACCCGCCATGCGTGCTTGACCGGCAGGCCGCACCCGTCCTAGCCACAGATTCATGCCAGAAACTTCGCTCCGCCAGACCATCGGCAAGCCCAGGGTCATCGTCACCAGGCATCTATTGCCCTCGATCGAGGCGCGCATGGGCGAATTGTTCGACACGGTGCTCAACACCGACGACCACCCGATGAGCCGCGAAGAACTCGCCGCGGCGATGCGCGATTGCGATGTGCTGGTCCCCACCGTCACCGACCGGATCGACGCCGAACTGATCGAACAGGCGGGCGATCGACTGGGATTGATTGCCAGTTTCGGGGCGGGCATCGACCATATCGACCTCAACGCGGCGCGCGCGCGCAAGATCGTGGTCACCAACACGCCGGGCGTGTTCACCGACGATACGGCCGACCTGACCATGGGGCTGATTATCGGCGTGCCCCGCCGGATGCGTGATGGAACCGCTCTGGTGCGGCGCGGCGAATGGACCGGCTGGGCCCCTTCGACGATGCTTGGCCGCCAGCTGGGGGGCAAGGTGTTGGGCATCGTCGGTATGGGGCGCATCGGGCAGGCGGTTGCTCACCGTGCCCGCGCTTTCGGGCTGCAGATCGCCTATCACAACCGCCATCGCCTGCCGGCAGCGGTCGAAAACATGTTCCAGGCGCGCTATTTCGACAGTCTCGAGGGTTTGCTCGGCGCAGCCGACATCGTAACTCTGCACTGCCCCTCGACCCCGGCGACGCATCAACTCATCGATGCTTCACGGATCGCGCAGATGAAACCGGGTTCCGTTCTGATCAATACGGCTCGGGGCGACCTGATGGACTATGATGCGCTGATGGATGCGCTGGAATCCGGCCATCTCAGCGGCGCCGGGCTGGATGTCTATCCGGACGAGCCGAAGGTGGACCAACGCCTGCTGGACCATCGCAACACGATCACCCAGCCACACACCGGTAGCGCCACGGTCGAGGGGCGCGCCCATGCGGGCGAGAAGGTGGTCACCAACATCATGCTCTGGTCCCGCGGTGAGCGACCACCCGACATGGTGCTCGAAGGTCTGGTCTGACCCGCCGCCGGGCGTCCCGTATCGCCGACACAATCGCCGCACCGGTGGTGGAAGGAACGGTTCCCTCGGACTATGACGGCGTTCATGGACAACAGGGTCGAAACCGGGGATTTGTGCCTGCACTGCGGCATGTGCTGCACCGATGCGATGTTCGGCTGGATCCCGCTGGTATCGGACGCAGATCGCGAGCTGATGCTGCGCCGGGGATACGACCCGGAGCGCATCGGCCACGATCGTTTCGCGCTGCCGTGCGATTTCCTTCGCGGCAAGGCATGTGGCATCCATCCCGACCGTCCGGCGTCATGCGAAGCCTTCCGGTGCGAAGTGCTGGTCGCGGCGCAGGACGGAACGATGCCGCTGGATGATGCGCTCGCAACGGTCCGCCGCGCGGTGGCCCTGCTCGATGGTTTGCGGGCCGCCCTGCCGGCTGGCGAAACGCTCTCCTCGATGCGCAAACACTGGGACCAGCTCGACCAAAGCGGAATGCCGACCCCGCCCGAACAGGCGCAGGCGCGCGTCGCTTTCTATGCCTTCAACCTCTACCTCGACCGGCACTTCCGGCCCGCAGGAAAGGGGTTGGTCAACCGCGTGGAATAGCCCGCGCGATCTGTGCCTTCCGCTCAGCCATCGCCGTAAACCCAGGTTGCAAATTCAGGCCCCAGATCACGGCGCGTCGCGGCCTGCATCGACCGCTGGAAATCCGCACTCGTCACCGTGCCCCCGGCATGGGCACGCGAATAGGCGCGGATGCCTGCCCAGAACGCGCGTTCACCCATCGCTTGGCGCAGATGATCGAGGAATAGCGCGCCCTTGGAATATTGCACCGCACGCCGCAGCCCCAGCGAAGGGTATTTGCCGTTCCAGGCGAGCGGCTTGTCATAGCCCTTCTCACGCGCGGCAGCGATGCGCTTGCGGGCGACATCCAGCTCTGCATCATAGGCCGCGCGGCCATAGCGCTGTTCCTTCCACGCCGCAGTCATGAAAGTGGCGAAGCCTTCGTTCAGCCAGAAATCCTGCCAACTGGCGCAGGTAATCGCATTACCCCACCACTGGTGCGCCAGTTCGTGGACCACGATCCACTCCTCGTCCGGGCGTTCGAGGTCGCGCGCCAGTGCCTTCGCGCCGATCAACGAATAGCTCGTCGCCTCCTGAGCCTCATATTCTGGCACGAGCAATTGCGTGTATCGCCCCCCAGGCAGCGCAAATCCTGCCCTGTCGGAGAGGAAGGCAACCAGATCGGGGGTGTTGCCGAAGGCGCGCTCCAAATCGTTGCGATCGCCCGTCGCATCCAGAAAGGCCAGTTCCGTATCGCCGGTGGAGACACTGGCCGCGCGGAATTTGCCGACTGCAAACCCGTAGAGATAGGGCGCGTAGTCCTGCCCGCTCACCCACCGATCCACCCGCGTGCCTTCGCTAAGGGCGATGCTTCCGGTCAGCATGCCCGGCCCCAAACTATCCATCCCTGCAGGGACCGTCAGCCAGAGCGCAATGCGCGCCTTGTCGCCCGGCGTATCCTGCCGGCAGACCATCCAGTCGCAAGCGAAATAGGCGGTGTAGAGCCCGCCTTCCGGCAATTGCGTGATCCCGCGCGCTGGCTTGCCCGAATAGGCGAAGCGCAAAGTCGCTTGCTCCCCAACCGGAAGAACGCGCCCGAGATCGACATGCACCCCGCTCGCGTCGGACGTTACGCCGACCGGCACTCCATCAAGTGTCGCATTCGCGATCGTCAGCGCATTGGGAGAGAATTCGAGCGCCGCGATCGGCGCGCCGACGACGGCAAACCGGATCGCCTCGCGCCCGTCGAACACGCCATCGACCGAAAGAGCGGGGGTGAGATCGACCTCGTAGGAGACGACGTCGAAATCGCCGTCCTCACGCACCACCGGGGCTGCGCCGATGAGGCATGCTGCGAATGCAGAAACGACGACCGTCCTCGTAAGCCCCCTCAGAATCATGGCACCGCGCTAACTGGCAGGCAGGTCACTGGCCAATCCCGCGCGACAAGCCGCTTGTTCCGTGCGGCGGCCAGCTGCTGTTGGAGCGACCGCCTCAATCGCCCGTCAGGATCCGGTCGACCAGTTCCTTCACTGTCGGCGTGAAGTTGTTGGAGTAGAACGGGTCCTGCTTGAAACGATAGGCAGCATGGCCTGCGAAGGCGAGATTTTCGTCGGGCTCACCTCCATGGGCGATATCCTGCAGGGTCTTCTGGATGCAGAAGCTGCGCGGATCGGCCAGGCGGCCGGTGGTGTGGTTGTCGTGGTCCTTCCAGCTCGAGAACTGGCAGTGCGACAGGCAGCCCATGCAGCCCTGCTGGTCGGCGCGAATCTGTTCGGCGCTTTCGGGGGTGACGAACACCACCGTGTCATCCGGCGTCTTGAGCGGTTCGGAGAAACCTTCGTGCATCCATGCCAGCGCCTTGCGCTGGTCACCGGGGTGGACGAAGAAATACTTCGCCTTGCCATGGTCGGCCAGCGGGATGGCGCCTTCCATCTCGTCGCGCTTGAAGATCGGGATCTGGCGCTCCGAACGGTGCATCAGATCATAAAGGAACGGCGTCTTCACCGCGCTGGAATAGAAGCCGGTGGGGCTGAACTTGTGCAGCAGCACATCGCCTGGCTCGACGGTGCGCAGCATGTCCTTCCACACCTGCGGGATCGGGCTTTCGTGCGTCAGCAGCGGGCGCGTGCCGAACTGGAAGGCAATCTTGCCCAGCTCGGGATTGTCGATCCAGTCGTTCCATTCGCGCAGGAACCACACCCCGCCCGCCATCACGATCGCGGTATCTTCCGACACGCCTTCGGCGCGCATCGTTTCGCGCAGCGCCTTCACGCGCGGATAGGGATCTTCCGGCTTGGTCGGATCCTCGGCATTCGAGAGGCCATTGTGGCCACCTGCCAGCCAGGGATCTTCATAGACCACTGCGGCCATCAGCTCCGGCACTTTGGAATAGCTGCGCTTCCACAGCGCGCGGAAGGCGCGGGCTGAGCTGATGATCGGCAGGTAATGAACGTTATAGCGTGCAGCGATCTCCGCCAGCTTGTAGGGCATGCCCGCACCGCAGGTGACGCCGGTGATCAGCCCCTTGCAGTTTTCCAGCACCCCTTCGAGCACGGCCTGCGCGCCGCCCATTTCCCACAGCACATTGATGTTGATCGCGCCCTTGCCGTTGGCGACTTCATAGGCGCGCTTCACCTGTTCGGTCGCGCCGTCGATGGCGTATCGCACGAGCTGTTCGAACCGTTCGACACGGGTCGCCTGGGGGTAGATCTGCGGGATCGGATTGCCGTCCTCATCGTAAGTGTCGGCGTTTACGGCGCTGACCGTTCCGATGCCACCGGCTGCAGCCCATGCGCCCGAACTGAGATGATTCGTCGCGGAAACGCCCTTGCCGCCCTCGATCAGCGGCCAGACTTCCTTGCCGCCATAGATGATCGGGCTCAATCCCTTGAAAGACATAATTATTCCAATACTTTCCCGCAGCTATTTTGCTGCGTTGCCTGCCCCCGCCGGCGACCCCCGGCATGGCTTTATATCCTTTGGTTGCGGCCTGTTAGCCGCTGCCTTGAATTGTGCATAGTACCCCGACAGCTCGGGCGCATCCTTGAATGCCACGAGTTCGTAGCCTACCGCCCGAAACTCGCACGACAGCAGCAGCGGGTCGATCCCGTGCTGGTCGGTGGGGCGGTCGACATCGACCACCACCACCTGCCCACCTGCCTTCAGCGCAGGCCACATACGCCACAGAAAGGCGTAAGGTTCCTGCACCTCATGATACATGTGGACGAGGAAAATGCGGTCGAAACTGTGTTCGGGCAGCTTGGGATCGTCTTCGGTACCAAGCTTGATCGAGACATTGTCCAGCCGGTCGCGCTCCACGCGCTGGCCCAGGCGTTCGAGTGCGTCGTGGTCGATATCTTCCGCCAGCACCCGGCCCCCGATACCGACCCGTTCGGCGAGGCGGACAGTATAGTACCCTTCGCCCGCGCCGATATCCGCCACGGTCATGCCTGGTGCGATTTCGGCGAGATCCATCACCGTCCGCGCCTCGCCCACGCTATCGCGCTTGGTCTCGCTCGAAAACTGGTTCGCGCCGAGTTGCGAAACCGGGCGATCCGCCCGGGGAAATTCCTGCGAGGTCGCAGGTCGGTCGGACTGATCGTCAGCCTGTTTGCACCCGGCAAGCGCCAGCATGGCGGAACCCACCGCCAAGGCCAGTCGCAACGGGCGCGAACGCGCCATCAGTCGGCGTCCTCCACATCCACCTTCTCGCCCGTCACGCGCTGCGCCAGCGCGGCAGAGATGAACGGGTCGATCTCGCCATCGAGCACATCGTCGGGCGCGGTCGAGGTGGCGCCGGTGCGCAGATCCTTCACCAGCTGATAGGGTTGGAGGACATAGGACCGGATCTGGTGACCCCAGCCGATGTCGCTCTTGCTCGCATGTTCGGCGCTGGCGGCTTCCTCACGCTTGCGCATCTCTTCTTCGAACAGCCGCGCCTTGAGCATGTTCATCGCTATTTCGCGGTTCTTGTGCTGGCTGCGGTCGATCTGGCTGGCGACGATGATG
The DNA here is from genome assembly GCA_014763545.1 of Sphingomonadales bacterium. Taxonomy (GTDB): domain Bacteria; phylum Pseudomonadota; class Alphaproteobacteria; order Sphingomonadales; family Sphingomonadaceae; genus JACXVD01. The sequence goes on from JACXVD010000006.1 coordinate 68,967, forward strand.
CCGCTGGGCGCGTGAGTGATGCGCACCGCGGAATCGGTAGTGTTCACGTGCTGTCCGCCGGCGCCCGAGGCGCGATAGGTGTCGATCTTGAGATCGGCGGGATTGATGTCGATTTCGAAACTGTCGTCGATCACCGGATAGACCCAGACCGAGCTGAAGCTGGTGTGGCGGCGCGCCGAACTGTCGTAGGGGCTGATCCGCACCAGGCGATGCACGCCGCTTTCGGTCTTGGCATAGCCATAGGCGTTGTCGCCCTTGATCAGCAGCGTCGCGCTCTTGATCCCGGCCTGTTCGCCCGAATGGTAATCGACCAGTTCGACCTTGTAGCCGCGCCGTTCGGCCCAGCGGGTGTACATCCGCTGCAGCATTTCGGCCCAGTCCTGGCTCTCGGTACCGCCGGCGCCGGCGTGGATTTCCAGATAGGTGTCGTTGCCGTCCGCCTCGCCCGATAGCAGGGCCTGCACCTTGTCCGCATCGGCCCGGTCGGCCAGCGCGGCAAGGCTAGCGAGGCCATCGGCCACCACTTCGTCATCGCCCTCGGCCTCGCCCAGTTCGACGAATTCGACCGCATCCCCCATTTCGGCGGAGATCTGGTTGACGGTGTTGATCGCGCTTTCGAGCTGCTTCTGCTCGCGGCTGATCGCCTGTGCTTCCTTGGGATTGTCCCACAGCGTGGGGTCCTGCACGCGCGCGTTCAGTTCGTCGAGGCGGCGCAGCGCACGGTCCCAGTCAAGCGACTGGCGCACCAGCGACAGCGCGGCTTCGATACGGTCGATATGGGCCTGCCCTTCGGCACGCATGGGTCTTGCTCCGCAGTTGAGCGGCCCCGCTTAGCGCAGGCTTGGGGAATGTAAAGGGAAGCCCCCGCAGCGCCGGGGAAAGCCCGCGGTCAGCGACGCGCCTTGAGCGCCTTCACCGCCTCCAGCGTCAGCCGCACATGATCGGCATAATTCATGTCCGAATGGACCATGGTGATGCGGCCGTTGCGGGCGATAACGAAGGATGTCCGCTTGGTCATGCCGGTGGATTTGCCATCCGCCCCCACCAGATCGACGTCATAGGCCTTGACGATCTTCGGGCTCGCCGCAGCAACAGCGAATTTGTCGCGGCAGGCCTCGGTGGAAAAGCGCTTGAGCGTGTCGATGTCGTCGTTCGACATGCCGATTACCGTGGCACCCAGCTTCCTGAACTGCGGCGTCGCCTCGGCAAAGGCATGCGCTTCGAGCGTGCAGCCCTGGGTAAAGGCCTTGGGATAGAAATAGAGGACCACTGGCCCCTTCGCGAGCGCTGTGCGCAGGTTGAAGGCGAATTGCTTGCCTGCCAGCGCACCCTGTGTCGCGAACAGCGGCGCTTTTGCACCGACCGGGAGCTCTGCCGATGCCGGCAGCGCGACGGCAGTCGCAATGGCAACTGCGAAGGCGAATTTCCTGGTCATTGCATCATCCTTCAGCTTGGCCGCCCCATTCGGCCCGATCAGTAAATCCCGCCCTGTTCCTCGACGAAATCGGCCGGAGGTTCCTCTCGATTGCCCGCGCCCCCACCACGCGCGGCACCTTCACGCGCCTTGCGGATCAGTGCGAGGACTTCGTCCCGCTTGGCGGCAATACGATCCTGCCGCGTCGCCCGCGGCGGTTCGGTGTCGGGTTTGAAGGCTTCCCAGATCACCGACGACATCGGATCGTTGCCCGGCCAGCCTTCGAACACCCGCTTGCCGCTGGCGCGGTCGATGCGAACCATACGCACGCCGGCAGGCGCAACCAGCGGGTCGGCATTCCAGCGCTTGAAGGTTTCCTGCACGAATTGCTTGAAAATCGGCGCGCCGATCGTGCCGCCCTGTGCGTATCCGCCCATGTTACGTGGCTTGTCGAACCCGAGATAGACGCCCGCGACCATGTCCTGGGTGCCGCCGACGAACCATGTTTCCTTCGGCCCGGTGGTGGTGCCGGTCTTGCCGAACAGCGGCAGCTTGAGATCGCGCAGCACCTTCGCGGTGCCGCGCTGGACCACGCCCTGCAGCATATGCACGACCTGGAACGCGGTGCGCGGATCCATCGCCTGCACGCCGGAAGCGCCGAGGCGCGGCATGGGCGAACCATCCCACTCCGGCATGTTGCAGCCGGTGCAGGGGCGCGTATCGGCGCGCCAGATCACCTTGCCCCGTCGGTCCTGCACATAGTCGATCAGCGTCGGTTTGTGCAGGCGGCCGTTGTCGGCCAGCGCGGAATAGGCGTTGACCATGTCGAGTACGGTCGTCTCGCCCGCGCCCAGCGCGAAGGCGGGATAGGCGGGATAGTCGCCGATGCCCATGGTCTTGAAGGTCTTGACCACCTTGGGCATGCCCGTTTCCATCGCAATGTGGATGGTCATCAGGTTGCGGGATTGCTCGAGACCCCAGCGCATCGGGTGGATCCCGCCGCCACCGCCGCCCGAGTTGCGGAAGCATTTCTGTCCCAGCTTGGCGCCCTGGTAATAGCAAAACGTCTGGTCGGGCACTTCGGTAGCCGGGGTCATCCCGTTGTCCAGCCCGGTTGCATAGACGAAGGGCTTGATCGTAGAACCCGGCTGGCGCTTGGCCTGCGTCGCGCGGTTGAACGAGCCGAGGCGACTGTCGAACCCGCCCTGCATGGCGAGGATGCGGCCGCGCTGCGGGTCTTCCACCACCATGCCGCCCGAAACCTCGGGGATCGCCTGCACCTGCCAGCCGTTGCCCGATGGGGTCACTGCGGTGACGTCACCGACTTTCAACTTCGCAGGCAGGCTGCCGAGCCGGCCTTCCTCACCGTTGGAGAAGCCGATCGTCGCATCCGATCCATTGCGCGACAGCACCACGCCTATGCGCCAGTTCTTGTAGCTGATGCCGATGTTGCTGGAGGCCAGCTGCTGCTTCAGGTCGCCCTTCTCGGCATCGAGCGTCGCCACCGGTCCGGCCCAGCCACGCCCGCCGTGATAGCGCAGCATGCCGGTGCGCAATGCATCGCGCGCGGCAACCTGCAATTGCGGATCGAGCGAGGTGCGCACCCAAAGGCCGCCAGCATAGACGCTGTTCTTCCCGTCTTCGGCGGTCTCACCGAATTTGCCGATCAGGTCGCGGCGCACCTCCTCGAGGAAATAGCCCGCATCGACCCGCCGGAAATCCGATGTTCCCGGCGCAACCAACCCGAGCGGCTTGGCCTTCGCCTGGTCGGCCGCCGCGCGGGTGACGAACCCGTTATCGACCATCTGGTCGAGCACCCAGTTCCGCCGTTCCAGCGCGCGCGCCTCGTTCGCCTTACGCCCATAGACTTCGGGCGCCTTGGGCAGGATCGCGAGGAAAGCCGCTTCCTGCAGGTCGAGATCGGCGACATCCTTGTTGAAATAAGCGCGGGCCGCCGCCTGCACGCCGTAAGCGCGGCGACCGAGGGGGATTTCGTTGAGATAGAGCTCGAGGATCTGCTGCTTGTTCAGCACCCCTTCGATCCGCCGGGCAAGGATCATTTCCTTGAGCTTGCGGGTAACCGAATATTCGTCCCCGATCAGGATATTCTTCGCCACCTGCTGGGTGATCGTCGATCCGCCGACCGCACGGCCCGACCGCATCGGGTTGAGATAGTCAATCACCGCGCTGGCAAAGCCGCCGAAGTCGATCCCGCCGTGGCTGAAGAAGGTCTTGTCCTCCGCGGCCAGATAGGCGTCGATCAGCACCGGCGGGAAATCGGCATATTGCAGCTGCACCCGGCGTTCGCGGGCGTAGGAATCGACAATTTCGCCGTCTGCGCCGCGCACCATGGTGGGCAGCGGCGGTTCGTATTCCAGCAGCGTCTTCGCATCGGGCAGGCCGCGCGCCAGCAGGACCCAGCCCAGGATCAGCGCCGCTAGCCCGATGCCGAGCAGGTAGGTCCCCCAGCGCAGCCAGCGCTTCTCGCGCCAGTGCGGCGCCAGCCATTCCAGGCGCGCACCGGCCCAGCTCAAAATGCCGCTCGCCTCGCGACGAATGCGATAGCGCAGCGGTTCGTTTGCGGAAGTGTCAGCCATGGTCGGCGCCGCCCTTAGCACGGCGATTCCGCTGTGCGCCAGTTCCCTTTGCGCGGCCTGCAATGCCGTTACTCGGGCGCTCAATCATGTTCCCTGCGCTCCCGACTGGCGCGCGAAGAAGATGCGGATTGCGCGGGCCATGGTGATCGCGAAATTCAGCCGGCCCTGCGGCGAGGCCAGGCGCTGGGCATCGGCGGGGTTGGAGATATACCCGGATTCATACAGCACGCTCGGCACGTCGGGCGCACGTAGCACGGCCAGCGCGGCGGAGCGGCGCGGCTGCGGGTGGAAGGTCAGCCTACCCTGCCCCTCACGCACGATCAGCTGCGCAAATTGCGCGGAATCGCCCTGGTTGCGGCGCTGCGACAGGTCGACGAGGATACGGCTGACATCCTCGCTCTGTCCTTCGAGTGGGACGCCGTTGACCTCGTCAGCAGCATTTTCACGCGCGGCGAAACGCTCCGCCGCTTCGCTCGATGCCTTGTCGGACAGCGTATAGATGCTGGCCCCGCTGACCCCCGCACTGTCCCCTGCGCTGTCGGCGTGGATCGACACGAACAGGTCGGCGCCCAGCGCGCGGGCGATGGCGAAACGTTCGCCCAGCACCAGGAACCGGTCGTCCTCGCGCGTCAGCGCCACGCGGATACCGCCCTGCTTGACCAGTTCGTCCCGCAGCGCGAGCGCGAGACCGAGTACGATGTCCTTTTCCTGGAACCCCGCCCCGCTGGCGCCGGGATCATGCCCGCCATGCCCGGCGTCGATCACCACCAGCGGGCGGCTGCGATCTTCCGGCCCGTAGACCTTCGGCAAGTCGGCGGGTTGGCCTGCATCGGGCAGGTCCACCCGCAGCACATATCCCCGCCCCAGCACCGGCACCGGGATCGTCAGGCCCAGGGCGTAAAGCCCCCCCATAAGGGCAAGCGGAGCAAGGAAAATCAGCCAGAGCTGGGCGCGAAGCGACATGATGGAGCGAGTGTTAGGCGGCGAATAAGGGTTTGCGCAATATGGTTGCTCATGCCGATACCCGGTGCTAGCTAGTCGGCGCCGGCTACCATGCAGTCCCGCCCGGCCCCGCGCATCACGGCGCGACGGCAGCGGGGCGGTCTCCCGGCAACCGATCCGGGCCCCACGCCCGGACTTCATGACAGGTTGATGCAGAACATGAGTATCCCCTCCCCGTCCCAGCAGGTGCCGCCTTACGGCCGCATCGCGACCGGGCCGGGCCGGGCCGCGCCTGCATGGCGCGATCACATGGCTGCAGACACATCACCCCGGTTCGGTGCGGATTTCCGCCCGGGCCGGCCCGAAATCGCCGTCCGCCCGCAGTGGGCTGGCGGCAATCACACATATTCGCGCATCCCCGCAAACCGGCGACTGGTATCCAGCGCCCCGCCCGGATGCGCCTGGAGAATTCATAATGGCAACGCGCATGCTGATCGATGCGCGCCACCCGGAAGAAACGCGGGTGGCGGTGCTCAAGGGAAACCGGATTGAGGAGTTCGACTTCGAATCTGCCGAGCACAAGCAGATCAAGGGCAATATTTATCTCGCCAAGGTAACCCGTGTAGAACCCAGCCTGCAGGCCGCTTTCGTCGATTTCGGCGGCAACCGGCATGGCTTCCTGGCATTCAGCGAAATCCATCCCGACTATTACCAGATCCCCAAGGAGGATCGTGAGGCCCTGCTCGCCGAAGAAGCGGCTGCGGCGGAAGAAGAGGCTGCACTGCGTGCCGCCGAAGACGTTGACGATTTCGGCGAAAGCGCACTCGACCGCATCGGCGGCGAAGACGACAATGGTGACGACAACGGCAGCGCCGGCGGCGTCACCGAAATCGACACCTCCGAGAAGGACGATGTCGCCACGATCGAGGAAGGCCGCCTCGAAGACGGCGACGACGAGGATGATGGCGCCGATGGCGACGAGGATGACACCTCCGAAGCAGGCGACGAAGACGACGACGATCGCTCCGAAGACGACGGCGGTGAGGACGACCGCTCGCGCGGGGGCCGTGGCCGTCGTGGCCGCCGCCAGGGCAAGGGTTCCAGCGCCCGCGCCAAGGAAGCCGACGCGCTGCGGGCCAAGCGCCTGAACCTGCGCCGCCGCTACAAGATCCAGGACGTTATCCAGCGCCGCCAGGTGCTGCTGGTACAGGTCGTCAAGGAAGAGCGCGGCAACAAGGGCGCCGCGCTGACCACCTATCTCAGCCTCGCCGGTCGCTATTGCGTGCTGATGCCCAATTCCAGCCACGGCGGCGGCATTTCGCGCAAGATTTCCAGCGCGGCCGACCGCAAGCGGCTGAAGAGCATCGTCTCGGAAATGAGCCTGCCCAAGTCGATGGGCCTGATCGTGCGCACCGCCGGGCTGCAGCGCACCAAGACCGAGATCAAGCGTGACTTCGACTATCTCGCCCGCCTGTGGGACGAAATCCGCGAAAATACGCTCAAATCGACCGCGCCGGCGCTGATCCATTCGGACAGCGACTTGATCAAGCGCGCGATCCGCGACATCTACAATCGCGAGATCGAGGAAGTCATCGTCGAAGGCGAGGACGGTTATCGTTCGGCGCGCGAGTTCATGAAACTGCTGATGCCCAGCCATGCGCGCCGGGTGAAAGCCTATTCCGACCCGATGCCGCTGTTCCAGCGCTATGGCGCGGAAGACCAGCTGCGCGCGATGTACGACCCGGTCGTGCAGCTCAAGAGCGGCGGCTATCTGGTGATCAACCCGACCGAAGCGCTGGTTTCGATCGACATCAACTCGGGCCGTTCGACCAAGGAACACGGCATCGAACAGACCGCCGTTGCGACCAATGTCGAAGCGGCGAAGGAAATCGCCCGCCAGCTGCGCCTGCGCGACATGGCAGGCCTCGTCGTGATCGACTTTATCGACATGGAATATTCGTCGAATATCCGGAAGGTCGAGAAGGCGATGAAGGATGCGCTGAAGCATGATCGTGCGCGCATCCAGGTCGGTCGCATCTCTGGCTTCGGCCTGATGGAAATGAGCCGCCAGCGCCTGCGCACCGGCGTGCTCGAAGCGACCACCCGCGAATGCCCGCATTGCGACGGCACCGGGCTCGTCCGCACCGCCAGCAGCGCAGGCCTTTCCGCCCTGCGCCTGATCGAGGACGAAGCGGCCAAGGGCAAGGGCACGATCATCACCCTGTCGGCCAGCACCGAAGCATCGATCTACCTGCTCAACGCCAAGCGCGGCGACCTGCAGGAGATCGAAGATCGCTACGGCGTCCACGTCCAGGTTATCCCCGAGGGCGAGGACGAAGGCGCGAAGATGAGCGTCTCCAGCTCCGGCCCGCGCCCGACCCAGGCGCCGCGGTTCGATCCGATCGTCGACGAAGAGGAAGAAGGCGAAGATCTGATCGACGAGATCGAGGACGAGGAAGACGAGGACGACGCACCGCGCGGCGATGCCGACGACGATCGCGGCAACCGCAACAAGAAGCGCCGCCGCCGCCGTGGCGGTCGCGGTCGCAAACGCCGCGACGAACAGGGCACCGACGGCGATGCCGAAGACAGCGAAACCGACGATCGCGACCTGGACGACGAGGATTCGGCTGACGACGACAGCAGCCCTGCAGAGGCGGACGATGCTGGCGACCGCCCGAAGAAGCGCCGCCGTCGCGGTGGTCGCCGTCGGCGTGGCCGCAAGGGCGAGGAAGGTGAAACGACCTCCTCCGAAGGCGAAGAAGCGCTCGACGAAGTGAGCGAGCAGCTGGCCGACGATATCGCCGTCGTCGCTGAGCCTGCCGAAGCAGTCGAGGCCGAAGCCCCCGCCGAGGAAGCACCCAAGCCAAAGCGCAGCCGCCGCAAGAAGGCCACTGAACCCGCCGCCGAAGAAGCTGGAGCGCAAGAAGCTCCGACAGAAGAAGCGGCGACCGAAGAGGCGGCCGAGGAGAAGCCCAAGCCCAAGCGGACGCGCCGCAAGAAGGTTGAAGAACCGGCTGCCGACGAACAGCCCGCTGCGGAAGCCCCGGCGAGCGAGGAAGCCCCCGCCGCCGAAGACAAGCCGAAGCCCAAGCGGACGCGCCGCAAGAAGGCCGAAGAGGCCCCGGTGGTGGAAGACGCCGAACCCATCGCAGCGCCTGCTCCGGCAGAGCCGGTTGCCGAGCCCGCCGAAGCGCCGGCAGCGGAAGCCGAGGCTCCCGCCGAAGATGGCGCCCCACGTCGCGGCTGGTGGCAACGCACCTTCGGGGAATAGTAACGCGATGCTCGGGAAGGGCTTGCTGTGCCGTGCGCTCGTCGTAGCGATTGGCCTGCTCGCCCTTCCCGCTGCTCCCGCCGATGCGGCCGGGGAAAAGGCTGGCGCGGCCGAGCGCGCCTATCGGGACGGCGATTTCCATGAAGCCGCACGCCTGTGGGGCGAAGCCTGCGATCATAACGACGCTGCATCCTGCTACGAACTCGGCATCGTCTATCGCGACGGCGAAGGCACACCCGCCGACCATCCCCGCTATCTGAAATTGATGCGCACCGCCTGCGACGGCGATGAGCCGCGCGGGTGCTACCAGCTGGGGCGCGAGGAACTTGGCCAGCAGGAAGACGGCGGGCCGCGGGCAACGCCCGAGCAACGCGAACGCGGCCTCGCCTTTTACGGCAAGGCTTGCGACCTTGGCCTGTCGGCTGCGTGCCGCAATCTCTCGCTTCACATGGGCGAGGACGGGGCGCTCGAACACGATCCGCAGGCCTACGTCGCCCGGCTGGAACAAAGCTGCGCCACGGGTGACGGCGCGGGCTGCTTTGCGCTCGCCGCGCTGTATGACCGGCACGAGGGCAAGGTGCTGCGCGACAATCCCGCAGCCGCCAACGATGCGCTACGCCGGGGTTGCAGCCGGCTGGACCGCGACAGCTGCCAGAACCTGGCCTGGCATTATGCCCACGGCTTCGGGGTGAAGACGGATTTGCGCAAGAGCGCCGTACTCTACCAACTCGCCTGCGATGACGACGCGGGCTTCAACTGCCCGTTCATTCCTGCCACACACATCCGCCCAGCCCCCTATTCCGGCAGTGCGGTGGCCAATGAATGGCGCGCCGCTGCGGGGACGTACGAACAGGCTTGCCATGCCGATTTTGCACCCGGCTGCTTCGGCCTTGCCCGGCTGATTGCGCGCAGCGGCAAGGGCGCAGAACATGCGGACCAGATGCGTAGCCTGCTCGAAAAAGCGATCCGCCTCGAACCGGATTTCGTGATCGCGTGGGAATTGCTGCGCCGGGTCGATGCGGGCGAATTGCCGGACGCTAAGGTCAGTTGACGCTTACTCGCCGGATTTGCGACCGACGCCCCATTCCATCCATCCGGCCCAGCGCGGCGCCTTGTCGGCATAGGCGCTGCCTACTTCTTCCACAGCAAAACCGGCCTTGCGAACATTGTCGAACACGGGCCGTGTCAGATGGCAATTGCCCGCCAGCCGTTTCCACACGGGTTCGATCCGCCGCTGCCATTTCTGCGGTCCCGCATCGGGCGCGCGACCGTGCTCGAGGAACAGCAATTGCCCGCCCGGTTTGAGGATGCGACGCATCTCGGACAGCACCCGATCTGTCTCGCCCACCGAACATAGCGTATAGGTGCACACAACCGTGTCGAAGCGGTGGTCCTCGAAGGGGATAGCTTCACCCACGCCTTCGCGCAGATCGGCGGGCCAGCCTTTCTCCGCCGCGCGGGCGCGGGCGCCGTCGAGCAGCGTGTGGTTCGGGTCGATCCCCGCGAACGAAACGACCTTGTCGCGGTCGTAGTAACGTTGGTTCAGCCCTCCTCCGCACCCCAGCTCGAAGACATCGCCTTGCGCCAGCGGGATCAACTGGGCGCGCAATTCGGAAATCTCGTCCTGCCCGCAGGCCATGGTGATCATCCGCGAGAGGATCTTCTCCTCATAGAAATTCTTCAGGCCCATCGCGGTCCACTCCACCTGCTACTGCGCGACAATAGCGCCTTCGCACGGCAAGGGAATGGCGGTTGCGGTCAGGCCTCGCGCGATGCGAGCAGCGCGCGGATATCGGCAAGGTCGGCTTGCTTGTCGACATCGACCGCTGCCAGCCCGTTCTCCGCCGGGACAAGCGCGGCACCAATGCCGATGCGTCGGCCGAGCCGTGCCAGCCCCTCGGCCAGCGACAGGCGGCCCAGCGCATAGGCTGCAAGCGTCCCCAGCCCCAGCTTCGCGGCGATTTTCCACGGGCGTTTGCGATCGGCCTCGATCCCCTGCCAGGTGTCGATCGCCGCACGAGCCTTGTCCGTTCGCAGGTAGAACAAATTGCAACCCGACCATTGCCCATCGGCGAAGCGCCAATAGGTGCGCTTCGATCCGGGCATGGCTTGTTCAATCTTCTCGCGGCGCGCCAGCATCACCGCGACATCGCAGTCCATCGGCGCCTGGTCGACGATCTGGCGCACCCAGTCCCCCTGCAGCAGCGCATGATCGGCGGTGGTAACGAGTAGCGGCGCGCCGAGCACGTCGAAGCCGCGCATGACGCTGCCAGCAGGGCCACGTGCAGCTTCGAGCACTTCGACGCCGAGCGTCCGTGCCAGTTCGATCACGGCGGGTTCGTTGGCCGACACCGCGATCCGCGCGGCGCCCGCTACTCGCAATGCTCCGACCACGCGCGCCAGCAGCGGCTCGCCTTCGAGCGCTATCAGCGCCTTGTGCGGCACGCCTTCATGCCCGGCGAGCGGGTCGCCGCCTGGGCGCGATCCGGCGAGGACCAGCGCGTTGAACGTCATTTCGGCGCCTTGTGCGCAGCCAGTTCGCGCAGCACGACCCAGGCAAGGATGCTGAACAGCGCGTAGCCGATGGCCATGCCGAGTGCCACCGCCCAGCCGACAGCCGCCGCGCCCATTCCGACCATCGCGACAATCGCCACCGCAACCGCCACGACCGTGACGCTGCGCACGATCAGTGGGTAGGAGGCATGGCCGGTCGCATAGAACATCGGCTCATAGGACACGCTGGCCAGTTCGAACGAGGCGCCGATTGCGAGCGGCAGCAGGATCGACGCGCCGGTGGCAAAGGCATCGCCGCCCACCAGATCGAGCAGCGGCCCACCCAGCAACATCGCGCAGACTGTCACCACTACGCCGCCGATCCCGGCGATGATCGTCACCCGGCGGACCATGCGGCGAAACGCCTCGGCATCGGAGCCGATCTGCGCATGGACGAATTCGGGGAAGACGGCGCGCGCCACCAACTGGGCGAATTTGCCGATGCTCTGCGCCAGCTGGTCGGCAAGGCGATAGACGCCCGCCGCGCTTGTGCCGAGGAAATAGCCGACCGCCAGCAGCGGCCCCTGCTTGGTCAGCGCATCGAGCGTGGAGTTGCCGTAGGTGATGCCGAAAAAAGCGCCCAGCCCCGGATTTTCCTCCATCGCCTGGCGCCATTTGCCGAAATTGGCGCGGCTCATCGCCTCGGGCGCAAGCCGCCAGGCAGCATACCAGTAGAGCGCACCCGAAAGCAGGTCGAGCAGGGCCCAGGCGAACAGGAACCGGCCCACAGTCGGCCCCACGAACAGGATGATCAGCGCGGCGATCAGCCTGCCTGCCGGCACCACCGCTTCGACATAGCTGCCGATATCGAAGCGGTCGAGCACGCGCACCACGCCGTTGGGCGCGGTCATGCGCGACCACAACAGCGCACAATTGAAGGCGAAGGCCATGTCGATATATCGAGGATTGAGCTGCAAGGTATGCCCAAAGCCGTAGAACACGACGAAGGCAATCACGCAGCCGACCACCGCGCCCGACACGTCGATCGCGCCGCACAACCAGGTCAGTCGCCCGAACTGCGGCCAGTTCTTTTCCGTCACCGGCTTCGCGCCGAAGCGCACCAGCGTCTGCCAGGTCTGGAAGCTGGCGATGGCGACCAGCGCCTGCGCCGTGCCGAAGATCAGCGAAAAGTGGCCGAAATCCTTGACGCCCAGCGAGCGCGAGAGGATCGCGATATAAACCAGGCTGATGACGGCGGCGAAACCCTTCCCGCCAAGCAGCCACGCCAGGTTGCGGAGGATGTTCCTCAGACCGTCGCGGCGCACGTCAGGCAGCGGCTGTTCCATTGCGGCGCTCTTTGGACGAGGCGTGGGACAAGTTCAATGGGATTGGCGCATCGGATTGGCAAGCGCCCACCACTGCCCTATTGCCCGCCGCGATGAAGCGCGTCCTGTTTCTGTTCAATCACGATGCGGCGCATCAGGTCGCCCATCTCGCGTCGGTTGCCGCGGCCATGGGGCGCACCCATCCCGAAGTGGCGACCATCGTCGCCTATTCGACCCCGGCCATCCGCGACCAGTTGCGCAAGCTGATCGGCGAAGACGATGCAGCCCGCCTCGACTGGAAGGAACTCGCCCTCCCCGGCTGGGCACGCATCGCAGCGCGTCTGTTCGACAGGGTGTTGCCTGCAACGCGCTTGCTGCGCCTGCGTCTCAACGCACCGCTGTTCGCATCGGTCGACATGGTCGTTTCGACCGAGCGGACCTGCCTGCGGCTCAAGGCGCAGCTCGACCCGGCCCAAACGCCACTGTTCGGCTTCATCCCGCACGGATCGGGCGATCGAAGCGTTTCCTATCACCCCGATATCACGCGGTTCGACCTGGTGATGGTGTCGGGCCGCAAGGTGGTGGACCAGCTGGTGTCGCATGGCGTATCGCCCGAGCGGATCGAGGTCACGGGCTACCCCAAGTTCGAGGCGGTCGACCTGTCGGCCAAGCCGGACTTCTTCGGTAACGGCAAGCCGACCTTCGTCTACAACCCGCATTTCGACCCGCATCTGTCCAGCTGGTACGATGCCGGGCCGGAACTGCTGCGCTGGTTTGCCAGCGACGAGGGCCAGGCGTTCAACTGCATTTTCGCGCCGCACGTGATGCTGTTCCGCAAGCGGCTGCACATTTCGCCCGAATACAAGGTCGCAAGGCAGCGGCCCGATATTCCGCCCGAGGCACTCTCCGCGCCCAATATCCTGGTCGATGTCGACAGCCCGCGCCTGTTCGACATGAGCTACATGCTCGGCGCCGATGCCTATATCGGCGATGTGTCGAGCCAGATGTACGAGTTCCTCACCCGGCGCAGACCCGCCTACTACCTCGATTGTCGCGAGAACCCGCGCGAGGAGGACGATAGCTGGCACATGTTCTGGAAAACCGGGCCGAAGGTGGGCTCGATCGCCGAACTCACACCACTGCTGCCGCGCTATGCCGAAATCGGCGCGCAATATCGCGCGGCGCAGGACGAATTGCTCGACTATACCTTCGACATGGGCGACCAGCCTGCCTCGGTTCGCGCCGCCGACGCTATCGCGCGCAAGGCGGTGGGCTAGGCCAGTCCCATGACGCCAAGATGGCTGGCGACCGCATTCCCGACACTGTAATCAGCCGCCCGCGCGCGCAGGATAGCGGGTTCGCGCGGGTCGCCGAGCGAATCAACCACCCCCTGCGCCAGTGCCGCTTCTGTCAGTCCGGTGACCCGGCAGCCCGGCAAGCCTTCCAGCAATTCGCGCGCAGGCAGGAAGCAGTCGGTCGTCACCACCGGGCAGCCGCAGGCGAGCGCCTCGATCACCGATGCTGGAAGCCCTTCATATTCGGATGACATCAGCAGCAGGTCGGCGCGGGCCAGCATGTCGACCGGATCGGTGACGAAGCCGGGCATGTCGACTGCGTCGGCCAGCCCCAGCTCATTCGCCAGCACTTCCAGCTCTCCACGCTGCGGCCCTTCGCCGAGGATCACCAGCCTTGCGTGCGCCGCCACACTCTCGGGATAATCCTTGCGCACGAGCGCCAGCGTGCGGATCGCCCGGGCAAAATTCTTCTGTGGGGCCAGTCGGCCCAGCGCCACGATCAGCGGCGCGTCACCAGCATCGCCGCCATCCGGCGCGGCAGCGACCATGCGGCCCGTTACATAGGGGTTATGGACCGAGCGGAAGCACGCATCGCTGCCCGCGAACTGCGCTTCGAGCAGATGCGTTTCGGCATCGCTCAGCGTCAGCACCGCATCGGCCGATCCGAACAGGGCACCATAGCCCGCGCGCCGGATCCCTGTGATCAGCGGGCCATCCGCCTTACGCAGGATCGGGTTGGTCGTCTTGATAAACAGCCGCGGGCGCGCCTTGCCCGCGCCCCTGACCGCCAGCCCGGAGAACCAGCTGATGTTGTTGGCCGTACCCAACAGGACATCGGGACGCTCCGCACGCAGCCAGCGGCGCATTGCGGCAAAAGTCATTACCTGGCCCAGCGCGCGTTTGCGAAACCGCCGGTTGGCGAGTGCGACCACGGCCACATCGCGGCTCAGCATCCCGCGCAATTCGCTATCGAGCTCGCCCGCATCAGTACACAGCACCACCGAAACCCGGTGTCCGCATGCCGCGAACCCATTGGCCAGATAGACCACGACCCGCGAGATTCCGCCGGTTTCCAGATCGTAGGCGGCGAGGGCTATGTGCGCCATGCTGATGCTCGCTCACGCTGGTTGCCAGACCGGGTGGGCCAGCGCAGGATCAACCGACGTCTCCGCGCGACAAATCCGCCGCCTGCCATCCCCGGCTGTGGGCACGGGCCGCTTCGCTGTCGCTGCCGGTGGCGAAAATCGCCTCGTCCGCCACATCGAGCAGCGGTGCATCGGCGAAACTGTCGCTGACGAAACGAATGGTGCAATCGTCCGGATCGATACCCTGCGCCTCCATCCAAGCTTGCACCCGCGCGAGCTTTTCCGCGCCGTAGCAATTGCCGCCGGGAATATCGCGCCCGTCCCAGCGCGTGGCGATGAGGTCCGGTATATCCAGCGCCTGCGCGAATGCGCGCGCGTAAAATCCGAAAGCGGCGGTGGCGATCACCAGCCGTGCGCCTGCAGCACGATCTTCCGCCAGCAGCTGCAGCGCCCCCGGCATCAGGCCACCCGCAGCAATCCGGCGACTGGCAAACTCCTCCCCGACCCGCTCGAGTTCCGCGAGCGGCGCGCTGCCCGTCATCAGCTTCATCCCCATCCGCTTCAGCGTGGTGCGGCTGTAGAGCTTCGCCTTGTAGAGCAGCATCAGCACGATCCACACCGGCGAGAACGCCAGCCGCCACGGGGCGAGACGGGCCGCCGCGAAATGGAGGAAGGGGGTGAAGGTCGGCGCGCGGGTAAGCGTCCGGTCGAGGTCGTAGATCGCGATGCGCATCGCGATTGTGGCTAGCCCGCTCGCTTACGCTGCGCAAGCCGGGTTGCGGCCCGGATTTGACCATGGGCCATCGCAGGGGCCATAGAGCAATCATGCAAGCCACCATATCACATGCCGCCCACCCTCGCGGCCTCTCGCCGCGCTGGCGGCTGGCGCTGTGGAGCGCGGCGGCGGGACTGTTGCTGATCCCCGCCATCGCCATGCAATTCACCGCCGAGGTGAGGTGGACGGCACTCGACTTCACTGTGATGGCGTTGATGCTGGCCCTGACTTGCGGCGGTATCGAACTGGCCGCGCGGCTGTCGCCCAGCCGCCGGGCGTTTGCCATTGCCGTGGCAGTGGTGCTTGCACTGTTCCTGCTCGTTTGGGGCGAGCTTGCCGTCGACATAGTCTAAGCGCGCGGTCAGGCGGGGATGATCTCGCCCTTCCAGTCGAATACCTTGCCGCTGTCGTGTGGGCCCAACCGGTCGATCACCGCCAGCAAATTGCGCGCTGCCGAGGCGGGCGAGGTAAGCTGGCCCTCGGCGAGATTGGCCCGAAACGGAGCGGACAGCGCCGTATCCACGGTGCCCGGATGCAAGGCCACGACCGCCATGTCCTCGTTACGCCGGGCCATTTCGATCGCGAAATTGCGGATCAGCATGTTGAGTGCCGCCTTGCTCGCGCGATAGGAATGCCACCCACCCAGCCGGTTATCCCCGATCGACCCGACCCGTGCAGAGAGCGCGGCGAACACCGCCCTCCCCTGGCGCGGCATGATCGGCAGAATGTGCTTGGCGATCAGCGCCGGGCCGATGGTGTTGAGGCGAAACACGGCTTCCATCGCAGCCCCGTCGATCATCCGCAGGCCCTTTTCCGGTCCGGGTCCATCCGGCGGCGTGAGCACGCCGCTCGCCACGATTACGAGCTGCGGTGGGGTGGCGGCCATCGCGCTGACCGCCCCAGCGATCGAGGCCTCGTCGGTCAGGTCGAAACGGAACGGTTCGATTCCCGGACCCTCCGGCCCGGCACCGCCCCGCGATCCGGCGTACACGCGCACGCCGCTTTGCGCCAATTCATGCGCCAGCGCCGCACCAATTCCGCCGCTCGCGCCGAATATCGCCGCCACGCGCGGCCAGCTGGGTTCACCCTGTTCCACGCGCCGTTTACTACACGATCCATTCGCCTTGCGGACCCTGAAATGCACCGCCATCGCCGCCTTGTTCCGCTGCTCCGGTCGCCAAGGCGGCAGGCCGCGGCCCATTTGACCCTGTACCATGCGACAAGTGTGACATCTCCCGGCGAAACTGGGCTCCACGCGCTTGTGTTGGCGCGCGTAATCGTTAGATAGGCCGCACACGAAAGCGGGCATAGCAACGGGATTATCCAGCCATGGCAACCTTCACCCTCCCGAAAAACTCCAAGATCCGCAAGGATGGCAAGGCGCACACCGCCGCCGGTGCCAGCCGGGTGAAGAAGTTCAAGATTTACCGCTACGATCCCGACAGTGGCGAAAATCCGCGCTACGACACGTTCGAAATCGACCTCGACAATTGCGGGCCGATGGTTCTCGACGCGCTGATCAAGATCAAGAACGAGATTGACCCGACGCTGACGTTCCGCCGTTCCTGCCGCGAAGGGATTTGCGGTTCCTGCGCGATGAACATGAACGGTGCAAACGGCCTCGCCTGCACTACTGCGATGGAAGATCTGCCCAGCGAAGTGCGCATCACCCCGCTGCCGCATATGGACGTGATCAAGGATCTCGTCCCCGACTTCACCCATTTCTACGCCCAATATGCCTCGATCCGCCCATGGCTGCAGGCTGTCAGCCCTGCGCCGAGCGGCAAGGAGCGCAAGCAGAGCCCGGAGCAGCGCGAAAAGCTCGACGGGCTGTACGAATGCATCCTGTGCGCCTGCTGTTCGACCAGCTGCCCGAGCTATTGGTGGAATTCGGACAAGTTCCTCGGCCCGGCGATCCTGCTGCAGGCCTATCGCTGGCTGGCAGACAGCCGTGACGAGATGACCGGCGAACGGCTCGATGCGCTGGAAGATCCCTTCCGGCTGTATCGCTGCCACACGATCATGAACTGCGCCAATGTCTGCCCCAAGGGGCTGAGTCCGGCGCGCGCGATCGCGGAAATCAAGAAGATGCAGGCGGAGCGCCAGATCTGATCGTGGGCGCCAGGCCACAGCTGGAATTCAACGAATATCTGCGGGAAAGCCACCCGGACCATCCGGGCTGGCACGAATGGCGCATCGCCGATGAAACGCGGTTCAACGGGGGCGTGCTCGGCACCGTGCTGGTCCGTCCCGAAGGCGACGACCAGGCCCGGGTGCGCATCTTCCCGCGCCGCATCCACACCAATCTGGCCGACAATGTCCACGGCGGGATCATCCTGGCGCTGATCGACATTTCGCTGTTCGCCGGGTCAACCGTCGCGACCGGCCACGACATGAAATTCGGCGTGACGGTGGAGGTTAACAGCCATTTCGTCGGCGCAGGCGATCCTTCCCGCCCGCTCGATGCCGTGGTCGAAGTGGTGCGCGAAACGGGCCGCATGATCTTCGTGCGCGGACAAGTGGTGCAGGACGACGACATGGTCGCCAGTTTTAGCGGTATCCTGCGCAAGATCGCCCGCCCGTGACCGGGGTGCTGCAACGCTACACCGCGCTGGTCGAGGCCGGCGAGTTGCGCGCCGACCGCGAACAGACCGCGGCGGCACAGCGCCTCGACGCGTTGCAGCAAGAACTTCAAGCCGTCCCCCAGCGCGGCAGCGTGTTGTGGCGCGCGCTTGGCCGCAAACCGCAGCGTCCGCGCGGGCTATACATCTGGGGCGGAGTCGGGCGCGGCAAGTCGATGCTGATGGACCTGTTCCACGATTCGCTGGCGATAGCGGAAAAGCGGCGGGTGCACTTCCACGCCTTCATGCTCGAAGTCGACGCGCTGGTGCGCGAGGAGCGCAAACGCGAAGCGGGCGATCCGATCGCCCCGGTCGCCGCCCGGCTAGCCGAGGGGCTACGCTGCCTCGCCTTCGACGAGATGGTGGTCAACAACACCGCCGATGCCGCGATCATGAGCCGGTTGTTCACCGCGCTGATCCGCGACCAGGGGGTGACGGTGGTTACAACCAGCAACCGGCCGCCGCACGATCTCTACAAGGACGGGCTCAACCGCTCGCTGTTCCTGCCCTTCATCGACCTGATCGAGCAGGAGCTCGACATCTTCACGCTCAACGGCCCGGTCGACTACCGGCTGGACCGGCTTGGGGGGCTTGGCACCTGGCACCATCCGTG
This sequence comes from Sphingomonadales bacterium, assembly GCA_014763545.1. Classification (GTDB taxonomy): domain Bacteria; phylum Pseudomonadota; class Alphaproteobacteria; order Sphingomonadales; family Sphingomonadaceae; genus JACXVD01. Next base: position 87,401 of record JACXVD010000006.1, read on the forward strand.
GGGCGATGAGGCGACGGCGCAGGTGCGCGAAGCCTTCTTCCGCCTGACCGACTACAAGCCCGAAGATGCCGCCCACGTGCCCAGCGCGGAGCTCGACGTCGGCGGGGGGCGCATGCTGCACGTTCCCAAGAGCCTGAAAGGCGTCGCCGTTTTCAGCTTCAAGAAGCTGTGCGGCGAGAACCGTGGCGCTTCCGACTATCTCGCGATTGCGCGCGCCTATCACACGGTGGTGCTGGTCGGGATTCCCCGGATGGGGCCGGAAAACCGCAACGAGGCGATCCGCTTCACCAAGCTGGTCGATGCGCTCTACGAACACAAGGTCAAGCTGTTCGTGACTGCCGCGGCCCTTCCGGAAGACCTCTACAAGAGCGGCGATGGTGCCTTCGAATTCGAACGCACGGTCAGCCGGTTGATGGAAATGCAGAGCGACGATTACATGGCGCTCGGCCACGGGATCGAGGATTAGGGACCTCAGGCCGCGTTGGCGAGCTTGGCCTGTGCCGTGGTCAGCCGGTTCATCACCTTGAGGTCCTGCTCGCGCAGTTGCAGCGCGGAATCGGCCCACAATTCGGTGATGTCGGTCAGTTCCTCGAGCTTGAGGTCCCACACCAGCTTGGTCGCGCGGCGTGAATTGACCAGCCCGGCATGGCGCCGTTCGGACTTGCGGATGAATTCGCGGCAGGCATGCAGCCCCTCGCCCGTTTCCGCCAGCTCGTGCACCAGGCCCAGCTCGAACATTTCCTCCGCCGTATAGGTCTGGTTGGAAGTGATGATCCGGTCTGCCATCGCGCTGCCCAGCTTGCGGGTGAGCAGCGCATGGGCGCCCATCCCGGGGAACAGGCCAAACATGATTTCGGGCAGGCCGAAGGTCGCACCGCGTTCGGCGACGATGTAGTCGAAGCTCAGCAAGGCTTCGAACCCGCCACCCAGCGCCGCGCCCTGGGCGAGCCCGATGGTCAGCACCGGCAGGTCAAGCGACTGCATGTTGCGGTGGAGCATGCGGCAGCAACGGTGGCCGTAGCGCACCAGCCCTTCGCGGTTGCGTTCGAGGATCAGCTTGCGGAACAGCGCTAGGTCGCCACCGAAACAGAACACCCCCGGCGCGCGACTGCCCAGCACCATATAGCGCAGCGGAACCTTGCCAGGTCCGAAACTGCCGACGATCATATCCTGCCAGTTTTCGAAGTCGGCGAGCATCGGCGGCGTAAAACTCGGCCGACCGGAAGGGCGCATGAAAGTCCACAAGGTCTGGCTGTCGTCTTCGTAAAGGACATCGAGCTCGTTCAGTGAGAACAACCCCTCCGGGATCGAGGAATGCAGCGCACTTTCGGCGATCAGGTCTTCTTCGTTTCCTTCGAAAGGAAACGCCGAACTGCTCAGATCGGTGCCTTCTTTGCCCACGCCATCAATTCCATTCGACAAACGATCCACGTGCGACCCCCGGACCGGAATTTCTTCGATGGACCGGGATTATGCCCCGCTAAATTCGCTTGGCAATGCATTAATTTCTAGGAAGAATCCGGGCGCGTCCCGTTTTTGGCCACGGCGCTTGAAAAGGCCCGCTTTTCTATCCCCCGATTTCGAGCCGCGACAGCGCGCGGTCGAGCATTGTAAGCTGCCACAACAGTCGCCCATGGTCCGAACGGCCCGCGATATGCGCTTCGGCCAGCGCCGAAATCCGCGCGCTATCGAGCCACCCGGTGCGTGCGAGCGAGGCGCTGGAGGCAATCGCCCGCGCCTGTCCGGCGAGCGGCCCGCGAAACCATTCGGCCAGCGGGGTGACGAAACCCTGCTTCGGCCGGTAAAGGATATCCACAGGCAAATAGCGTTCCATGGTCTTCTTCAGCAGCCATTTTCCCTGCGTGCCGCGGATCCGCTCGCCGCGCGGCAGTTGGGCGGCAAATTCGACCAGGCGATGGTCGAGCAGCGGCTCGCGCGCCTCCAGGCTCACCGCCATGCTCGTGCGATCGACTTTGGTCAGGATGTCGCCCGGCAGCCAGAATTTGAGATCGGCATATTGCGCCCGGTCCAGCCCATCGCGCGCCGGGGCGTTGCGCATCAGTTCCACCAGCGGCTGCTCGGCACGGTAATCGCCGCGCAGGCGCAGGAAGTCCGGCGAATAGAGGCTCTGGCGCAATTCGGGCGGCAAGATCGCCAGGGCCCTGGCGTAGCCTTCATTGCCGTCGCCGGCGAGCGAGAGGAACGTCGTCTTCGCGCGCAGGGGGCGCGGCGCCCAATCGGCCTTGGGCCAGAGACTGCCGAGCGCACCGAAAACCGGGCCGCGCAGGACTGCGGGCAAGACGGAGCGTGCCTGTTCCTCACGCGCATGGAATATCTGGCGGCGATATCCGGCCAGCGCTTCGTCCGCGCCGTCACCCGACAGCGCAACCGTCACTGTCTCGCGCGCCAATTGGCACACGCGCCAGGTCGGCAGGGCGGAGGCATCGGCGAAGGGTTCGTCGAACATCGCCGCCAGCGTGTCGATCGCGCCGAAATCGTCGGGGTCGACCATCCGCGCGTGATGCTGTGTGTGGAACCGATCCGCGATCTGCCGCGCGTAGGAACTTTCGTCCACCCCTGCGACATCGAAGCCGATCGAGCAGGTCCGCACTGGCTCGCGGCTTGCCTCCGCCATCAACGCGACGACGCTGGAACTGTCGACCCCGCCCGACAGGAATGCGCCCAGCGGTACATCCGCAACCATGCGCGACGATACCGCCTCGCGCATCAGATGGAGCAGTTCGGCCGAATGGTCCGCTGTGCTGCCCTTGCGCCGCTCGGCGAAGGAAATGTCCCACCATTGCACCGGCGCCGGCGGCGGCGCGCCGTGACGCAGCAGGCGATAGTGCCCGGCGGGTAGCTTCTCGACACCCTTCAGCATCGAACGGTGATCGGGCACATAACCCCAGGTGAGATAGTCCTCCACCGCCAGCGGGTCCGCCTCCCGGCGCAGCAGCGGGTGTGCGAGCAGGCCCTTCAGCTCGGAAGCGAAAGCCAGGCTGCCATCGCTCAGCGGGGCCATGAACAGCGGTTTCACCCCGAAACGATCACGCGCCAGCAGCAATTCGCGCCGCTCGAGATCGTAGAGCGCGAAGGCAAACATGCCATGCAACCGTGGCAGGCAATCGGCGCCCCAGCGCTGCCAGGCGGCCAGGATCACCTCGGTATCGCCATCGGTGCGGAACTGCGCCCCGCCCGCCTGCAATTCGGCCCGCAATTCGCGGTAATTGTAGATCTCGCCGTTGAACACGATCGCAGCGCGCCCGTCCGCCGAATGCATCGGCTGCGGTGACCCGGCGAGGTCGATGATCGAGAGACGACGATGGCCCAGCCCCACACCTGGCGCGGTCCAAACGCCCGCCCCATCCGGCCCGCGATGCTCCATCGCATCGCACATGCGCTCTATCCGCGCCGGATCGACCGGCTTCGGGGTGGGACAATGGAAGAGGCCGGCGATCCCGCACATATTCTGCTGCCCCCTATCGCAGCCCTGCCGCGTGGTCCATCCACGCGCCGCGATCGCCAATGGCTGCGGCGAAGGCAGCCACGCTCCTGGAAGCGTCGCGATCTTCGGACGAGACAATCAGCATCATGGCGGGCTGCGAACGCAACAACAACTTGTCACGCATCGTCGCCAGCTTGAACCGGCTGGCGCTACCGGTGGTCAGATCGCCGCGCCGGTAGCTGGTCTGCGCCAGGCGCTTGATCGAGCCGAGCGCAAACAGCCAGTCGCCCTGCGCCTGTTCATCCGAGGCTCCCGGTTCGAGCCAGCGCCAGGGTGTTTCCAGCATCAACGCGCCTTCGCCGAAGGCGGTCGCTTCCTGACCTTCGCGCTGCGCGGAATAGAGAGCCAGGAAAACATCGACCGTCTGCCCCTGCCCGTCGCGATAGCGCGCGAACAAGCGGTGGTCCGCCCCGGTTGCGCGCGGCTCCCAAAAAAGCTGCTGCGGCGCGTCCACCATGGTCCACCCACTCACCTGCGGCAAAGCGACCCGCTCCGGCAGCGGAGCCTCGACACGCGCGGCAAGCGTGCTCCACACGGCAAAGCCAAGCACCAGCGCGCACAAGGCAGCAAGCGCGGCATTGCCCGGCAGGCGCAGGTCGGCAAGGCGGGCCAACAGCGGCGAAGCTTCGATAGCGGCAGGATCGAACGCTGGGTCTTCGGGTGCGCGGTCGAAACTGCGCCACCACATGCCCAGCAACATGGCGATCACCAGCGCGAAGAATATCCAGCCGTAGAAGATATGATCGAAACCGGCAGCGAATTCGATCCCCTGCGACTGGGCGATGAAGATCGTCCCCCAGGCGCGCACCCCGTTGGCGACCACCGGCAGCACGATGGCCACCGCCATGAAGGCGATCCGGCGCGCCCAGCTGCGAAAGCAGCAGTTCGCAACCAGCGCACCGAGCGCGATCATGGCGACGAGGAATTGCACGCCCGAACATGCCTCTGCCACTTCGAACAGGCCGCCGGGCGTATCGATGAACACGCCGTCAATCTGCGCGGGAACGCCACTCCACCCGACCAGCGCGACGACGATACGGGCCGTAATCATCTGCAGTGGCGGCACGAATTCATCGCCGAAGGGCACCAGGAAGGCACTGTAAGCCAGCGGGAAGGCCAGCCCGGCCCCAACGCGCGGCCCCAGAAGCGCCAAGACGGCGCCGACCAGCGCTGCAACCGCTCCGGCCTGCGAAACCAGATTCACCCCCGCAATCGAACCGGCCAGCCATCCGAACAATGCCAGTGCGGTCGCAACAAGTCCCGGCCACCAGCCCTGCGGACCGAGCGGGGCAAGCTCGCGGCGGCGCATCCACACCAGCCAGCCGATGATCGCCGGGATCAGCAGGATGTGGTTGTAGGTGGAGCTGTTCCACCACTGCCCGGCCATTTCGAACCAGTCATGCGCCGTCAGCAGCAGGATCGCCGCCCATGCCAGCGCGAGGCGTGTCAGCGGGCGACGCCAGGCCTCGGGCAGCGACGCGATGATGCCCTGTCGTGGCAGCGGTTCGATATGCGCCTCAGGCGGCATCGCGGCGCTGCTCCGTCACCCGCTTGCCCACCAGCCCGGCGAGCGGGGCGAGCATCGCGGGCCAACCCTGCCGTTCGACGACGAAGCGACGCGCGGCGGCCGCCATCGAAAGCGCCGCCGCCCCATCCGCCAGCAGGGCCAACGCCCGGCGAACCAACGCAGCATCGTCGGCGGCAATCGCGAAATGTTCGCCATCTGCCGCGTCTATGCCGGTCGCGGCTTCGGGCGTCAGCAGCACCGGGCGCGCCATCGCCATGGCCTCCAGCACCTTGTTCTGCACGCCGCGCGCAATATCCAGCGGCGCAATCACGATATCGGCACCGGCAAGGAAGGGCCGCACATCGGGCACCTCGCCCCACACTCGCACACCGTTCCTGCCGTCTAGCGCACGCAGTTTCGCCACCGGGGCCCGACCCACGATATGAAACTGCGCCGTCGGATATTGTTCGCGGACCGCCGGAAGTATCCGCGCAGCAACCCGTTCGGCGGCAGCGACATTGGGCGCATAGTCCATCTGCCCGGTGAACACGAAATGCGGCCCCGGCTCGGTAGCGAGCTTATGATGCGGCGCGGCGGATTGCGGATCGAAGAAGCGATGGTCGATCCCGTTGCGCAGTACCTGCACGTCGGCCTGCGCGCCCTGAGGCTGGCGGGAAGCGAACAGCGCGGCCTCGTTCTCGCTGATCAACAGCGTATGGTCCGCGCGCTGTGCCAGCCGCGTCTCTTCCGCCGCCAACAGCCGCCCTTCGCGCGCATCGATCCAGCGACGGGGAAAAGATCCGGTGCGGGCGTAGGCATCGAATTTCGCGCTGTCGACATCGCACAAATCGACGATCACACGGCCCGAGAAATGTTCGGGCACATATTGCCCCATCTGCCCGGAAAACACAAAAATCGTGTCGATCCCGCGGTTGGCGACTGCATGGTCAACCCATGCACGCAATGGCCGATCGTCGAACGCCGTCAGGCTGACCGGTTTGCCCGATTGGAGCGCCTCGACCCCTGCACGCCACAGCGGCCTTGTGCGGCGGGCGAGGCGATAGCTGGCCGCGACCTGCTTGAGCGCGCCTTCCTGCGCCATATCCCCGTCGGTCTCACCGAAACAGGCAACATGCACCGGCGCCATCCGCACCAGTTCCTTGAGCAAATGGTGCGATCGAATCTTGTCGCCCCGGTCCGGCGGGAAAGGAATGCGATGGGCGAGAAACAGGATCTCGCCCATCAGCCCAGTCCCCTCGCGATATGCGGCCCGATCCGGTTGGCAAGCGCAAGCGGCAGGCGCTTCCACGCCTCGATCTTGGCGGAATAGCCCGCATCGGTCGGGTCGATGTTGCGCGCCTCGCTGCCGGGTGCGGCCCATGTCGCATAGGTCAGCGGCTCGGGCTCGAAGCCCCAGTTCTTCTTGAAGCGATAGGGTCCGCTGTCCACTTTGGAGCGGCCGAAGTCGAAATGCTCACAGCCGCGCCGGCGCGCGTGGCACATCAGTTCGTAATACATCAGCTCGCTGGCTCGCAGCCCGCGCGCAGCCCAGCCACCCCCGCCCCAATAGGGCAGGACCACACCCTTGTGATACAGGCTGAGGACGCTGGCGACGGGTGTTCCGCCGTGGCGGACCGTGAGTATGTCCGCATCCTCGCCAAACAGGTCAAGCACGGCATCGAACAGGCTGCGCGGGAAGACCGGCGTGCCGAGATTGCGCACGCTTTCAGCGTAGCATGCGTAATGCGCCGCGCGATCCGCCTCCTCGCGACCGACCGATACCGTCAGATCGTTGCCCAGCCCCTTGCGCACTTCCGCACGCTGCTTGCGCGGGATCGCATTCAGCTGCGCCTCGTCGTCCTCGGCCAGCGGGCCGGAGAAACCGGCATGTTTGCCGCCGATGACCTGCCAGTGGGCGGGCAGATATCCGCCGCGCAGTTCCACGCTGGCGCAAGACCGGCGCTGCGCGACTTCTTCCGCCACGCCGCACAGGCGGCGGGCAGTCACTTCGCGCTCCGCCAATGCGCCGCCGCCAACCGCGAAACCGCTCGATACCAGCGCACGCCCGAACAGGGGCGAATGAACCTCGGTCAACGGCAGCCAACCGGTGATCGCCCCGCCCTTCTCGGCGATCAGGCCGATGGCGCGCTGGCCCGCGCCCTGCTCCACCGCGCGCAGCCAGGCCGGGCGGTGAAAAGCGGTACCCTGCGGCATGGCCGCGACCAGGCCTTCGATCCGCGCCACTTCGCCCGGATCGCGCAAATCGACCTGCGAAATCACCTCGCTGCAAAGGGGAAAGGGCGCGTTCATGCGACCAGCTCCGTGGCGCGGGCGGCCTCGCGATGGGCCAGCACATCCATGCGCCCCCAGGCGAATTCACCGACCAGTTCGCGCAGCTTGGGCGCCATCCGGTCGAGATTGGTATAATGCCTGACCCGCGAGCGTATCGGCGCGCCGGGCACACGCGGCTGGTCGGGGTCGATTTCCCACGGGTGGAAATAGAATACAGCGGGGCGTTCGTCCTCGCGGTTTACCTGCCGGATCGCCCAGCGGGAAAAAGCATAGGGCAACACGCGGAAGAAGCCGCCGCCACCCGCCGCCACCCGCCGGCCGCCGAGCATCGCGGTGGTCACCGGAATTTCGACCAGATCGCTCCATGGCAATGGCGTGAAGGCAAAGCGCGGCGCTTCGCGCCAGCCGTAATGGTCATGCACGATCGGTGCGACGCTGGAGGAGTAGGCATAGCCCTGCTCGGCCAGCACCATGTAGGCCCAGGGGGTCCGCTGGTCGATCGAGAAGCTGGGCGCGCGATAGCCGGAGATCCGCTGCCCGGTCGCATCCTCGAGGATCTTGCGTGCGCGCTCGATATCGGCGGCGAATGCTTCGCGCCCCAGGGTAAAAACCCGTGCATGGTCATAGCCGTGGCTGGCGATCTCATGCCCGGCGTCGGCGATCCGGCGCATCAGCGCACCATTGCGCCGCGCCACCCAGCCGAGCGTGAAGAAGGTCGCCTTCACATCGGCTTCGTCGAACATTTCGAGGATCAGCTCGACATTGCGCACGACGCGACTGGAGAGCCCGTCCCAGGCGTCGCGTTCGATCACATTCTCGAACGCTCCGACCTGGAACCAGTCCTCGACATCGACCGACAGGCCGTTGACGATGCGCGGCGCCTCCATGGAAACCCTCCTCAGGCCGCGACGCGCGGCTCTTTGCCGGTTTCGATGAATTCGATCATCATGGTCAGCGCGCTGCGGATCGAACGTTCCTGCTCGTCGAGCCGCGCCTCGATCTTGGCCAGCCGCTCCTCGATAGCGGGCGAAGATGCGCCGTCGGTCGCGGCAACCTCGATCACCGCCTGTTGCAGCTCAGCGATCTGCGCATCCCGCTGGGCGAGCAAATGCTCGACCGATTCCGCGGGCGCGACCGGCTGGGACTGATTCGACTGGTGCTTGATCGGGGTCGGCGCAGGCCCGCGTTCGACCTTGGGCATGGGCTGCGGTGCCGCTTCGGGGAAAGCATTGTCGCCTTCCATCTCCTTGAGCACCGAAGTCAGCATCGCATTGTCGATGCGGCTGCGTTGTTCGACCGCGCCAAGCAGCAGCAGGCGGGTCATCACTTGGTTCACGCGGCGCGGGATACCACTGGTGGCCTGATAGAGTTCGGCAAAGACGCGCTGGTCGATCGCCGGGTTGCCATCCCACCCGACACAGGTCAGGCGGTGGCGGATATAGGGCTCGATTTCCGCGGGCTCCATCGGGCCGAGATGGTGGTTGGCGATCACGCGCTGGCGCAACTGCTCCAGTTCCTCGTGCCGCTGCAGCACTTCGCGGAATTCCGGCTGGCCGAGCAGCAGCGTCTGCAGCAGCGGGTGCGAGCCGAGCTGGAAATTCGACAACATGCGCAGTTCTTCCAGCGCCTCGACACTGAGGTTCTGCGATTCGTCCACCACCAGCAGGCAGCGACGGCCTGCACGCGCCTCGTCATGGAGGAAGGATTCGATCGCGCCGAGCGCGCTCGCCTTGTCGTGCCCCTCGATATCGAGGCCAAAGCTCTGCGCGGCGACATGGACCATTTCCTCGCCGTCGAGCGCGCTGGTCACGATCTGGCCGACTGTCATCTGGTCGGGGTCGATCTTGCTGGTCAGGTGCGCGACCAGCGTGGACTTGCCCGCGCCGACCTCGCCGGTGATGACGATGAAGCCTTCACCCTGCGCCATGCCGTAACCGAGGTAGGACAGCGCCTTGCGGTGCGTCGCGCTCTCGAAATAGAACTTCGGGTCGGGCGTAAGCTGGAAAGGCCGCCCCGAGAGTTGGTAGAAATCGTCGAACATCGTCAGTCTCCAGCTCAGAAGTCGTAGCGCAGGCCCACCAGCGCGCTGGCCGCCGCGATATCCTCTGCCGACAGGTCGGAATTGAGGAAGTCGTATGCGACCGCGGCACGCGCCGAGAGGTTGCGGGTGATGCTTTGGCTATAGGATGCGGTCGAGCCGACGCCCCAGGCGCTGGCATTGCTCACCCCGCTGTCGAAGTAGTTGCCATAGGTCGACAGGGTGAAATTGCCGCTGCGCCCGACCTGCCCGTTGAGCGCGATTGCCGCCCAGTAGGTTTCGTCGATCTTGCCGTTGGCCGCAGCCAGGATGGTGCCCGGCGCGGCGATGAACTTGCGCCGGTCGTAGCCGAGGCCGAAAGTCGCACCCATGCGGCCCGCCTGGACCGAATAGGTCGCTGCCAGCCCGCGGCTGCGGAAGGTCGCGGCGCGCACCGAACCGAGCACACCGTTGAGGCAGCTGCCACCTTCGAGGCTGGCAACGCAGCCGTTGACGTCACCGGTCAGCGGGTTGCGCACGGCCTGGAAATCGGTCGGCAACGCCGCCAGTGCGTTGGTCAGCTGGCCGCCGTAACCGAATACACCGTCATAGGCGGCGATATTCACCGCGCTGCGGCTGGTCGGCGCCCAGGCGAAGCTGCCGTAATAGGTCGTGGAATCGTACCGCTTGCCAACATGCGCCTCGAACGAGGTACGCGTGCTCGGCCGCCACAGCACGCCGACATCCCAGATCAGGCCGGAGGTGTCATAGGCGATCTGGCGCGGCGCGCTCTTGTCGGTCACATAGCGACCGTCGCTGCCGATGACCGGATCGCCGTTGGTGTCACGCAGGACATCGCGGCTGGAAATCTGGACATCTTCGTATCCCACACCGCCCACGACCGCGACGCTGGGCGACAGCGGCACGGTGACATCGGCGCGCACATGCGCATCGCGCACGCGCTGGTCGAGGTTCGAGATGTCTTCCTGGTAGAAACCACCGCCGACGCCCAGCCCCACCGGCAGCGGTTCGCCCGGTCGGGTCGCGAGGTGCAGATTGGCGGAGTGGACCCGCGAATTGTCGAACACATCGACCGGGTTCGCGCCCGGTGCGGCGACATAGGCGTTGGGCGCTTCGACCTTGGTATAGCCGAAGCGGTAGTTGGCGTTCACTTCGACATCGCCCGCCCGCGTGTGCAGGTTAGGGCCGATATAGCCCGCGTAAGTGCGGCTTTCAGCGCTGGAGTTGTCGAGCGGGCTCAGCGTGGTGCTGCCGCTCGCATCCACCCGCGTGCGCGCGGCCAGTGCGCCGCCTTCCACGGTCAGCGCCTGCGGCACCACCGTGGCATAGCCGCGCGCGACGCCCGTGATCGTGTCGCTGTCGTAGGAATTGGCGTTCCAGCCGAAATTGCGCTCGTAACGGATCGAGACCGAACCGCCGTTGTTGCGGCCCTGCACGCTGGCATCCACCCCGGCAGCGACCTGGGTGTAGGTCACCGTATCGTCGCCCGGCGACAGTTCCTTGAGCACGACCTGCGACACTTCGAGATACGGGGTCAGCGCAACCCGCCGACCGCCCGAACTCGCTGTGGGCGACGCGGACGATGGCGCCCCATCGCCGCCGCCTTCGCCGCCGCCGGTCACCTCGTCACCCCACGACTGCGCCACTGCGGGAGCCGCACCGGCCAGCGCCAGCACCAGCGCAAACGGCGCGCCCAGCAGGGAAAGATGGGCCTGTTTCATGGGATTATCCCTCATACCCGTAGTAAGACCCGAAGCGGCGACCGCTCGGGCTGAAATGCGCCGCGTTGAGCAGTAGCTTGATGTCGGGACAGGCGGAGAGCAGCTGGTAGGCGTCCTCCAGCGCGTTCTGTCCGGTGCGATCGGCGCGCGCGATGAGCAGCGCCTGGCCCACATGCTTGGCCAGCTCTGCCGCCGGCGAAGCGGCGAGCGCGGGTGCGGAATCGAAGATGACCATGCGATGCGGCGCGCCCATGGTCAGCCGATCGAGCACTTCGCCCGTGCGGGTGCTGGCGAGATATTCGGCATCGGCATTGGTCTGGTTGCCGGCGGGCAGCACCCACAGGCCGGGGATGTCGGTCCCCATCACCAGCTCTTCCACCTTGATCGAAGGATCGGCCAACGCATCCATGAAGCCCGGCCCCTTGGGCAGACCGAGTACCGAGAGGATCGACGGCTTGGCGAAATCGGCATCGACCAGCAGCACTTCGCCGTCGCGCTCATGCGCCATGGAAATCGCGAGATTGGTCGCGCAGAAGGTCTTGCCCTCGCCCGGCAGCGGCGAACAGACCAGCACGCGGCGTGAAGCAGCGGTTCCGGCATTGCGGGCAGACGACAAGATCTGCCGCTTTACGATGCGGAATTCTTCCAGCAGGCCGGTGACGCCCCCTTCGGGTACGATCAGGCCCTGTTCGCGCAGATGCTTGCGATCGACCTTGTGCGTCGCGCCGCTGAAGCTGATCGCGTCGAATCCCTTGGACAGCATCATTTCGCCCGGCGGAACCGGGACCGGCATCGTCGCCTCGACCGGCAGGACGGGCTGAACATCGACCGGCGGTGCCGGCTGCACGTCTTCGCGAGCGACCGGGGCGTCCATCTGCGGCGCGGGTGCGTCGTCGATCCGTTCGGCCTTGCGCACAACCTTCTTCGCACGCTTCATCGGCGCTTCGGCAAGTTCCTTGGGCACGGGCGCGGCACGATAGGCATCGAAGCCGAAGGTGCCGCTCGCACGCTCGAACAGCGAACCGGGCTGGCCGTTGCCGTTGCCCTTTTCCGGGTCTTCGCCGGGGAGCGGGATCTTGGTGTGTTCGGTCATTCCGCTCTCCTCAGGCGACCATGCCGCGCTGGATGAATTCCACCGCCAGCAGCAGCACGAACACGCCGCCCAGCGCCGCGCTCGCCGCCATGAACATCCGCAGCCGCCTTGACCGCACGGCGCGCTCCGCGTCGCTGAAGGTCTGCGAGATCGACCCGATCACCGGCAGGCCCAGCGCCTTTTCCAGCGCGGAGGTTGTGGCGAAGGTCGAGCGCAGGTGGCCAATGGCAAAGGCAGCCCCCGCCCCGGCACCAAGCCCGGCAATCAGCACACCCAGCAGCAGCAGCGGCCGGTTGGGCGCGGAGGGCTGGCGCGGTGTGGTCGGCGGGTCGATCACCTCGAACTTCACGCTCGAATTGTCGTTCTCCACCTGGCCGCGCAGCCGCATGTCCTCGCGGTTCTGCAAGAGATCTTCGTATTTTTTCTTGAGCACGTCGTAATCGCGGCTGATCCGGCTCGCCTCGGCCGCAACTGCCGGTTCGCTGGCCTGGTTGGCAGCCATCGACATGATGTCCGACTGCAACGCGGCGCGCCGGGCCTGGAGCGATTCGACCTTTGCTTCGCGGTCTGCCTTGATCGCCAGCAGCGAACTGTATGCCGGATTGGGCGTGCCGCCCGCCCCGGCGGGTTCACCGGATGCCTGCTTTTCGAGCAGCGCGATCTGGCGCTTCAGCGCCACGACATCGGGATGTTCGTCGGTCAGCCCGCGCGCCTGCAGCGAAGCGAGCTGCGAACGCGCCTGCATCAGCGCGCCGCGCGCGCCACCCGCATCGCCCGGAGTGACCAGCGTCCGGGGCGTGCCGGCCAGCTGGCCGTTGATCGCCGCGAGCGAGCTTTGCGCTGCAGCAAGGTCTGCTTCGACACCGGTCAGCTCCGACCGGCTGGCGACCAGCCGCGTACCGATGCCATCGGCACCGCCGATCAGTTCGGGATGTTCCGCCTCGAAGGCGACGCGGCGTGCTTCGGCCGCTTCCAGTTCGGATTTGCGCTGTTCCAGCTGCTGGTCGAGGAAGACCAGCGAATCCTGCACTTCGCCGCGATTGCCGGCGATGTTTTCTTCGCGGAAGATGTCGATCATCTTCTGCACCACGACCTGCGCCAGCTTGGCGTTGTCGGCATCCGACAGGTTGCCCTTGCCGATCTTCGCGGTGAGCACGAAGAGGTTATCCTCGGTGCTGGTCACGGTCACCGCCTTGGCCAGTCCGCCGATCGCACCGTCGAGATCGCGCTGGGTGGTCACGCCTTCGCCCAGCTTGGTCGAACGGATCACCTTTTCCAGATTGACCGAGCTGGTCAGCGTCTGGCGGACGCGCTCGATATCCTGCTTGCTCGTGCCCGGGATGCCGATCTGCTGGGCGAGCACATCGTCCAGCTGGATGTAGATGCGAGCGCGCGATTCATAGCTGTTGGGGATCATCGCGATCGCCATCCAACCCAGCAGGCACACGCCCCACGCCACCGCCAGCGCCAGCCAGCGGCGGTGCCAGATCGAATGGATCGCGGAGCGCAGTTCTTCGAAGATTTCATTCATGGCCGGGCGCCGATCCTCAGAACATACTTTCGGGGATGATGATCACGTCGCCGGGCTGCAGCATCACGTTGGCCTCGCTGTCGCCCTTGCGCAGCAGGTCGCCCAGCCGCAGGCCATAGGTGCGCTGCTTGCCGCTCTGCTTGTCGAAGCGGATCAGCTTGGCGTGGTTGGCGGCGGCGAATTCCGACAGGCCGCCGACCGCGATCATCGCGTCGAGCACGGTCATGTTCGCGCGGAAGGGGATGCTGGCAGGCTTCTCGGTCGCACCAACGATGCGCACCTGCTGGCTGAACGTGCCGGCAAACTTGGTCACGATCACGCTGACCAGCGGATCTTCGATATACTGGCTGAGCTGCAGGCGGATGTCCTCCGCCAGCATCGCCGGGGTCTTGCCGACCGCGGGCATATCGGTGACCAGCGGTGTGGTGATGCGCCCGTCGGGGCGGACCTGGATCTTTTCCGCGCCCAGTTCGGGGTTGCGCCAGACATGGATGGTCAGTTCATCGAGCGGGCCGATGATATATTCCTGGCTCGGCCCTTCCTGCATCGAAACGAAGGCAGCGGGCGGCAATTCCGGCTCGGTCGTGGCGCAGCCCGACAGGGCGAGAGCCATGGTCGCGGCCGAGGCCATGAGAGCGGGAAAATGTGACTTCGGCATCGATGCGCATCCTTGCCTTGCTGCGGGCAGGTTATGCGCAAGGGAGGAGCTACCTGCCCTTCCGCACCCGCGGTTCAGGCCTGCTTCCTCGCCAAAAAGGGTGAATATACCGTTAGCCTTGGCGCCCTAACCGCCGGTTTCCAGTGCATGATCCCGAAACGGGACAGTCGGCGCGGAAAGGTTAAACCAGCAATTCCGCGGCCGGACCCTGGCCGAGGAAGGCCGCCGGCGAGGCACTGGCGCCATAAGCTCCGGCGCAGAAAACCGCGACCAGATCGCCCACATTGGCGTGCGGCAGCAGCGCCTTGTCGGCCAGCCGATCGAGCGGGGTGCACAGGCAGCCCACGACATTGACCTCTTCGGTCGGCTCCGCGCCGAAATGACTGGCGATGGCGACGGGGTAATTTCGCCGCACAACCGTGCCGAAATTACCCGAGGCGGCAAGCTGATGGTGCAGCCCGCCATCGGTCACGAGATAAGTCTCGCCGTGGCTGGTCTTGCGGTCGACGATGCGCGTCAGATAGACCCCGGCCTCACCCACCAGGTAGCGCCCCAGTTCGATGCAAAGCGCTGTATCGGCCAGGTTTTCGGGCAGGTTTTCGAACCGCGCAGCCAGCGCCGCGCCGACTTTCACGAGGTCGAGTGGCTCGTCACCCGCGAAATAGGGAATGCCCAAACCGCCACCCATGTTCAGCTTGGGCAACGGAGTGCCGATTTCCTCCGCCAGTTGATCGGCGAGGTTGAGCACATTGCCCTGCGTTTCGATGATCGCATCCGCGTCGAGCGCCTGGCTGCCGGTGAAAATATGCAATCCGCGCCAGTCGGCACCGGCGGCGATCAAATGTTTCGCCAGCGCGGGCACGCGATCCTGGTCGATGCCGAAAGGCTTGGCCCCGCCGCCCATCTTCATCCCCGAGCCGCGCAGTTCGAAGCTGGGATTGACGCGGATCGCCATACGCGGCGCCGTGCCCAAACGCTCGGCAATGGCCAGCGCGCGTGCCGCCTCGCCTTCGCTCTCGCAATTGAGTGTGACCCCGGCAGCGATGGCCGCTTCGAGTTCCTCGTCGCGCTTGCCCGGCCCGGCGAAACTGACCAGCGCGGGGTCGATCCCTGCTGTCCGCACCATCGCCAGTTCGCCGCCCGATGCGATGTCGAACCCATCGACCAGCCCGGCCATGTGTTCGATCACCGGCCGCCAGGGATTGGCTTTCACCGCGTAATGGATCGCCAGCCGTTCGGGCAGCGCCGCGCGCAGTTGCGCCACCCGTGCATCCAGAAGGTCGCGCGAATAGACAAACAGCGGCGTGCGCCCGGCCTCTTCCACCAGTTCGCTCGCCTTGCGCCCGCCGATCGCGAGTTCGCCGTCGATGCCTGAGAACCCTGCGGGGATCGGGCCGAGTGGCTTGTTGGTCGGACGGTCGGAACGCTTTTCGCGGGTCATGCGCCGATCTCCCGCGCGATGGCCGTGCGGTCAAGCTTGCCATTGGGATTGAGCGGCAGGCTGTCGCGCCAATGGATCACCTTGGGCTGCATGAAATTGGGCAATTCTTTCGCCAGCGCCTTGGGCAGGCTGACCTGCGGATTGTCCGCGCCCGCCAACGCGCGCACGACGAGGTGGACCGCATGGCCGAGCCGCGCATCGGGCACGCCCAGCGCAACGGCTTCGGCCACCAGCCCGGTCGCCCGTGCGGCATCTTCCAGTTCCTGCGGGCTGATGCGGTTGCCCGCGCTCTTGATCATCGCATCGCGCCGCCCGACGAAATAGAGCAGCCCGTCAGCGTCGCGTTTCACCCGGTCGCCCGACCAGACGGCCATGCCGCCATATTCGGACGCGGCAGGGGCCGGTTTGTACCGTTCTGCGGTACGTCCTGCGTCCTGCCAGTAGCCTTGTGCCACCAGCGGCCCGCAATGAACCAGTTCGCCCTCCTCGCCCGGATCGGTGACCTCGCCATCGTCACCGATGACGAGGATTTCGGCGAAGGGGATCGCCTTGCCCATGCTGGTGGGATGCGTATCGACCAGCGAGGGATCGAGATAGGTCGAGCGGAAGGCTTCGGTCAGCCCATACATCGGGAATAGCCGCGCCTGCCGGAAGATGCGGCGCAGATCGTGCACCAGTTCCTCGGTGAGCGCGCCGCCACTGTTGGTCAGGCGGCGCAGCGGCTTGCTTGCCTCGTCAGGCCAGTCGAGTTCGGTCAGTTGGACCCACAAGGGCGGCACTGCGGCCAGCGTCGTGACGCCATGTTTGGCGCAGGCCTTCACGACGTCACGCGGGAGGAGGTAATCGAGCGGAACGACGCTACCGCCGGCATACCAGGTGCTGAGCAGCTGGTTCTGCCCATAGTCGAAGGATAGCGGCAACACCGCCAGCGTGACGTCATCCGCGGCCATGCCAAGGTAATGCGCGACGCTGACTGCACCGAGCCACATATTGGCATGGCTCAGCATCACGCCCTTGGGCTTGCCGGTCGAACCGCTGGTGTAAAGAATGGCTGCCAGATCCGCTGGATCATGTGATGACGGCTGCGATCCGCCGTCGCACGCGTCGATCGCGGCGAGCGCTTCACCTTCCTCCAGCAGCGCGCAATCCGCTGGCACATCCGCTCCTTCCAGCGTTGCCAGCCGTGCCTTGGTCGCAACCAGCAGCTGCGTGCCGGAATCGGCGAGGATATGGTTTACCTGCGCATGTTTGAGCAGCGGGTTGATCGGCACATGCACCAGCCCCGCGCGCGCGGCGGCGAGCGGCATCAGGCAGGTCAACTCACCCTTGGCCGCCCATGTCGCAACGCGTGCGCCCGGCTCCGGTACCTGGTCGCTCAACCACGCCGCCATGCGGGCGACACGGGTTCTTAAGTCCTTGTAGCTAAGCGTGCCACTGCGCAGCACCAGCGCAGGCGCAGCGTCCGCCCCGCATTCGGCGAGGTGGTCGAGCGGCTTGGGCTGGGGATCGAGCGCGAGAGACATTGGACTCCAAGGGGACAGATTGCTGTGATTGCCGCCAGCTATCACGACAGGGTTAACGTCTTGCAAGGGACGAGCGCGCGAATTTCCTCGCCCTTCGACCGGGCGGAGTGGTTCGCCTTGCTCGCCGACAGCGGCATCGCCCCGATGGTGGCGCTGGCGACGAGCGAGGATGCCGTCGCCGCCATGGCGCTGACTCGCGCCAATGGACGGCTTGAGCCGCTGCGTAACTGGTACAGCTTCACCTGGCGTCAAGTTGCGCCCGAGGGGCCGCGCGGCGACGCGCTGCTTGCGGCCCTCGCGCGCGACCTCAAGGCTCAGGCACACCGCGTCACGCTGTGGCCGGTGCCGGATGAAGACGGGTCTGCCACCCGCCTCGAAACAGCCTTTCGAGGCGCAGGCTGGAACGTAACCCGTACACAAAGCGACCATAACCACGTCTTGCCGGTGCGTGGGCGCAGCTTCGCCGAATATTGGGAAAGCCGCCCCGGCCAGCTGCGCACGACACTCAAACGCAAGGCGAAGAAGGTCGAAGTCGAACTGCTGACCCGCTTCGACGCGTCGGCCTGGGGCGAGTATGAGGAAATTTACGCGCAGAGCTGGAAGGAGGCCGAGGGCGACCCAGCCCTGCTGCGCCGCTTCGCCGAAGAGGAAGGTGCGGCAGGCCGCATCAGGCTGGCCATCGCGCGGCACGAAGGGCGCGCAGTAGCGGCGCAGTTCTGGACGGTGGAGGCAGGCTGCGCCTTCATCCACAAGCTCGCCCACCTCGAAGAGATGAAGCCGCTGTCCGCCGGAACGACGCTGAGCGCGGCGCTGTTCGAACATGTGATCGACGTCGACAAGGTCGATCTGGTCGATTTCGGCACGGGCAACGACCGCTACAAGGCGGACTGGATGGAGCAGGTGCGCCCGCGCTTCCGGCTCGATTGCCTCGACCCGCGCCAGCCCGCTGCCTGGCCGCCGCTGGCCAAGCGCCTTGCGAACAACCTGTTGCGCCGCTAAGGGCTGCGCCCTGAATTGAGGGGGGACAGACCCGCATGACCGGTCTTGCACCAAGCCGCAACGAAGTAGACGCCAAGCTGCGCCAGATCCTGTGCGACGTGCTCGGGCTCGACCCGTCCGATGTCGCCGATTTCGACGGCGATACCGGCCTGTTCGGCCATCTGCCCGAACTCGATTCCATGGCCGTCGCCGGGCTGCTGACCGAAATGGAAGACCGGCTGGATATCATCATCGAAGACGATGACGTCGATGGCGAGATGCTGGAAACCTTTGGCGGCCTGCTTGCCTTTGCCGAAGCGAAAGTGATCGAAGGCTAAGCTGGCGGATGTACGTCGACTGGCCCTGCCCCAGCCGCGCCGGTAATATCGGCGAGGAAATGGCGCTCGCCTTCGATCGCAAGCGCGACAAGCGGCTGCTGGTGCTGCCCGCGCTGTTCGACGAGGCGAACAAGATGCGGCGCCTCACGGTCGAAGTGATGCGGCGGCTCAACATGTCGGGGATCGACTGTTTCCTGCCCGACCTGCCGGGCTGCAACGAAAGCCTGGCCGCGCTGGAGAGCCAGACGCTGGAAGGCTGGCGCGCGGCGGCGACTGCGGCCGCCGATCATTTTGCTGCCACCCACTTGCTGACAATCCGTGCCGGCGCGCTGCTGGCGCCCGATGGCCTGCCCGGCTGGCGGTTGGCGCCGACCTCGGGCCGCCAGGTCCTGCGCGCCATGCTGCGTTCGCGCACCATCGCCGCGAAGGAAGCCGGGCGCGATGAAACGATGGAGCAACTCTCCGAAGCAGGCCGCACAATGGGTGTGGAGCTGGCAGGCTGGCCGCTCGGCGCGGCTCTGTTTGCCGGGCTGGAACAGGCCGCGGTGCCAGAATCGCCCATGCTGACGACGGTCGAGCAGTCCGATCTGGGTGGCGGCGTCCTGTGGCTGCGCGCCGAGCCGGACGAAGATCCGGACCAGGCCGATGCGCTCGCCGCGATTATCGCGGTCGCCCTGCTGGGAGACGGGCATTGAGGCGCCTCCCCCTCACTTTCCAGTGCAATGGCATCACGCTGGCCGGGACGCTCGACACCGGACCGCTGGCGAGCGGGCTGCTCTATGTCAGCGGCGGCAATGAAATCCGCTCGGGCGCGTTTTCGGGCCAGGCGCGGCTGGCGGCGAAGATCGCCCGCGCCGGCTTCCCCGTGTTCCGCTTCGACCGGCGCGGGATCGGCGACAGCGACGGCGAAAATCGCGGCTTCCGCAAGAGCCGCCGCGATATCGAGGCCGCGCTGGAAGCCTTCCGCGCGATGAAACCGCAGATGAGCCGGGTCGTCGCCTTCGGCAATTGCGATGCGGCCAGCGCGCTGATGCTGGCTGGCGGCGCAGGCTGCGACGCGCTGGTCCTGTCGAACCCATGGACCATCGAAGACGATGGCGACGACACGCCGCCGCCCGCTGCGGTGCGCTCGCGCTATCTCGAAAAGCTCAAGAATCCGCGCGAAGTGATGCGCCTGCTCACCGGCGGGGTCGATCTGCGCAAGCTCGCCAAGGGGTTGGGCCAGGCTGCCAAGGGCAATAGTGCGCCCAGTTCGCTGGCGCAGGAAATGGCCGCCGGTCTTGCCGAATTCAGCGGCCCGGTGCGCATCTTGCTCGCCACTGCCGATCGCACCGCGCAGGTGTTCGAAAGCGCGTGGGACGGCAGCGATGAACGCATCGCCCGCTGCCCCGGCGCGACCCACGCCTATTCCGAACCGGCGGCGATGGACTGGCTGGAAAAGCAGCTGCTGGCCGCCCTGCGCAGCTAATCGCGCAGGAACAGGCTCGCCAGCTCGACATGGGTGGACCAGCGGAACTGGCCCACTGGCCGCAATTCCGCCAGCCGCCAGCCTGCATCGACCAGCAATTTCGCATCGCGTGCCCAGCTGGCCGGATTGCAGCTGATATAGGCGATGCGCGGCACGGTGCTCTCGGCCAGCCGCATGACCTGCTCGCGCGCGCCAGCACGGGGCGGATCGAGCAGCACCCCTTCGAACCGGTTCAGCTCGTCGGCCTGCAGCGGGTTGCGGAACAGGTCGCGGTGCAGCGCGTGGACCGGCTTCTGCGCCCGGCCCGCCGCCGCCTTGCACGCCAGATGCGCATCGCGCGCCGCCTCTACCGCCAGCACCTTGGCCGGGCCTGCCAGCACGAAGGCAAAGGTGCCGAGGCCGGAAAACAGGTCCGCCACGGTCGCGCAACCACCCAGCCATTCGCGGGCAGCGGCGCCCAGCGCGTCCTCGCCGTCGCGGGTTGCCTGCAGGAACGCCCCGGGCGGTAGCGATACCGGCACCCTGCCGAGCGTGATCGTCACCGGCTCGGGTTCCCACAGCGCCTCCGGCCCGAAACCCTGGTCGAGCGTCAGCCGCGCCAGCCCGTTCTCCCGCGCGAAATCGAGCGCGGCCTCGGTCTCCTCCAGCCCCTCGACGGTGAAATGCTTGAGTGCGCAGTCGATCCCCTGGTCGGCCAGGGTCAGGTCGATCTCGATCCCGTAGCGCCCCTTGCGCCGGGCCAGCATCCGCCGCAATGGCGCGACGAGCGCGAAGAGTTCGGGGGCGAGGATTTCGCATTGCTGCAAATCCACCACCTTGTGCGAGCCGCCTTCGCGGAAGCCGACCAGCGGGCGTCCGCCGCCGTTGATCGCGAACAGGCTCGCCCGGCGGCGACTGCGCGGCGGCGAGAGATGGGCGGCAGGCATGCCCGGCAGGGCGATACCCTGCCCTTCGGCAGCATAGGCGACGCGCTCGAACACGAAGCGTGCCAGGCTCTCCTCGTCGCAATGCTGCAATTGGCAGCCGCCGCAGGTGCCAAAATGGCGGCACGGCGGAGTGGCATGGTGCGGTCCATGCGCCAGCGAGCCATCGGCCTGCACGACGTCACCGGGCGCGGCACGCGCGATGTGCCGCCCCGACGCGGTGACGCCATCGCCCTTGGCGGCGATACGGATGACTTCTTCGGTTTCGTTCACAGCAGCGCCGCGTAGGCGGCGGAAATGCTCCCGGCAAGCTGCGATGCAGTCAAAGCGGGCCCCGCGATGCGTGCAGCCTCCCCGTGGAGCGCCAGCCCCTCCAGCGCGGCGATCAGCGGATCGCGACCCGTGGCAAGCCGACTGGCGATGGCCCCGGCCAGCACATCGCCCGTTCCGGCGGTGGACAGCCAACTTGGCGCCGGCGGGACAAGGCGAAGCGAACCATCGGGAGCGGCCACCACCGTATCCGGCCCCTTGGCGACGACCACGGCGCCGCTTGCCTGTGCCAGTGCGCGTGCCCGGGCCGGCTTGTCGGCGGAGGGAGCAAGCTCGAAAAGTCGCTCCAGCGCTGCCAGTTCCCCCTCGTGCGGAGTTAAAATTACGGGTGAGGTATTTCCTGTAAAATCCTGTTTTTCAGCTATAATCAGGGCATCTGCGTCCATCACCACGGGGCGGTCGGCCTGCAGGGCCGCACTCAGCCGCGTGCGGGCGATGGCATCGCGCCCAAGCCCCGGCCCCACCAGCACCGCCGCGATACGCCGGTCCGACAGGGCCTCTGCCAGCGGCGACCCGTCGACCACCAGATCGACCGGCGCCCGTGCATCGCCGCCGGACAGCAGCTTCACATAGCCGGCCCCGCCCTGCATCGCCGCGCGCGCGGCCAGCAGGCTGGCCCCCGGCATCGCCCCGCCCACCACCGCAAGCAGGCCGCGGCGATATTTGTGAGCATCGGCACCGGGCGCCGAAAGACGCGGCTTGCCCGCGACACGGGCTGCCCCGGCCACTTCCGCCACGCCGATATCCACCAGCCGCAAGGCACCCATATTGGGCTGCGCGGGCATCAGGAAATGCGCGTATTTCCACGCCCCGAGTGCAATCGTGGCGTCATAGCGCGGGACGGGCGAGAGCACCGCCCCGCTGTCGCTCTCCACCCCGCTCGGCAAATCGACCGCCATCCGCACATGATGGCGCGACGCCAATCCTTCGAGCAATCCGGCCAGGTCAGGCGAAAGGCCGCGCGACAACCCGCTGCCGAACAGGCAGTCCACCAGCAGCTGGCCGTGAGCGCGGCTGCCATCCGTCGTGACGTCACCCCGGTAGAGCGACCGGGCATGGCGCGCCGCAGCTGTCGTGGGGTCGGCAGGAGCGACGACCGTAACCGGCAGGCCGCGTTCGCGCAAAACCTCTGCGATTACATAGCCATCGCCGCCATTGTTGCCGGGGCCACAGAGGATTGTGACCGGGTTCCCGGCGGCCATGCGCCAGGCATATTCGGCCGCCCCCCGGCCGGCTCGCTGCATCAGTTCATCGATCGGGATCCCGCCATCGACCAGCGCCTGCTCCGCCGCCTGCATTTGTGCGACGGTCAGGGCCTGCCTACTCGCCCGGTGCATCGCCGCTGCCCGTTTCAGCTTTGCCCTGGGCGGACTTGTCGGTTGCCGGAAAGCGGTAGCGATCGCCCGCCACCGTCACTTCGAGCATACCATTGCGATAATCCAGCGCCGCCTCGTCGGCACCATCGGCCACCGCCAGCCCGCGCCCGTCGGCCAGCAGGACGAACCGGCGGAAACTGCCATCGGGATGGCGCACAACCAGCAGCTGCGCGTCGCCCTCTTGGACCTGTTCGACCTTGCAATCGGGGCCGAAGGTGCCGCCCGGCCCGATGGCGCAGTCGATCGTCACCGCGCCTGCATCGGCCTGTGGCTGCGCCTCCCCGCCGCCCGAGCAAGCGCCAGCGAGCAGGAACAGGGTGGCGGTGAGCGCGCGGGTCACTTGCGCTTCAGCTGCGTGACGTCACGCACCGCGCCGCGCGCTGCGCTGGTGGTCATCGCAGCATAGGCTTGCAATGCAGGGGAAACCTGCCGCGCGCGGGGCCGGGCCGGTTGCCAGGCATCGTCGCCCTTCGCCTCCATCGCGGCGCGGCGCGCGGCCAGTTCGCTGTCGGCAATGGCCAGCGTGATGCGGCGCCCGGGAATGTCGATTTCGATGCGGTCGCCATCTTCGACCAGCCCGATTGCGCCGCCTTCGGCCGCTTCCGGGCTGGCATGACCGATCGAGAGCCCGCTGGTCCCGCCGGAAAAGCGCCCGTCGGTGATCAGCGCGCATTCCTTGCCCAGACCCTTCGATTTCAGATAGCTGGTGGGATAGAGCATTTCCTGCATCCCCGGCCCGCCGCGCGGCCCTTCGTAGCGGATCACCACCACATCGCCCGCAACCACCGCGCCGGCGAGGATCCCGGCGACAGCAGCATCCTGGCTTTCGAACACCTTGGCCGGGCCGGAGAATTTGAGGATGCTCTCGTCCACCCCGGCGGTCTTCACGATGCAGCCGTCGAGCGCGATATTGCCGCTCAGCACGGCCAGCCCGCCATCCTGGCTGAAGGCATGGTCCTTGCTGCGGATCACCCCGCCCTGCCGGTCGAGATCGAGCTCGTCCCAGCGGCGCGACTGGCTGAAGGCGGTCTGCGTCGGCACGCCGCCGGGCGCTGCGCGGAAAAATTCGTGCACGTTGGGATCGTTGGTGCGGGAAATATCCCATTTGTCGATCGCCGCGCCCAGCGAACGGCTGTGGACCGTTGGCAGGTCGCGGTTGATCAGCCCGGCCCGGTCGAGTTCGCCCAGGATCGAGAAGATGCCGCCTGCGCGGTGGACGTCTTCCATGTGAACGTCCTGCTTGGCGGGGGCGACCTTGGACAGGCAGGGAACCTTGCGGCTCAGCCGGTCGATATCCTCCATGGTGAAATCGACCCCTGCCTCATGCGCTGCGGCGAGGAGGTGGAGCACCGTGTTGGTCGATCCACCCATCGCAATGTCGAGGCTCATGGCGTTCTCGAACGCACCGAAGCTGGCGATGCTGCGCGGCAGGACGCTCTCGTCCTCTTCATCGTACCAGCGGCGGCACATTTCGACGGCGAGCGCCCCGGCGCGCAGGAACAGTTCCTTGCGATCGGCATGCGTGGCCAGCGTGGAGCCGTTGCCGGGCAGCGAAAGCCCCAGCGCCTCGGTCAGGCAGTTCATCGAATTGGCGGTGAACATGCCGCTGCATGATCCGCAGGTCGGGCAAGCCGAGCGCTCGATCTCGGCCACTTCCTCGTCGCTGTAATGCTCGTCGGCTGCGGCGACCATCGCGTCGATGAGGTCGAGCGCGACCTCCTTGCCCTTCACCACCACCTTGCCCGCTTCCATCGGCCCGCCGGACACGAACACCGCCGGAATGTTGAGCCGCAACGCCGCCATCAGCATGCCGGGCGTGATCTTGTCGCAATTGGAAATACACACCATCGCATCGGCGCAGTGGGCGTTGACCATATATTCGACGCTATCCGCGATCAGGTCGCGGCTGGGCAGCGAATACAGCATCCCGTCGTGGCCCATGGCGATGCCATCATCGACCGCGATGGTGTTGAATTCCTTGGCAACGCCGCCCGCCGCCTCGATCTCGCGCGCGACCATCTGGCCGAGGTCTTTAAGATGCACATGGCCGGGCACGAACTGGGTGAAGCTGTTCACCACCGCGACGATCGGCTTGCCGAAATCCCCGTCCTTCATCCCCGTCGCGCGCCACAGCCCGCGCGCGCCGGCCATGTTGCGGCCATGGGTGGAGGTGCGGGAACGATAGGCGGGCATTTCGGGGACTCCGGCTGCGTTTGGGTGTCTTTGTAGCGCCCTAACGCAGGATTGACCGGCGATTGAAACAAAAATTTGCTGTTGGCGCGCAGCCACGCATGACTATTGCGGCGCGAGGCTCGATCTTGTCATTCCGAAATGGGAACCTGCACGCATGGATGTTCGCGAAGAATACGCCGCCAAGCTTACCACTGCCGAAGCGGCTGCCGCGCTCATCGAAGGGTCGTGCGACGTTGCGATCGGCATGGCCGCCGCCGAACCGCCGCTGATGCTGTCGGCCCTCGCCGACCGCGTCGCCCGCGACGCTCTGGCCGATTTGCGCATCTGGTATCTCCATTCGATGGAGATGGCCGAACGCACGGTATTGAGGCCCGAACTGCTCGGCGCGGTGCAGCCGCGCTGCATGTTCCTCAGCTCGGTCGAGCGGCGGCTGATGCGCGACCACCCCGATGCCGCGCGGCATATCGGCTTCGTGCCGGTCTCCTTCAGCGAATCCTCCCGCCTGCTGACCGAGCAGGTCGATCTGGACGCCTGCATCACCACCGTTTCGCCGATGGACGAGCACGGCTTCTTCACCTTCGGCACCAGCAATGATTATACCTCCACCGCCGCGCGCAAGGCGCGCAAGCTGATCGTCGAGGTCAACCCCCACATGCCCCGCGTCTTCGGCGAAGCGCCGCTGCATGTCTCGCAGGTCGATGCCATCGTCGAACACGCGGCGCCGCTGGCCGAAGTGACGGACAGCAACCTCGCGCCCGAAGACCAGGCGATTGCGGACATCGTCGCCGGGATGATCGACGACCGCGCCTGCCTGCAAATGGGCATCGGCAATCTTCCCAATGCCGTGTGCCGCCGCCTGCGCGACCGCCGCGACCTGGGCATCCACACCGAATTGATGACCCCGGCGCTGGCCGAACTGATGGAATGCGGCGCGGTGAGCAACCATGCCAAGACCACCTTCCCCGGGCGCAGCGTCTTCACCTTCGCCCTGGGCGACCGGCGGTTCTACGATTGGCTGAGCGACAACCAGGCGATCTACAGCCTGCCGGTGCAGATCGTGAACGACCCGCGCCATATCGCCAAGAACGACGGGGTGGTGTCAGTCAACGCCACGCTGCAGGTCGATTTGCGCGGTGCCTGCAATTCGGAACATCTGATGGGCCGCCAATATAGCGGATCGGGCGGCCAGCTCGATTTCGTGCGCGGTGCCAACGCTTCGAAAGGCGGGATCTCGGTGATTGCGTGTCGTTCCACGGCGGGGGGCGGAGCGGTCTCGCGGATCGTTCCGCGGCTTGACGGGCCGGTGACCACGCCGCGCAACGATGTGCATTTCATCGTCACCGAATATGGCTGTGCCGACATGCGCGGCAAGACGCAGGAAGAGCGCGCGGTGGCGCTGATCGAACTCGCCCATCCCCGCTTCCGCGACGAGCTGGCGCGCGCGCTCTAGCTGAGGCGGAGCGCCACCTCGTTGCACACACGGGCCAGCCGGTCGGCCCATTCGCGCTGCTGCGCCGGGGTGGCGACAAGGTCCTGCCGCACTTCTAGGTAGAGATAGGGCCGCCCCTCGCTCTCGAAATGGCGGCGGATCACCGCGTTATAGACCTTGCCCGAATAGGGCATCTGGTCGCCCACCAGCAGTCCGTCCGCCTCCAGCAGCGGCCGCGCGAGCACGGCGCCGCGATCGTCATCGTCGTAGAGCAACCCGCAATGCCAGGGCCGCGCCGCATCCGGATCGGTCGCGAGCCGCGGGGTGTAGCTATGCAGCACCAGCGTCAGCATCGGCGGCGTGGTGGCGAGCAGGCTATCTAGCGCCTGGTTGTAGGGCCGGTGAAACCGCGCCAGCCGCGCCTCGCGGTCGATGCCGATATTGCCGGGAATCGCACGCCCGTCGCTCATTTCGGGAATGGCGGCGGGATCGGTTTCGACCCGGTTGGTATCGGCGACCAGCCGGCTGACGTTGCCAAGGAAGGCAGCGGTCCCGGCCCGCTCCGCCATCATCTCGGCAATCGGGCCGACGCCGATATCGATGGCGATATGTTCGTGCATCAACGCCGGATCGATGCCGAGCGCGATGTCGTCGGGCACGCGGTTGCTCGCGTGGTCGGCCGCGACCAGCAAGCCACCGAAGCGGGGCGTGCCGATGATGCGATAGGCTTCGTGCTCACTCACCTGAGATGCCCTGCCATCTGCCACCAGCCGGGATGGTCGGCGGAAATCTGCGCCGCGGCGGCATCGCGCGCTGCGCTGCTGTCGTAAAGTGCGAAACAGGTCGCGCCGGAGCCGGACATACGCGCGAGCCAGGGCGCAGTGGCCCGCAAGGCTGCCAGTACCTCGGCGATTTGCGGGCACAGGGAAATCGCAGGCGCTTCGAGGTCGTTGCGGCCTGCCAGCGCGATTTCGGAGACTGTGCCCTCGGGCAGACCGCCACGATCCTCGCCATCCCCTGTACTGGCCCCTGTACTGGCCCCTGTACTGGCCCAAGCCTTGAACACCGGCCCGGTGGCGAGTGGCACGCGTGGATTGACCAGCAGCACGGGCTTGCCAGCAAGGTCGCTCTCGACAGGTTCCAGCTCGGTGCCGGTCCCGCGCCCGATGCAGGTCACGCTTTCGACGCAGGCAGGCACATCCGCACCGAGTTTCGCCGCGCGCGCCTGCCAGTCGGCGGGCAGACCATGGCTGCGCTCGACCAGCCGGAACACCGCCCCGGCATCCGCCGAACCGCCCCCCAGCCCCGCCGCGACGGGCAGGCGCTTGTCGAGTGCAATCGCCAGTCCTTCGGCGCGCGGCAGCGCAGCCATGGCCTTGGCGACGATATTGCCGAATGGATGGTCCAGTGCTGGGGCAAATTCGCCGCTGACCGCCAGCCGATCCTCCGGCGAGATGCGCGCCACCAGCCGGTCGCCATCGTCGACGAAGGCGAACACGGTCTCCAACTCGTGATACCCATCCTCCCGCCGCCGCCGGACGTGGAGGGCAAGGTTGATCTTAGCGTAGGCGGTTTCGGTGAGCATGGGCGCGATGTAACGCTAGTGGCTTGGAATAAATAGCCCTCTCCCCTTCAGGGGAGAGGGTTGGGAGAGGGGGAAGCGCTGCGCCATCCCCCTCTCAACTCCGGCTAGGTGCTATGCACCAAGCCTGCGTATCTCTCCCCTCAAGGGGAGAGAGCATCAACGCCAAATTCTCGTCAGCAAATTCAATTGGAAGGTGTGTTCCTAGGCACCTTCCGTTTCCGTTCGGACGTTCCACTTTGAATCTGCTGCCTTACGCTCCGCTATAAGGTCTGGAGCAATTCCGGCCACTTCAATCACGTCCGGAGACCTCTCCACCATGCTGCGCATTGTCGCTCTCCCGGATCCGGGGAGGAACTACATGTTCGGGTAATTCGGCCCGCCACCACCTTCGGGCGTGACCCAGGTGATGTTCTGGTTCGGGTCCTTAATGTCGCAGGTCTTGCAGTGGACGCAGTTCTGCGAGTTGATCTGGTATTTCATCGCGCCCGTCGCTTCGTCCTCGAGCCATTCATAGACCCCGGCGGGGCAATAGCGCGTCGATGGACCGCCATAGACGGCCAATTCGCTTTCGAGCTGCAGTTCCGGGTCTTTCAGCACGAGGTGGCACGGCTGGTCCTCGGCATGGCTGGTATAGCTGTAGGATACGCTCGTCAGCCGGTCGAAGCTGATCGTGCCATCGGGCTTGGGATAGTCGATCTTGGGGAACAGGTCCGCGCGGCCGGTCAGTTCGTAGTCCGGTTCATGCTTCATGGTGATGGGCAGCCCGATCTTGAGCGTGCGCATCCACATGTCCGCGCCCGCGAGGATCGTGCCGAGGTCGCCGCCGAACTTGGCAACCGCCGGCTGGGCGTTCTTCACCAGCTTGAGTTCCTTGGCGATCCAGCTGCCGCGAACGGCCGCGTCGTAATCCATCAACTCGCTATGCTCATGTCCCGCAGCGATCGCCGCGGCGATGCTTTCGGCGGCGAGCATGCCGCTCTTCATCGCGGTGTGGCTGCCTTTGATCCGCGGCACATTGACGAAACCGGCCGAGCAGCCGATCAGCGCGCCGCCGGGGAAGGCCAGCTTGGGCACCGATTGCCAGCCGCCTTCGTTGATGACACGCGCGCCATAGGCCACCCGCTTGCCACCTTCGAGATATTCGCGGATTGCCGGGTGCTGTTTCCAGCGCTGGAATTCCTGGAACGGGCTGACCCACGGGTTCTTGTAGTCGAGCGCAGTGACGAAGCCGAGCGCCACCTGTCCGCCCGCCTGGTGGTAGAGAAAACCGCCGCCCCAGCTGTCGCTTTCGGAAAGCGGCCAGCCCTGCGTGTGGATCACCCGGCCCGGCACGTGCTTGGCAGGGTCGATGTCCCACAATTCCTTGATGCCGAGGCCATAGACCTGCGGCTGGCAGTCGGCCTCGAGGTCGAAATGCGCCTTCATCCGCTTGGTCAGGTGCCCGCGCGCGCCTTCGGCAAACAGGGTGTATTTCGCGTGGATTTCCATGCCGGGCTGGAAATCGCCCTTGTGGCTGCCATCGGCGGCGACGCCCATGTCCTGCGTCGCCACACCCGACACCGCCCCGCGTTCGTCGAACAGCACCTCGGACGCGGGGAAGCCGGGGAACACCATCACCCCCAGCGCTTCGGCCTGTTCGGCCAGCCAGCGGCACAGATTACCCAGCGATCCGGTGTAATTGCCGTGGTTCGACATGAACGGCGGCATGATGAAATGCGGCAGCGAGGTATGCCCGGTCTTGCTCAGCGCCCAGTGCCAATTGTCGGTCACCGGTACTTGCGCCATCGGGCAATTCATGTCGCGCCATTCGGGCAGCAACTCGTCGAGCGCCTTGGGATCGACCACCGCGCCGGACAGGATATGCGCGCCGATTTCGGAGCCCTTTTCCAGCAAGACGACCTCGAGATCGGCGTTGAGCTGTTTGAGCCGGATCGCTGCCGAAAGCCCGGCGGGGCCCCCGCCGACGATCACCACGTCGCATGGCATGGATTCGCGTTCGCTCATTTCCCCGATTTCCTCTGCATTCCGGCTTCGCTCTTGTCACAGTGCCTTGATTGCTGGCGTGCGGCAGGTCAAGACCGCACTGGACATGGGCAAGGCAGCTGGAACCGACTGGAAGGCGGATATCGCCGGGGCGCTCGACTGGTGGCGCGAGGCGGGAGTCGACCATGATTTCCTCGACGCCGGTCACGGCTGGCTCGAGGAGCCGGAACAAGCCGTAGCGTCGCCGACCTCGGCACCGCGAGCGCCGGTGCAGGTGGCAACGCCGCCCGAAACACCCCCTCCCCCGTCACTCGGCGGCGATCGCGGCGCGTGGCCCGCCACACTGGAAAAATTTGCCGCATGGTGGCTGGAAGAACCCACGCTCGACACCGGGGGCATGGGGCCGCGAATCCCCCCGCGCGGCAAGTCGGGTGCGCGGCTGATGGTGCTGGTCCCCGAACCCGAGGCCGAGGACCAGGACAGCCTGCTGTCCGGCCCGCAGGGCAAGCTGCTCGACGCGATGCTGGCGGCAATGAATATCGCGGCGGACGACGCCTATCTGGCCAGCGCGCTGCCGCGCCATACGCCGCTGGCCGATTGGCAGGCACTCGGCGCTGCCGGGCTGGCCGAAATCACCGCGCACCACATCGCGCTGGCCGCACCGCAGCGCATTCTTGTGCTCGGGCGCAACATTCTGCCGCTTCTTGGGCACGAACCGGCGCAAGACCCTGCCGCTTTACGGGAATTTAACCATGAAGGAGGAAGCGTGGCCATGATGGCCGCCGGAAGTCTCGAGAACCTGCTCCTTCAGCCGGGCAGGCGGGCAATCTTCTGGCGCCGCTGGCTCGATTGGACGGGGTAAGACTGTGATCAGGCGAACAGGCGCGAGACTGGCCGTGGCGGCCGTGGCAGGCATGCTTGCTGCTGGTGCAGCCGTCCCCGCCAGCGCCAATTCCAGCGCCGCAGAATATTTCCGCGCCCGTGCCACGTCGAGCAATGTCCCCGAACTGCTGAGCAATTCCGACCGCGACTGGTATCGCGCGCTGTTTGCCGCGATCGACGCGCATGACTGGGCCAAGGTCCAGGCGATGTTTGCCGAACGGCCCGATGGCCCGCTGCACCAGATCGCCCGCGCGGAATATATCCTCGACCCCGACAGCCCGAAGATCGAAGCCAGCGAATTGCAGGACTGGCTGGGCAAAGGTGTCGACCTGCCGCAAGCCGAACAGATCGCCAGCCTGGGTGCCAAGCGCGGGGTCGCGTCGATCCCGGTGCTGCCGCAGCAACGGTCCTTCGTCAGCCAGCCGTGGTCGGCCAAGCGCATCCGCCCGAGCAGCGTGAGCGACGGGACAATGCCCGATTCGATCCGCAGCGGCATTCTCGACCGGATCAAGAATGACGATCCCGATGGCGCCCGCCAGCTGCTCGACGGGATCGACGCTTCGCTCAGCGCCGAGGCGCGCGCCGAATGGCGCCAGCGCATCTCGTGGAGCTATTACATCGAGAACAAGGATCCGCAGGCCTATGCCCTCGCCCAGACCGCGCGCGATGGCGGCGGCGGTGCCTGGGTAGCGGAAGCCGATTGGACCGCCGGGCTGGCCGCATGGCGGCTGGGCGATTGCGACGCTGCGGCAGAAAACTTCGCCCGCGCCGCGCGCGGCGCCTACAACACCGAATTGTCGGCTGCGGCCTATTACTGGTCGAGCCGGTCCTACGTCCGTTGTCGCCAGCCGGAAAAGGCGGCCGAGCAGCTGCGCGGTGCCGCGCGGCTGGACGAAACGCTGTACGGCATGCTGGCCCGCGAACAGCTTGGCGAGGATTTGCCGCGCGCAGGCGAGACGCCCGATTTCAACCTGTCGGACTGGCAGAAGCTGCGCGGCGAGGCGAATGTCCGCACCGCCGTCGCCCTGTCCGAGATCGGACGCGACGATCTGGCCGACGAAGTGCTGCGCCACCAGGCGCGCATCGGCGACCCGGGTGAATATGAGGCGCTGTCGCGCCTCGCGCGCGAACTCGGCCTGCCCTCCACCCAGCTGTGGATGGCCCATAATGCCCCCTCGGGCGGCAAGGCGGACCCGGCCCTACGCTATCCCGCGCCGCGCTGGTCGCCGGTCAACGGCTGGAAGGTCGATCCGGCGCTCGCCTATGCCCATACGCTGCAGGAATCGGTGTTCCGCGCCGATGCCGTCAGCCCGGCGGGCGCACGCGGGCTGATGCAGATCATGCCCGCCGCCGCGACCGACCATGCGCGCGACCTCGGCTACACCGGCAACGCCCGCGACCTCAACAAGCCCGCCGTCAACCTAGCCTTTGGCCAGAGCCACCTCGAAATGCTGCGCGACAGCCCGGCAACCGGCGGCCTGTTGCCCAAGATCATGGCGGCCTACAACGCCGGGCTGGTGCCTGTCGGTCGCTGGAATACCGAGATCAACGACCAGGGCGACCCGCTGCTTTACATGGAAAGCATCCCCTATTGGGAAACGCGCGGCTACGTTGCGATCGTGATGCGCAATTACTGGATGTACGAGCGGCAGGCAGGCGGCGCATCGGAAAGCCGCAAGGCACTGGCGCAGGGCCTGTGGCCAACCTTCCCCGAACTGTCGGGCGGCGGCGCGGTGCGCCTGACCGCCAATACCGGGCGCAAAGATGGCCGTTGACATCGAACGGGCCTTCAGGCCGATCAACATCGCCCTGCTGACCGTTTCCGATACCCGTACTGCCGAGAACGATACCTCGGGCGACATCCTTGCCGAACGGATCAAATCTGCCGGCCATCGGCTGGTGGCGCGCGCAATCGAACGCGACGATGCCAATGTGCTCGTCGGGCGGCTCAACAACTGGATCGACGACCCGCAGATCGACGCGATCGTGTCCACCGGCGGCACCGGCCTGACCGGTCGCGACGTGACGCCGGAAGCGCTCGACCGGGTCAAGGAAAAGGACATACCCGGCTTCGGCGAATTGTTCCGCTGGATCAGCTATCGCAGCATCGGCACCAGCACGGTGCAGAGCCGTGCCATGGCCGTGGTGACGCGTGGGACTTATATTTTCGCCCTGCCCGGATCGAACGGCGCGGTGAAGGATGGCTGGGACGGGATCCTCGCCGAACAGCTCGACAGCCGTAACCGGCCCTGCAATTTCGTCGAACTGATGCCCCGCCTGCGCGAGAAGTAGGCGCTTCCTCGACTCAAATGTTCTTGCTATGTTCCATTTATGGAACGGCATCGCAAACAATTCGTGCACGGACGGGGCGCGCAGAGCGCAGCGGTTCCGACGCGTTTCGGGCTGGACGAGCGCGAGGCTGATGGCGACTGGCGCGACTATGTCGCCCGGCTGGATGGTCCGCCCGTCAAGCTGCGCACCCATGTGACCGAGGAACGCCCCAAGACCATAGTGAGCTTCAATTCCTCGCCCGACATTCCTTTCGACCGATCGATCAACGCCTATCGCGGGTGCGAGCAACCAAGAGCGACCGGGTGCTGGCCGATCTCGACCTGCTGGTGGAACTGGCGCAGCGCAAGCTGGTGGCCGTCGCGATATCAGTGACCAGCCTCGACCCGAAACTGTCCGGCATGCTCGAACCGCGTGCCGCTTCCCCTGCCAAGCGGCTGGCGGCATTGGGCAAGCTGGTGGAAGCGGGTGTGCCTGCCCATGTCTCGGTCGCGCCGATCATCCCGGCCATCACCGACGAGTTCATGGAACGGATCATGGAGGATGCCGCCACACGCGGAGTGCGGTCGGCCAGCTGGATCATGCTGCGCCTGCCGCATGAGGTCGCCCCGCTGTTCCGTGAATGGCTCGATGTCCATTTCCCCGACCGCGCCGACAAGGTGATGAATATCGTCCGCTCGATCCGCGGCGGCAAGGACAATGAAGCGCGCTTCTTCGAACGGATGAAGCCGCATGGTGTCTGGGCCGACCTGTTCCGCGCCCGCTTCCACAAGGCGCGGAAACGCTACGGCATCGACAATGCGAAACTGGAGCTGGACTGCACGCAGTTCAGGCCACCCGCGCCGGGCGGGCAGATGCGGCTGTTATGACGCGACAAGTCGCCAGCGGGGGAATGACTTACCCGAACCCACCGCCCGCTTCGCCCGGGTTGAAGCGGATCAGGCGGCTGTCTTCAACTGCAGCGACGCGGTTGACCACTGCGGCCTGATAGTCCGGATCGGAAATCATCGCGAGGAAGGCATTGGCGTCCGGGTACATGGCAACGAAGCCATTGTGCCAATATTCGGCTTCCGGGCCGATCACCATCGCCTGGAACGCGCCCGCCCATACGATCGTGCCGCCCAGTCGGGCAAAGATCGGTCCGCTGGTCTTGGCATATTCCTGGTACGCGCGGCGCCCGCTCCAGCCCTTGCCCGCATGTTCGTGTCCGTCAGGATAATCGGCCAGCTCGCGATAGCGCAGCAGGTTCAGCATGTGGATCGGCTCGTCGCGCGGCAGCGCCTTGAAGGCTGCGAAATTTTCGCGGCTGGGGTCGATATAAGTCACCCGCTCAGGCCTCCAGCACGTAGTCGGCGAATTTCGCCCGCAAATCCTTCTTGCTGATCTTGCCGGTCGCGGTGTGGGGTATCTCGTCGACGAACTCCACCGCGTCGGGCAGCCACCACCTTGCGACCAGCGCGCGCAGGTGATCGAGGATTTCCTCCGCGCTCACCTCGGCTCCCTGCTTCTTCACCACGAACAGCACCGGGCGTTCGTCCCACTTGGGATGCGGCATGCCGATCGCCGCCGCTTCGGCCACGGCGGGATGCCCCACTGCAGCATTTTCCAGTTCGACCGAGCTGATCCACTCGCCGCCCGACTTAATCACGTCCTTGGTCCGGTCGGTCAGTTGCAGCGACCCGTCGGGATGGATGATCCCGACATCGCCGGTGTCGAACCACTGCCCGTCGCCGACCGTGTCCTGTTCCGCCTTGAAATAGCGCTTGATCACCCATGGCCCGCGGATTTGCAGGGCGCCGGCACTTTTCCCGTCGCGCGGCAGTTCGGTCGCCATATCGCCGAGATCGACGGTGCGGATCTCCACGCCGAAGCAGGGCCGGCCCTGCATCTGCACGACGTCCACCTGTTCGTCGAAACTCTTCTGCGCCCAGTCCCATGTCGGCGCACCGCAGGTTCCGATGGGCGAGGTTTCCGTCATGCCCCATGCATGGGCCACCTGCGTGCCGTTCTTCATCAGGCGCTCGATCATGAAGCGCGGCGCTGCCGAACCGCCGATCGTCGCCAGCTGCAACTTGGGCAGCGGCAGGCCGTTGGCATCGCAATGCTGGAACATCGCCAGCCAGACTGTCGGTACACCCGCCGAATGGGTGACGCCTTCGCGCTGCATCAGGTCATAAAGCACCTGCCCATCGTTGACGCAGCTGAACACGAATTTCACCCCGGCCATCGCGCCCGCCCACGGCAAGCCCCAGCTGGCGGCGTGGAACATCGGGACGACCGGCAGCATCACGCTGCGCGAATCGAAATTGAACGCATGCGGCTGCAGGCCTGCCAGCGCATGGAGCGCGGTCGAGCGGTGTTCGTAGAGCACGCCCTTGGGGTTGCCGGTCGTCCCGCTGGTGTAGCACAGCATGCAGGGATCGCGCTCGTCGCACTTCTCCCACTGGGTGTCGCCGTCATAGGCGCCGATCCAGTCCTCGAACTCGCTGCCCGCGCCCTGCCCGCCCGGCCCGGCGTCGTAGCAGACATAGCGCTCGACGGTCGGCCAGCGCGGTTTCATCTTTTCGACCAGCGGAGCGAAGGCCGAATCATAAAGCAGCACACGGTCTTCCGCGTGATTGACGATATATTCGAGCTGGTCCTCGAACAGCCGGGGATTGACCGTGTGGAGGATGCCGCCGACGCCCACCGCGCCATACCAGCTGACCAGATGCCGCGAATGGTTCATTGCCAGCGTCGCGATCCGGTCGCCCTTGCGGATACCTGCGGCGCGCAGTGCCTGGGTCATCTTCAGTGCATCGCGCCGCACCTGGGCCCAGTTCGTGCGCGTTTCGCTGCCGTCCGCCCAGCGCGTGACATGCTCGCGCGTGCCATGTTCCCGCGCGCCATGGTCGATGATGTTGGTGACCACCAGGTCCCAATCCTGCATCCCGCCCAGCATCCAACTCCTCCAGCAATGTTCTTTGGTTGTTATATCGCTCGCACGATCAGGCCACGAGCCTCAGATTCGCCGGGCCGCGCCGTGTCGTCAGCGACACATTGGCAAGCCCTTCGATGCTTGCCAAGCGTTCCGCGAGTTCGCCATCGAGCTGAAAATCGCGCCCCAGCCGCACGATCGGTTCTTCCCCGATCCCGGTGCGCAGGCGCGCCAGCACTTCACCGCGCCCGTCGGCGCCGGTCGCCAGTTCCATCTTGAGATCGGACAGCGCCTCGACCGTCAGGATGTCGAGCTTGAGCAGCATGCGCGCCCCGGCCTTGACCTCGTTGAGCGGGCGGGCGCCGCGCACGGTAATCCGCGGCGGTTCGTCGGGGCTCGGACTATCCAGCTCGACATTGAGCAGGATGCAGGTGCCGTCCGATGCCCAGCGCTGGAAGTTTTCGACCAGCGATTCCTCGAAACAGGCGGCGCTGAACTGGCCCGAGCTGTCGGAGAAATCGGCGCGCACGAAATCGTTGCCCTTGCGCGTCTTGCCCTTTTTCACCGCTTCGACCATCGCCGCCATCACCGCCGGCGCGCGGCCTCCCGGTGGTGCGCCGCCTTCCATCAGGCTCGCGAAGCTGCGCGCGCCATTGGCGGAAGCCACTGCGCGGAAGGCTTCGACCGGGTGGGCGGAGAAGAAGAAGCCGAAATTCTCGCGTTCGCGGTTCATCCGCTCGGCGCGCGGCCATTCGGGTACTTCCTTCAGGCGCAGGCTTTCCCGTGCATGGTCCTCGCCGCCGAACAGCCCGGCCTGCCCGC
Source organism: Sphingomonadales bacterium (assembly GCA_014763545.1). Taxonomy (GTDB): domain Bacteria; phylum Pseudomonadota; class Alphaproteobacteria; order Sphingomonadales; family Sphingomonadaceae; genus JACXVD01. Next base: position 124,223 of record JACXVD010000006.1, read on the forward strand.
TCGCCTTCTCGCGATTGGCGGCATCGGCCACGGCCAGCAGCATGTCGGCATTTTCGAACAGCCGCGCCCGGTTCGGCTCCAGGCGGTCGAGCGCACCGGCGCAGATCAACCCTTCGAGCTGGCGGCGATTCATCGATCCGGTCGGTAGGCGCAGGAACAGGTTTTCAAGACTGTCGAACCAGCCATGCGCCTCGCGCTCGGCAACGATCGCATCCATCGCCTTTTCGCCGACATTGCGGATACCGGCCAGCGCATAGCGCACGGCGAAGCCTTCGTCGGTGCGCTCCACGGTGAATTCGGCTTCGCTGCGGTTCATGTCGGGCGGCGCGATCTCGATCGGCCCGCCCTTGTCCGCCGGATAGCGCCGCGCATCGTCCACGAACACCGCCAGCTTTTCCGACTGGTGCATGTCGTAACACATCGAAGCGGCGTAGAATTCATGCGGGTAATGCGCCTTCAGCCACGCGGTCTGGTAGGCAAGCAGCGCATAGGCCGCTGCGTGCGATTTGTTGAAGCCGTAGCCGGCAAACTTGTCGATCAAGTCGAACAGTTCGTTCGCCTGCCGGGGTGCAATTCCCGACACATCCTTGCAGCCATCGACGAAGCGCTGGCGCTGCGCGTCCATTTCGGCCTGCACCTTCTTGCCCATCGCGCGGCGCAGCAAGTCCGCATCGCCCAGCGAATATCCCGCAAGGATCTGCGCGGCCTGCATCACCTGTTCCTGATAGACGAAAATCCCGTAGGTCTCCGCAAGGATGCCTTCGAGCTTGGGATGCGGATATTCGATCGGCACCTCGCCCGCCTTGCGCTTTCCGAACAGCGGGATGTTGTCCATCGGCCCCGGGCGGTAGAGCGAGACGAGCGCGATGATGTCACCGAAATTGGTCGGCTTCACCGCGGTCAGCGTGCGGCGCATCCCTTCCGATTCCAGCTGGAACACCCCCACGGTGTTGCCCGCCTTCATCAGCTCGTAGACCGAAGCATCGTCGAGCGGGAGTTGCGACAGGTCGATCTCGATCCCGCGCTTCTCCAGCAGGGTGACCGCCTTCTTGAGCACGGAGAGGGTCTTCAGCCCGAGGAAGTCGAACTTGACCAGCCCGCTGCTTTCGACATTCTTCATGTCGTATTGCGTCACCGGCATGTCCGAACGCGGATCGCGGTAGAGCGGGACGAGCTGTGCCAACGGGCGGTCGCCGATCACCACGCCGGCTGCGTGGGTCGAGCTATTGCGCGGCATGCCCTCGAGCTGGAGCGCGAGGTCGACCAGCCGCTTGACCTCGTTGTCATTGTCGTATTCGCGGCGGAAATCGGCCGCGCCATTGAGCGCGCGCGGCAGCGTCCACGGGTCGGTCGGGTGGTTGGGCACCATCTTGCACAGGCGATCGACCTGGCCATAGCTCATCTGCAGGATACGCCCGCAGTCGCGCAGCACCGCGCGCGCCTTCAGTTTGCCGAAGGTAATGATCTGCGCGACATGGTCGTGCCCGTATTTCTGCTGCACGTAGCGGATCACTTCGCCGCGCCGCGTTTCGCAGAAGTCGATATCGAAGTCGGGCATCGACACGCGTTCGGGATTGAGGAAGCGTTCGAACAGCAGCCCCAACCGGATCGGGTCGAGGTCGGTAATGGTCAAGGCCCAGGCAACCAGGCTGCCCGCGCCCGAACCGCGCCCAGGCCCCACGGGGATGTCCTGGTCCTTGGCCCATTTGATAAAGTCGGCAACGATCAGGAAGTAGCCGGGAAAGCCCATCTGGTTGATGATCCCGATCTCGAATTCGAGCCGCCGCTTGTATTCGAGGACTTCATCGAAAATCCCCTCCGCCGTGAGCTTGTCGAACCGCGCTGCCTGCGCTTCGGCCTCCGCCAGCGAGGGCAGCATCAGCAGCTCGGCCAGCTCGGCATGAACCGCGTCGGGGTAATAAGGTTCGAGCCGGGCGACGAGGCCCTTGCGCGAATCCTCCGCCAGCATCCGCGCTTCGCCTTCGACGTCGCCCGCAAGGCTGGGCAGGATCGGTTTGCGATAGGGCGGCGCGAGGGCGCAACGCTGCGCGATCACCAGCGTATTGGCGGTCGCTTCGGGCAGGTCGGCGAACAATTCCTCCATCATCCGCGCCGATTTGACCCAGGCTTCCGCGCTGGAGCGGTGGCGATCCTCTGCCTCGACATGGGTGGAATGGGCGATGCACAGCATCGCGTCGTGCGCCTTGTGGAAATGCGGCTCGGCATAGTTCGCCGGGTTGGTCGCCACCAGCGGCAGGTCGCGCGCATAGGCCATGGCGATCAGGGCCTCTTCCGCCATGTCGCACACGGCGGAGGAACGGCGGGCAAGTTCGATATAGAGCCGTGCCGGGAACAGCGCCTGCAACCGATCCGCCAGCGCCTCTGCATGGTTTTGCTGCCCTTCGGCCAGCAGCCGCGCGAGGCCGCCCTCGCCCGCGCCGGTGAGCGCGATCAACCCCTCCGTATGCCCCGCGAGATCATCCAGCCTGACATGCGGGTCCAGCTCCAGCGGGCGATCGAGATGCGCCTTGCTGACGAGGTGGCAGAGATTGTCGTAACCCGCATCGTCCTGCGCGAAGAGCGGCAGGTAATCGACGGTACCATCGCCATTCGGCCCGCCTTCCTCGCGCCACAGGCCCAGCAGCGCACCGATGATCGGCTGCACACCTTCGTCGAAACAGGCCTTGGCGAACATCACCGCTCCGTACAGCCCATTGCGGTCGCAGATCGCGACGGCGGGAAAGCCGCGTTCCTTCGCCAGTTTCGCAATCGCTTTCGGATCGATCGCCCCTTCGAGCATCGAATAGGACGAAAGCACGCGCAGCGGGACGAAGGGGGCGTAAGGCATTCGCGCAGGCTATGGATTTTTGCGTGATTCGGGGAGTTGGTCGGTGGGCAAGTTGTCCACAGGAGCGAAGTCGATGGCCGCTTGCAGGCTCGTGCGCGCGGTGCGCGGAGGTCGATAATGGGGTGGCAGGCGGTTTTGCCTATCCAGGCAGTTTCGGCTGCCCCTCTATGGCCCATGCACTGTGCATTTGTTCGGCTTCAACCAACCGCTGTTGGGCCTTTTCGCGCTCGGCCTTTTCTCGCTGGATGTTGCTAGCCCGCGCGCGCTCCGCAAGGCCACGCCAGGTCTTCTCGGAACGCAGTTCACGGTCACGCACGTTTTCGAGCGTTGCATTTTCGGCTGCACTTGCGGCTGCCTCGGCACGCTCGCAATAGAACTTGTAGGTGCTTTCGGCCATGATGTGTTCCTCAAAAAGGGGAAGACACGGGCGCAACGACCAAGCGTCGCGCCCGCGCCCGAGTATCAGTCAGCGGGCGAAAGATTGACCGCGCTGGCTTTCCCGTTGCGGCCCGTTTCGACCTCGTAGTTGAGGCGCTGGTCCTTGTTCAGCGTCGTCATTCCCGCTGCCTGAACGGCGGAAATATGCACGAAGCTGTCGGCAGAACCGTCATCGGGCTGGATGAAGCCATAGCCCTTGTCGCCATTGAAGAATTTTACAGTACCGATAGTCATTTCGCTTCCTTTCAAGAAACGGTTGGTTCGGCCCGCGCGATTGCGAGCCGGGGTCGTGCGTCAAGTCGTCAATTGAAAGGAGGTCGTCGTTTTGAAGGTACGGAAAGTGGAGTGATCCGATTTCCGCGCCTGTCGTCGATACCCGTCGAAATTCAACGAGAGCAAGATTGGTTGCGCACGTTTTCGTGCGACTAAATAGCCGTATTGGGCACATTCCCTATGCCGGCAGGCGCCATGAACTGCGCCTTGCTCCACGCGCAGGCCGCCGCAGCGCCCAGCCCGTGCTGAAAGTCGCTGATCCGCCCCGCTATTCGAGAGGCTTTCGCCAGTCTGGCGAACCGATCATCGTCGTTCGCCGCAACCTGCGCGCTAATCAGAGCCCTCTGATGCGCGGCATATTCGAGGTTGAGGTCCATGTCCGTTCTCCGGCGTTGGCGGGAATGCTCGTGCATGGCCGCAGTATTGATAGGTGTCTCAGTCGACCATGGCCGCGACGAGCCGTCGCAGTTCCAAGGTCGGGATCATGGCTGCGGCGGGCATCTGGCCCCTTGTCGCAGGCGAGTGAACCGCGCCGTAGCGCGGCGAAAGAATGGCGCGAGCTTTGCAGCCCGCAATATGAGTATTCATCATCTTGTTTCAGGCAGGTCAGTCCTGCCACCTTTTTAAAAACGTCAACGCCTGAATCCGCGCTTGCGTGGACCGCCAGGGCCCTGCCCCGGCGTGCGTTCGCGGAACACGATCCGGCCTTTGGTCAGATCATATGGCGTCATTTCGACGTGTACGCGGTCTCCGACGACCGATCGAATACGGTAACGGCGCATTTTACCCGCCGTATAAGCGATGATCCGATGCTCATTATCGAGGATGACGCCAAAGCGTCCGTCGGGCAGGATCTCGTCGATCTCGCCTTCCATCGTTAAGAGCTCTTCTTTCGCCAAACCATATCCTTAGCATACGGAAAATCATCCGCGCGGACGTATTCCGGCGCGGAGCCAAGTGGCGTGAAATGGAAGAGCAGCCGACTTTTCGTACAAGACGAGCGCGGCAATCATAATCCGTCGCAGGCGACGTGAGGCAATTTCCATATAGCGCAGTGTAAAAAAATTGCAAGGACGCGCTTGTCGGACCTTACTTGGCCGCTTTCACCCAACGTCGGCTGCGCCATCGTTAGCGGTCGGCCCGCTTTCCCAGCAGGCAGCTGCATGCCGGTGGATTCGTCACGAATGCCAAGCCCCGCCGATCAGAGCAGTTTCTCGATATCCTTCGCGATGCTCTCGGGCTTGTCGGTCGGGGCGTAGCGGCGCACGACCTTGCCATCGCGATCGATCAGGAACTTGGTGAAGTTCCACTTGATCGACTTCGACCCCATCAGCCCCGGCGCCTCGCCCTTCATCCAGTCATACAGCGGGCTGGCGCCGTCGCCATTGACCTCGATCTTTTCCATCAGCGGGAAGGTGACGCCAAAATTGACCTTGCAGAACTGGTCGATCTCGTCGGCCGATCCCGGTTCCTGCGCACCGAACTGGTTGCAGGGGAAGCCGAGCACTTCGAAGCCGCGATCCTTGTAGGTTTCGTACAGCTTCTCCAGCCCGTCATACTGCGGGGTGAAGCCGCATTTGCTCGCGGTGTTGACGACCAGCAGCACGGTGCCGAGCTTTTCCGAAAGGTCGAGCGGTTCGCCCCGGTTGGTGGTGACGGTAAAATCGGCGATCGTGGTCATGCGTGCGGCTCCTCGTGGGGGCGATAGGTCAGGTCGAAACTGGTTTGCCAGGTCACGCCGTAATCGCCGGAGAATTCTCCATGCTGGCGCACTGCGCCGTTTTCGAGGCGCGAATATGTCATGCGGGTCAGCCCGTCTTCACCCTTCGGGCCGGAACCCGGCCAAGACCCGGTCAGCACCATCTGCCCGCTTGCCAGCCCGCCGCTGAAGAATACCGGCCCCGGTGAGGAACCGAACCAGGTCTGGTGCCAGCCGCCCGTGCGCGGATCATAGCCCGAGAGACTGCCCCCGCCTGCACCCTTCAGCGGCATCCAGTTTTCGCGCAGTGCGCAGCCGCCATAGAGTTTCTCGATGCGACTATGCGCGACGATCTGGTCCTTGCCGGTGGGATAGACGTCCCACTGGCCGACCCAGAAATCGAACTCGTCGAAGTGTCCGCCTTCGCAGGTCGCGGCGGGAGTGGGCGCGGGAGGAGGCGGCGGTGGTGTCCCCGCCTGCGTGCTAGCGGCCTGCAGCACCAGCAGTACTGCGAAAATCCCTGCCATGGCTCTCCCCCCTTTTCCGCCCGATACGCAGACTGCACGGCGCGATGCCGCGATCAAGCACTATCGGACGGGGAGCGCCTGCGCTCGACGGGGGACAGTGCGCGTTCAGGCGGCGGGGAAATCGTCGCGCGCGGCGAGCGCCGCGATTTCGCTATAGGTCAGGCGGTGGTCGCCCGCCTTCTCGATCACGTAATCGCCGCGCTCGGCCTCGGGCAGCAGCATTACGAACCGGACCAGCTCGGCCAGCGAGCCACGCCGCAGCCCCTTCGCGCCGTCCAGCAGCCCATCGCCGTCCTTGGCGAGGTGCAGCGAGGCACGGTCATCCCATTCGATGCCGCTGCCGGAATTGTCTTCGCCGCTGAAGGTGCTGGGATGGTCGGTCATGATTCTACTCCTGTCATTCGGGCAACGCGCGAGGGAGGATTCGGCTCCCTATTGCAAGATACCGTCGTGCAGGCGCACGACGCGGTCCATGCGGCTCGCGAGCCGTTCGTTGTGGGTTGCGACGAGCGCCGCACTGCCCTCGCCACGGACGAGTTCGAGGAACTGGGCGAGCACCTTGTCCGACGTATGTTCGTCGAGATTGCCGGTCGGCTCGTCCGCCAGCACCAGGTCGGGCTTGTTCGCCAGTGCGCGTGCCACCGCGACACGCTGCTGTTCGCCCCCGGAAAGCTGGCTTGGCCGATGGTCGAGCCGATGCCCGAGGCCGAGCGATTCGAGCAGGTGCCGCGCGCGTTCGTCCGCCTCGCTGCGGGATACCCCGGCGACCATCTGCGGCAGCACCACGTTTTCCTGCGCGTTGAAATCGGGCAGCAAGTGATGGAACTGGTACGGACGACGGGTTGCATCCACTCACTCATAACGCAGCACCTGCACCGGATCGGTGCTCGCCGCCTTGAACGCGGGGTAAAGCGTCGCGAGGAAACTCAGCACCAGCGCGAGGATGGAAATAGTGGCAACCTCCTTGGGATCGGTGCGGCTGGGCAGTTCCGACAGGAAGCGGATCGACGGGTCCCACAGGTCGATGCCGGTGATCCACTGGATCCCTTCGACGATGCGCTGGCGGAAGAACAGGAACACGAAGCCCAGGGCGAGCCCCGCCACCGTTCCCAGCGCCCCGACGAGGAAGCCGGTCGTCACGAAAATCTTCATCAGGCTGCGCCGCGTCGCCCCCATCGTGCGCAGGATGGCGATATCGCGCGTTTTGGCACGCACCAGCATGATCAGCGAAGACAGGATGTTGAATACCGCGACCAGCACGATGATCGACAGGACGACGAACATGGCCACGCGTTCCACCGCCAGCGCCTCGAACAGGCTGGCATTGATCGTCTTCCAGTCGGACACGACCGCCTGGCCCGCCAGCTTCTGCTGCAACGGGGCTAGGATTTCGCGCACGTGATCGGGATCGTTGGTCGTCACCTCGATCATCCCGATCGTGTCGCCGCTCAGCAGCAGGGTCTGCGCATCGGGGATCGGCATGACGACAAACGCCTTGTCGTAATCGTAGACCCCGATTTCGAAGATCGCCGCAACGCGATAACCGATCTGGCGCGGCACGGTGCCGAACGGGGTGGAGCGGCCCGCCGGATTGACGATGGTAATCGTATCGCCCACCCGCGCACCGATATTTTCCGCCAGCCGCGCACCGATCGCGACATTGCCCGATCCCTGCTGGAGTTCGGACAGGTTGCCTTCGACCAGCTTGTCGGACAATTCGCGGATATCGGCCTGGGTGTTGCCGCGCACCAGCACCGCTTCCACCCGGCCGTTGAAAGTGGTCAGCAACGGCTGCTCGATCAGCGGGCTCGCCTTGGTGACGCCCGGCGTCTTGCGCACATCCTGCAGCACCTGCTGCCAATTATCGAGCCGCCCGCCATAGGCCTGTACGATGGCATGGCCGTTGAGCCCGACGATCTTGTCGAACAGTTCCGCGCGGAAGCCGTTCATCACGCTCATCACCACCACCAGCGCGGCGACGCCGAGCATCACCGCGACCAGGCTGATGCCCGCGACAAGCGCGATAAACGCCTCGCCGCGCCCGGGCATCATGTAACGCTTGGCGATGGTCCATTCGAAGGGGGAGAGGATCAAAGAAAAAACCCGGGTTGCCTTGTCGGGCGCCGGTTTAGGGAGGCATGCCAGTGGGCGCAATGCGAAAAGCTTGCGACACGGCGCGGGCCGCCCTTGTAATCTTGCCGTAACATCGCCATTGAGCGCCCCGACAGCGCCCCCGGTAGGGCGCGCAAGCAGCAGGCCGGCACCCCGCATGAACGCGACCCATCCGTTCCGCGACGAAAATGGCGACAAGCTCCGCGAGGAATGCGGCATTTTCGGCACGATCAACGCGGCAGATGCCGCTGCGCTTACCGCGCTGGGGCTGCATGCATTGCAGCATCGCGGACAGGAAGCGGCGGGAATCACCTCCTACGACGGGCACGAGTTCTACTCGCGTCGGGGAAACGGCCATGTGGCGGAAAATTTCTCCAGCCAGGATGCCATCGGCGAACTGCCCGGCTTCATGGCGGCGGGCCATGTGCGGTATTCCACCACCGGCGGTGCCGGCTTGCGCAACGTCCAGCCGCTCTATGCCGACCTGGCCAGCGGCGGCTTCGCGGTCGCGCACAACGGCAATATCTCTAACGCACAGACGCTGCGGTCCCAGCTGGTGAGCCGCGGTGCGATCTTCCAGTCGACCTCCGACACGGAAGTGATCATCCACCTCGTCGCCACCAGCCGCTATCCCACCACGATGGACCGGCTGATCGACGCGCTGCGGATGGTCGAAGGCGCCTATTCGCTGATCGTGATGACGCCTGAAGGCATGATCGCCTGCCGCGATCCGCTGGGCATCCGCCCGCTGCAGATGGGCCGGCTGGGCGATGCAGTGGTCTTCGCCAGCGAAACCGTGGCGTTCGACGTGGTCGGGGCGGAATTCATCCGCTCGGTCGAGCCGGGCGAACTGGTGCGGGTCGATTTCGATGGCACGGTGCATTCGCACCACCCCTTCGGCAAGCACGCCCCGCGCCCATGCATCTTCGAACATGTCTATTTTAGCCGACCCGATTCGGTGTTCGACGGGCGCAGCGTCTATGCCGCGCGCAAGGCGATCGGCGAGCAGCTGGCGATCGAGAGCCCGGTCGACGCAGACCTTGTTGTCGCCGTGCCCGACAGCGGCGTTCCAGCCGCGATCGGTTATGCCCAGCAATCGGGCATTCCCTTCGAACTCGGCATCATTCGCAGCCACTATGTCGGCCGCACCTTCATCCAGCCGAGCGACGGCGCCCGCCATGCCGGTGTGAAGCGCAAGCACAACGCCAATCGCGAGATCGTGGCGGGCAAGCGCATCGTGCTGATCGACGATTCGATCGTGCGCGGCACCACCAGCATGAAGATCGTGGACATGATGCGAGAGGCCGGTGCGGCAGAGGTGCATTTCCGCGTCGCCAGCCCGCCCACGGCGCATAGCTGCTTCTACGGCGTCGACACGCCCGAACGGTCCAAGCTGCTTGCCGCACGCATGGAGCTGGAGCCGATGCGCGAATTCATCAAGGCCGACAGCCTCGCCTTCATCTCGATCGACGGGCTTTACCGCGCGGTCGGGCAGCAGGCGCGCAACAAGGGCTGCCCGCAATTCTGCGATGCCTGCTTCACCGGGGATTACCCGACCTCGCTGACCGACCTTCACCGGCGCGAGGAAGAAGCGGCGCAACTTACCCTTCCCGTCAACAAGGTCGCATAAATGTCAGATAACAAGCCGTTCGAGGGCCGGCTCGCGCTGGTCACCGGCGCCAGCAAGGGTATCGGTGCGGCCACCGCGCGGGCGCTCGCCGCCGCCGGTGCGCATGTCATCATCACCGGGCGCAATGTGAAGGCGCTCGAAACCGTCGAAGACGAAATCCACGATGCCGGCGGCCATGCGACCATCGCCCCGATGGAACTGGCCGAACAGGACGCCATCGCCCGCCTTGCCGCCGCCATCGCCGGCCGGTGGGACAAGCTCGACATCATGGTGCTGAGCGCCGCCTACCTGCCGATGCTCGGGCCGGTCAGCCAGATCGAGGGCAAACCCCTTGGTGAAGCGCTGACGACCAATGTGCTGGCGACCCAGGCACTGCTCGCCGCGTTCGATCCGCTGCTGAAGCGCAGCGACCGCGGACGGGTCATCGGCATGAGCAGCGGCGTGGTGGATAGCCCGCGGCCCTATTGGGGTGCCTATGCGGCAACCAAGGCCGCATCGGACATGCTGCTCGAATGCTATGCCCAGGAAGTCGAGCGGATCAGCGACATTCGCGTCGCGATCGTCAATCCAGGTGCCACGCGCACGGCGATGCGCGCACGGGCCTATCCGGGTGAAGATCCGGCAACGGTCAAACCGCCCGAAGTGGTGGCCGACCGGCTGGTCCAGCTGCTGGTGGAGGACTTCCCCAACCGGCACCGCGAAGCCATCGTAAATCCTGCTTAACCATTCCGCGCAACCAAGCGGAAAGCAGCTTCGGCGACCCTGTGCAAAGCTTGCCCCGCAATGCGCGGGCAAGCCTCTTGCGAAATGAGGGATTCAGCCGATGGTTTTCGAAGGACAGGACTTATACGAGTTCGCCGCGCAGGAAGATCGATCCGCGCCGCGCACCAAGATCACGATCCCCGCACAATTGCGTGCTTCGGGCGGTCGTGCGATCCAGACCGTGGTGCATGATCTGTCGCTGTCGGGCTTCTCCGCCACTGCGATCAACCGCATGCACCCCGGCCAGGTCTGCTTCCTCACCCTGCCCGGCCTCGAATCGCTCATGGGCGAGGTCGTGTGGTGGGAAAACTCGATCGTCGGCTGCGCTTTCCATGATTTGCTGAGCCCGATCGTGCACGACAATATCCTCGCGCGTTACCAGCCTTCGTCGGTCTATCGCAGCGTCCTCTGATTATTCGGCAGGTGCAGCGCGTGCATCCACTGCGCGCTGAACCGCCTTGTAGAACGCCTCCCGCTCCGCGGCGCGCTCCTGGTCCTGCGCCGTCGGCCAATCGCCATTGGTGGCGATCACCAGCTTGCGCGCGGGGTCGATGAAGATGCCCTGCCCGAAAATGCCCTGCGCCGCGAAGCTGCCGTCGTCATTGGTCCACCACTGGAAGCCATAACCGCGCCCCGGCACACCGATGTCCGCCTGCTTCACCGTCGCTTCGGCCAGCCAGCCGTCGGGAAGCACCTGCTGCCCCCCGGCAACACCCCCGCCCAGGATGAACAGCCCGAAGCGCGCGAAGTCACGCGTGCGCGCCTGCAGGCAGCAGCCCGAAATCTCGTTGCCCGCCGAATTGAGCAGCCAGCTGGCGTCGCCCTCCATGCCAAACGGCTTCCAGACCTTCTCGGCCAGATAATCGGCCAGCTTCTTGCCGCTCGCCTCTTCCACCAGGATGCCGATGAGATTGGTTTCGCCGGTCTTGTAGACCCACTTGGTTCCCGGCTCCGCCTCGCGCGGGAGGTGCCGCATGTAGCTGACGGTCACGTCCAGCCCGTCTTCCGGCTTGGCGTTGTTGAACCGGGCGACGTCGGAATTGCGGTCGGTATAATCCTCGTTCCACCTCACGCCGCTGGTCATGGTCAGCAATTGGCGGACAGTGACGCCTTCATAGGCCGAGCCTTTCAGCCCCTTGATATAGACGGTCACATCGTCATCGAGGCTCTTGATATAGCCGTCCTTCACCGCCGCGCCGACCATGGTCGAGGTCAGGCTCTTGGCGACCGAGAAGCTGGTCCATTTGCCTTCGCCATCGAAGCCGAGGCCGTATTTTTCGAGCACCACCTTGCCGTCGTGGATGATGACGATCCCGGCGGTGCGCTGGTGCTGCATATAGGCGTCGATGTCGGTGTCGATCGCCAGCGGATCGCCCTGCGGCAGCGGATAGGCCTTGCCGCCCGCCTCGATCGTGCGCGCCTTGGCCAGCACAGGCAGCGCATCCATCGCGCGGAAGGCGGCATCGCGCTGCGCCTGGCTCCAGAACAGCACATTGGTGTCCTTGGGCATGTTGGCGATGAGATTGCGCGTATCGCGCGGCAACAGCGCCCATGACAGGCCGAGCGCAACCGCCACAACCAGCATGGCGACAAGCAGGATCTTGGTCTTCATCTCGGGCCTTTCAGGAAAAAATCTCTGGCGGATCAGTGCTTGGCCAGCGTCACCTGGCTGACGGTAATACCGCCGCCCCGGAACCCGCCTTCGCAATACATCAGGTAGAAGCGCCACAAATTGCAGAAACGTTCGTCGAACCCGCTTGGCAAGCGCCCCTCGCGAACCGCCGCGTCGAAGCGCATCCGCCATGCCTTGAGCGTTTCGGCATAGTCGATGCCGAAATCGCGCTGGTCCTGCCATTCGAGCCCGCGCTCGGCGGCGAGGCGGCGGAACTCTTCGGTCGAAATCAACAGCCCGCCCGGGAAGATATAGGCCTGGATGAAATCGGCGCTGGCGGCGTAGCCTTCGAACAGCGTGTCGCGCATGGCGATGAACTGGATCGCCGCCTTGCCACCCGGTTTTAGGTTGCGGGCGATGCAGTCGAAATAGCTGGGCCAGAATTCGCGCCCCACCGCCTCGACCATTTCGACGCTCACGATCGCGTCGAATTGTTCCGCGACATCGCGGTAATCCTGCTTGCGAAAGTCGATCGCTGGGCCCTGCCGCTCGCGCGCCCAGGCCAGCTGCTCGTCCGACAGGCTGATCGCAGTCACCTTGCTGCCGTGCCGCGCGAAATGATCGGCCAGGCTGCCCCAGCCGCAACCGATTTCGAGCAGCGTGTTCGGCTGGCCGAGCCGACGCGACAGTTCCGCCCATTTGGTGCGCTGCGCCGCCTCGAGGCTGTCCGCTCCGTCCCAGATGGCGCTGGAATAGCTCATCGTCGGGTCGAGCCATTCGCGGTAGAAATCGTTGCCGAGGTCGTAATGCGCCTGGATATTGCGGCGCGATCCCTCATACGTGTTGCGGTTGAACCAATGGGCGATGCGGGCCGCCAGCTTCCACGGGCCCTTGGCGCGACCGGTTTCGCCCAATGCCTCGCCATTGGCCATGAACTGCGCGAACAGCGGCACCGGGTCGGGGCTGGTCCACTCGCCCGCTTCCCACGCCTGATAGAAGCCGACCGAGCCATTGGTTCCGGCGCGCAGCAGCGTGCGCCAGTCGTGGATGGTGATTTCGGCCTCGAAACCGGGGGCACGCCCCCCCACGAGCCGCGTCGTCCCGTCGGGCAGATGCGCGAGAATAGAGCCGGTTTCCATCCCCGCATCGATCCGGTCGAGCAGTTTGTGGAAACCGGGGGCGAAGACATGCGCCAGCCAGCCCGCACTGCGCGCGAAACGCGCACCACCGGCGAGCAACTCGCCTCCTCTCACGACCTCCCCTGCTTTCATGCCTGTAAATATGCCGCGATTGGCCGCGCGCGACAAGCGCCCGGCAACGCTTTACCCCTTCATCGCGCGATAGGCCGCCAGCGCGCGCTCGCGCCCCTCGCGGTGGGCGACGAGCGGCTCGGGGTAGTTTTTCGGGCGGCAGCCGTGCCCGTCCGGATCATGAATCTGCGGCTCGCCAAGCCCCGTCAGTTCGGGAACATAGCTGCGGATATAACCCGCTGCGTCGAATTTCTCGCTCTGGCTCAGCGGCGCCATCACCCGCACGAACATGTTCGAATCGACGCCGGTGCCTGCGACCCATTGCCAATTGGTGCCGTTCTGCGCGTAGTCGGCATCGACCAGCGTATCCCAGAACCAGCGTTCCCCGTGCCGCCAGTCGATCAGCAAATGCTTGATGAGGAAACTGGCCGCGATCATCCGCACGCGGTTGTGCATCCACCCGGTCTGCCACAGCTGCCGCATTCCCGCATCGACGATGGGATAGCCGGTGCGCCCCTGCTGCCAGGCGGCGAGGTCCGCCGCAGCCTGCCCGTCCTTGTCCGGATCGCGCCACTCCATCGCGGCGAATTCGTCGCGATAGGATTCGAGCGGATAGCGCGGGAACTGGCAGATCACGTTCTGGGCATAGTCGCGCCAGATCAGCTCCTTCAGGAAGGTGTGGCGCCCCTGCCCCTGTGGCCCGCCGACGCCGTGCCACACCTGCGCCGGGCTTAGCTCGCCGAAATGGAGGTGCGGCGAGAGGAAACTCGACCCGTCGATCGAAGGCAGGTTGCGATCCTCGTCGTAGCGCGCGGCGCGGGCGGCGAAATCATCCAGCCTGGTGTGTCCCGCCGCCTCGCCGACCTGCCAGAAATCCCGCATGCCCCCGGCCCAGTCGGGCCTGGTCGGGAGCAACCCCCAATCATCCAGCGCATCGCTCGCGGGCCACTTGTCCGGCAAGGTGAAATGCGCCGGCGCGGGCTGCGGTTCGGGCGGGGGCATCTGCTCCAGCGTCGCCTTCGCAAAGGGCGTGTAGATCTTGTACGGCGCGCCCGAACCGGTCGTCACCGCGCCGGGGGGCAGCAGGTAATTGCCGTCGTACAGTTCAAGCGTCAGCCGCTTGGCAAGCTCGCCCTGCGCCTTGCGCCACCACGGCTCGTAATGGCGCATGGCGTGGACTGTGTCGGCACCAATCTCGTCCGCCAGCTTGCACAATTCCTCCACCGCATCGCCGCGACGCAGGATCAGGCGGACGTGGTGCTTGCCCAGATCGCGCGCCAGGCTGTCGAGCGAGTGGTGCAGCCACCAGCGCGACGCGCCGCCATAGGCGTGGCCCTTTGCCGCCGCATCGTCGAGCACATAGACCGGCACCACCGGCCCCGCAGCGAGCGCGGCGGCGAGCGCGGGCTGGTCGGCCAGCCGTAAGTCGCGCCGCAGCCAGAGGATTTGGGGTTTGGTCATGGGGTTCCTCAATCGCCCTCCTCTAACGAGGCCGGGCTTTGCAGGCCGAGCGCTTTACGGCTCCGAAAGTTCCTCGCATGTCACGCCGGGCAAGGCGAGCGAGAAACTGTCGCGTGCCCGCGGATCGTAGAACCGCGCATCGCGCAGGATCACCGAGCCGTCAGCCGCCCGGTCCGCAAAGGGCGCGCGGGACCAGAAGAGGAAGGCCTCTGCTTCGGGATTACCGGCGCTCGCGATGCGTATCGGCGCAAGTTGGCAATTTCCTACCTTCCTGCCGTCGATCCGCCACCGGTCCGGTCCAGCGGGCTCGATGAGCTGGCGCGTCCAGGAGAGAACGGGAAGCGGGCTGGCGATCGCGGGCTGGCCCGACGCCATCGCGGCCGTCGCAGATGTGATCGCGCCATTCAGCCCAATATACCCCAGCACCACGACAAGCGCGATCTGCGCCGGCCGCCGCCACTCCCCGCCCCGCTTCTCGCGCCGGAGCGAGAACCAGGTTGCGAGGCCCATCAGCAGCCATAACCACACATCGACGATGAACAGCGTATCGCCATAGAACCAGCGGTGGCTGAACGGTTCGAGCAGGCGCACGCCATAGACATTGAGCCAGTCGAGCGCCGGGTGCGTCAGGCAAGCGAGCAAGGCGAGTGCGAACAGCCAACCAAAGCTGACCGGCAGCCGCCCGTCCGGCCTCGTGCCGCGCCGTGCCTGCCAGCGGTCGAACCACCATAGTCCGCCCGCGACCAGCAGCGGCAGCACCGCCCATGCGATCGGCCCATGGGTGATCCCGCGCCGAAAGCCGAGATGCTCGACCCCGTGCAACCAGGCGAAACAGCCCACGTCGATATCGGGCGCATTGGCCCCGATCATCAGCGCCGCCATCGCCAGCCCGGTCTTGCGCTTGAGCCCGGCCTGCCCGATCAGGGCACCGACCAGCGTATGGGTCAGGTTGTCCATGCGCATTTCCCCCTTATTGCGAGCGCGCCGGAAACCACTCGCGCATCGGATCGTTTGGCACGCAAGATATGGACAAGGCAAACACCCCCATCGCACTCATACGACAATATTTGCGCCGCGAGCAGCGCCTGCTGCTGTTGCTGCTGGTGGGCGCTGCGCTGATCGCCGGCTTTCTGAAACTGGCCGGTGAAATGGCGGAGGGCGATACCAGCGCCTTCGACAAGGCGTTCCTCGTTGCACTGCGCACGCCGGGCGACCTCTCCGTGCCGATCGGGCCGCACTGGTTGCTCTCCGCGATGCGCGACATCACCGCGCTGGGCGGCGTGACCGTGCTGACGCTGGTCAGCATCCTGGCGGTCGCTTTCCTGCTGATCCGCGGGCGCTGGCGACAGGCGGTGATGACGACGCTGGCGACCGGCGGCGGGGCGGCGCTCGGCGGGCTGCTCAAATCGCTGTTTGCCCGTCCGCGCCCGGAAGTCGTGCCGCATCTTGTCGAGGTGAACTCGCTCAGCTTCCCGAGCGGCCATTCGCTCAACAGTGCGATCGTCTATCTCACGCTGGCAGTGCTGATTGCGCGCAGTTTCGAGGAACGCTCGGCACGGGTATTCACGATCACCGTGGCGGCCATCCTGGTTCTGACTATCGGCTTTTCGCGCCTCTACCTGGGGGTCCACTACCCGTCCGACGTGCTCGGCGGATGGACGCTGGGCGCCGCCTGGGCGCTGGCGATGGGGCTGGTAGCCAGCCGCCTGCAGCGCGAGCACAAGATCGAGGAACCGGAAGAAGCGCCCGCCTGAACGGGCGCTCCGCTCAGTTTTCGCTCAGTTCTCGACCGTCCAGGTCTGCCCCTTGGCGAGCAGCGCGGCGAGGTTGGGCTCCTTGCCCTCGCAGGCGCGCGCCTTTTCCTCCAGCACCGATGCTTCGTAGGTGGGGCGCGGATCGTCGTAGATCACGCCCAGCGCCATCGGATAGGGGCCGAACGGCAGCTCGACCAGCATATGGGCGAGCGAGCGGTTGGCCTTGTCATGCACCGCGACACCAGCGGCCTGCCAGTCGCCATCGGCCACATCGACCACGACCAGCCCGCACGCGCCTTCGTCCATCTTCAGGCCCTTGGTCCCGCCAGCGAACAGCAGCGGTTCGCCATGTTCGACCCACAGCTGGCGATCCTCGGCCCCCTTGGGAGCGGCGAAATCGTCGAACACGTCCTTGTTGTAGACGATGCAGTTCTGGAAGATCTCGATGAAGGCCGCGCCCTTGTGGGCATGGGCGGCCATCAGCACTTCGGGCAGCTTCTTCGACACGTCGAAACCGCGCGCAACGAAGCGCGCGCCCGAACCCAGCGCAAAGGCGCAGGGGCGCGCCGGATGATCGACCGATCCCTGCGGGGTGGAGGGCGAACGGGTGCCCTCGCGGCTGGTGGGCGAATATTGCCCCTTGGTCAGCCCGTAGATCTCGTTGTTGAACAGCATGATCTGGCAGTCGAGATTGCGGCGCAACACATGCATCGTGTGATTGCCGCCGATCGACATGCCATCGCCGTCGCCGGTGATGATCCACACGTCGAGATCGGGATTGGCCAGCTTGATCCCGGTCGCAAATGCCGGTGCGCGGCCGTGGATCGTATGGAAGCCGTAGCTTTCGACATAATAGGGGAAGCGGCTGGAACAGCCGATGCCCGACACGAACACCGTGTTCGCCGGGTCCGCGCCCAGCTGCGGCAGGGTGCGCTGGACCGCCTTGAGGATGGCATAGTCCCCGCAGCCCGGGCACCAGCGCACTTCCTGGTCGGTTTCCCAGTCCTTCAGCGTGGTTTCGATCTTGGCGGGCGCGTTCATTTCTCTACTCCCACGGGGTTGGGAAGCTGGGCGGTGTTGGGATCGACTTCGCCACCCTCGTCACCGGGGATGCCGTCGAAGAACTTGCCGATTTCCATCTCGAGCTCGGCGATCTGGAACGGCTGGCCCGACACCTTGTTGAGCGGCAGCGCATCGACCAGGAACTGGTCGCGCAGCACCGTCTTGAGCTGGCCGGTGTTCATTTCGGGCACCAGCACCTTGTCATAGGATTTGAGCAGCTCGCCCAGGTTCTTCGGCATCGGCCAGATGTGGCGCAGGTGGATATGACTCGCGTCCATCCCCTTCTTGCGCACGCGGCGCACCGCCTGGTGGATCGGGCCGTAAGTGCTGCCCCAGCCAACCACGGCAAGCTTGCCGCCTTCCTGGCCCAGCTCGACCTGCTGGTCGGGCACGGCAATATTCGCCACCTTCTCGCGCCGCGCGTCGGTCATGGCCTGGTGGTTGGCGGGCGAGTAGTCGAGATTGCCGGTGCCCTGCTGTTTCTCGATCCCGCCGATCCGGTGCATCAAGCCGGGCGTGCCGGGCTTGATCCACGGCCGTGCGCCCTTTGCATCGCGGGCATAGGGCAGCAGCGTGGCATTGCCGTCGGCATCGGCGGGGCCGTTCTTCTCGGTCAGGAATTCCACCGGCGAACGTTCGAAACTGTCGGGATCGGGGATCTTCCACGGTTCGCTCGCATTGGCGATGTAGCCATCGGTGAGCAGCATCACCGGGGTCATATAGTCCACCGCAATCCGGCAGGCCTCGATCGCGCAATAGAAGGCGTCGCCCGGGCTGCGCGCCGCGATCACCGGCATCGGCGCGTCGCCATTGCGGCCATAGACCGCCTGATAAAGGTCGCTCTGCTCGGTCTTGGTCGGCAGGCCGGTGGAAGGGCCGCCGCGCTGCGAGTTGACGATCACCAGCGGCAGCTCGGTCATGATGCCCAGCCCCATCGCCTCGCCCTTGAGCGCAATACCCGGCCCGGAGGAGGAGGTAACGCCCAACTGCCCGGCATAAGACGCGCCGATGGCGGCGCAGACCGCCGCGATCTCGTCCTCCGCCTGGAAGGTGGTGACGTTGAACTCCTTCATCCGCACCAGATGGTGCAGGATCGCGCTGGCAGGGGTGATCGGATAGCCGCCGAAGAACATCGGCAGGCGCAGCAACCGCGCACCGGCTACCAAGCCGAGCGAAACCGCTTCGGCGCCGGTAATCGTGCGATAAAGCCCCGCCTCGCTCGGCACCGGGTCGAGATGGACCTGGCGCAGCGGGCCGGACAGCTCCGCCGTTTCGCCATAGGCATGGCCGGCGTCGAGTGCGGCAATATTCGCTGCAGCAATGTCGGGCGCCTTGGCAAATTTCGCCTTCAGCCAGTCATGCAGCGGAGCGCGGCGGCGGTCGAACATCCACAGCGCCAGCCCCAGCGTCCACATGTTCTTGCAGCGCAGCGCCTCCTTCTTGCCGAGGCCGAAGGGCTTGACCGCTTCCATCGTCAGCTCGGAAATGTCGAGCTTGAGCACGGTGAAGGGCGCCAGCGTATCGTCGTCCAGCGGGCTGGCGTCGTAATGCGCCTTTTCGAGGTTACGCTTGGTGAATTCGCCGGTGTCGACGATCACCAGCCCGCCCGGCTTGAGCGCGGGCAAGTTCACCTTCAGCGCCGCCGGGTTCATCGCCACCAGCACATCGGGCGCGTCGCCCGCCGTGTCGACATCGGTCGAACCGAAGTTGATCTGGAAGGCCGACACGCCGAACAGCGTGCCTTGCGGGGCGCGGATTTCCGCCGGGAAGTCGGGAAAAGTGGCGAGATCGTTACCCGCCAGGGCGGTGGACAGGGTAAACTGCCCCCCGGTCAACTGCATACCGTCGCCGCTATCCCCGGCGAACCGCACCACGACGGCTTCGGGGGTAGTGTTCGCGGCGAGCGCCGCGTTGTCCTGCCTGGCCTGGCTAGCCATATTATCGTCCTTCATGCGCCTTTGCGGCGACTGGTTCCTGCGATGCTGCCCGGCCCTATGCCTGCCCTTGCGCCATCGCAATGAAGTTTTTCTCCTGCCCTGCAAATTGCCGAGTGGAATTGCGCTAGCTCAACGCTACTCTGTGCGGCTGAGAGATGGAGAGAACTGATTCATGGCCGAAACCGAACACTACGTCCGCGCCGATGTCCGCGCCTTTCTGGACATGCTGGCAGCGATGGGGCGCCCACAGCTGCATGAAATGGGCGTCGAAGAAGCGCGCGAAGCCTCCCGGACCATGACCGCCCTCGCCGATGCGGACCCGCGCGATCTCCCGGTGATCCGCAACCTGACCTGCCCCGGCCCGGCGGGCGACATCCCGGTTCGGCTTTACGATTCGCAGGCCGATGCCACCCCGCGCCCGACGATTGCCTTCTTCCATGGCGGCGGCTTCACCATCGGCTGCCTCGAAAGCTATCATTCGCTGTGCAGCACCATCGCGGCGGAAACCGGGCTGCCGGTCGTTTCGGTCGATTATCGCCTTGCGCCCGAACACCCCTTCCCCGCCGCGCCCGACGATTGCGAAGCGGCGGCGCGGTGGATCGCGGAAAACCCGGCGGAGCTGGGGCTCCAGACCACCGGCATCGTGCCGATGGGTGACAGCGCGGGCGGCAATCTCACCATCGTCATCACCCAGGCGCTGGTGGACGAACCGGCTGCGGTGCCGGTCGTGATGCAGGTGCCGATCTATCCGATCGCGACCCCCATCGCGCACCACGCCAGTTTCGCCGCCTTTGGCGAAGGCTTCCTCCTCACCCGCGAAGCGATGGGGTGGTTCACCGATTGCTACGCCCCCGACGACGACAGCGCGCGCAATTACCCGATCCTGTGGGAAGGGCATGGCAAGACCCCGCCGACGGTGCTGGTGACCGCCGGGCTGGACCCGCTGCGTGATTCTGGGCGCGAATATGCCGCGCACCTGATCCAGAATGGGGTCGATGTGACCTATCTCGAAATGCGCGGGACGATTCATGGTTTCGTCAATATCCGAAAGGCAATACCCAGCGGGAACAAGGACATGGCGGCGATGTTTGCTGCGATGAAGATGACGCTGGAGCATAATTTGTGAGCAGTGAGCTCGGCTATCGCCCCTGCGTGGGGGTGATGCTGGTCAACGAGGCCGGCAAGGTTTTTGTCGGAATGCGAATCGACAACAAGGATTCGGGCGCCTGGCAGATGCCGCAGGGCGGCGTCGACGAAGGCGAGGATCTGCGCGAAGCGGCCCTGCGCGAACTGGCGGAGGAGACGGGTGTTTCGCGTGAGCTCGTCTCGATCATCAAACAGCTGGAAGATCCGATTCCCTACGATTTGCCGGACGAATTGATCGGCAAATTGTGGGGCGGCAAATATCGCGGCCAGATGCAGGACTGGTTCCTGCTACGCTTTCACGGCAGCGACGATGATGTAGACCTCGACGCTCACCACCACGCCGAATTCTGCGAATGGCAGTGGGTCGATCCCGAACAGCTGCCCGAGCTGATCGTCCCCTTCAAGAAACGCGTCTATCGCACTGTCCTGGAAGCGTTTCGGGATTTGATCTGAGCGCAGACAGCCAGCAGCCTACCAGGTCCAGCGGCTCAGGGTGTGTCGACTATGTCGTGGTCGGGCGCCCCCGCCCACTGCGACCGTTTCAAGTCGCGAGCACCGGAAACGCAGAGCGCACCATTTGCAGCCCGCTGTGGGCCAGATGAGCTCAGTTCTGCGTCACCTGTGCGTCGGGCAGGACGGTTTCTGCAGCCAACATGCGCGGCTGGGGGCCGCGGGCGATGGCGGCGGCGAGCTTTTGCGTGGCCGGGCAGCTTTCGCCGCACAATTGCTTGAGCTGGGCGAGGTTGCGCTGCGCCTTCTCGACCGCTCCCTTCTCGACCAGCGCTTCACCCTCGCCGGAGATGGCCAGCACATTCTTGGGATCGCGCGCGATCGCTTCGCGATAATATTTGATCGCCTTGCCCTGCAGGCCTTCGCGGCGGGCCGCTTCGCCCAGGTCGAGGAAGATACCGGCATAGGCCGGATCGACCGCCATCGCCGATTCGAACATGTCGATCGCCTTCTGCGGCTGGCCTGCTTCCAGCGCGGCGCGGCCTTGCGCGATCAGCACCGATGCCCGCGGACTGGGTGCCTGTTCCGCGCCAAGCGTCATGCTGGCCGTCACGGCGAGCAGTAGCGAGAGGGCAGCGGCAGGGGCGGCAAAGCGCATGAGTAGCTCCTTGGGAGTGCTGATCCGTTGGGTTCCGGGTGAAACCATAACGCCTCAGGCTAACATGTCGAATCGAGGCAGGCGATGAAAAACCCGTCCGTACCGTCGTGATACGGCGTCAGGCGAACACCTTGCCCGCGTACGCTGCCAAGAGGCAGCCCCGGGTCGCGTGCATTCCAGCCGGAGTGCGCGGCGAGAAAGGCGTCGACCCGATCCGCGCCCTCCCCATCCAGCAGCGAGCAGGTGACATAGACCAGCCGCCCGCCCGGCTTCACCAACTGCGCTGCAATTCCCAGCAAACCGTCCTGCGTGGCGGCGAATCGGGTTAACGAATCGGGTGTCAGCCGCCAGCGCGCCTCGGGATTGCGGCGCCAAGTGCCGGTGCCCGAACAGGGTGCATCCACCAGCACCGCATCCGCCCGGCCATGCCATTCGGCCAGTGCGTCCAGTTCCTTGCCCGGATCGAGCAGAACCGTCTCGATCATTCCTGCTCCGGCGCGCTCGGCACGCGGCGGTAGGCGCGAGAGGCGTCCGCGATCGGTATCGCAGGCGATCAGTGTCCCGCGATTGTCCATCGCCGCCGCCAAGGCCAGCGTTTTGCCACCCGCCCCGGCGCATAAATCGATCACGACCTCGCCCGGCTGGGCCCCGATGGCGAGGCACGCCAGCTGGCTGCCGGTATCCTGCACTTCGACCAGTCCGTCGCGATAGGCGTCCCATTGTTCGACTGGCGTACCCGGTTCGACCCGCAAGCCTTGCGGCGCATCGGTGCGGACGGCGGGTGCGGGCAGTTCCAGCGTGTCGCGCCCGGCCCTGAGCGCGTTGACCCGCAGGTCGAGCGGCGCCCGGTCGAGCAGCGCCGCCGCTTCCTCCCTCGCGATATCCGATGCGGCGAGCGCCGCCTCGAGCCACGCTGGCGCGATGCCTCCGTCCGCAACTGGTTCGCCCGGCTCTACAGCGGAAGGGCCATGCCCCGATCCGTCGAACAGCGGCAGGATGTTGGCATCGCTTTCGGCCAGTCGCAGCATGGCCGCGCGCCCACTTGCGGGGACCGGTCCGCAGGCACGGATCGCGGCATAGACCAGTTCGCGCACCGCGCGGCGATCCTTGCTGCCGGCATAGCGGCGGGTGCGGAAATAGTCGGACACCAGCCGATCGGCGGGTGCCCCCTGCCCCCGCGCCGCATCGACGATGGCATCGAGCAGCTCGATCGCCGCCTGGACGCGCGCCGCCGGAGTCATGGCTTAGCGGGTCGGGTAATTGGGTGCCTCGCGGGTGATCGCGACATCGTGGACATGGCTTTCCTGCAGGCCGGCATTGGTGATCCGCACGAATTTGCCGCGCTCGCGCAGCTGCTCCAGCGTGGCCGAGCCGGTGTAGCCCATCGCCGCCTTGATCCCGCCGACCAGCTGGTGAACGACGTTCGCTGCCGAACCCTTGTAGGGCACCTGGCCTTCGATCCCTTCGGGCACCAGTTTCTGGGCCGATACATCCTGCTGGAAATAGCGGTCGGCACTGCCGCGCGCCATCGCACCGACGCTGCCCATGCCGCGATAGCTCTTGTAGCTGCGGCCCTGGTAGAGGAAGGTTTCGCCCGGTGCCTCTTCGGTGCCCGCCAGCATCGAGCCGACCATGATGCAGCTCGCGCCCGCGGCCAGCGCCTTGGCCGCGTCGCCCGAAGTGCGCAAACCGCCGTCGGCAATCACGGGGACACCCGATTTGGCGGCCTCTTCGGCGCTTTCCATTACCGCAGTCAGCTGCGGCACGCCGACGCCTGCGACCACTCGAGTGGTGCAGATCGAGCCAGGCCCGATGCCGACCTTCACCGCATCGGCACCGGCATCGACCAGCGCGCGGGTCGCCTCTGCGGTGGCGACGTTGCCGGCGACGATCTGCACCGAATTGCTGAGCTTCTTGGCCGCTTCGACCGCGCGGGCAACGTCCTTGTTGTGGCCGTGTGCCGTGTCGATGATCACCACGTCCACTTCCGCCTCGATCAGCGCGCGGGTGCGGGCAAAGCCCTTTTCGCCCACAGTGCTGGCCGCCGCGACGCGCAGGCGCCCGGCGGCATCCTTGGTCGCGTTGGGGTAGGTGACGGCCTTTTCGATATCCTTCACAGTGATCAGACCGATGCATTTGTAGTCTTCGTCAACCACCAGCAGTTTCTCGATCCGGCGCTGGTGAAGCAGGCGGCGTGCCTCGTCCTGGCTGACGCCGAGGCCGACCGTGGCGAGGTTTTCCTGCGTCATCAGCTCGCGCACCGGCTGCAGCGGGTTATCGGCGAAGCGCACGTCGCGATTGGTCAGGATGCCCACCAGCTTGCCGCCCGGTGCGGTCACCGGAATGCCGCTGATGCGGTTCTGCGTCATCAACGCCTGCGCCTCGCCCAGCGTCGCGTCGGGCGTGATGGTGATCGGATTGACGACCATGCCGCTTTCGAAACGCTTGACAGCGCGAACCGCAGCGACCTGTTCGTCGACCTCGAGATTGCGGTGAAGCACCCCGATCCCGCCGAGCTGCGCCATCACGATCGCCATGTCGGCTTCTGTCACCGTGTCCATCGCGGCGGAAATCACCGGGATGTTGAGCGCGATCTCGCGCGTCAGCCGGGTGCTGGTATCGGCCATCGAGGGCACGATATCGCTCTCGGCCGGACGCAGGAGGACGTCGTCGAAGGTAAGGCCGAGGGGGATGTCCATTGCTGCCACTTCCTGTCTGTCCGCACCGCGCCCGCCGTTGGGGCACGGGGAGATTCGTGGCGGCCCATCTAACGAGAGATTGTGGCACGTGCTAGTGCGCTTGCGAGAATTATCCGCCGGGGGGCGCAGGTGCAGTCTCGGTGCCGGGCTGCGCAAGCGGGACCATTCCGCCCGGCCACAGCCGCGGGTTGGCAAAATGGCGCACCAGCGCGAGGTGCAGCAGCAGGTCTTCGGCGGCCCCGCCCAGTTCCACCTTGTCGGGCTCATCGCCCGGCTTGTGGTAGCGTTCGCGCTCGAAGCGATTGAAGGCCACCGGATCGCCGAAGGCACTGGTCACGTCGACCGCAGGAATATCGCGCTGGAGGAGCGCCCAGCCATCCTGGCGGCGCAAATAGGCATCGGCGAGCGGGGAATCGATCAGCTTGCGACCCTGCGCCGCCACGACCTTGGCGATGTCGCCATCCAGCCCGGTAAGCCCGTGGCCGATCAGCACCACCGGCGTTCCACGCGGGGCGACGGCGATGGAATCGACGTTGAATGCGGCCACAATAGTATCGAGCGGGATCGGCGGTTCCTGCGTAAAAGCACGGGCGCCGAGCAATCCCCACTCTTCCCCGGTGGTCGCGAGAAAATAGACATCGCGTTCGGGGCGCGGCCCGGCGGCCAGGTGTTTTGCCAGTTCGATCAGTACGGCCAGCCCGCTGGCATTGTCGACCGCGCCGTTGCAGATCGTGTCCACTGCCCCCGCCTCGCCGCATTGTCCGAAGTGGTCCCAATGGGCGACGAGCAGCACAGCGCCTGCACCGGCCTGCTTGCCGGGCAGCCGCGCGATCAGATTGTAGGTCTTCACGCTCGCAAGCGTCGAAGTCGCTTCGAGCGTGGCCGTCAGCGGGACCGGCTCCGGCTTGGGCTCGGCCGCATCGACAAAGCGCCCGACCACCGCATCGCCCAGCAGCTGCCTGGCGGTGTCGAGCGACATATAGCCATACATCGCCGTGCCCGCTCCTTCGCCCTTGAGCAGATATTGCCCGTGGCGCTGGCGGGCGAGCAGTTCGGACAGCGCTGCCTCGTCCGGAACCACCGCCAGCACTGCAGCGGCGCCGTGTTCGATCAACACCTCCATCTGCTCGCGCTCGTCGGCGTGGTCCCACAACATCACCGCGACGCGACCGGCGAGCTCCGAATTTTCAAGATCCGCGCCGTGCCGCCCGACGAACAGCAGCGGCGCCTGTTCCACCAGCGTTCGGCGGCCAGAGGAAAACACCGTCACCGCGCCTGCGGGCAAGGTCACCACCCGGCCCTTGCGGCGGAATTCCACGCGGCTTTGCGAGGGGGTGCTGAGCGAGAGTTCGACCGGGGCGAACCAGGGATTGGCGGGATCGTTGGTGCCGCTTTCCAGACCGGCGGCCTGCCATTCATGCGCGAGGTAGCGCAGCGTCTTCGCCTCGCCCTCGGTCCCAGGGCGGCGACCGCCATATTCGTCGCTGGCCAGCACCGCGATGTGCCCGGCCAGATTGCGCTCGATTACATCGATCCGCGGCGCCGACGGATCGCGCGCGGCCTGCATGGTGGTGCATGCGCCCACCAGCATCGCCAGCAGCCAGGCAATCGCGATCCGGTGGTTCATATGCCTTGCAAGCTCGCCCCTATTGCGCGGTCCAGCCACCGTCGATCGAATAGTTGGATCCGGTGATGTTCTGCGCTTCTTCGCGGCACAGGAAAAGGGCCAACGCGCCGATTTCCTCCGGCTGGCTGAACCGCTTGGTCGGCTGGCCGGCCAGCAGCACGTCGTTGATCACCTGCTCGCGGGTCATCCCGCGCGCCTTCATCGTGTCGGGGATCTGGTTTTCGACCAGCGGGGTCCAGACATAGCCTGGGCTGATGCAATTGGCGGTGACACCGCTCTGCGCGAGTTCGAGTGCGATTGTCTTCACGAAACCGGCGATGCCATGCTTGGCCGCGACATAGGCCGACTTGAACGGCGAGGCGACCAGCGAGTGCGCGCTGGCAGTGCAGATCACGCGCCCCCAGCCCTGTTCCTTCATATGAGGTACGGCCAGCCGCGTGGTGTGGAAGGCGCTGGTGAGGTTGAGGGCGATGATCGCGTCCCACTTCTCCGGCGGGAAATCCTGCACTGGGCTGACATGCTGCATCCCGGCATTGTTGACGAGGATATCGACCGGCCCGGCCCGTTCCATCAATTCTTCGCAGCCCGCGCGCGTGGTGAGATCGGCCCCGACATGGCTGGCATTCATTTCGTCGCACAGCGCCGCGATTTCCGCCTCGTCGCCAAACCCGTTGAGCACAATCTGCGCCCCTTCTGCGGAGAGGGAGCGGGCGATCGCCAATCCGATGCCCGAGGTAGATCCGGTGACGAGCGCACGCTTGCCGGCAAGGAACATAAACAACTCCCGCGAATTGGATGGTGTGGACTTGGCCGCAACGCCTTTCGCTGGCATCTAGGAACAAGTCCAGCCCCTAGGAAGGGCGAAATCGCAATCGGGGGCGAGTCAATGAAGCTCAATCGTTTCGACACTTCGCGGATCAAGGTCGGCCAGGGTGGCGGCGGTGGCGGACTGCCCGGCGGCGGCGGGACGATCGGTTGCGGCGGACTGGTGATCGTGATCATCGCAGCATTGGTGTTCGGGGTCGATCCAGGTGAGATGCTCGGCCAGATGGGCGCGGGCGACACCACATCGACCAGCACCCAGCAGCAGCAAGGCCAGATGACCGAAGAGCAGCTGTGCACCATGAACCCCTATGCGACCGAAGCGTGCAACACGCTCACTTCGCTCAACGATACGTGGGAGCCGCTGTTCAAGAAGGCGAACATCCCCTTCGAACAGCCGACGCTGTGGTTCTATCAGGGTGGCACCCGGTCGGGTTGCGGCAATGCTTCGGCCTCGATGGGTCCGTTCTACTGCCCGGCGGACATGGGCATCTATATCGACACCAGCTTCTACGACGTGATGGCGCGACAGCTGGGCGCAAAGGGCGATTTCGCCCGCTATTACGTGGTGGCGCATGAATATGGCCACCACGTCCAGAAGATGACCGGGATGGCCGATCAGGTTCGCAGTGCGCAACAGCAGAACCCGCGCATGGCCAACCAGCTGCAAGTGCGCATGGAATTGCAGGCGGATTGCTATGCCGGCGTCTGGGCCGGCAAGAACCGCAACCTCATCGAACCGGGCGACATGGAAGAAGGGTTGAACGCCGCCAGCGCCATCGGCGACGACACGCTGCAGCGCAATTCCGGCCAGTCGGTGAACCCGGAAAGCTTTACGCACGGATCAAGTGCCGAACGTGTGCGTTGGTTACGTATCGGCATGGAGACGGCGGATGAAGACAAGTGCGACACATTTGCGGATTTGCGCAGCTAGTGCGGCTGCGGCGCTGGCGTTGATTGCGCTGCCCGCTGCAGCGCGCGACCAGGACCAGCAGGTCAGCACCAGCCGCGATCCCGATGCGGTCGATGTCGCCAAGACACCGATCACCGATCTCAATCTGGCGAAGGACCCGATCCCGCCGGTGCTGTTGGCTGCGACTGAAAACCCCTATGTCTCGGCTGACCTGACGAGCTGCGACGCGATCGGTGCGGCAATCGCCGAACTCGACGATGTGCTGGGGGCGGATTTCGACATCAGCGAAGACGAAAGCAGCAAGGTGTCGGTCGGTCGGATCGCACAAAGCGTGGTCGGATCGCTGGTGCCGTTCCGCAGCATTATCCGCGAAATTTCCGGCGCGGCTGACCACAAGCGCGAATTCCAGCGGGCCATCCTCGCCGGGGCCGTGCGGCGCGGTTACCTCAAGGGTCTGGGCGAGCAGAAGGGGTGCGCCTACCCCGCACGCCCCGCCTTTGCGAAGCTCGTGGTGCCGGACGAAGACGCCAAAGCAGCGGCCAAGAAGCAGGATGCGAAAACCAAGGATGCAGAGACGACCGAGGATGGCGTCCCCTTCGTCTCGCAACCGGTGGTGCAGGGGACGCGCTGAGCGCGCCCCCGACACTTTGCGTTCCGGTCAGGCGGCAGACGGGCTGTCCTCGCCCGGCTGTTCCTCGCGGCGGCCGACATTCGACCAATCGACCTGCCGCGTGGTGTACATCAGCCCGGCGAGCGCGAGGAACAGCAGCACCGAGCCGATCAGCAGGGCAAGGTCTTCGAGGTTGAGCAGCGTGAACAGCAACGCATAGAGCCCGACCAGCAGCGCGCCCATGAAGCGCGCCCGTTTCCAGCTACCCAGCACCGCCGCGCTGTAGGCGGTCAGCAGGCCGATGATCGCGCCGCTTGCCAGGATATAGGCAGGCAGGAAGCCGATCACCTCCGAAAACGCCAGCAGCAGCACGAAGAACAGCACCAGTCCCGCCCCGGTGAGCAGATATTCCGCCGCCGCGACATGCGCCCCGCCGACGATGTCGAACAGCAGGAAGGCGAGGAAGGTGAAGCCGACGAACAGGAAACCGTATTTCACCGAGCGGTTGACCTTGGAATAAAGGTTCACCGGCTCGATCAAGCCGACGCTGAGCGAGCGGCTGCTGCCTTCGACCACCTCATTCGCACCGCCCCCGGCAACGTCGACTGCGCTGGGCGCATCATAGGCCACCGATTCCCGGAAGCCGAACTGGTTGCTAGGCGCATCGCCGGGCGTGCCATAGTCCGACATGCTGACCGGCGGCTGGCCCAGCGCAAGCTTGTCGACCGTATAATCGGCAGTGAAGCCCTTGCTGTCGATCTTGCGCTTTTCGGGCAGGAATGACCCGCCGAAGCTGGGGCTCGGCCAGGTGGAGCGCACCTTCCAGCCCGTGCTCCCGCCACGCGGGACGAGGCTGAGCGAGCCGCTGCCTCGCAGGCCGTAGCTGTAGTTTACCGCCAGCGTCCCTTCCCCATTCCACGGCACGAAGGCAAAGAAGCCCTGCCCCCCGGTCGCCGCAGGCCCCTTGCCGGGCTGCAATTCCAGCGACTTGCCGCCCGCCTCCAGCGTCCCGCCGCGGGTCAGCCCGCGCGCGTCGGAAATGCCGAGGCGCAGTTCGGCGCGATCCCACAGCAACCGCTCGCGCGTCACGCCGAAGCGCGTCAGGTCACTGGGCAGAGCGAATTGCGCACTGCCCTTGACCTGCGCTTCGTAGAGCACGCTGCGATAGATCGACTTGCGCCGTTCCTGCGGCGCGATTCCCGTTTCGACCGCATTCGAGACCGGCGAGATATAGAGCAGCTTTTCCACCTCGACCGCGCGCGTGGTGGTGGTGCCGTTCTCCTGCACGGTCTGCTGCTGCACGGTGCGGAAAGGAACCACCAGCAGCGGCCCTGCAATCACCTGATCGCCGCCCCAGCCGGAATTGATGCTGGCCTGCGCGGTCGCAGCCTGGCCCTGCCGGTCATAGACCAGCGCGTACACCAGCAGCAGCGGGACGGCGAGCGCCGCTGCGATAATCAGGGTGAACAACAGCTTCAGACCCGGCGAACGCGCACGCATCAATTCCTCCCATCCTGCGATAGAGCGTCTTTCCCGCGCGACGAATGAATGCGCTGTGAACCACCGTCGAGCGTCGGCCCCGGACGCCAAACGGGGGCGGATCGCTCCGCCCCCGTCCTCCGACAGCCCGCGCGATGAGCGCGTGCCACCCTCCCTTTACCGTGCGGTTCAGCTATCGCGCGACCAGCGGTCGATCTGCGCGTCAATCGAATCGAGTGCGGCCTTGCGGGCATCGGCTGGCATGTTCGGATCGCTGGCGATCGCCTTGCGCGCTTCCTTCAGACCGTCGAGCGCCTGTGCGGCAATCTTGGCCTTGCAGATCGAAACGACATGCTTGCCGTCCTTGTCGGTCCATTCGCGAACCGGCTCCTTGCTGTCGCTGTCGCAACGCACTTCGACCCGCACGGGCGGTTCGCCGTCCTTGCCGCGGAATTCCATCCTGGCGATCCGAACTTCCCGCTGGGCTTCGGCGATATCGCGGTCGGCTTCAGCCATGTCGCGACGCGCATTGGCCACGTCACGGCGGGCATCAGCTTCGATCCGGGCGCGCTCTTCGGGGCTCAGTGCCTCCCCGTCGCGGATGATAACACGGCGCTCCTGCCGCGTGACCACCTTCTTGCCGTCCGGGCCGGTGTTCTCGTCTTCGGTGATCCAGACCATCGTGTTGCTATCGGTACCCGGCGCAACGGGGGCTGGCGGCGCCGGGGGTGCGGGCGGCGCGTCGGGAGCCAGCGGCGCGACCGGAGCAACCGGAGCAACCGGCGCCACAGCGGGCACCGGCGGCACGGGCGCGATCGGCGCTTCGGCATAGGTGATCGACGCCGTCAGCGGCAGGGCGACGAGCGCCCCGGCCAGAAGGGCGCGGCTCGCCCGGCGGCGGCGCGGGGAAATCTCGGACATGGTCAGGCTCCTCAAACGGTGGATGATCGATTTGTCGCCCATAACCGGGCAGGCCATCGGCGCGGCCAGCGGGCGACTGGTGGTGGTGGCGAAACTCGCGATGACCTCCGCATAATCGGCGCGCTCGCCCGCGCTGCCATGGGCAACGACGCGGGCATCGCAGGCAGCCTCCTGGTCGCGGCGCATCGCGCGCCACCCGAGCCAGCCGAGCGGATTGAACCAATGCAGCGCGAACAATGGCTGGATCGCAAAATTGGCGAGCAAGTCGCGCCCGCGATGGTGGGCCAGCTCATGCGCCAGCGCCAGGTCGCGGCGGGTCCGGTCATGCAGCGCCATGAACCCGGGCGGCAGCGCAATCACCTTGTCCACCACGCCAAAGGCGAGCGGAGCGTCGACCGTTGGGGACTCGACCAGTCGCACCCCGCCCGCCTCGCCCACCGGGCGCGCATTGGCGAGCAATTGGCGGCGCATGCGGAAATATCCGTCGAACCGTTGCCACAGGAACATGGCGGCGCCTGCCAGCCACAGGCCGACCAGCAGCGTGCCCCACGGGATCGCGTTGAGGAAGCCGGGCTCGGCAACGGGTGCAGCCGCAAGCGGGGGCGACGCCGCCGTCTCGTAATGGATGGACAGCGCGGTTTGCGCCTCGGCCTCGCTCGCCTCCGGGGCGAGCCATGCGGGCAACACCAGCGGCGGCAAGAGCAGCCGCAGGAAGGGCAGCAGCCACAGTGCATAGGCGGCCTGCGGTCCGAACCAGCGCGAAACGGGGCCGCGGGCGGCGAGCACCAGCGCGATCAGCGCACCGGTCCAGCCGAGCGTCGCGAGCAGCCAGCCGCTCATTGCCGCAACTCCTTCAGCAGCGCCTCGATCTCGCACAAGTCGTCCTCGCTCAGCGCTTCGGCCTCGGCGAGATGCGCAATCAGCGGCGCGGCGCGGCCACCGAACAACCGTTCCACCAGCCGCCGGGATTCGCCGCCGACATAGTCCGCACGGGCCAGCAGTGGGGTGTAGAGGAAACGGCGCCCATCGGGTTCGGTCGCGACCGCCTGCTTGTTGACCAGCCGGCTCAGCAGCGTCTTCACGGTCGCGAGGCTCCACCCCCGGTCGTGCCCGACGCTGTCGGCAACTTCGGCAGCAGTCAGCGGGCTTTGCCGCCACAGCGCCTCCATGACCGCATGCTCAGCCTCGCTGATGCGTTCGGGACGTTGATCTTCGGGCAATGACATGCGTTCCTCCCAGCCATCGACTACGCCTGTAAGCGAAACGACTACGGCTGTAAACATGAAGCATGGATGAACGGCTGTTCAGCCTCGACGAACGACGCTAAACCTTGGCGATGGCCCGCCAATTCCCCGTCCCGCATTCGATCCGCACGGCAAGCGACTGCCACAATATCGAGGATTTCCGCACGCTCGCGCATCGCAGGCTGCCCTTCCCCGTGTTCCATTATATCGACGGCGCAGGCGACGACGAGCTGACCCGGGCGCGCAATACCGCCGCCTATGCCGATGTCGACCTGGTGCCGAACGTGCTCGCCGGGGTTGAGCAGATCGACAGTTCGGTGACCGTCATGGGCCGCAAGACCAACCTGCCGCTGATCCTGTCACCCACCGCGCTGCAGCGCCTGTTTCACTGGCAGGGGGAACGCGCGGTTGCGCGGGTGGCTGAACGGCACAATCTTTGGTTCGGCATCTCCAGCCTGTCGAGCGTGAGCATCGAGGAAATCGGGGCGAATTATTCCGGCCCCAAGATGCTGCAATATTATTTCCACCGCGATCGTGGCCTCAACGCCGCCCTGGTCGAGCGTGCGCGCGCCGCCAAGTTCGATGCCATCACGCTGACGGTGGACACGATCGTGTCGGGCAACCGCGAACGCTGCAAGCGCACCAAGTTCAAGACCCCGCCCGAATTCACCCCGGCAAGCTTCCTGTCCTATGCCATGAAGCCGGCCTGGGCGCTCAACTTCCTGTTCCGCGAGAAATTCAGCCTGCCCAATCTGGACACCCATGTCGCCGAAGGCAGCAGCAGCTCGATCTCGATCCAGGACTACTTCGACAAGATGCTCGACCCGGACATGGACTGGAAAGCGGTCGAGCAATTGCGCAACGACTGGGGCGGGACTTTCTGCCTCAAGGGTGTGATGTCGGTGGGCGACGCGCAACGCGCGGCCGAGATCGGCTGCGATGCAATCATGATTTCCAACCACGGCGGCCGCCAGCTCGACGGTAGCCGCGCCCCGTTCGACCAGCTGGAAGAGATCGTCGATGCGGTAGGCGACCGGATGGAGGTGATCTGCGACGGCGGCGTGCGGCGCGGCACCCATGTGCTCAAGGCACTGGCCACCGGGGCGAAGGCAGCCTCTGGCGGGCGGCTGTATCTTTATGCGCTGGCGGCGGCAGGCGAAGAAGGGGTGGAGCGCGCCGTGACCATCCTCGAACAGGAAATCCGCCGCGGTATGCGGCTGATGGGGGTCAAGACCGTCGGCGAACTCAATCGCGAGATGCTGCGGAAGCGGTGAATTCTGGCATGATGGGGCGATGCTGAAACGATTCGCCCCGCTCCTCGCCGCCCTGCTCACATGGCTCGCCCTGACGCCGGCCCTGGCGCAAGACGATGCCCCCTCGCCGCCCCCGGAACCCAAAGTGCAGCTGGTCGCGCTCGACACCGCGATGGGGACGATCACCGTCGCAATCGAGGTCGAGCGCGCGCCGGTCACTGCGGCCAATTTCCTGCGCTATGTCGACCAGCACCGTTTTGACGGGACGGTGTTCTACCGCTCGATGAAGCTCGATTGGGGCGATCAGCCCAACGGGTTGATCCAGGCCGGCACGCAATACGACCCCAAACGCACCCTGCCCGCAATCGCGCATGAACCGACAAACGTCACCGGCGTGCACCACATCAAGGGCGCCCTGTCGATGGCGCGCAACGAACCCGGCACGGCGACGGGGGATTTCTCCATCCTGATGCAGGAACTGCCGAGCATGGATGCCGATCCTGGTTCCGACGATCCCGAAACGCGTGCGGGCTACGCCGCATTCGGCCATGTCGTTGCCGGATGGGATGTGGTCGAAAAGATCCACGCCGCCCCGACCGATCCGAACAAGGGCGAAGGCTGGATGAAAGGGCAAATGCTCAGCCCCCCGGTAAAGATCATCCGTGCCTATCGGGTGGATGGAGTGCCGACCGGTGCATAGAGACTTCGCGCGGGTCAGGCGAATTCGAGCGAAATATAGTCCCGCTGGCGCAGTACGATGTCGAACGGCGCGGTCAGCGAATTGCCGCCGGTGCCTGCGACCAGTTGGGTATCCTCAGCCCCCGATACCTCCAGCGTCGGCGAACTGCACCAGTCGATGGTCAGGCGTACCGCGTGCGGGCCGGGCTCGAGCGTGAGCGCGACCTGCTTGCCGGCGCCGATGGTCGCGACGGGCTCGCCATCGACCTCGACAGTGTAAGCCCGCAGGCAATCCCGCCACAGGGCACGCTCGCGATGAACGGTGAGCGTGCCCATGGCGGTGTTCAGTACACCCGCTTCTTGGGCTTGATGTACTCGATATCATCGGTGAGCGTGTAATTGTGCACGTCGCGATAGGACAGCGCGACCGCGCCATCCTTACCGCCCCAGCCACCGAACGTGGCGAGCGTGTGCTTCATCCAGTTCGCATCGTCGCGCTCGGGGAAATCTTCGTGCGCATGGGCGCCGCGGCTTTCCTTGCGGGCGTGGGCACCATGCAGCGTGACGCTCGCCTGGCTGATGAGGTTGTCCAGCTCCAGCGTCTCGATCAGATCGCTGTTCCAGATCAGCGAGCGGTCGGTGACGTGGATGTCCTCCATCCGCTTGTAGGTTTCGGCGAGCTTGACCTTGCCTTCGGCCATCACTTCGTCGGTGCGGAACACCGCCGCGTGGGCCGACATGGTGCGCTGCATTTCGGTGCGGATCGCCGCCGTTGACGAGCCGCCCTTGGCATTGCGGAAATGGTCGAGGCGGCCAAGCGACAGATCGGCGCTGTCGGCGGGCAGGCTGTCATGCGCCGTGCCGGGCTTGATCGTTTCCTTGAGCCGCAGGCCGGTCGCGCGACCGAACACCACGAGGTCGATCAGCGAGTTCGAACCGAGGCGGTTCGCGCCATGGACCGAAACGCAAGCCGCTTCACCGACCGCAAAGAGGCCCTGCACGATCGCATCGGCATTGTCGGCGGTGGGGTTGAGCACCTCGCCATGATAATTGGTCGGGATGCCACCCATGTTGTAGTGAACGGTCGGCACCACCGGCAGCGGCTGGCGGGTCAGGTCGACACCGGCGAAAATCTTCCCGCTTTCGGTGATCCCGGGCAGGCGTTCGGCCAGCACCTTGGGGTCGATGTGGTCGAGGTGCAGGAAGATGTGATCCTTGTGCTCGCCCACGCCGCGGCCTTCGCGGATTTCCATCGCCATCGAACGCGACACGACATCGCGGCTGGCGAGGTCCTTCGCGCTCGGGGCATAGCGTTCCATGAACCGCTCGCCTTCGGAGTTGGTCAGATAGCCGCCCTCGCCGCGCGCACCTTCGGTGATGAGCACGCCCGCGCCGTAGATGCCGGTCGGGTGGAACTGCACGAATTCCATGTCCTGCATCGGCAGGCCAGCGCGCAGCACCATCCCGCCACCGTCACCGGTGCAGGTGTGGGCGCTGGTGCAGGTGAAATAGGCGCGGCCATAACCGCCGGTCGCCAGCACCACGGCATGCGCGCGGAAACGATGGATCGTCCCGTCATCGAGACACATCGCGATCACGCCGACGCATTTGCCATCCTTCATGATCAGGTCGATGGCGAAATATTCGATGAAGAAGTCCGCATCGTACTTCAGGCTCTGCTGGTACAGTGCGTGCAGCATCGCGTGGCCGGTACGGTCGGCGGCGGCGCAGGTGCGCTGCACCGGCGGGCCTTCGCCCATGTTCTGCATGTGGCCGCCGAAGGGGCGCTGGTAGATCGTGCCATCCTCGTTACGGCTGAATGGCACACCGGCATGTTCCAGCTCGTAAACCGCCTGCGGCGCTTCGCGGACCATATATTCGATCGCGTCCTGGTCGCCCAGCCAGTCCGACCCCTTTACGGTGTCGAACATGTGCCACTGCCAGTGATCGGGCGTGTTGTTGCCGAGCGAAGCCGCGATGCCGCCCTGCGCCGCCACCGTGTGGCTGCGGGTGGGGAACACCTTGGTGATGCAGGCCGTCTTCAGCCCGGCTTCGGCGGCGCCCATCGTGGCGCGCAGGCCCGAACCGCCAGCGCCGACGACGACCACGTCGTAAGTATGGTCGACGATCTTGTAGGCAGGCGTGGTGGAGGCGGTGCTGGCCATCAGGCGGCTCCTGTCAGGGCGAGGCGGGCGATGCAGAAGATCCCGAAGGCCGCACCGCCGATTGTGGCAAGGTTGAGCAGGGTGAGCACGCCGAACTTGGTGCCGGCGTTGTGGACATAATCTTCCACCACCACCTGCAGCCCGATGCGGGCATGCCAGAATGTCGAAATGACCATCAGGATCATCGCAGTGGCGGTGATCGGCTGGGCCAGCCAGCCGGCTACCGTGTCATAGCCGAAGTCCGGCAGCATCGCGAAGCTGATGACCAGAAACGACACCAGCACGAGATTGCCGACGGCGGTGAAGCGCTGCAGCAGCCAGTGATGCGCCCCGGCATGCGCCGAGCCGAGCCCGCGCACGCGTCCGATCGAGGTTCCGTTACCCATGGTGCAGATCCCTTAGAGCCAGATGATCGCCGCCCAGAAGGCAGCGGTAAGCACGAAGCCGAGCACGATGCTGGCGATCGACCAGGTGCGGTTGGCGGTGAGTTCGAACCCGGCACCGATGTCGAGCACGAAGTGGCGCAGGCCCGAGCAGAGATGGTTGAAGAACGCCCAGCTGATGCCGATGATCACCAGCTTGAGCACGATCTTGACCAGCGATGCGAAGATCGCCGCGCCGCTCCAGTCGAGCGACCCAAGATCGGCCCACACCCAGCCGGTGAAGCTGGCATAGGCTTCCGGTCCGCCTGCCAGCGCCCCCAGCCACCACAGCAGCATGGCGAGGCCGGCAATCGCCAGCCCGTCGCCGCTCACGCGGTGGAGGATCGAGACCAGCATATGCGGGCCCCATTTCCATATCTGCAGATGCGGTGAGAGCGGCCGGTTGGACATCGCTGGCTTTCCCGAATGATGGTCGCGCCGCTCCTCGGCGCAAGGTCGATGCGCCCCCACTTAGCGAAATGACCAAATGAGGCAAGCGGGTGGCTTGGCGCTTTCGCCATGCCCTACTATCGTCGCAGGCATGAAGACCCTCAAAATTCTCGTCACCGGGGCAAGTCGCGGCATCGGCAAGGCGATCCTCACCGCGCTGGAAGCGCGCGGCGCCGCAGTCGTCGGCCATGCCAGCACCAGCGCTGGCGGGCTGGTCGGCGCGGACCTGCGCGACCCGGCCGCCCCGCAAATCCTGTGGGAATCGGCGCTTTCCCGGCTCGGCGGGCAGGTGGACGTGCTGGTCAACAACGCCGGATTGTTCAGCGCCAGCCCGCTCGATTCGTCGGATATCGAATGGCTCGACGCGTGGGAGGAGACACTTGCGATCAACCTAACCGCTGCCGCCCAGCTCAGCCGCTTTGCCGTGCGACACTGGCAGGAAAGATCGTCCGGCGGGCGGATCGTCCACATCGCCAGCCGGGCCGCCTATCGCGGCGACTCGCCCGAACATTGGCACTATGCCGCAGCGAAGGGCGGGATGGTGGCGATGCACAAGACCATTGCCCGGCAATATGCAGCGCAGGGCATCCTGAGCTACGCGATCTGCCCCGGCTTTACCGATACCGACATGGCGGGCGATTATCTCGCCAGCCGCGGCGGGCCCGGCCTGCTGGCCGATATCCCGCTCGGCCGCGTTGCCGCACCCGAAGAAATTGCGGCAATGGCCGCCTTTTGCGCGCTCGACGCGCCGCCCAGCATGACGGGCGCCGTGCTCGACGCAAATGGAGCGAGTTATGTCCGTTAAGCCCCTGATCGGTGCGTCGTTGCCGGCCTGCCTCGTGCTGCCTGCGCTGGCCACATGCGGCACCCCGCTGGATGCCGCACCCGACCAGCTGGCGCCTGCCGACGGCCCCTCGCTCGCCAAGGCCTGCGATGGACGCGATGGCTGGAGCGATCCTGCCCCGCCCGCGCATGTCTTCGGCAATACATGGTATGTCGGCACCTGCGGGATCACGGTGCTGCTGGTCGAGACGGAGGCTGGGCTGGTGTTGCTCGATGCCGGTCCGCCCGACAATGCGCCGCGCGTGCTGGCCAATATCCGCGCGCTCGGCTTCGATCCGCACGATGTGCGCTACATCCTGCCCAGCCATGAACATTTCGACCATGTCGGCGCGCTGGAGCAATTGCGCGGGGCGACCGGGGCCGAAGTGGTCACAGGCCCGTTCATTTCGCAGGTCCTCGCCACCGGCAAGGCCGATCCGCACGATCCGCAGGCGGCAGAGCTCGAGGATTTCGAGCCGGTCGCCGCGCCGAGGCCGATGCGGGGCAACGCCACGGTGGTGCTGGGCGGTGTTGCCTTCACCGCACATGCCACGCCCACGCACTCGCCCGGTTCCACCAGCTGGAGCTGGTCGAGCTGTGCCGACGGGGGTGAAGCCTGCCCCACCATCGCCTATGCCGACAGCGCCTCGACGATTTCGGCGGATGGCTACCGCTTCACCGACCACCCCGAGCGGGTAAGCGCCGCGCGCAGGGGGCTGGAAGAAATTGCCGCGTTGCCGTGCGACATCCTGCTCACCCCTCACCCGGCCGCCAGCGACATGTTTGCGCGCATCGCGGACGAAGAACCGCTGCAGCAGGCCGGCGCCTGCCGCGCCTATGCCGCCCGGGCGGGTGAGCGGCTCGACCAGAGGCTCGCGCGCGAAGCGGGCAAACAGCAGGACTGAATGCACGCGATGCAAAGCTGGAAACTCACGGCGTTCGGCGACAAACCGGTGATCCGCGCCGCCCTGGTGGCGCAGGAAGATGCGCCCGACTGGGATTACGAAGTGGTGCTGACCGGCTTCGAACTGGCGGACGATCGGCCCGACGACTGGCGGCTCGACGCCTATTTCCCGCGCAAGCCCACCAAGGCCGACAAGGCAATGGTCGCTGCGCTGTTTGCCGATGGCGCACCGGAACTACTCGCGGAAAAACTGCCGGACGAGGATTGGGTAACGTTGTCGCAGCAAGGCGTCGACCCGATCCGCGCAGGCAGGTTTTACGTTCACACGCCGGACCACTCGCCTGCGGGCGAAGCGGGCGTGCGCAGTTTCTGCATCCCCGCCAGCCAGGCCTTCGGCACCGGCCAGCATGCGACCACGGCAGGCTGCCTCGCGATGCTGACCCACATGCGAGCGCAAGGCGTGGTGGCACGCAATATTGCCGACATCGGCACCGGCACCGGGCTGCTCGTCTTCGCGGCGCTCGACCTGTGGCCCCATGCCCGCACCACGGCGAGCGACATCGACGCGGTCTGTGTCGAAGTGGTCGAACTGAACGCCATCGACAATGGCCTTGCGATGGGGGCCGGTGCTGGCGAAGTGACCATGGCGGTGGCCGACGGCATGGCGGATCCGCTGCTGCAGACGCGCGGGCCGTACGATCTGCTGATCGCCAACATCCTCGCCGGGCCACTGGTCGAACTGGCACAAGATTTTGGCGCGTCGGTGGTGCCGGGCGGGCATGTGCTGCTGGCAGGCCTGCTCGAAACCCAGGAGGCCAAGGTGCGCAAAGCCTATCGCCGCGCCGGTTTCCGTCTCGCCGCGCGGCTGGTTAATGGCGACTGGTCGATCCTGTGGCTGCGCAAGCGACAGGGCGGATAGGTCGCCCCGCGCCGGATTGTCATTCGCCCCATCGCAGCGCACACTGTGAGGGCAACGACAGGAGGGTGCGGTGCCCGAATACAGCCATCCCGGCATTTACGTCGTCGAGCAGCCAGGGCCGCGGCCCGTCATGGGCGCGCGGACGGACGGGGTGCTGCTGCTCGGACTCGCGGACGAAGGGCCCGACGCGCCGCTGGATGTCACATCGCTGCAGCAGTTCCGCAGTGCTTTCGGAACGGTGCAGTCGCTGCTCGCCGATGCGGTCGACGGATTTTTCACCAACGGTGGCCGCCGCGCGACGATCCTGCGCCTCGCCAGTGACAGCGCGGACGATTTCAACGCCGCGCTGGACGTCGCGACAGGGCTGCGCGGGATCTCGCTCGTCGCTGCGCCCGGGGTGGTCGATCCGACGCGGCAGCAGTTACTCGCCCGCCATTGCGAAGATCAACGCTTCCGCTTCGCCGTGCTCGATTGCCCGCTGGATGCGGCGCCCGATGACTGCAACCCGCAGGCGTTGCTCGGCGGGATGGGTCATGCTGCTGCCTACTATCCCTGGCTCGAAGTGGATGGAGGCGGTGGAACGAGACGACAGGTGCCGCCTTCCGGCCATGTGTTGGGCTGCTATGCCACCACCGATTACCGGCGCGGCGTGTGGAAGGCCCCGGCCAACGAACCATTGGTTGGCGTGATCGGCGTTACCCATGCGACGACCACCGAACAGGCGGGCGCGCTGGTCGCGCGCAGCGTGAACCCGATCCGCCAACTGCCGCAGCGGGGCATTCGCATTTGGGGCGCCCGGACGCTGAGCGATAATCCCGAATGGCGCTATGTCCCGGTGCGGCGGCTGGCGATCCATATCGAACAATCGCTGAGCGACGGGATGGGCTGGGTTGTGTTCGAACCCAACGATGCCACGCTGTGGGCTGCGATCCGCCAGTCAGCCGATGGCTTCCTCCACGAATTGTGGCGCAACGGCGCGCTGACCGGGACAAGGCCGCAGGATGCCTATTTCGTCGCCTGCGATGCGACCACGACGAGCGCGGCCGACATCGACAATGGCGTGACCAATTGCATGATCGGCTTCGCCCCGCTCCGCCCGGCGGAATTTATCGTGCTGACGCTCAGCTGGGCGCACGCCTGAGACCTCGGCCTTATTCGTCGGTCTTCTTACCCGTCCGCGTCCAGGGATAGAGGAATTGCCCGGCGTAATCGCGCGGGACATCTTCGGGGATGCCGTAGTTTTCCGGCCAGCGCCCCTTCGGCAAATGAAAGGTACCGAAAATCTTGTCGATCCAAGGGAAATGGATCGCAAAATTGACGTCGAACGCCTCGCGCTCAAGCCCGTGGTGCCAGTGATGGAAGCGCGGCAGTGCCAGCCAGTGTCCCAGCCGGTCGAAATCGCCCTTCACATTGGCGTGGAGCAGCGACGACCAGACATAGACGAGCGCAATATAGGCCTGCATCACCGAAGGGCTGAAGCCGAGCGTGAACAGCGGCAGCGAGGTGATCGAGCGCAGCAGGATGATCTCGACGAAATGCATCCGCGAACCGGCCAGCCAGTCCATCGATTTCGCGCTGTGATGCACCGCGTGGAAACCCCACAGGAACGGCACCTGGTGGAACAGGCGGTGGAACCAGTATTGCGCCATGTCGCTGGCGACCAGCACGATGGCGAACTGCACCAGCCAGGGCAGCGCGGCGACGCCGGCGCGGAATGATTCCCAGCTGCCCGTGCCGGCATTGATGGCATTCGACGGTGCCAGCGCGAGGAAGCCGAGCACCTGCACGAACATCGAACTGACGAGGAAATAGAACAGATCCTCGCGCCATTCGGTGCGGAACAGGCGCTGTTCGCGCCGATGCGGCGCCAGTCGCTCGAGCGGGGCGAACATGAAGCCGGTAACCAGCAGGTTCACGATGAAGAAATCGAGCCCGAAGAAAACTCCCCAGCCGCGCGCTTCGTCCGGCTGGACATTCGCGCCGCCCAGCAGCGCCGCGCCCAGCCCGATCACCAGCGCGGTCGCCCCCAGCACCTTGCCCGGTCGCAACAGCAGGCTGAGCAAGGCGAGCGCGTAGCTCGCCAGCAGCACGAGATGCACGGCGGCGCGGAACCCCGTCCAGTCCTTTAACGTGGCAAGTTCGGGCGTGGCGAACAGCCAGGGAAAGCGCAACGCGATGACCATCGCGAGGCCGGTGACCGCGAGCAGGATCGCGAAGAAGCCCGACAGCCAGCCGCTGCCGAACCGCCGCACATCGCGCGGCGCCTCGAGATCCTGCATCAATCCACCGAAAAATCGCTTCAGTGGCATGGAGCCCCTGTCCTCCTCCGATGGTGCTCCCGCGATCTGCGTGAGTTATGCGCCCGCCGCAAGCGCGATTGCATTGCTGGCATCGGTTACGGTTCTCGCTGTGCCAGCGCGGCGA
Source organism: Sphingomonadales bacterium (assembly GCA_014763545.1). GTDB lineage: Bacteria > Pseudomonadota > Alphaproteobacteria > Sphingomonadales > Sphingomonadaceae > JACXVD01. The sequence goes on from JACXVD010000006.1 coordinate 166,194, forward strand.
TATAGCTGCCCACCGCCTCCACCTCTTGCGGGGTGAAGTGCGCGAACCGGTCGCGCGCCACTGCGCTCATCATCACCAGTTCCCGATCGCCCGCCGCCTTGCCTGTCCGCATCAGCGTGGCGAAATCGACCGGTTCGCAGGCGGGAACCATCATAGTCAGATCCGGGCGCGGCGGGTCTCCGGGAAATGGCGGCGGGCCGCCCCGCAAATCCTTGCCGTGGCATTCGGCACAAGTGGCCTGCACGATGTAGCGGCCCTGGGCATGGGCCTTGCAAAGATCGGGGAGCGTCACCTTGGCCTGTTGCTCGACTTGCTGGCGCGAGGAGGTCCACTCGCCCTTGGTCATCATCGCTCGCAGTTCCGGGCCGAATGTCGGCGGCGGATGCACCTCGCCCGTTGTCGGCTTGCTGCGGATAAAAGCGATCAGCGATGCCATGTCCCCAGCAGACAGATGCCCGAACAGGTGCGACGGCATATCCCACAGATCGCGGTCGGGCCGCCGCCCGGTGACAATCATTACCCGCAGTTCCTCGTCAGAATGCATTGCGGCGCTGCGAGTGAGGTTGGCGGTCCACAGCGTGCCCAGCTCGTCGCTATGGTCGCGCCCTGCCAGATCTGCGCCATGACAATCGAGGCACCCGAGGACAGTGGCGATCCGCTCGCCGTGGGCGAGATTATCCTGCGTCGCCCGGTCGAAACTCGTTGCATCGCCGCTTTGCGGCACCGAGGCTGAACATCCCGCGAGGAACAGCGCCGCAGCCGCAAAGGCCGCCGCGCGCATCATCAGCCCGCCGCCTTGACGATCTCGGCCCATTGGGCCTCGTCGATCACCTCGATACCCAGCTCGGCAGCTTTCTTGAGCTTGCTGCCCGCGCCCGGCCCGGCGACGACAAGGTCGGTCTTTGCGCTGACCGACCCGGCAGCCTTGGCGCCCAGCGCCTCGGCTTGCGCCTTGGCCTCGTCACGGCTCATGGTTTCGAGCTTGCCGGTGAATACCACCGTCTTGCCCGCCACCGCACTGTCCTTCGTTTCGACGATGTAGGGCGGTGGGGAAACTTCGCCATCCCCATCTCGCTCTCCAATAAGGTCCTGCCACACGGCGCGATTGTGTTCTTCGTGGAAAAAGTCAGCCAGCGCGTGGCCCACCGCGGTGCCGATCCCGTCAGCGCGAACTTCGAAGATACGTTTCACGGCCTCGACCATGCGGTTGTTGAAGGGGCTTTCCTTCTCGTCAGGCCCCTGCGGATTCTCCGAGCGATAGGCGAAGAATTCCTGCGCCTTTGCCGGCAATCGCCGGAGATCGCCCAGCCCCTTCATCAAATCGCGTGCCGTGACCGCGCCGACATGGCGGATGCCGAGGCCGAATAGCAGCCGCGCGGCATCGGGTTCGCGCTTCGCCTCGATGCTGGCGAGGAGGTTGTCGACCGATTTTTCCTTCCACCCGTCGAGCGCGAGGATTTCGTCGCGGCGCTGGCGCAGGCGGAAGATGTCCGCCGGGCTTTCGAGCCAGCCGAGCGCGAAGAACTGGTCGATCGTTTTCTCGCCCAGCCCTTCGATATCCATCGCCGCCCGGCTGACGAAATGCTTGAGCCGCTCGGTGCGCTGCGCCGGGCAGATCAGCCCGCCGGTGCAGCGGACATCGACCTCGCCTTCCTCCGCAACCGCTTCGCTGCCGCATTCGGGGCAATGGTCGGGGAAGATAAAAGTCGGTCGCTCGGCATCGCGGGTCAGGTTCTCGACCACCTGCGGGATCACGTCGCCCGCGCGCTGCACCACAATGCGGTCGCCCGGGCGCACGCCAAGGCGGGCAATCTCGTCACGATTGTGGAGCGTGACATTGGTCACCGTCACCCCGCCGACCAGCACCGGGGCGAGCCGCCCGACCGGCGTCAGCTTCCCGGTGCGACCGACCTGGATGTCGATCGCCTCAAGAGTGGTCTGCGCCTGTTCGGCAGGAAATTTGTGCGCCAGCGCCCAGCGCGGCGCCTTGGCGACAAAGCCGAGTCGCCCCTGCCAGTCGAGCCGGTCGACCTTGTAGACGACCCCATCGATTTCATACGGCAGGTCGGGGCGGCGCGCCGCAATGCTGCGGTAATGCTGCAGCATGTCCTCGACCGAGCTGCACAGGGCCAGGTCGGGCGAAACGCGAAAGCCCCAGCCTTCGATCGCGCGCATGACATCGTGTTGCGTTTCGCCCGGAAGTGCAGAAGCAGCGCCCCAACCATGCGCCCAGAAGCGCAGCACGCGCCGCGCGGTCACGTTGGCATCCTTCTGCCGCAGCGATCCGGCAGCGGCGTTGCGCGGGTTGGCAAACTGGCGAACCTTGTCCGGCTCGAAGGCTTCGCCCTTCGCTTCAGCAGCCGCTTTCGCCTCTTCCATCAGGCTTGAATTGAGTGCGGTAAACGCCTGTTTTTCCATATATACCTCCCCGCGCACCTCGAACACTTCGGGAAGGTCTTCGCCCCGCAATTGCTGCGGGATGTCGGAAATATGCTGCACATTGGGGGTGACGTTTTCGCCCACCTGCCCGTCGCCGCGCGTCGCGGCCATGACCAGCGTCCCGCCTTCATAGCGCAGCGAGCAGGACAGGCCGTCGATCTTGTCTTCCGCTGTCATGGCCACCGGTTCGCCATCCGGCAGGTTCAGGAACCGCCGCACGCGCGCGACGAACTCGGTTACCTCCTCGTCGGAAAATGCGTTGTCGAGGCTCATCATCCGAACCTCGTGCGTCACCTTCGACAGCGGCGATGCGGCGATCTCGTAGCCGACCGCGCGCGAGGGGCTGTCGTCGCGGACGAGGTGCGGGAAGGCCGCCTCCAGCGCCTCGTTGCGTTTCACCAGCGCGTCGAATTCCTGGTCGGAAATCTCCGGCTCGTCCTGCGCGTGATACAGGCGGTTGTGATGTGCAATCGCCTTCGCCAGTCGCATCAGCTCATTGGCGGCATCGGCTTCGGTCATTGTTGTATCCGGCTGGCTCATCGTCCGCGCAACACTTTCAGCACATTGTCCTCATTGGCGGCATAGGCGGGTGCGCCGGGCGTAATGATATCGAAATGGCTCGCGCCGGGATTGGGGCGAACATCCACCCGGACCAGCGCGTCACGCATGGCTTGCTGCGCGCGTTCGGCTGGCGCAGGCAGCTTTGCCTGCACGAACAACACATGCTTGAGGCGCGGCTCGTGGTAGCTCGGCGAGATTGCCGCATAGCGTTCGGGCACTTGCTCGACACTGCCGCCCATGAAGGGATCGACCGAAGGAAAACCGCACAAACCGTCGAACCCATCGCGTTCCAGCGCCAGATCCGCGGGACCGTCGAAAATGACCGCACCCCGCGCCAGCAGCGCCAGCCGCGCGCCCGCCGGAGCGTCCGCCGCAGCTTGCACCTCGGCCAACCACAGCGCCGGTAGGGCCCCCGCCGAATGGCCCACCAGCGTAACCCGGTCGCGGTCGATCGGATATTTGCGCCACACCTGGTCGATCAGTTCGGACGCGGCATTCCAATCCTCGAATGATCCGGGCCAGCCGCCACCATCGCCAACTTCGCGGTAATCGACATTGAGCGTGGCAATGCCCAGTTCCTGCCAGCGCGTGGCGAGCGGCCCCATATAGGCCTGCGTCGCCACCCCGGTCTTCCAGCATCCGCCGTGGAAGATCACCGCGAGCGGGAACGGCCCCTTACCTGCCTGTGCCCCTTTGGGCAGCCGCAATTCCGCAAAGCCGCGCGGATGATCCGCATAACGCAGGATCGCATCGGGCTTCGACGGCGCGAGATGCGCGTCGGTGCCCCACAGGTTCTGCCCTGCGTAGTAATCGCCCTTGTCGACCGGACCAGTCATCGTGGACGTGGAACAGGCAGCGAGTGCCAACAGCATGGCGGTTGCAAAAACATGTCTCATCCAAGCGGCTGACGCCGCCGCATCCAGCGTCCGGCAAGGGCCCCCACGACCAGTGCAGGAAACCACATCATCGCCAGAATGATCCAGGTCAGCACCAGCCAAGTCAGAAATTCGCCGTTGCCCGGCAGCAGGGCATAGGCAAGATAGGCGACGAGGGGTGCCAGCCCCCACGCAATCAGGCTTCGACGGCCACGCTTGCCCGACATGAAACGAGCGATCAGCAAGCTCCCGATCAGGCTCACCACCGGCAGATACCAGGTGATGTCAATTCCCCCCAAATAGACGCCCATCGGAACTCCTCCCCTTCCCCCTCTTACACACCTTCAAGCAACCGGTCCGCCTGCGCCCTTGCTTCACTGGTCATCTCCACACCGGAATGCATCCGGGCAAACTCATTCTGCCTTCCGGCCGCGTCGTGCTTTCCATTCGCGAGATGAGTGTCGGTGCCCCAGAGGTCTTGGCTCACCACAGCCCCTTTGCCTGCCGCACACCTGCACAAGAGCAGGCAGGGGCAAAAAGAAGCAATTTGGAAACGACTCGTCGAAGCATCAGTTCGTCCGCAAGTTCAATCGTCGCTCAGGAAATCGTCGATCTCAACAGCCCAATAAGCCTCGCGCTCATGCACCACGCCATCCGCATCGATCAAGTTCCGCGCCTGCCGCTGGAAGAGTCTCGCAAGCATTGGCACCTCTCTGAACCTGTGCATGGCAATCCAGAAGGTCTCTCCATCTGGGGCCAGTCGATCGGCGTACGCCAGGATGTCTGAAAAATCGGGATCACCCATTATCTCGTAGTCAAGCCAGAACTTAGTAAGGGCGCTTTCTAGGCTGTCCCGTTCTGCGGGATGAAATTCCCGATCGCACCTCGCAAGGAAGATCAATGCGTTGAGGAGAGCAATTATGTCTGCTCGCTGCCCCACCGATAACCCCCAATTATATCCTGATTTGGTCACCTTGTCCGGTGCGAAACGCGCGAAAAACGCTTGTACTGGGCTTAGCGATTCGCCCGTTGAGGGATCGAAGATGTCCTCGATCCGATCGATGCGAAAGCTGCGCAGGGCAGCGCGATGATGGCAATAGGCGGACACATATTCCTTCCCCGCATGAACCGCATATTGCCGACAGGAAATCACCCTCTGAGAAAGTTTCCCTTTTGAATCGCGATAGTGAATCAGCAAGCCAAGCCCGCTGAGACTTTGATCCCCGACCAAGTCAGTCGGGATATCTTCGTCGTCATCCTCGTCTTCGGGAATCGTCAGATCGATCTTGCCGAGCTTCACGTTTAGCTGCGGCCTGACCGCCCGGTGGAGCATTTCCCTCAGTTTCATCACACCCCCTCCAGCAACCGGTCCGCCTGCGCCCTTGCTTCGTCGGTCACTTCGGCCCCGCTCAGCATGCGGGCGATTTCTTCCTGCCGCCCTGCTGCATCGAGCAGGCCGACCGAAGTACGCGTCACCGTGCCTTCGCTGCTCTTGGCGATCATGTAATGCCGGGTGCCGCGCGCGGCGACCTGCGGGCTGTGGGTTACTGCAAGCAATTGCCCGCCGTCTGCCAGTCGCGCCAGGCGTTCGCCGATTGCGCTGGCGACCGCGCCGCCCACACCGCGGTCGATTTCGTCGAAGATCACGGTGGCGGCCCCACCCTTTTCCGCCAGCGCGACCTTCAGCGCGAGGATGAAGCGCGACAATTCGCCGCCGCTGGCGATCTTGTTCAGTGGGGCAAAATCGGCACCGGGGTTGGTGGCGATGAGGAATTCGACGCTGTCGATCCCATGTGCGCCCCATTTATCTTCGGGCAGCTCGGCAACCGCCGTGCGGAAGCGGGCAGCATCGAGCTTGAGCGGAGCGAGTTCGGCAGCGACCGCTTCGTCCAGCCGCATTGCGGCGGTCACGCGGCTGGCATGGAGAGCCTCGGCGCGCGCGCGATAGATGTTGCCCGCCGCCAATTCGGCAGCGGAGAGCGCCTCAAGCTCTGCCTCGCCCCCTTCGATCGCGTCCAGCGCAGTGCGCATCGCGCGCATCCGATCAGGCAGATCGTCGACCTCGCAGCGATGCTTGCGAGCGATGGCGCGCAGTTCGAACAGCCGCGTTTCGGCTGCCTCCAGCGCGGCAGGATCGTGCACCAGCGCATCCGCCGCCGCTTCCAGCTTCGCCTCCGCCTCGCCAGCCTCGATCACCGCGCGGTCGAGCGCAGCGAGTGCCTCGGCGAGCAAGGGATGTTCATTCGCGATCCGGTCCAGCCGCCGCGCCGCGACGCGCAGATGGGCGAGCGGCGAATCCGATCCTTCCCACAGGTGCCGCAACTCATCGAGATCGCCCGACAGCCGTTCCCCCTTCTGCATGGAGGCGCGGGTTTCGGCGAGGCGCGCTTCTTCGCCCGCCTGCGGCTCGATCTGAGCCAGTTCGGCAAGATGGGCGAGCAGCAGGTCCTGTTCGTCCTTCGCCGTATCTACCTGTTCGCGCGCGGCGGTGAGCCGGGCCCGGGCCGCACGCCACGTCTCCCACGCGGCACGCACCCCCTCCACGTCGTCACCGGCATAGCGATCCAGCAGCGCGCGGTGGCCACGCGGGTTCACCAGCCCGCGGTCATCGTGTTGTCCGTGCAGTTCGACCAGCGCCGGAGCAAGTTCACGCAGCAGCGCGACACCCACCGGCTGGTCGTTGACGAAGGCCTTGCTGCCGCCATCGGCCTTCAGGCTGCGGCGGATGAGCAGGGGTTCGCCCGGTTCGATGTCGACATCGGCATCGCCCAGAACCTCGGCCAGTGCAGCGGGCAGTCGGGCAAATTCGAACGTCGCGGTAACGCTCGCCTTGTCTGCCCCGCCGCGCACCAGCGCGCTGTCCGCGCGATTGCCCAGCACCAGCCCAAGCGCATCGAGCAGGATCGACTTGCCCGCGCCGGTTTCGCCAGTGAGCACGCCCAGCCCACCGGAAAATTCGAGGTCGAGCGCCTCGATCAACACGATGTTGCGGATGGCGAGCCGGGTCAGCATGGCGCGGATGCGATAGCCCAAGCTGCGCGCCGCGTCACCGGGGAAGAACAGCTTGTGAACACGAAAACCATCGCGCGGCGATAGTCCGGCGCAGTGGCTGGTTCGGCTGGTCCATCAGCTTTATTGCGAATAATTCCCAATAGCGTTGACATAACGCGAATCATTCTCAATAAGCCCGCCAACGAACGCACCAACGCAGATATTGAGGGATTCGATGACTCGCCACACCAACCGCTCCCGCGCCTCGCGGGCCGCCGCCCTGCGCCCCGCCCCAGCCGCCGGAACCCTGCTCGCCGGGATGCTCGGCGCGGTGTTCCTGCCCGCGCAGGCACATGCGGATGAAGCAGCGGCGACCGGGCCGGATATCGTCGTCAACGGCCAGCGCCAGGGCGATGCCAACCCCAATGCCGACGAGGCCGCGCCCTACAAGGTCGAACGCTCTGCCGATTCCCGCTTCACCGAGGATGTGCGCGACACGCCCAAGAGCATCGCCATCATCCCCAAGGAAGTGATCGAGGATGTCGGCGCGACCAGCTTCCGTGACCTCGCCCGCACCACGCCGGGCGTCACGCTGGGCACGGGGGAAGGCGGCAATGCCTTTGGCGACCGCATCTTCATCCGCGGATTCGAGGCGCGCAACGACATCTATATCGACGGGCAGCGCGATCCCGGCGTTTCCAGCCGCGAGATCTTCGCGGTGGAACAGGTCGAGATCGTCAAGGGTCCCTCCTCCGCCTATCTCGGGCGCGGGACCACCGGCGGCTCGGTGGGGCTGCAGTCGAAGCGGGCGCAGACCGGCAATGATTTCGTGGTCGCCGAAGGCACGGTGGGCACCGACAATTTGTGGCGCGGCACGGTTGATGCCAATGCAGAGTTGACCGAAGGCCTCGCGCTGCGGGTCAACGCGCTATACCACACAGGCGACGTCCCCGGGCGCGACTATGTCGACAGCGAGCGTTACGGCGTCGCTGCCGCGCTGGGCTGGCAGGCAAGCGATACGTTCTCGGCCGGGCTCGACTACTACCATTATCGCAGCGACGGGATGAGCGATTACGGCCATCCCTTCGACCCGGTGACACAGGAACCCTACGCCGTCGATCCGGACAATTTCTACGGCGCGGTAGGCCGCGACTTCATCCAGAACGATGCCGACATCGGCACGCTGGCGCTCGAATGGCAGCCGATCGAGGCGCTGACCCTGCGCAGCCAGACGCGCTATGGCGAGGTGGCAAACCGTTATGTCGTCTCTGTGCCGCGCGCGCCCGACACCAGCGACCCGGATCCGGCAAACTGGACCGTTTCGACCGGCTCGCCGCAGCGCAATGCGACCTCGCGCTACATCGGCAACATCACCACTGCCAATGCGACCGTCTTCACCGGCGGGATCGAACATTCGCTGGTTCTGGGCGGCGAATATAGCGACGAGAAGATCACCAACTTGCGCTATGCCTTCCCCGATTTCGTTGAATTGGACAATGGTACCCAGCTCCCGGTGTCGGGTGGCTTCACGCTCAATCTGTTCAACCCGAACCCGGTGCTGGGCTATTCCATCCCGGCGATCGTCGACACCAGTGTCGCACCGGCGGTGACGCGGGTGGAAAGCTGGTCGATCTTCGCGATCGATACGATCAAGCTGACCCCGCAGCTCGAACTGCTGCTCGGCGGGCGGTACGACACCTTTGCCATCACGAGTTCCGGCGAGAGCCGCGGCACACCCTATAGCGCGTCGGCCGATGTCGGCTTTTTCAACACCCAGGCAAGCCTGCTGTACAAGCCGGTGGAAGCGGTGAGCCTCTATGCCAGCTTCTCCACCTCCTCCAACCCGAGCGGCGAACAGCTCGATTCGTCCAGCCCCACCTATGGCGGCCTGGTCGGCGTGCAGGACCTCGAGCCGGAGCGGAACAAGGCCTATGAAATCGGCGCCAAGTGGGAAATGGCCGATGGCCACCTGCTGCTGACCGCCGCAGCCTTCCGTATCGACAAGACCAATGCGCGCGAAAACGCGGGCGGCGGGGTCTATGTCAATGTTGGCGCGCAGCGCAGCGACGGGTTCGAAGTCGGGCTGAACGGCAATGTCACCAGCCGCTGGTCGGTGTTCGGCGGCTACACCTATCTCGATGCAACGATCCGCAACAGCCTGGATCCGACGATCGACGGCGCGCGCTTCGCCAATGTGCCGCGGCACAGTTTCTCGCTGCTCAGTTCCTATGCGATCACCGATCGTTTCACGCTGGGCGCACAGGCGTTCTATCGCAGCCGCATCTATGGCGGCACGGCGCAGGCGGGCACGGCCTCGGTCCCCGGTTACTGGAAGTTCGATGCAGTCGCCCGTTACAAGGTCAGCGACAGGATCGAGTTGCGCGCCAATGTGCTCAACATCTTCGACAAGCGCTATTACGATGCGATCTACCGTTCAGGCACGCCGTTCAGCTATGTCGCGCCGGGCCGGTCGGCGACGCTGAGCGTGACCGTGTCGATGTAGGCCCGACGATACAGGCCCGGAAGGGGGGTGAATACGATGCTGATTGCAATTCCCGATGTCCTGACCCGCGACGCCGCGCTCGCCCTGCGCGAGCGGATCGCGGGGGCGGAATGGGTCGATGGCAACGTCACCAGCGGTTCGGGCGCGGCAACTGCCAAGCGCAACCGCCAATTGCCCGAGGAATCGCCCGCCACCCAGGCCGCCCAGGCCGAGGTCAGCGCCGCGCTGATGGGCAATGCGGCGTTCCTTTCCGCCGCGCTGCCGCATTCGGTGTTCCCCCCGCTGTTCAATCGCTACGGCGGGGGCGAGGAGTTCGGGCTGCATGTCGACAATGCGATCCGCTTCCATTCGGGCAGCGGCGCGCGCATCCGCACCGATTTGTCGTGCACGCTGTTCCTGACCGACCCGGAGGATTACGACGGCGGGGAACTGGAGATCGAGAGCAATTTCGGCACCCAGCGGATCAAGCTGCCCGCCGGCCATGCGGTGCTATACCCGTCGACCAGCCTGCACCGGGTCACCCCGGTCACGCGCGGAGAGCGGATTTCCTGCTTCTTCTGGCTGCAATCGCTGGTGTCGGACCACGCCGCGCGCGAGATTCTCTACGATCTCGACCAGAGCGTGCAACGCCTGAGCGGCGAACGCGGCAAGGGCGATGCGGAGGTGCTGCGGCTGACCGCGATCTATCACAATCTGGTACGGCGCTGGTCGCAGGCGTAGACCGCGACCGGTCTGCCCGCCTTACCCCGGCCTGCCTCAGCTGGCAGTAGCGCCCGGGGCGTATTTGTTCATCAGCTTGTACGCCTTCTGGTACCATTCGTTGCCCGGATAGTTGGCACCGAGCACGGCGGCGTATTTCTGCGCCTCTTCCGGCAGGCCGAGCGCGAGGCTGGTTTCGACCAGGCGGAACAGCGCCTCGGGCGTGTGGCTGGTCGACTGGTAGTTGTTGACCACGTTCTGGAAGCGGATGTCCGCCGCGATCCACTTGCCCGACTTCTCGTAGAAGCGACCGATCTCCATTTCCTTGCCCGCGAGGTGGTCTTCCACCAAATCGAGTTTGAGCCGGGCATCGGCGGCATATTGCGTATTCGGGAACCGGCGAATCACCTCCTGCAGCGACGTGCGCGCCTGCTGGGTGATCTTCTGGTCGCGTTCGACGTCGCTGATCTGCTCGTAATAGCTGAGCGCGATGAGGTAATAGGCGTAGGGCGCGTCCTTGTTGCCCGGATGGATCGACAGGAACCGCGTCGCCGACTGGATCGCCTTGTTGTAATCCTTCGCCACGTAATAGCTGAAGGCGCTCATCAGCTGGGCACGGCGGGCCCAGGGCGAATAGGGATGCTGGCGCTCCACCTCGTCGAACAATGCCGCGGCGAGCACGGCGTTGCCAGTATCCAGCCGCCGCTTGGCCTCGGAATAGAGCGTATCGACGTCGCGCGCGACATAGGCCGTATCCTTCGGCTTGCCGCCCCGCCCGGCGCAGGCACCGGTGAGCATGGTGGACGCAGCAAGCCCGGTAATCAGGGCCACACGGAGGAGCGAGGGACGCGAAGCGCTGGCAGTCATGCGAGGCCTATAGCCAGCAGTGGCATGAACGCCAAGTGAAGTATGCGCCGCGATGCACAGGCTTTCGCGCGGAAACGCGCGATCAGCGCGCAACCACCATGAACGGCGCCCACAGCGCCGGGTCGGGCAGGTCCCGCTTCACCGCCAGCACCGCCTTGCGCAGCGCCTGTGCAGGCGACAGGCCATCGCGCGATGCCTCCACGATGCCGGCCGAAAGCCGCGCGGACACATCGTCGCGCACCGGCCAGTGGCTCGCCACCACGCGATCCGCCCCGGCGAACAGGAAGGCGCGCGCCAGCCCGGTGTATCCCGCCGCGCTGGGCGTATCCCCCGCCGCCGTATCGCAGGCTGACAGGATCACCCAGTTTGCCCCGATATTCAGCTGCGCCGCTTCGGACGCGGTCAGCAAGCCATCGTCGAGCGCGGTCTTTTCCTGCGGCGGGGTCAGTACCAGCGCGGGTTCGTCGATATCGTCGAATGCGCCCGCAACCACCCCGTGCGTGGCGAACAGCAGCACCCCGACATGGCGCAAGTCGAGCGCCTTGACCGCCGGTTCGGTGGCTTGCGCACCTGCCAGGATCACCGCGTCGCCCCGCCCCCGCAGCAACTTCGCCACGCGCTGCATTTCGTCCAGCGCGCCGGGCAGCGGTTCCAGCCGGTCGATACGCGCCGAACGCAGCACCGCCCGGCCACCGGTGACTGCGGCGAGATCGGCAGCATCATCGGCCGCTGCCGGAGCGGCCACCTGCGGCAACGCCGGGGCGCCGATCGCCACCAGCGACTGACCATTGTCACGCCGGCCCGAGCGGGCCGAAAGCGCCGCCAGCGACGGCACCACCGCAATCGCATGATCCTCGATCAGGAAGCGCGCCCTGCCGGGTTTGTCCGCGCCGGAGGTGACCAGCACGCTGAGCGGCAGGGCGGACAATATGTCGCCCGTCGCGACCAGCAGGGTGCCCTTGCCCTGCACCGCCCGGGCCACATCGGGGGTGAAGATCGCTTGCTCGATACGGCTCGATGCAACCAGGTCGAAAGGCACCGCCTCGCTCCCGTCCTCGGCCCCGCCACCACCGGCGCCCAGCAGCGATGCGTCGATCCCCTTGCGCACCGCACCGACCAGCCCGCGCAGTGCCTCGCGCCGGATCGGGTCGTGGCCCATCACCGCGCCGCCCCGAGTGATCGCCAGCGTGTAGAGCCCGCGATCGCTTTCGGCGATTACCAACAGCGCCTCGTCCTTGCCCAGCCCCGCCTGAATCTCCGCGAGTGTCGCCGCGCGCGGCTGGATCAGTTCACGGAAGGTCGGGAAACGCGCATCCAGCTCGGTGTCGATCACCGTCAGCGCACTGCGCGCGGAAACGAGGTTGGCGGCAAGCTGGAACTGCTCGGGGGCATTGGCCGCCTGCGCCTGCAACAATGCGCTGTCGGCTTCGGCCACCGCCGCGCCCGCATCCTGCCGCCGCCGCAGCAAGCCGCCCAGTTCGGTATCTTGCGCCGCCTCGCGTGCGGCCACGGCAAAGGCGGCGCGGCTGGCGTCGGAATAGACGATCGCCTGCATCACCTCGAACGCGAAATCGGTATCGCCCGCCAGCACGCCGACCTCCAGCGCCTGGCTGAGGCTGGCGATCATCGGCAGGTTGTCGAGCGCGCGGTTGCGGGCATATTCACGCTCGCGCTTGGCGGCCATGGCCGAACGATAGGCCTCGCGGACCAGCCCAAGCCCTTCACTCGTGCGACCTTGCAAGGCCTCGACCCAGCCGAGCTGGATGCGCGCGCCGGTCGCTTGCGGATGGTTGGGCGCGCGCAGCCTGCCGAGCACTTCGGACGATGCGCGCGCAGCGGTTTCCGCCTCGTCCAGCTTCCCCTCGGCCACGAGGAATATCACTACCGCATCCTGCGCCAGCGCCGTGCGCAATTCACCCGATGCGGGCGCAGCCTCGACCGTCTGCAGCGCGGTTTGCGCGATCTGCGCGCCACGCGCGCCATCACCGGATCGGTCGGCGGCATAGGCGGCATTGCGCATCTGGGTCGCAGCCGGGAGCTGGGCGCCCGCCTCCTCCATCATCGCGATGCCCTTGTCGTACAGGGCCGAAGCTTCGACCGGGCGATCGAGCTGCAGCATCGCATTGCCCAGCGTGGCGTAGGCGAGGCCCAGCTGGCCCTGGCTGATCGCCGGGTTCTCCGTTCCTTCGCGGATCGATTCCTGCAGCAGCGGAATTGCCTCCAGCGGCCGCCCTTCACCCAACAGATGGCTGGCAAGGGCGAAGTTCACGGTGAAGCGGATCGGATGCTTGGGCGGCATCTGCCGCGCAGGCAGCAGCGCCTCGCGCAGCAAATCTTCCGCCTCGACCTGCTTGTTCGCCGCTTCCAGCGCACGGGCGAGCGAGAGCAACGCATTGGCGCGCTGGGTGCCATATTCCGGCCCCTGGGCGGCGAAGATCGCGTCGGTATGGCGGGTCAGGTCGATCGCTTCGGCATATTTGCCCTGGTTCTGCAGGCAGTCGGCCAGCAACGTTTCGATCATCGCCAGGTAGGGATGGTCCGACCCGTATTCGCTGCTGTAGATCGGCTGCGCCGCGCGCATATTCGCCTCGCACTCGGAATAGCGCTGCGCATTCTTGAAATAATAGGCCTCGGTATAAAGCAACTCGCCGCGCGGGACCTTGTCCTGCGGGCGTAGCAGCGCCTTGCCCTTGGCAATGTCGGACAGCGCCTCGTCCGTGCGGTTCAGGCCCAGCAGCAGCAGTGCGGTCTGCGCATAGCCATAGGCTTTTTCGCCGGGATCTTTCGTCGCGGCGATCTCTGCGCGGATTTTGCTGAGTTCCTCCTCATAGCCTTCATAGGATGTCGCCTGGGCATGTGCCGTCCCGACAATACCAGCGGACGGATGGCAGGCGGCCAGCGCGACGGCTGGCAGCACCGCGCGGCGCAACAAGGCGAGCATTCCCCGATTCCCCCAAGGCTGCTGACAGAAAATCCTGTGCTGCAACAATAGCTGTCAGCAACCGGGAGGAGTCAAGCGCAGGTGCAGGCGATCATTCCCAAAATGCGACGGAGCGGACTTCGATGCTCGATCGCGTATTCGCATTTTGCGCACTGCCATCGGTAAAGGCGGTATGCGGGCAGCGCCAGGCGCCCGAATGATCGCTGTCGTAGAATTTGAAGAACAGCGCATCGTCGCGGTCCATCCCGGCGAAATACCACCAGCGATGATCGGGGCTGTAGCTGGGGATGGTCGCGGCGATCATCGCCTCTTCCCCGTCCACCGGCTTCACCGCGTCTTCCGCGTTGGGGAATTCGTCCACCACGAACAGCGTGTTGCTCTTTTCCTCGCCCCGCTCGGCGCTGCGACCGTCGCATACCGCCAACGGCACATCCTGCGGCGGCGGCGAGAAGGTGCGCCAGTAAGACGAGATCAGGAAGCGCTTGTAGCCCGGCCCGTCGGGAAAATTCTCGCGGTAGGTCGCCTCGGCCATGCGTTCGGCCGTCGCGCGGTTGATGTCGATATGCGCCTCGCCAGCTGGCGGCTGGATGCCGCCGGTATGCTTGTAATCCTTCGCCTTTTCCGCAGCGCGCTGGGTCAGGTCGGCGGTGGTGCGGATCATCCAGCCGCGCGCGACGACCTTGCTCGCGCCGGTAAGCGCGGCGATGTGGCGTTCGACCTCGCGTTCGTATTTTTCCTCGACCTCGGCCTTGTCGGTGAAATCGACCACGCCGGTCGGCTGGCGGGCCAGCATGAAGCCGTGGGTGTGAAGGGTGAAGTGATCGCGCATCGGCATCCCGTCGCGCACCACGACCTCGTGATCGCTGTAGGTGCCGGTGTTCATCTCCTTGCCCTGGCTGACGTAGCGCCGGGTCACGAAATCGCCCGGGTCGACATAGCGGATCATGGCCGGAACGATGCGGGCGGTGTCTTCGATATCGTCGGCCAGAGTGGCCATAGCATTCCCTCTCACAACAGTTAAATAGTAACTATCGTTAGAATGTGCCATGGCTGGCGCAACAAGGAAAGAGTGCAAATGGGAGATTGCGCAATGTCTGGTGCCCTGCCCCCGACGATGGACGATACGGCGATCTGGGAGACCTGGCTGTCTCCCTATCGCATGCCGGTGGTCAGCGTGGCGGATGAGGCGGGGACGCTGGCGGCGCTGGCGGACCGGGCGATGGACACGCGGGAATGCGCCGCAGCGATCGGGGCCGACGCACGCGCACTGTCGGTCCACCTGGGTGCGCTGGCCGCGCTCGGCTATATCGAGAAGCGCGGCGACAAGTGGCGGGCGACCGCGCTGTCGCGCAGCTGGCTCCACCCCGAGGCGGAGGGCTATTACGGCCATTTCTTCGCCAGCTTCCGCGAAGCCAATCCGCTGCACGCAGAATTGATGGCTACGCTGATGACGGGCGAGCGGCCGGATCCGGCGCACAGCCGGTCCAGCGCCAAGGAGTGGGAACGGGGCGACATGAGCGACGAGGCCGCGCAGGGTATCGCGCGTTTCATGCACGCGCATTCGGTGTCCCCTGCCCTGTCCGCCGCGCGCCATCCGTTGTTCGGGCAGTTTCGCCACCTGATGGATGTGGGCGGCGGATCGGGCGTGTTCAGCGTCGCCATCGCACGGGCGCATCCGGGCCTGCGCTGCACGGTGATGGACCTGCCGGCGATGGCGCGGGCGGCGCAATCCTACATCGCGCAGGCCGGATTGGCCGACCGCGTGGATACCGCCGGGGTGAACATGTTCGCGCAGGACTGGCCAATCGGGCCCGACGCGCATTTCTTCTCCAACGTGTTTCACGACTGGAGCGAGGAAACCAACCTGCTGCTAACGCGCAAGAGTTTCGCCGCTTTGCCTTCGGGCGGGCGCATCGTCCTGCACGAGATGCTGATCGACGACGACGGGTGCGGTCCGTGGATTCCCGCTGCCTTCAGCCTGCTGATGCTGCTCGGCACGCAGGGCCGGCAATATTCCTTCACCGAACTGCGCACCATCCTGGAGGCGGCGGGCTTCACCGATGTCCAGTCGGTACGCAGCGGGGCGAACCACTATTCGCTGGTCACCGCGGTGAAACCGTGAACCGCATGATTGCAGCGAGTTAACCCGAAACTAACCCTGTCTCGCTATCGCCCCGCCCAGCACAGGGGAGTAGGGAATGCTCAGGAAAATCTTGAAGGACACCGTCGGCGGCACCGCCATCGAATATGCGCTGGTGGCCTCGGTCATCTCGGTTGCCGCGATCGGAGCCTTCATGCTGCTGGGTGACCAGTCCGACCGGAACATGAGCGACGTGAAGGACAAATACGCCGCGGTGAACTGATCCGCGCGCTGGCATCCCGGCGTCACTCCGCCGGGATCGCCTCCGCATCGCCCTGCCCGCTCAGCTGCGCGCTGCCCTGCGGCGCGGTGGCATCGAGGAAGGGCCGCAGCACCCTGGCGGAGAACAGCAGCCCGCCCACCATCGCCACGCCGAAGATCGCCGCCTGCACCGGGCTGATCGCGAGGTTGACGAAGCCCGGCCCCGGGCAGATCCCGGCCAGGCCCCAGCCGATCCCGAACATCGCCGCACCGGCCAGCAGCCGCCCGTCGACCGGCGTCTTCGGCGGCGCATCGAAGCTGCCGCCGGCCACCGGGCGCGCCCGCCGCTTTGCCAGCGCGAACAGCGGCATCGCGGTCAGCACCGCCCCGCCCATCACGAAGGCCAGGCTCGGGTCCCACGCGCCGAAGATGTCGAGGAAGCCGAGCACCTTGTCCGGGCTCGTCATGCCCGACACGATCAGGCCGACGCCGAACACCAGCCCGGCGAGGAAGGTTCCGGCGTTACGCAGCGAATTGGTCATTACAAGGCTCCGTGGCGCGCGCCGACGACGGTCAGCGCGGCAAAGAACATGAACACTGCCACCGCGGCAAAGCTGCGCCGCGACAGGCGCGAGAGGCCCACGACCCCGTGGCCGCTGGTGCAGCCATTGCCGAGGTCGGTCCCGACCCCGACCAGCAGCCCGGCCGCCAGCAGCGTGCCCGGCGCGATCACGCCCAGCCCCGCGGCAAGCCCCGGC
>JACXVD010000007.1 GCA_014763545.1 Sphingomonadales bacterium
GCGATCCGGTATGCTGCTGTAGCTCAGTGGTAGAGCGCACCCTTGGTAAGGGTGAGGCCGGGAGTTCAATCCTCCCCAGCAGCACCATTTCTCGCCCCCGCCAGATGCGATCCCCTGCAGGCGCGCCAAGTCGAGCCCGTGCAGGCGCGCGCGGCGCACATTGCCGAAACTCGAGGGCGCGACCGTTGGGCGCGCGGGCTAGCCGGATGCGCCTCGAGTTACGTACCAAGCGGGCGCTAACGCCCTTGGAAATGCTGGCCGAAGTCAGAGGTGCGGGGCGGAGTTAAATGTGTCCGACAGACTGTCACGTTATTTCCGCAGCAGGGAGTGAGCAGCAAAGCGATGCTAACTCTCTACAACAGAGAGTAGTTCTGTCCTATTTATCGCTGTTCAAGGACGGTGAGGGGGCGATTCATGGCCGATGAGTTGACGTTTTCGATTGGCCCAGACGACGATGTCACTGTGCGATCCTACGATGAGTTGCAGAGGTGGTTGGAGAAAGAGCGGGCGCAATGGGCGTGGCTCGTTCGAGGCGACGCCCAAGTGGATCGGCAGAATATCGCCACAGCCATTCAAAGCGAATGGGACGCACTCATCACAAACATCCAGAACCAGAGAAATAGTGGGCAGCCTCTAAGTGCGGTTCATGCGCAATTGGCATCGCTCTCGACGGGTCCATTAATCGTTTCAACCACGGCGCAAGGAACTACTGTTTTGGATATTCGCGATGCAGTCGGCGACGGACCTGCATCATTCGCCGCGGGCTTCCTTCGAAACCAACTCACAATGCGGCACGCCCAGACCAAAGACGATCTGCTTGGGGCGGTGCTGACAGTGTTTCCCGACATGGCTAAGTCCGCTGATTGGCATGAGCGGCTCAAGCGTGAGCGTGCGAATTATAAGATGGCGGCCCGAAGCCTCACAGAGCGATTAGAAAAAGAAGCCGATGAACGAAACCGCGAGAACGTAGAGCTAGTTGGCAGGGCGTCCAATGCAGCGCGCCGTATCTTCGATCAAAAGCGGCGCAAATGGCGGGAAGTGCAGGAGCAATGGCAAAAAGGTGCGGCAATGGCTGTCGCAGACATTCGGGCGACGGAGTCTTCTTACAGAGAATACATGCACCTACGTGGGCCGGTCGAGTATTGGGAGGGCAAAGCCGAAGAGCATAAAGATCGCGAGCGGGCCGCCCGTGAACGTCTTTACTGGTATTTTCCAATCACCCTAATCATCATGACCGCCGCCTTCGTCTGGGCTGCTTGTTTCCTAATAAGCCACCCAGATACTGCTAGCTCCAAGGCTCCTGTCGCTCTCTATGTCGTGGTTTCAGGCGGATTACTTCTTCTCTCATCAATCGCATTCTGGATAGGGCGAATACTGACGAAGCTTTACTTAAGTGAACATCATCTTCGGAATGATGCGGAAGAGCGCGCAGTCATGGCCAAGACTTACTTGGCCCTCACCAACGATGGCGCTGCAACCGAAGCCGAAAGGCAGATCGTTTTGAACTCGTTATTCCGCCCAACACCTGATGGGATCGTTAAAGATGACGGACCTACCGACGCCAGCTTGCAAGGCCTAATCGCGCGAATGGCGACAAAATAGTGATGACGGTCTCAGTTTGCCAAATACATAAATTCCAGGGACAGTGAATTCCGGGAATTCCGGGGACACAATACATAACTCCGGGCCCTGATCTGGATTACGGTCACCGTCGCAACACCCCCTGCACACGCGGCGTATTTGAGCCGATTTTCCTACACGCACCCTGTCTGCTAGCGAACACTGCTCCTTTCGACAGGTTCCGGACATGCTTGCCCTCGCTCCATCCTCGCCCATCGCGAACGCGCGTTTCCGTCGCGCGGTCGAAGGTGACAGATTGTCGGGCGGAATCGCGCTGCAAGCCGCACAGGGCCTTGCTGCGCGGGGCTGGGGGAGTTTTCGAAAAGCGGGCTGTCGGCGTAACAGGACCCAGCCGGATGGCTAGGCCGACGCGCGCAGTTCGGCCCATTCGGGATGGCGGCGGAACATCGCTTCGACATAGGAGCATTGCGGGTCGATGCGGAAACCCTGCTCGCGCGCATCGGCCACCAGCGCCTCGACCAGCGCGGCGGCAATGCCGCGCCCGCCGATTTCGGGCGGCACCAGCGTGTGGTCGGCCACGCGCACCCCGTCACGCGCCTTCCAGGTCAGCTTGCCGACCTTGTCGCTGCCGGGGACATGCGCGGTATAGACCCCGCCGTGTTCGTGCCCGCGATAGGTGATGTCCAGTTCGTCTTGCGCCATCTGTCCGCGTTCTCCTGCTTGGCGATGAACGCGCCGCTCTCTAAGGGCGTTCCCATGCAATTCCTTTCAGACAATGCCGCCGCCGTCCATCCCGCCGTCTGGCAGGCGATGAAGGATGTCGACGCCGCCGATGCGCCCTATGATGGCGACCGTGCCTCTGCCGCGCTCGACGATGCGATGGCGATGGTGTTCGGCAAGGAAGTGGCGGTGCTGTGGGTCGCCACCGGCACGGCGGCCAATTGCCTCGCGCTCGCTGCCATGTGCCCGCCGCATGGCGCGGTCGCGTGCCACCGCGAGGCGCATATCGAGGTCGACGAAGGCGGCGCACCGGGCTTCTTCATGCATGGCGCCAAGCTGCTGCTGTGCGGCGCGAGCGACGGGAGCGACCATGCCAAGCTGACGCCCGCCAGCCTCGCCGCCACGCTCGACCCGATCCGCAACGATGTCCACCAGGTCCAGCCGCATGCGCTCTCGATTACGCAGGCGAGCGAATATGGCTGCGTCTATTCGCCGGGCGAGCTGGCCGCGCTGGATGCCGAATGCGGGCGGCGCGGGCTGGGCTTCCATATGGACGGGGCGCGCTTCGCCAATGCCGTGGCCTTCGCCAACCGGCCGCCTGCCGAGGTCGCCGGTCCGGTCGATGCACTGAGCTTCGGCTTCATCAAGAACGGGGGGATGAGCGCGGAGGCGATTGTCTTCTTCGACACCGCGCTGGCCGATGTCGTGCGCTATCGCCGCAAGCGGGCCGGGCATCTGCAGAGCAAGGGCCGCTATCTCGCGGCGCAGATCCTCGCCATGCTGGAGGGCGATGTGTGGCTGCACAATGCCGCCGCCGCCAATGCCGCGGCCGCCGAAATCGGCACAGCCTGCGGCGAGCGGCTGCTGCATCCGGTGCAGGCGAACGAGCTGTTCGTCGCCCTGACCCCGGATGAGCGTGCCGCGCTGCGCGCGCAGGGCTTCGGCTTTTACGACTGGGGGGCCGATGCGGCGCGCTTCGTCACCGCGTGGAACACGCGCGCCGAAGACGCCGCCGCACTGGCGCGGGCGATCGCCGGCCTATGAGCGAACCCGAACGGCACGCGCTGCTGCAGCCGCGCATCGCCCTGCCCTTCCTGCTGGTCACCCTGATCTGGGGCTCGACCTGGCTGGTGATCAAGGACCAGCTCGGGATGGCCCCGGCGAGCTGGTCGGTCACCTGGCGCTTTGCCATCGCGGCGGTCGGCATGGCGCTGCTCGCGCTGGTGCGGGGCGAGCGGCTGATGCTCGACCGGCAGGGGCAGATCGTCGCGATCGCGCTGGGCCTCACGCAGTTCTGCTTCAACTTCAATTTCGTCTACCGCGCCGAACAGCACCTGACATCGGGGCTGGTGGCGGTGCTGTTCGGCATCCTGATGGTGCCCAATGCACTGCTGGGTCGGCTGGTCCTGAAGACGCCGATCACCCGCGGCTTCATGGCCGGGTCTGCGATCGGGCTGGCGGGCATCGCGCTGATGCTGGTGCACGAAGCGCGCATGGCCCCGCCCGAAGGCAAGGTCTGGCTGGGTATCGCGCTGACATTGCTGGCGATCCTGTGCGCATCGAGCGCCAATGTGCTGCAGGCGACGCCGGTCGCCGGGCGCCAGCGGCTGCTGCCGTTGCTCGCCTGGGCGCTGCTGTGGGGGGCGCTGGCCGATGCGGCGATCGCGTGGCTCACCGCCGGGCCGCCGGTAATCCCTGCCGACCTGCGCTATTGGGCGGGGGTGAGCTATCTCGGCATCGTCGGTTCGGTGCTGACCTTCCCGCTCTATTTCATGCTGATCCGCGAACTCGGGCCGGGCCGGGCGGCTTACAACGGGGTGGCGGTGCCGGTGGTGGCGATGCTGCTGTCAACCCTGTTCGAAGCCTATCAGTGGTCGCTGCTGGCCGCCGCAGGCGGCGCGCTGGCGCTGCTCGGCATGGCGGTTGCGCTAAGGGCGCGCAATCCCGTGCGGAAGTCGGGGTAGGCGGGGCGCCAGCCGAGCTCTCGCCGGGCCTTGCCGTTGGCGATGCGGCGGTTCTCGGCATAGAAGCCGCGCGCCATGGCGCTGAGCCCGGCCTCGTCCATCGTCTGCAGCGGCGGCGGGGCGAGGGCGAGCAGGCGGCAGGCTTCCTCGATCACCAGATTCTGGCTGCAGGGCAGATCGTCGGCGAGGTTGTAGGCACCCGGCGCAGCATCGCACTCGATCGCGGCGATCACGCCGCTGGCGATATCGTCCACATGCACCCGGCTGAACACCTGCCCCGGCAGGTCGATTCGATGCGCCTTGCCTGCGCGAACCCGGTCGAGCGCGCTGCGCCCCGGGCCGTAGATGCCCGGCAGGCGGAACACCCGCGCGCCCGCCGCCAGCCAGGCGGAATCGCAGGCAACCCGGGCGCCCCGCCGCCCGCCGGTCGGCGCTCTCTCGTCCACCCACGCCCCGCCGGTATCGCCATAGACACCGGTGGAGGAGAGATAGCCGAGCCATTTGCCGCCCAGCAGCGCGCCGTATGCGTCCAGTACCGGGTCGCGACCGTCCTCTCCCGGCGGGACCGAGGAGAGCACATGACTGGCAGCACCCAGTGCGCGGGCCACGCCCTCCCGGTCCGCGAAGGCGAGACTGCCGGCGCTGCCGGTCGCATCGACCTGCCAGCCCTGCGCGGCCAGCCGGGCGGCGATGCGCGATGCGGTATAGCCGAGGCCGAAGACGAACAGGCGGGTCATTCGGGCTTGGCAATAGCTCCTGCGTCCTCGCCGAGATAGCCCGCAGGCGGATGTTCGATGGTGGCGCCGGGCACGTGGTCCTTCTTCCACTGCATCGCCATGCGCACGCGGGTCGCGCCCGAAGGATGGTCGAAGAACAGGAATTCCTCGACCGGGCCGGGTTCGATCTTGCGATATTCCGACAGGCGCATCGCCACTCGCGCGAAGCCGTCCGGCGCACGCGCGGCGTCCAACCCGAAGGCATCGGCGGCGCTCTCGTCCACCCGCACCATGGTGTTGAACGCCGGGGTGGCGAGCAGGAAGAATGCGCCCAGCAATATGCCCAGCACCGGCATCGACGCGGGGTCGGCCACATCGCGCACACCCCAGGCGCTGCCCCAACGGGCGATCATCATCGGGGCCAGTCGCGAGACGATGAACAGACCGCTGGCGAACAGGACGAAGACGAAGCCCAGCAGGTACCAGACGTGGTTGAGCTTGTAGTGGCCCATCTCGTGGGCCATCACCGCCATGATCTCCGGTTCGCTGGTACGGTTAAGCAGATTGTCGTTCAGCGAGATACGGATGGTGGGACCGATGCCCGACACATTGGCAGAAATCCGCTTGTGCTGCTTCGACTGGTCGAAGACGTAGATGTGGTCCGCCGGAATGTCGTAATTCCCGGCCATCGCCACGATTTTGTCGCGCAGCGGCCCGGAGGGCATCTCGGTGTAGGTGTTGAACAGCGGCGCGATATAGACCGGGGCGATCAGCATGCCGATCGCGGCGAACACCACCACCACCCCGGTGCCCCACAGCCACCAGCGGCGCGGTGCCTTGCGAATGACGAGGTAGATCAGCGCGATCAGCAACGGCTGCAGCGCCAGCCCGATGGCCAGATCGGTCGCCTGTTCGCCGAACCAGCCGCCAAAGCCCATGCTCATCAGGTCGTATTGCTTCTCGCGGATGAAGCCGGTGTAGATCGTCCACGGCAGCAGCAACACCCAGCCCACCAGCGTATAAAGCAGCGCGGTAACCCAGGCGATGGGAAACGGACGGCGGAAGAAACGTTCGCCCACATCGCGGAACCGCGCCGACAGGCGAAAGCGCAGCAGGAGCCCATCGACCACGAAGCCCACCAGCGCACCCCACAGGATCAACCAGTAGCCGCCTTCGAAATAGGCATCGGACTTGGCGCGCGCGGCACCTTGCAACGTGTCGAGATAGACGCGGGTCGCGGCATCGACATCGAAGCCGCCGCTCTGCGCGGCAGCCATCAGGTCAAGTATCATGGGTAAGCCCTCCTCCCGCGATGCTGCGTCCAGGGCAAGATACTGTCAATCGGGCGCAATATTCCCGATCTGCCAGCGCCCGGCACGGATCGACCGGCGTCGTGGGCATTGGACCGCGCGCAGAAAGATTCTAAAGACGCGCCATGGACATCGCTCGCACCCCCTCGAACCCCGACGGCAATCCCGAAATGGCCGATGCCGCGCCGCACCCCGCACCCCCGCCGCTGATCCGGCGCGAAGATTACCGGCCCTATGGCTGGCGCGTGCCGCAGGTGGAATTGCGCTTCGAACTGGGCATCGAACAGACGCGGGTGCGCAGCACGATGAGCGTCGAGCGCAATCCGGCGGCGGAACGGACGCCGGTGATGCGGCTCAATGGCGATGGGCTGGTGGCGATCGGCGTGTGGGTCGATGGCGAACCGTGCAGCGGCTGGGCGATGGAGGGCGACGACTTGCTGCTCACCCTGCCGGGCGACGCGCACGAGGTGGCGATCGAAACCGAGATCGCACCGGCCGCCAACAGCCAGCTGATGGGGCTCTACGCCTCTTCGGGCATGCTCTGCACCCAGTGTGAGGCCGAAGGGTTCCGCCGGATCACCTTCTTCCCCGACCGGCCCGATGTGCTGTCGACCTACCGCGTCCATATGGCAGGCGACAAGGCGCGCTTTCCGGTGCTGCTGGCCAACGGCAACCTGGTGGCGCAAGGCGCAGGCGAGGATGGCACGCATTGGGCCGAATGGCACGATCCCTGGCCCAAGCCGTCGTATCTCTTCGCGCTGGTGGCGGGCGATCTCGTGGCCAATCGCGACAGCTTCACCACCATGAGCGGGCGCGCGGTGGACCTGGCGATCTGGGTGCGCGAGGGCGACCTGCCGCGCACCGACCACGCGATGCTGTCCCTCAAGAAGAGCATGGAGTGGGACGAGGAGGTGTTCGGCCGCGAATACGACCTCGACGTGTTCAACATCGTTGCTGTGTCCGATTTCAACATGGGCGCGATGGAGAACAAGGGGCTCAATATCTTCAACACGAAATACGTCCTCGCCGATCCGGAAACCGCCACCGACGGCGATTTCGACGCGGTAGAGGGCGTGATTGCGCATGAATATTTCCACAATTGGTCGGGCAACCGGGTCACCTGCCGCGACTGGTTCCAGCTGAGCCTGAAGGAAGGCTTCACCGTGCTGCGCGACCAGCTGTTCAGCCAGGACATGGGCAGCGCGCCGGTCAAGCGGATCGAGGATGTGCGGCTGCTGCGCGGTGTGCAGTTCCCCGAGGATTCGGGGCCGCTGGCGCATCCGATCCGGCCCGATTCCTACCAGGAAATCTCCAATTTCTATACCGCCACGGTCTATAACAAGGGGGCCGAGGTGATCCGCATGATGCGGACCATGGCCGGGCCCGAAGCCTTCCGGAAGGGCTGCGACCTCTATTTCGAGCGGCACGACGGCGAAGCAGCGACCTGCGAGGATTTCGTCAAGGCGATCGAGGACGGGACGGGAATGGACCTGTCGCGCTTCCGCCTGTGGTATTCGCAGGCCGGCACGCCCAAGGTCGACGTGACACTGACCCATTCGGGCGATGTCGCGCGGCTGGCGCTGAAACAGACGGTGCCGCCCACACCCGGCCAGCCCGCCAAGCAGCCGATGCCGATCCCGCTCAGGCTCGCCCTGTTCGATCGTGCCACCGGCACCCATACGGGGGAACGGCTGGTGATGCTGGAGGGCGCCGAACTGGCGCTCGATTTCGAAGGCTGGGCGCAGCCACCGGTGGTGTCGATCAATCGCGGCTATTCGGCGCCGGTGACGATCGAGCGGAGTGTGGCGCGCGAAGACCTGGTGTTCCTTGCCGCGCATGACGACGATCCCTTCGCCCGTTACGAGGCGATGCAGGAACTGGTCGTCTCGCACCTCGTCGCCGCGGTGGGCGAAGGGCTCGATCCGGCGACCCGCGAGCAGGGCGAAGCTGCCGTGGTGCAGGCCTTTGCCGCCGTGCTGGCCGATGCTGCGCTCGACGATCTGATGCGCGGCGAGCTGATGATCCTGCCGACGCAGAGCTATCTGGCCGAACAATTGCTGGTCGCCGATCCGGGCCGCATCCACGCCGAACGCGAAGCGCTGAAGCGCCGCATCGGTTCGGCGCTCGAAGGCCCGCTGGGCGCGCTGCATGCCGCTTCGAGTGCGGTGCCGTATTCCTTGGCGGCGGAAGCGCGCGGTGCACGCAAGGTCAAGACGCAGGCGCTGGTCTATCTCGCCGCGGGGAATCCCGCGCTGGCTGCCAAACTGGCCGCCGCGCAATATGACGCCGCCGACAATATGACCGACCGGCAGGGCGCGTTGATGGTGCTGGCCGGGCTTGAATGCCCCGAACGGACCGCGCGGCTGCTCGATTTCTACAACCGTTATCGCGACAATGCGCTGGTGGTCGACAAATGGTTCGCGCTGCAGGCGTCCAGCCTCCATCCGCAGGCGTTGGCGCATGTCATGGCGCTGGCCGAGCATCCCGACTTCACCCTGCGCAACCCCAACCGCGTGCGCTCGCTCTACATGGCCTTTGCCGGCAATCCGGCTGCGTTCCATGCGGCGGATGGGCAGGGGTATCGGATCGTCGCCGACCTGATCCTGGCGCTCGATCCGATCAATCCGCAGACGGCGGCGCGTTTCGTGCCTCCGCTCGGGCGGTGGCGGCGGATCGAACCGGGGCGGGCGGCGCTGATGCGGGCCGAACTGGAACGGGTCGCCGCTGCGCCGAGCCTGTCGCGCGACACCTATGAACAGGTCACCCGCAGCCTTGGCTGACACCGTGGAGGCGATCCGCGCCGAAAGTCTGGCAGGCGTCCGCCACGCCTTCCTGGGGCGCCGGGGCGGGGTCAGCCAGGGGCTCGTCGCCGGGCTGAACGTGGGCTTCGGTGCGGATGACGACGATCGCGCAGTCGAGGAAAACCGCCGCCGCGCGGTCGCCGCGGTGGCGCCGGGGGCGCAGCTGGTCACCTGTTACCAGGTCCATTCGCCAGAGGCGGTGATCGTGAGCGAGGCATGGAGCCACGACCAGCGCCCGCGCGCCGATGCGCTGGTTACCGACCGGCCTGGGCTGGTGCTGGGGATCGTCACCGCCGATTGCGCGCCGGTGCTGCTGGCGGACCGGGAGACGGGGGTGGTCGCGGCGGCCCATGCGGGCTGGCGGGGCGCGCATGGCGGGGTGATCGAGGCGAGCGTTGCGGCGATGGAGCAGCTCGGCGCCCGGCCCGCCCGCATTGCTGCAGCGATCGGCCCGTGCATCGCGCAGGAAAGCTACGAGGTCGATGCGCGGTTTCGCGACAATTTCACCGCCGCAGACGACCGTTTTTTCGCGCCCGGTCGTGCGGATCACTGGCAGTTCGACCTCGAAGCCTATGTCGCCGCCCGGCTGCAGGCCGCCGGGGTCGGGCAGGTCGAGCCGCTGGGTCTCGATACCTATGGCGAGGAATCGCGCTTCTATTCCTTCCGCCGCGCTACCCACCGGGATGAGCCGACCTATGGCCGGCAATTTTCGCTGATCGCCTGCGATTGAACGCCGCCTTGCCGCCTGCGAACGAGTCGCACCTTCGCGCATGGGGCGAAGTGGTGGAAAAATGGCGGTTGGCAAGGTGCGCCATAGCAGCTACAGGCTCGCCCAAACCGGCACATGCGCACTTGCTTATGCAGTGTCATGTGTGCCGCGGACGGGGGTCTTTCTTCAACGCGGCGCGGTTGCAAATTCTTGGAAGGTCCCGCCTTCCCGGGCGGGTCGCATGCAAGCAAGGTCAGGTCTGATGACGGAAACGACTGTCACCGCGAACTCCGTAGAAGGTGCCGAAGGCACCGACGGGGTCCGTCGGCGCGATTTCATCAATGTCGCGGCGGTCAGCGCCGCCGGTGCCGGTGCGGCGGTGGTTCTGCTGCCGCTGATCAGCCAGATGGCGCCGTCGGCCGACGTGCTCGCCGAAAGCTCGACCGAAGTCGACGTTTCGGGGATCGAAGTCGGGCAGGCGATCAAGGCGGTGTTCCGCAAGCAGCCGCTGTTCGTCCGCCGGCTGACCCCCAAGGAAATCGAGGAAGCGAACGCGGTCGACATCAATTCGCTGCGCGACCCGCAGACGCTGGCCGAACGCACCAAGGAAGGGCATCTCGACATGCTCATCACCATGGGCGTGTGCACCCATCTGGGCTGCGTGCCGCTGGGTGCGGGCGAGGGTGAGAACAAGGGCCCCTTCGGTGGCTATTTCTGCCCCTGCCACGGTTCGGCCTACGACACCGCTGCGCGCATCCGCCAGGGCCCGGCGCCGAAGAATCTCGAAGTTCCGCCCTATGAATTCACTTCCGACACTGTCGTGAAGGTCGGCTGAGGAAGAGGAAAGAGACTGTCATGAGCTTCCCTTGGGCCAAGGAATATACGCCGCAGCACCCGCTGATGCGCTATCTCGACGAAAAGCTGCCGGTGCCGCGTCTCGTCTACAATGCCGTCGGCGGCGGTTATCCGGTGCCGCGCAACCTTTCCTACATGTGGAATTTCGGTGTGCTCGCGGGCTTCTGCCTCGTGCTGCAGATCGTCACCGGCGTCATCCTGGCGATGCATTATTCGGCCGATTCGACGATCGCCTTCGCCAAGACCGAACACATCATGCGCGACGTCAACTGGGGCTGGCTGCTGCGCTATGCCCACGCCAACGGCGCGAGCTTCTTCTTCGTGGTGGTTTACCTCCACATCTTCCGCGGTTTCTTCTACTCCTCGTACAAGGCCCCGCGTGAGATGATCTGGCTGCTCGGCGTGGTCATCTTCCTGCTGATGATGGCGACTGCCTTCATGGGCTACGTGCTGCCCTGGGGCCAGATGAGCTTCTGGGGTGCCAAGGTGATCACCGGCCTGTTCAGCGCGATCCCGCTGGTCGGCGAACCGCTGCAGATCTGGCTGCTCGGCGGCTACGCGCCCGACGATGCGGCGCTCAACCGCTTCTTCTCGCTGCACTTCCTGCTGCCCTTCGTGATTGCGGCGGTGGTGATCCTGCACATCTGGGCGCTGCATATCCCGGGTTCGTCGAACCCGACCGGCGTCGAGGTGAAGAGCGAAAGCGACACCGTGCCGTTCCACCCCTACTACACCGCCAAGGACGGTTACGGGCTGGGCGTGGCGCTGCTGATCTACTTCGCCTTCGTGTTCTTCCTGCCGAACTATCTCGGCCACCCGGACAATTACATCGAGGCGAACCCGCTCTCGACCCCGGCGCACATCGTCCCCGAATGGTATTTCTGGCCGTTCTACGCGATCCTGCGCAGCTTCACCGCCGACTTCCTGTCCATCCCGGCGAAGCTGATGGGCGTGCTGGCGATGTTCGCGGCGATCCTGGTGTGGTTCTTCCTGCCCTGGCTCGACAAGAGCCCGGTCCGCAGCGGCCACTACCGCCCGCTGTTCCGCAAGTTCTTCTGGTTCGGCCTGATCCCGACGATGGCGGTGCTGTTCTATTGCGGCGGCGCCCCGGCGGAGCAGCCCTATGTCATGATCGCCCAGCTCGCGACGGCTTATTACTTCCTGCATTTCCTCGTGATCCTGCCGATCATCTCCTCGATCGAACGGCCGGAGCCGCTGCCCTACTCGATCACCGAGGCGGTGCTCGGCAAGGACGAGGCCGCGCAGCTGGAACCCGCCGAGTGACGGCGCAGGACTGACAGAAAGATACCAGCCATGATCCGCATCATCGGAATTCTCGCCGGCCTGTTCTTCACCCTCGGGGTGCTCCTGGCCTTCTTCCAGGGGACCAGCGAGGTCATCACGAACGGCGAGTTCAAGCCCACCACGGCCGAAATGGTCTATCACAAGCACCCGAAGGAAGTGGAATTCAGCTTCGACGGGCCCTTCGGCAAGTATGACCGGGCACAGCTGCAGCGCGGCTTCCAGGTCTACAAGGAAGTCTGCTCGGCCTGCCACAGCCTGAAATTCGTCGCCTTCCGCGACCTGCAGCAGCTCGGTTATACCGAAGCGCAGGTGAAGGTGCTCGCGGCCGGCTTCCAGGTGCCGGGCGTCGACCCGAACACCGGCGAAGCGACCATGCGCCCCGGCCTGCCGACCGACCACTTCCCCTCGCCCTATCCGAACGAGATTGCGGCGCGTGCGGCGAACAACAACGCGGTCCCGCCGGATCTCTCGCTGATGACCAAGGCGCGCCACGAAGGTTCGGCCTATGTCTATTCGCTGCTGACCGGCTTCACCGAACAGCCGGCGGCGCTGGTCAAGCGCTTCCCCGAGGCGAAGACCCCGAACGGGCTGCACTACAACCCCTATTTCGCGAACCTCAACCTCGCGATGGCCCCGCCGCTCGGTGCCGACGGGCAGGTGACCTATGGTGAGGGCAACCCCGAACCGACCATCGACCAGATGGCGCAGGACGTGGCTGCCTTCCTGACCTGGACCGCCGAACCCAAGCTCGAAAAGCGGCGCCAGACCGGCTGGGCGGTGCTCGGTTTCCTGCTGTTCGCCACCATGCTGGCCTATATGGCCAAGCAGCAGGTGTGGGCCGACAAGAAGAAAAAGAAGGCCGCCTGACGCGCCCTTCCATGGCAAAGCGACAGCGCCCCTCCATCACCCGATGCGAGGGGCGCTTTCCATTTGTGCCACATCTATCTGTGCCACCACCATTTGCGCGACGCGCTCCAAGCGGGAAAGGGGACGCATGACGATCAGCCAATCGAGCGAACCGACGATGAGCCCGGCAGAGCTGCGCGCGCTGGTGCGCACGGTGCCCGATTTTCCCAGCCCCGGCGTCCAGTTCCGCGACATCACCACACTGATATCGCACGGACAGGGGCTGGCGGCGACGGTCGAACATCTCGCCGAAGCTGCCCGGCTCGCCGGGGCGCAGGCCATCGCCGGGATGGAGGCGCGCGGCTTTATCTTCGGCACGGCGGTGGCGGTGCGGCTGGGTCTCGGCTTCCTGCCCGTGCGCAAGCCGGGCAAGCTGCCCGTCGCCACGCTGGGAGTCGACTACGCGCTCGAATACGGCAAGGACCGGCTGGAAATCGACCCGGGCGCCATCTTGCCGGGCCGGCGGGTGGTGATCGTCGACGATTTGATCGCGACTGGCGGCACCGCACTGGCGGCAGTCGATCTGCTGCGCCGCGCCGGAGCCGTGGTCGAACAGGCGCTGTTCGTGATCGACCTGCCCGATCTCGGCGGCGCAGCCCGCCTGCGCGATGCCGGGGTGGAGGTAACCACGCTGTTCCACTTCGACGGCGATTGACGCGCGCCGCCACCAGAAATTCTCCTCGCCTTGGAAATAACCCCGTCTTGGGGCATTCTGGGACGATGGGTAGCGAACGGGGCACAGGCTGACAGGTGATGGAGACGCAGGCGATCACCATCGCATTGGTCGGCATGCTCGGAATCGGGGCGCAATGGCTTGCCTGGCGCACCGGCTGGCCGGCCATCGTGCTGATGCTGGCCGCGGGCTTCCTTGCCGGCCCGGCCTTCCATCTGATCGACCCCGAGGCGGCCTTTGGCGACATGATCGAACCGATGGTGTCGATCGGCGTCGCGCTAATCCTGTTCGAAGGCGGGTTGAGCCTCGATCTGCGCGAACTGCGCCACGCAGGCGACGGCGTTGGGCGGCTGGTGTTGCTGGGCGTGCCGCTGGGTTGGCTGTTCGGCTCGCTCGCGGCCTACTACGTCGCGGGGCTGGTCTGGCCGGTCGCGGTGCTGTTCGGCGGCATATTGGTTGTCACCGGGCCGACCGTGGTGATGCCGCTGCTGCGCCAGTCCGCCGTGCTCCAGCGTCCGGCGACGATCCTCAAATGGGAAGCGATCGTCAACGATCCGCTCGGCGCGCTGTGCGCGGTGATCGCCTATGAATATTACCGCCTGCGGGCCGATGGCGCGACCATGATCGAGGTCGTGCCGCCGATGATCATCGCCGCCGTGCTGGCAGGCCTGATCGGCTATGGCGCCGCGCGGCTGATCGCCTGGTCGTTCCCGCGCGGGGCGGTGCCCGAATTCCTCAAGGTGCCGGTGCTGCTGACCGCGGTGATCGGTGTCTTCGTCTTCGCCAACCGGATCGAGCATGAGGCGGGGCTGGTCGCGGTCACGGTGATGGGAATCGCGCTCGCCAATATGAACGTCACCAGCCTGCGCAGCATCCACCCGTTCAAGCAGAATGTCGCGGTGCTGCTGATCTCGGGCATTTTCATCATGCTGTCCGCCTCGCTCGACGTGGCGCAGCTGAGCTATTTCGAATGGCGCTTCGGCCTGTTCCTGCTGGCCCTGCTGTTCCTCGTGCGCCCGGCGACGATCCTGCTCAGCCTTGCCTTCAGCACCGTGCCCTGGCGCGAGCGGCTGCTGCTGGCGTGGATCGCCCCGCGCGGGATCGTGCTGGTCGCAATTTCCGGCCTGTTCGCGCTGCGCCTGACCGAGCTGGGCTATGGCGACGGCAATATCCTGATCGGGTTGAGCTTTGCCGTGGTGGTCGCCACCATCGTCGCGCATGGGTTCACCATCGACCTGGTCGCGCGCTGGCTGGGGGTGAAGGGGAGCTCGCGCCCGGGGCTGCTGATCGTCGGCAGCAACGACTGGACCATCGCGCTCGCCCGCCAGATGGCCGCGCTGAAGACACCGGTGGTGGTGGTCGATGCCAGCTGGCAGCGCCTCTCGCCCGCTCGGCGCGAGGGCATCCCGTTCTACCACGGCGAGATCCTCGACGAGGCGACCGAACATAATCTCGACCTCTCGCCGTTCCAGGTGCTGGTCGCTGCAACCGAGAACGAAGCCTACAACGCGCTCGTCTGCAACGAGTTCGCGCACGAGATCGGGCGCGATTCGGTCTACCAGCTGGGCGACGAACACGATCGCCACGCCCTGCCGCCATCGCTGCGCGGGCGGGCGCTGTTCCGGTCGGGCCTTGGCGTCGAGGATGTCCAGCAGAAGCTGCGCCACGGATGGAGTTTCCGCCGCACGCGCCTGTCCGACGAATTCTCATTCGAGGATGCGCAGCAGGCGCTCGGCGAGGACAGCCAGATGCTGCTGGTCCTGCGCAAGGGCGGGGCGATGCATTTCTTCACCCACGCCGCCGCCCCCCAGCCGCAGGCCGGCGACACGATCGTCTCCTTCTCCCCGCCGCAGGAAGAACTCGCGCGGCGCGACGCTGGCAAGCCTGCGGCCAGCCCGCGCAAGACCAGGGAACAGGCCGCATGACCCTCCGCCCCGCCCTTCCGCCCCTGACCCTGCTGTGTGCTGCGGGATCGCTGATGCTCGCGGCCTGCGATGCCGCGCCGGGCGAGAGGGCGCCCGAGGATACCGCGTCTCGCGCCCCGGACGACCAGCAGACGGCGTCGATCATCCGCCCCGATGTCGCGGTCAAGCAGGCGCCCGCGCCGCTCGCGCCGCTGGAACTGACGATTTCCTTCGCCGACAATGGCACCAGCCTCGACGATGCCGGTCGGCAGGCGCTCGACGGGCTGCTCGCCTCGCCCCAATATGCCGTAGGCGGTGCGATTACCCTGCGCGGCCATACCGATTCGGTGGGGCACGATGCGGTCAATTTGCGCATTTCTCGCCAACGAGCCGAGGCGGTGGGCGATTACCTGGTCGGCAAAGGTGTGGCCGCCGATCGCCTGACGATCGTGGCGCTGGGCGAAATGCGACCGGTGGCCAACAACGCCACGCTCGATGGACAGCCCGACGAAGCAGGCCGGGCGGCCAACCGCCGGGTCGACATCACTATCGCCGTTCCCGAAGGCACACCGCAATCGGCCCCCGCGAGCGGCGCGGAACAGCCGACGCTGGTCGAACAGGCGATCACCGGCGGCGAATAGTCGCCGTGGCGCCCACCGGACCAGCCACCTGCGCGCTTGACGAAACCGGGGGCTGCGTGGCAATCGCGCTGCGTCCGACGGACCGGCCATGACGGCCACGCGCGGGCGGGTATAGCTTAGTGGTAAAGCTCCAGCCTTCCAAGCTGGCTATGCGGGTTCGATTCCCGCTACCCGCTCCACGCCTTTCCAGCACCGCAAGACCATGCCGGGTTGGAGCGCGCCCGGGGCTGGGCGGGAATGCGAGGACAGCTTGATGGCCGAAACACCGATGTTCCGCTTCGACAACAGCTTCGCGCGCGAGATGGAGGGTTTTTACACTCCGTGGCAGGGCGAGGCCGTGCCCGACCCGCAGATCGTGCGACTGAACGGGGCGCTGGCCGAGGAGCTTGGCCTCGATCCGGCGCGGCTCGATACGGCGGAAGGCGCGGCGGCGCTGGCCGGGGCGCATAGCCCCGCGGGCGCGGATCCGCTCGCCATGGTCTATGCCGGGCACCAGTTCGGCGGTTTCTCCCCGCAATTGGGCGATGGTCGCGCGCTGCTGGTGGGCGAGATTGTCGATGTCCACGGCGCGCGCCGCGACCTGCATCTCAAGGGATCGGGCCGCACCCCCTATTCGCGGCAGGGTGACGGCAAGGCGGTGCTCGGCCCGGTGCTGCGCGAATATCTGTTCGGCGAAGCGATGCATGCGCTCGGCATTCCGACGACCCGCGCGCTGGCTGCGGTGACCACTGGAGAAACCATCCGGCGCGATGGGCCGCAACCGGGGGCCGTGCTTGCGCGGGTGGCCGCCTCGCACCTGCGGGTGGGCACGTTCCAGTTTTTCGCCGCGCGGCGTGAAACCGACAAGCTGCGGCAGCTCGCCGACTATGCGATTGCGCGCCACTATCCCGAGCTTGCGGGACAGGACGATCGCCATCTCGCGCTGCTCCGCCGTGTGCGCGATGCGCAGGCCGCACTGGTGGCGCGCTGGATGCTGGTCGGTTTCGTCCATGGGGTGATGAACACCGACAATGTGACTATTTCCGGCGAAACGATCGACTACGGACCCTGTGCCTTCATCGACAATTACGATCAACGGGCGGTGTTCAGTTCGATCGACGACCAGGGGCGCTACGCCTATGGCAACCAGCCGGGAATCGCGCTGTGGAACATGGCGCGCTTCGCCGAAACGCTGATCCCGCTGGTCAATCCCGACGATGCCGACGCGGCGATTGCGGTGCTGAGCACCGAGCTCGACGGGTTTGGCGAAACCTACCTGCGCCACTGGAACGCCGGTATGCGCGCGAAGCTGGGGCTGGCGGCGGAGCTGCCCGGTGATGCGGAACTCGCTGCCGATCTGCTGGCTGCGGCCGCGGGGCAGCAGGTGGATTACACCCGCCTGTTCCGTGCGCTCGCCGATCTGGTCCGCGGCGATGCAACACCCGCGCGGGCGCTGTTCACCGATCCGGCCGGGTTCGACCGCTGGACCGGCGCCTATCTCGCGCGGCTGGCACAGGAAGGCAGTGATCCGGCGGAACGGGCAGCGGCGATGGATGCGGTCAATCCGCTGTATATTCCGCGCAACCATTTGGTCGAGGAGGCACTGGCGGCGGCGCGCGACGGCGATCTGGCGCCGTTCGACCGCCTGCTGGCCGTGTTGTCCGCCCCTTTCACCGCGCAGGACGGGGCCGAGCGCTACGCCCACGGCGCGCCTGA
Source organism: Sphingomonadales bacterium (assembly GCA_014763545.1). Taxonomy (GTDB): domain Bacteria; phylum Pseudomonadota; class Alphaproteobacteria; order Sphingomonadales; family Sphingomonadaceae; genus JACXVD01. The sequence continues at coordinate 17,781 of JACXVD010000007.1, forward strand.
GGGTTCAGCGAGGCATGTGACCTTCTGCGGCACGTGATGCGCCGGGCTGGGCCCGGGATGCTCCGCGGCGGCACCCCGGTCCTTGCGCAAACCCACCCCTGCCACCCATCTTGCATCCATGGCAGACCAAGTTGACGATTTGCGCCGCGCGGTGGCCGCGTGCCGCCTGTGCGCGGCGCATCTGCCCAATCCGCCGCGCCCGCTGGCGGCCTTTTCGTCGCGGGCGCGCATCGTCATCACCAGCCAGGCGCCCGGGCGGCTGTCGCATGAAAGCGGCGTTCCGTGGGATGATCCCAGCGGTAGGCGGCTGCGCGACTGGCTGGGGATCGACGAGGGCGACTTCTACGATCCGCAGAAGGTCGCCTTGCTACCGATGGGCTTCTGCTATCCCGGCACCGGCAGTTCGGGCGACAATCCGCCACGCCGCGAATGTGCGCCGCAGTGGCATGGCCGGATCGAGGAAATACTGCCGCGCGAGCGACTCACCCTGCTGGTCGGCACCTATGCGCACAAATCCGGCCTGCCGCGGGAACTGGGCACCACGCTGGAGCCGCGCATCCGCAATGCGCTGGCCGTGCCGGACGGGCCGATTGCTTTGCCGCATCCCTCGTGGCGGGTCGTCGGCTGGATGAAGCGCAATCCTTGGTTCGCGGATGACGTGCTGCCGGTGGTGCGAGAACGCGTGGCGCACGCCCTGGCTGCCGCCGGGTCGGAGCACTGACACGGCAATCCGCGATCTAACCCACCGCCATATTGTCGATCAGCCGCGTCCCGCCGATCCGCGCGGCGACGAGCAGGCGCGCAGGGCTGTCGCCAAGCCGATCGAGCGATGCCAGGCTCGCCGCATCGGCCAGCGCGGCATAGTCGACCGAATCGAAACCGCCCGCCAGCAGCGCAGCCTCCAGCGCCTCGGTCGCATCGGCGGCGTCCTCGCCTGCCTCCAACTCAGCGACTGCCTTGCGCATGGCGCTGGGCAGGACCGTCGCCTGTCGCCTCTGGGTGGGCGAGAGGTAGCGGTTGCGGCTCGACATCGCGAGCCCATCCGCCTCGCGCACGGTCGGCACGCCCACGATCGCTCCGGCAGCGGGCGCGACCAGGTCGAGATCGCGCGCCATGCGGCGAATCACCGCCAGTTGCTGCCAGTCCTTCTCGCCGAAACAGGCGATATCGGGGCGGACCTGGTTGAACAGCTTGCACACCACCGTCGCCACCCCGTCGAAATGGCCGGGGCGCGAGGCGCCGCAAAAACCCTCGCTCACCCCGGCGACACTGATCGAGCTGGCAAAGCCTGCCGGATACATCGCCTCGACTGTCGGGGCCCACAGCAGGGCGACACCTTCTGCCTCGAGCAGCGCGGAATCCTCGGCCAGCTGGCGGGGATAGGCCGCAAGGTCCTCGTTGGGGCCGAATTGTGTCGGGTTGACGAAGATCGACACGGCGACGTGGTCCGTACGCTGCTTCGCTTCGCGGACCAGCGTCAGATGGCCCTCGTGCAGGGCGCCCATGGTGGGCACCAGCGCGAGCGTGGAACCGTCGGTGCGCAGCGCCTCGACGGCATTTCTCAACATGTCCAGCCGAGTGACCGTTTGCACCCCGATTTGCCCTCCGATATGAACTGCCTACCGGCCTCCTAGCGCGAGGTCGGTCGCCAAGACAACGCCCGGAAAGGAACCCAGTGAGCGACCAGCGCCCGCATCGCATCGTCTTCGCCAATGAAAAGGGCGGCACGGGCAAATCGACCACCGCGGTGCATATCGCGGTGGCGCTCGCCTATCGCGGCGCGAAAGTGGCCGCGATCGACCTCGATCCGCGCCAGCGCACGCTGTTCCGCTATTTCGAAAACCGGGTGGAAACGGAAAAGCGCCGCGACATCCAGCTGCCCGGCGCGCAGGTCGCCGTGCTCGACAGCCAGGACACCGCCGAGCTGGAAACACTCGTCGCAGAAATCGGCCAGGGCTGCGATTTCCTGGTGTTCGACACGCCCGGGCGCGACGATCCCCTGGCCCGCCATGCCGCGACCGAGGCCGATACGCTGGTCACGCCGATGAACGACAGCTTCGTCGATTTCGACCTGATCGGACAGGTGGAGGGCGAAAGCTTCAAGGTCCGCAAGCTGTCTTTCTACGCCGAACTGATCTGGGAAGCGAAGATGAAGCGCAGTCGCTCGCAGATCGAACAGCAGCGGCGCGAGATGGACTGGGTGGTGGTGCGCAACCGCACCGGCCATGTCGAGGCGCGCAACCAGGCCCGCATCGAGGCGGCGTTGAAGGAATTGAGCAAGCGGGTCGGCTTCCGCGTGACGCAGGGCCTGTCCGAACGCGTGATCTACCGCGAATTGTTCCCCTCCGGCCTGACCCTGCTCGACAAGGGGCACCTCGGCGATCTGGGCACCAGCCATCTCGTTGCCCGCCAGGAACTGCGCGAATTGCTGCTGGCGCTCAACCTGCCCGTCCCCGCATCGCGGGAACCCTTGCTGGCGCTGGCCTGAGCCATGGTCCGGCTGCTTGTCATCGCCGCGGTGATCTGCGTCATGTCCAAGATGGCGCTGGGGCGCTGGCCGTGGGAATTTCTCGCCCCGAAGCCGACCCGGGCGCAGGCGGTGTTCCGCGCGCGCAAGCTGCTCGGCGTGGGGAGCGAGGCCAGTCATTCTGACATATTGGTCGCGCACAAGCGGCTCATCGCCACGGTCCACCCGGATCGCGGCGGCACCAACGAGCAGGTGCACGAGGCCAATGCCGCGCGCGACCTGTTGCTCGACGAACTACCCTACCAGTCCGGGGATCACTGATGACTCACATTTTCCACCCTACCGTGCTGCGCGAATACGATATTCGCGGCATCATCGGCGAAACCCTTGGCCCCGACGATGCGCGCGCGATCGGTCGCGGCTTTGCCACGCTGCTGCGCCGTGCAGGCGGCAGCAAGGTGGCGGTGGGCTATGACGGGCGGGTCAGCTCGCCGATGCTCGAACATGCGCTGGTCGAAGGGCTGACCGCCAGCGGCTGCGATGTCGTGCGCGTCGGCCTCGGCCCGACCCCGATGCTCTATTATGCCGAGGCGTCAGCCGAAGATGTGGACGGCGGCATCCAGATAACCGGCAGCCATAATCCCCCCAATTACAATGGCTTCAAGATGGTATTCCAGGGGCGTCCGTTCTTCGGGGCGGATATCCAGCGCATCGGGGAACTGGCCGCCGCAGGCGATTGGGATAATGGCACCGGCGCCGTCGAGGAACGCGACATCATCGATGCCTATGTCGAGCGGATGCTCGCCGGGCTCGACGGGATCGACGGGATCGACACCGCTGCGCTCGGGGGAATTCGCGTCGGTTGGGATGCCGGGAACGGCGCTGCCGGCCCTGCGCTCGAACGGCTCGCCGCACGGCTGCCGGGCGAACACTTCTTGCTCTATACCGATGTCGACGGCCATTTTCCCAATCATCACCCCGATCCCACGGTCGAGGAAAACCTGGTCGACCTGCGCGCACTGGTCGCGGAAAAGCAGCTCGATTTCGGAGTGGCTTTCGATGGCGATGGCGACCGGATCGGCGCGATCGACGGCGAAGGGCGGGTGGTCTGGGGTGACCAGCTGCTGATGATCTATGCCGAGGATCTGCTCAAGATCCTGCCCGGCTCCACGATTATCGCGGATGTGAAGGCCAGCCGCGCGTTGTTCGATCATGTCGCGGCGCATGGCGGCAAGCCGATGATGTGGAAGACCGGGCACAGCCTGATCAAATCCAAAATGAAGGAAGTTTCCTCGCCTCTGGCGGGCGAGATGAGCGGCCATGTCTTTTTCAAGCACGATTATTACGGGTTTGACGACGCGCTCTACGCCGGGGTTCGGCTGATCGCGGCGATGGCGCGGCTGGGCCGGTCGGTCACCGAATTGCGCGGCGCCATGCCCGCCATGGTCAACACGCCCGAATTGCGTTTCCAGGTCGATGAGAGCCGCAAATTCGCGGTGGTCGACGAAGTGCTCGCCCGGCTTGCCGCGTCCGGTGCCGAGGTTGACGGGACCGACGGCGCGCGCGTGTCCACGCCCGATGGCTGGTGGCTGCTGCGCGCGTCGAACACGCAGGATGTGCTGGTCGCCCGCGCCGAAAGCGACAGCGAGGCAGGGCTGGCGACCTTGCTGGCGCAGATCGACGAACAGCTGGCCGCCAGCGGGATCGAGCGCGGGGAAAGCGTCGCGCATTGACCGGCGAGCAAGGTCGGCTCGCCGCCTATTGCGCGCGGATCGGCTGGCAGCCGGGCGCGGCCTTCGGGCCCGGCGAGCTTGCTGCGCTGCAGCTGGCGCATCGCATGGCGATCCCGTTCGAGAACCTGTCGATCCCGCTTGGTGACGGGATCAGGATCGACAGCGACAGCGTGTTCGCCAAGCTCGTCGGCGCCGGGCGCGGTGGGTATTGTTTCGAACAGAACCGGTTGTTTGCCGACATGCTGGGCGCGCTCGGCTGGCCGGTGCGTCCGCTGCTCGCGCGTGTGCGGCTTGGCCCGCCCGGTATGCCGGTGCCGCCGCGTACCCATGTCTTGCTGCTGGGCGCGTTCGGCGGGGAGACATGGATTGCCGACGCAGGTTTCGGCGGGTCTTACGTCCCGCCGTTGCCGCTGCGCGAGGGCGACCCGGTTGCTACCGCCGACGGGGCGCGCCATCGCCTGCGCCGCGCGGATGGCGGCCTCGACGGCGAATGGCTGCTCGAACGCGCCGGTCCGGCGGCGGCGACCGACGGGCGCGGGGACGATCACGGCGACTGGCAGGCGCAATATAGCTTCGACCTCGCGCCGGTCGCGCCCGAGGATCTCGAACAGGCGAACCACTGGACGGCGACCCGCCCGGGCACCCGGTTCACCACGCTGCGCATTGCCAGTATCGTGCGCGATGCCGGTTTCGCCGCTTTGACCGACGGCCAGCTGACGCTGCACGAGAACGGCGTCACCCGGACCCAGGCGATCGACGATGCCGCTGGCTGGCAGCGCGTGCTGGCGGAGATTTTCGGGATCGAGCTGGACCTGCGGCGTATCGCCGACCTGGGCCTGTTCTAGCGTTCAGCCGAGCAACACGGTCGCGGCCCATGTCAGGCAGACGGCCAGTGCGGTTGCCACCAGCGGCAACGCGCCCAACCGGCCCAGACGCCAGCCCGCGATGCTGACCGCCACCCCCGCCTTGAACAGCGTGTTGAGCACCGAAGGGATCGCGATGACCAGCCCGCCGAGAGCAGGGTCCAGCGCACCGCGCGGGAGGCCACCCATGGTGATGATCGCCGAATCGACATCGACCGTGCCGGAAATTGCGAGCACCAGCGCGACCCCCTGATCGCCCCATGTGGCCAATGCCCAGCGGGCCAGCAGCGTCAGCCCCATCACCATCGCGGTCAGCAGCAGCGCCCATTTCAGGTCGAACGGATTGCGCAGCACCAGCTCGCGCGGCTCGGCCGGCCGTTCGCGCCGCGCTGCGCGCAGGAACCACGCCGCGCAGGCGGCGCTGACCAACGCGGCCGGGGTGACGAGGGTGACGAAGGACAGCAGCGCAAAGGGGGCGAGCACCGCGATCAGGATGATTTCGCGCAGGAACATGACGACCGAGGCGAGGCAGATCGCCCCGGCCAGGTTGTCCGGTTCATCCTCGCCATCGCGCATCAGCGTCGCCATGCTGGCGGTGACTGCGGTGGAGGACACCATCGCTCCGGTGGCGGCAGTGGCAAGATTGGCGCGCGCCGCCCCCAGCCACTTGGCCGCGAAATAGCCGGTAAAGGAAAAGCCCGAAACCATCACCACCACCAGCCACAGCTGGCGCGGATTCCAGGCATCGTAGGGGCCGTATCCCGCATCGGGCAGCAGCGGCAGCACGACCATGGCGATCAATGCGAACCGCGCGATGGAATGCAGTTCCTGTTCGGATAGATGCGCCACCCAGCGGTGCAGTTGCGCGCGCATTGTCAGGATCACCACCATCACCACGGCGATGATCGTCGCCAGCATGCGCTCGCCGCTGCCGGCCAGGAAGCCGCTGGCAAGCGTCATCAGCGCAACCATGCCCGAGGTGCCGCTCAACGCGTCCGAGATGCGGCTGGTGCGGGCATAGCCGACCACAACCAGCAGCGCAGCGGCACCAAGCAGTACCACCGCCGGGCCTTGCGCATGGCGATAGAGTGCGCCCGCCAGCCCGCCGGCCAGTCCCATCAGCGCGAAGGTGCGGATCCCGGCAAAGCGGGTGCCGTCGGCCCGCCTGCGCAGGCTCCAGCCCCGCTCGATCCCCACCAGCGTGCCGAGCGCCAGGCCGAGCGCGATGCCCGTCGCATGGTTGAGATCGAGCCCTGCCAGCATCGCCAGGTTCAGCCCGTGCGATCGTCGAGCATGCGGCCGGCAAGTTCCTTGGCCAGCTTGGCGGCGACCATCGCGGTCATCCCGTTGATGTCGCGGGCAGGATTGTATTCGACCACGTCGCCGCCGATCACGCGGCCTGGGACACGCTGGATCAGCTCGATAATCTGCCGTGTCGCCAGGCCACCCGGCTCGTGGTGCGACACCCCGGGGGCGAAGCCCGGATCGAGCGCGTCGAGATCGATCGAGACATAGACCGGCCCGTCGAACGCGATCGTCGGCAACCCCGAAAGGTCGGTCATGCAATGTTGCTCGACCCCGTAGCGCATCGCCTGTTCGCGCAGATGCGCGGTGGCGGTGCGGATGCCGACCTGCACCAGCCGCGCGAGCTGTCCACTTTCCAGCACGCGCGCGAAAGGGCTGGCGTGGCTGAAGGGATTGCCTTCGAAATCGGCGTAGATGTCCGGGTGGGCGTCGAAATGGAGCACCGACAGGCCGGGATGGCGTGCCGCATGGGCGAGGATCGCGGGATGCGAGATCGAATGGTCGCCGCCCAGGATCACCAGCCCGCACCCGCTATCGAGCGCGGCCGATACGCCCGTGCGAATGGCATCGAAGGCAGCCTCCCCCGCCAAATCCTGCACCGCCAGATCGCCCGCGTCGCGCAGCAGCGCGGGATCGCCGAGGTCATGGCCCGTCTCGCTCGCGAGATTGGCGGAGTGGCTGTGCAGCGCTTCGCGGATCGCGACGGGCGCCTGCGCCGCCCCGCGCAGGAAGCTCGAATTACAGTCGTGCGGGATGCCGAGCAGCGCGATGGTCATGCGCGCATCGCTGGCACGGCAAATCAACGGGTGCAAGCGCGGCGATCCTGCCTACATATGTTCGCAATGCCTGCTGCCGAGCCGATGCCGCATCATGACCTGCCGCGCGAAATCGACGCATGGTTTGCCGCGCGTGGCTGGCGGGTGCGGTGGCACCAGCGCGAGATGTACGATGTCGCGCAGGATGGGCGGCATGCGCTGCTGGTCGCCGATACCGGCGCGGGCAAGACGCTGGCGGGTTTCCTGCCGACGCTGGCTGATTTCTGCCCATCGCAGGGCACGCTGCCGGAAGACGGATTGCACACGCTTTATGTGTCGCCGCTCAAGGCCCTGGCGCATGATGTGCAGCGCAACCTGCTCACCCCGATCGAGGAAATGGGCCTGCCGATCCGGGTCGAAACGCGCAGCGGCGATACCCCGTCCGACCGCAAGAAGCGCCAGCGCAGCCGCCCGCCGCATGTGTTGCTGACCACGCCGGAAAGCCTCTCGCTGCTGCTTTCGTATCCTGACAGTTTCGAGCTGTTCCGGACGCTCAAGCGCGTGGTGGTGGACGAGGTGCATGCCTTTGCCACCGGCAAGCGCGGGGATTTGCTGGCGCTGGCACTCAGTCGGTTGCAGGCGATCGCGCCGCAGATGCAGCGTGTGGCGCTGTCGGCGACGCTGGCCGATCCGGAGGCGTTTCGTGCCTGGCTGGCGCCGTGGGGCGATATCGACAGTGTCGCGTTGGTCGAGGGTGAGCCCGGCGCCCCTGCCGAGGTCGAGATCCTGCTGCCGCAGGAGGAACGGGTGCCGTGGGGCGGCCATGCCGGGCGCTGGGCGATCCCGCAACTGATGGAACAGATCCGCGCCAACCGCACCACGCTGATCTTCACCAACACGCGCTTCCTCGCCGAGTTCATCTTCCAGCTGTTGTGGGACGTGAACGAGGAAAACCTTCCCATCGGCATCCACCATGGCTCGCTGAGCAAGGAGGCGCGGCGCAAGGTGGAAGGGGCAATGGCGCGCGGCGAATTGCGCGCACTGGTCTGCACCGCCAGCCTCGATTTGGGGGTCGATTGGGGCGATATCGACTGTGTGGTGCAAATGGGGGCACCCAAGGGTTCGAGCCGATTGCTGCAACGCATCGGGCGGGCCAATCACCGGCTCGATATGCCCAGCCGGGCGATCCTCGTACCGGGCAACCGCTTCGAATTCCTCGAGGCAAGCGCAGCGAAGGACGCGGTCGACCAGGGCCAGCGCGATGGGGAGGATTTCCGGCCCGGCGGGCTCGATGTGCTGGCCCAGCATGTCATGGCTTGCGCCTGCGCGGCGCCGTTCGACGAGGTCGGGCTGTTGGCGGAGGTGCGTTCTTCGCTGTCCTATGCCTGGCTGGAGGACAGCGACTGGCGGCGGGTGCTCGATTTCGTCGCGACCGGCGGCTACGCCTTGCGCGCCTATGAGAAATTCCAGCGGATCGTGCGCGAGGGGGACGGGACCTGGCGACTGACCCACCCCGAACATGCCCAACGCCACCGGATGAATGCCGGGATCATCGTCGATTCGGAGATGCTGACCGTGCGCTTCCGCAATGGGCGGCAGCTCGGCAAGGTGGAGGAGCGGTTCGCCGCCAGCCTTTCGCCAGGCGACACGTTCTTCTTCGCGGGGATGAGCCTCGAGGTCGAACAGCTCAAGGATATGGAGGTGGTGGTGCGCGCGGCGAAGAAGTCGGCGACCATCCCGTCATACGGCGGGCAACGGCTGCCGCTGACCACCCATCTGGCCGATCGGGTGCGGGCGATGCTGGTCGACCGGGCGGGGTGGAGCCGCTTCCCCGACGATGTGCGCGAATGGCTGGAAGTACAGGATTGGCGCTCGCAAATGCCTGGCCCGGGGCAGCTGCTGGTGGAGAGCTTCCCGCACGAGCGCAAGCATTACACGGTGTTCTACACCTTCGAGGGGTGGAACGCGAACCAGTCGCTCGGCATGTTGATCACCCGGCGCATGGAGGAGCGCGGCCTCGCACCGGGTGGATTTGTCGCCAACGACTATTCGCTGGCGGTGTGGAGCCTCAAGCCGGTGCGCGATCCGGCTCCGCTGCTGTCGCCTGACATTCTGGCGCATGAATTCGTCGACTGGGTGCAGCAGTCGCATCTGCTGCGCCGCGCCTTTCGCGAGGTCGCAGTGATCTCGGGGCTGGTCGAACGGCAGCATCCGGGCAAGCGCAAGACCGGCAAGCAGGTGACCTTTTCGACCGACCTGATTTACGATGTGTTGCGCAAATACGAGCCGGACCATGTCCTGCTGGAAGCGGCCTGGGCCGATGCACGCGCGCGGATGACCGATGTCGGGCGGCTCGGCGATCTGCTCGACCGGGCCGGCGAGCAGCTGGTGCATGTCGAACTCGACCGGGTCAGCCCGCTGGCCGTTCCGGTGATGACCATGATCGGGCGCGAGGCGGTGCCGCAGGGCGCGGTGGACGATGAACTGCTGCTGGAGGCAGAAAGCCTCGCCGCCGCGGCCATGCGGGTCGATCCTGACGACCGGCCCGACGACTGCGACGGCGAGGAGTGGGTGGACGGGTAGGCGACGGTTCGCGTGGCGAAACGTCGCTGCCCCGCATGATCGGCATCAGCCGCCGAACTGGCGATAGCGTTCGTTGCCCACGAAGCCGAAATTCGTCACCCCCGATGCCTTGATGATCTGCAGGACGCGAGCCGAGCGGTTGTAGCTGGCCGCTGCATCGGGTTCGAAATGGAGTTCGGGCTCTACCGGCATTGCGGTGGTGGCACGCAGCAGGGCGAGCAATTGGCCGCCGTCGATGGCGTGGCCGTTCCAGAATAGCCTGTCCTGCCCGTCGATGGTGATGCGGTTCGAGATCGTCATGGGCGCCGGGAGGTCGCAGGCGTTGCAAGGTCCGGGCAAATCGACATCGAGCGAGTTGGTTGCTGCGGGAATGGTGATCACGAACATCACCAGCAGTACCAGCATGACGTCGATCAGCGGGGTGGTGTTGATTTCGCCGATCGAATCTCGGTCGGCCATTGCAGCAAATGCCATGCGCTCTCTCCCCGGTGCTCCTAGACTGCAAAGATATGCTATAACATTAATTGGGGCAAGTGGGGGTGATGGGGATGGTTGAGGGCTAGCTGTAGTTGCCCCTGTGCAAGGCTGCGTGCCCCATGCTCATCGTGCCCCGCTGCTCGTCCCCGCTGCCGGGTTGGCGGGCGGTGAGGGGGCGATCGCCGCTCACGACCGACGTCCTCGGAGGCCTTGCGCGGGCACAAAAAAGGGGGCGGATCGCTCCGCCCCCTTCGGGTGCCGTGTCGGCCGTGGCGCGCGGCGCCTACTTGCCGAAGCTGCGGTACTTTTCATTGCCGACGAAACCGAACTTGGTCACGCCCGAGGCCTTGATGATCTGCAGCACGCGAGCCGAGAGGTCGTAGCTCGCGAGCGCATCAGGCTCGAACTGCAGTTCGGGTTCCGGGGCAATTGCCTTGGTCGCTTCGAGGTTGCGAACCAGCTCGCCCGAATCGATGGCATCGCCGTTCCACAGAATCTGGCCTTCGGGAGACAGAACGATCTTGTTCTTGATCGGATCGATCTGGTCTATCGGCGGCGGATTCGGGTTCGGCTGCGGAAGATCGATGTCGACCGAATGGGTCGCCACCGGGATCGTGATGATGAACATGATGAGGAGCACGAGCATGACGTCGATCAACGGCGTCGTGTTCATTTCCATCATCGGCGAGCCATCATCCTTGCCGCCTGACATTGCCATGGTGCGTTACTCCTGAATTATCTCTGCCAACCCGGCTTACGCGTCGGGATCGACCGGGTTGGAGATGAAGCCGACGGTCGGGTAGCCGGCCGCCTGCACATTGTAGATCGCACCGGCCACGCAGCGCCACGGCGCGTTGACGTCGCCGCGGATGTGGACCTGCGGGATCTTGTCCGGGTCGTTCATGATCGCTTCGGCCCCACCTTCGCGCTTCACGATCGTATCGAGCCGCTTGAAGGCCTGGTCGTAGAGCTCCTGCGAGGTCACCGGCGTCAGATTGTTGAAATAGACGCGGCATTCGCCCCCGCGCGATGCGCCGGTGAAACCGGGCTCGCCGGCGCTGCGGCCATTCTCGTCGGTGGTGCTGACGGTCAGCAGCAGGTTTTCCACCTTGTCCTTCGATTCCTGCGATTTGATCACGGGAATCTTCAGCTTTTCGATCGTCTGGATCGCGACCGGGACTGCGATGAGGAAGATGATCAGGAGCACCAGCATCACGTCCACGAGGGGCGTGGTGTTGATGTCCGACATCGGCGTCTCATTGCCGCCTCCGCCTGTCGAAATCGCCATGGCTGTTTCCTATCTGTGTTCTGAAGACTTGCGTTCGGCAGGTGCCCGGGACGGCGCGCGGCCGCCCCGGGTCGATTGCTACCGAATCAGGCCTTCGCAGCCGGCTTGGCGGGGGCAGCCGGAGCCGCCTTCGCCGGGGCGGCAGCCACAGCCGGCTTCACCGCGCCCTTGGAGTTGATGTTCGCCAGGATGTCGGTCGAGAAACCGCTCAGCAGCTCCGAGATGCGCTTGTTGCGCGCCTGCAGCCAGTTGTAGGCGAGCACCGCGGGAACCGCGACGAGCAGACCGATGGCGGTCATGATCAGCGCTTCACCGACCGGACCGGCGACCTTGTCGATCGAGGCCGAACCGGCGAGGCCGATGTTGATCAGCGCGCGATAGATGCCGATAACGGTACCGAGCAGGCCGACGAAGGGAGCGGTCGCGCCCACGGTGGCGAGGAACGGCAGGCCGCCATTGAGCTTCGCGTTGATCGAGGCTTCCGAACGGGCCAGCGAACCGTGCAGCCAGTCGTGCGCTTCCATCGAATCGGTCATCTGGCCGTGGGTCGATTCGGCCGAAAGGCCATCGTCGACCAGCTGGCGCCAGGCGCTGTTCTTTTCGAGCTTGGCAGCGCCCTCCTTGAGGGTCGGCGCACGCCAGAAAGTGGTGCGGACACCCTTGTACTGGCGCATGATCTTGTTCTGCTCGAGCAGCTTGGTGATCAGGATGTAGAACGAGCCGACCGACATGATGACGAGCACGGTGAAGATCGAGTAGGCGATGACGCCGCCCTGGTTCAGAGCTTCCCAGAAGCCGAATTTGTTCTGGGGCGCTTCGGCACCGGCAGCAAGAAGTTCGATAAACATTGCGAAAGTCCTCTCAGAAAGAAGCAGGTTGAAACTTGTGGTCAGGCCCCCGCCCGGCGTGGGACCGGGCGGGGAGAATTGGGATCACTCGGGGATCTGCCAGCGCACCGAGCTGGACCAGGTGCCCGTGGTCGGACTGCCATTCCCGTCGGTAGCGGGCTTGAACCGGCCGCGGCGGGTGATGTTCTTGCAGGTCGCGTCGTCGAGGTCGGCATGGCCGCTCGAACGGGTGATCTGGCAGCTCGCGACCTTGCCGCTGGCATCCACCGTGACGGTGAAGCCGGCAACGCCTTCACGCTCTTCGCGCAGGGCGCGCGAAGGATAATCGTTCGGCGTCGCCCAGTTGCCCGGGTTGCCGCGCGGTTCCGGACCCTTGGGCTGGACCTTCGGCGGCGGCGGCGGGGCCGGCGGAGCGGGAGCAGCTGGCGGCGGAATCTTCAGCACCGGCGGCGCAGGCGGCGGCGGGGTCGTCGTCGTCTGGATCGGCGGCGGTGCAACCGCGATGCTGATCGGCGGCGGCGGTGCGACCGGCGGCGGCGGGGTTACCGGCTGGTCCGGCGGCGGTGGCGGCGGTTCCTCCTCCTTGGGCGGCTCCGGCTCCTTGATATCCACGGTCGTCACGCGTTCGAGCACCTTGACGGCCGCCGAATAGGCAAGCCCGGTCACCAGCGCATAGCCGACGAGCAAATGGATCAGCGCAACGATGATGATCGCGATAATCTTGTTACCGCTCATCTGTTGGTCAGCGTAGGCCATTCAGTCGCATCACTCCATCAACACAAACGGGCCGGAACCCGACCCAGAACTTCCGACCGCGGCATACACGGCCGGATCAAAATCCATGCTGTCCACCCTGCGAGCCCGGCCTGTGGAGGGCGAGCTCTGAGAACCGCCGACCACCCGATGGCCCGACGCGGCTCTGCCGAGGTATTTTATTGTTCACTCCCCGGTCAGCGGCGATCATTAGCTACGATAAACACCCCAAGCAAACGCTTTATCGGTTAATTTACGATTCGCCGCGTCTCGCCGCCGACGGGCAGACGCGTTCACAAAGACGGAGAGGGCCACCGAGCCCGGAGCAAACGGAACGGCCCCATGATGTTCACCAGTACTTCGAAGGACAAATTTTCTCTCGCAATTCTAGGTGCTTGCCTGCTTTGCGCGCCGCTGGCCGCGCAGGCACAGGGAATTGTCCGCGCCGAACCGACCTATGCCGATCTGGCCGATCTCGCCGATGGGGCGAAAGTCGTATTGCAGGCCGAGATTCGCAAGCAAGTGGTGGTCGAACCTGCCCGCGCGCCGGGCCTGAAACCGGGATTCGCCCGGCTCTATATCGAGGCACGAACCCTCTCGCTGCTGTCCGGCAAGGAGCCGGTCGGCGAATCGTTGCGTTACCTGGTCGATGTGCCGCTCGATGCGAAGGGCAAGGTTCCCAAACTCAAGAAGCAACAGGTCCTGCTGTTCGCGCGCACCGTCCCCGGGCGACCGGGCGAACTGCAGTTGCAGGGCCCCGATGCGCAACAACCGTGGAGCGAGGAACTGGCTACCCGTCTGCGCCCGATCCTTGCCGCGATGGCCGACCCGTCTGCGCCCGCCGCAGTCACCGGCGTGCGCGATGCGATCTCGGTGGAGGGCAATCTTGCGGGCGAATCCGAAAGCCAGATCTTCCTCTCCACGCGCGAGGGCGAGCCGGTGACGATCTCGGTGATTCGCCGCCCCGGCCAGCCCCCGGTCTGGGGCGTTTCGTGGACCGACATCGTCGATCAGGCCGCTGCGCCGCCTTCGCCTGGCACGCTCGCCTGGTATCGGCTCGCGTGCTTCCTGCCCGGAACCATCCCGGCGAGCGCCAATCTCTCGCGCGACGGGGCTTCGCGCAGCCGGGCGGCGGCCGATTACCGCTATGTGGTGGAGCAATTGGGGCAATGTCCGCGCAATTTGCATGGCCTGTCGCAGTGATTCCTTGTAATTTTCGGGTAGTCATCGCACCGCTGCTGCCCTAGGTGCGGCGACCTGCCGGGGGCAATCGGGCCCCTGTCGCCGCTGGGGAATTGAGATGGCCGAACCGCTGCGCATTGCGCTGGCCGGGCTGGGAACCGTGGGCGCCGGGGTGATCCGGTTGCTCGACACCAATGGCGCGCTGCTCGCCGCGCGCGCCGGGCGCGAACTGCAGGTCGTGGCGGTCAGCGCGCGCGACCGGGGCAAGGATCGCGGTGTCGACCTGGCGCGCTTCGCCTGGGAAGACGACATGACCGCGATGGCCGCACGCGGCGACGTCGATGTGGTGGTCGAGCTGGTCGGCGGATCGGACGGGCCGGCGCTGACGCTCGCCCGCAACGCGATCCGCGAGGGCAAGGGGCTGGTCACGGCCAACAAGGCGATGATCGCGCATCACGGGATGGAACTGGCCGCCGCCGCCGAAGCAGCGGGCACCGCCCTGCGGTTCGAAGCCGCCGTTGCCGGCGGGGTGCCGGTGATCAAGGGCCTGCGCGAAGGTGCCGCGGCCAACGCGATCGAGCGGGTTTACGGCATCCTCAACGGCACCTGCAATTACATCCTCTCGACGATGGAGGATTCCGGCGCGGACTTTGGCGAGACGCTCGCCGCCGCGCAGCAGCTGGGTTACGCCGAAGCCGATCCGACCTTCGACATCGAAGGGGTGGACGCGGCGCACAAGCTGTCGATCCTCGCCGGGATCGCCTTCGGGTCGGCCATCGACTTCGCTGCGGTCGATTGTTCGGGCATCTCGCGCGTGCGGGCGCAAGACATCGCGCAGGCCGATGCGCTGGGCTTCGTGGTGCGGCTGATCGGCAGCGCCGATGTCGACAGTACCGGCGCTGAGCCCAAGCTCTACCAGCGCGTCCAGCCGTGCCTGGTGCACAAGGACCACCCGCTGGCCCATGTCGACGGGCCGACCAACGCCGTAGTGGCGGAGGGCAATTACGTCGGTCGGCTGCTGTTCCAGGGCGCCGGTGCGGGCGACGGGCCGACTGCCAGCGCGGTGGTCGCCGACCTGATCGACATCGCGCGCGGCGAGACGGGCACGCCTTTCTCGGTTCCGGTCGCGGCGATGGTCGCGATGGACAAGGCGCAGAGCGGCCACCGCACCGGGCGGCGCTACATCCGTTTCACCGTCACCGACCGGCCCGGTGTGCTGGCGGAAATCACCGCCGCGATGCGCGATGCGGGCGTGTCGATCGAAAGCCTGATCCAGCAGGGCCGCCCCGAGGAAGGCGGCGAGGTGCTGGTGGCGATGGTCGCTCACGAAGGCCCCGAAAGCGGGGTCAGCGAGGCGCTGCGCCTGCTCGAAGGATCGCCCAGCCTCACCGCGCCGCCGCTGGTGATGCCGATCCTCGGCGCCTGAGCGGGGCACTCACTCGGGGATTTCCCCCTTGGCGATCTTGTCCGCGTCGGACCCTTCGGGTGCTTGCGGCAGCTTGGTGACGTCGACGAAGATGGCGGGCGGCGGCGGGCATTTGTTCAGCCCGATGCCGCATATGCCGCTGACCGTCGGCGGCCCCTTGAAGATATAGTCGCCTGCCACATCGGGTGCGCGGGGCACCCCGTCGTCCAGCGCCTGCTTCGAATCGGGGTTCAGTTCCGCAGTCGATTTGACCCGGAATTCCGAATTGTCCTGGTCGCGCGCGCAGACCACGATCTCGTCGCCTTCCTGCGGCTTGCAGTCCTTTTCCGGCGCAGGCGGGCCATAGGCGTCCTTCGCCTTGGCGATCGCCTGGTCGGCGGTGACCGCACCCCCGCCCGGGGCCCCTCCTGTCGTTGCGGTGTCACTCTGTGCGTGCAGGGGGGCGTGCAGGGGGGCGCTGGCCAGCAACGCCAAAAGGGCCGCCAACAGGGCAGTGGAAGGTTTCAGTTGTGCGATCCTCGACAATTCCGCCCTCCGCGTCTAAGCGCTCGCAAGCTCGCTTTTGGGACTGAATTCACAATGAACAAGACCTCTGCCTCCGTCGAAAATGCACTCGAACGCGTCCTCGTGCTCGAAATGGTCCGCGTGACCGAAGCGGCTGCCATCGCCGCATCGGAACTTATCGGGCGCGGCGACGAGAAGGCGGCCGACCATGCCGCGGTCGAAGCGATGCGCAAGGCGTTCGACACGCTCTATATCGACGGCACCGTGGTGATCGGCGAGGGCGAGCGCGACGAGGCGCCGATGCTCTATATCGGGGAGAAGGTCGGCGGCGCGCCGGGCCGCGGGCCCAAGATCGACATCGCGCTCGATCCGCTGGAAGGCACCACCATCACCGCCAAGGCCGGGCCCAATGCGCTGGCCGTGCTGGCGGCGGCGGAAGAGGGCTGCCTGCTCAACGCGCCCGACGTCTATATGGAAAAGCTGGCCGTGGGGCCGGGCTATCCCGAGGATATCATCAGCCTCGACAAGAGCGTGACCGAGAATGTCACCGCCGTGGCCGATGCCAAGGGGGTCGAGCCGTCCGACATCATCGTCTGCGTGCTCGACCGCCCGCGCCATGCCGAACTGATCGCCGAATTGCGCGACCTGGGCTGCGGCGTGGTGCTGATCGGCGATGGCGACGTGGCCGGGGTGATCGCGGTGACCGACCCGGAAACCACCATCGACATGTACATGGGTTCGGGCGGCGCGCCGGAAGGCGTGCTGGCGGCAGCCGCGCTGCGCTGCGTCGGCGGGCAGTTCAACGGCCGCCTGCTGTTCCGCAACGACGACGAACGCGCCCGCGCCCGCAAATGGGGGATCGAGGACCTCAACCGCATCTACAAGCTGGAAGATCTGGCGAAGGGCGATTGCATCTTCGCCGCCACCGGCGTGACCAGCGGATCGCTGCTCGAAGGGGTCAAGCGCCTGCGCGGCGGCAAGATGACCACCGAAAGCGTGGTGATGCGCGCATCCTCCGGCACGGTGCGCTGGATTCGGGGCGAGCATCACATCGACTGAGCGGTAGCAGGCGCCGCCATGGCCCTTGCCGCAACGGTCCTGCGCACCTCCAAAGAGGAACTGCGCTGGATTTGGGGCGAACACCACATCGACTGAGCGACTGGCGGCGCTGTCCCGGTGCGGGCGGTGGACCGCCGACCGGCCGCTTTCGAAAAACTCCGCCCTCATGGCCCGCCTCCCCTGCCGGGGCGCGGCGCAGCTGCGGGCGGGTGGCGGCGCAGCAGCCGCAAAAGCGAGGAATTGTCGGGCTTGCGGCGGATCGCACTCATGCGCCCACGATAGATCACCGGCTTGATGAAGCCCGCCTCGACCCGCGCGAGCAGCACCGCATCTGTCACCTTCCGGAAATCCTCGCGCGCCGCCGCGCAGGCCCCGCTGCCCGGCGGCGCCAGCACCCGGTCCCACGCCTGCGCAAAACTCTCCGCACCCGCCCGCGCGCGCAGGCGATAGGCGCTCGTCCGGCTCATCCCCACCCCGCGCGCCGCCGCCCCGACCGAGCCGGTGCAATAGAGCAGCGCCAGGAACCCGCACTGCCGCCCCTCGCTCCACCCGTCACGGCGGGCGCGCAAAGGCACCGGACGGAAAAACCCCGGGCGGCGGCGGATGCGGTGGGCAGGCGGCTTGCTCATCGGCGAGCTTAAGCCATGGATGGGGGTGTGTAGGAAAGGGGGCTGGGAGATCCCCAAGAAAGGTGGAACGCGGTGGTCCCTCCGTCACACTTGAGGTTCGAGGCTCAATCCAAGTGCGCGCCCCACCAATGGAGTGGGATCGGCGCTCTCATTGCGCCAGTTCACCCGGCTGGGGTGAGTGGCTGTTACGACCGAAAGGCCATCGGCATTTCTGTGGGTGGTGCTCATCCAACGTCTTTTGTTGTGCTCAACGAATGTGTCAATCTGCTCGGAAGCCTCGAGCCTTTCACGCACCCAGAGACCAGCGGTCTTACCGAAACACAAGATGGTGCGAATGTTCAGGCTCTCGATCACGGCAGCATGGATAGGCCAACAGGCCGCAAGAAGATCAGACTTCTCCTGCGCTAGGTCATTTTCGCTTCGAGTCTGCACGAAGACCACGTTGCTGGTAGGAACCCGATGTGGATCCAGGCCGAGGCGACCAAGCATGTGAAGTATCTGGGGCTGAAGTCCCCAGGTACCGGGGGGCGCGCACTCCCAGGAACTGGTATATTCTGACCAGGGTGCATCCGCTCTTTTGAATTCGGCCAGTTTGCTCGCGATCGTGACGGTCGGGACGTCGGCGGGGATACCGCCAGGGTTCAGGCCAAGCACATAGAGGGGCGCCTTTTCGACGAACGCCTCTTTGCCAGAATAAAAGACCGAGCCGGAGCGTTTCAGTAAGTCGCTCGGCAAGCGATCCACTGCTGTTCTGATCGCTGATGGAATTGCCTCATACGAAATCATCTTCCCCTCCCATCCTGAACGAGCCCTCGGAACATCAATTGAACATACTGAAATGGCAAGAGATTTATTTTTTCACTTAATGCCAGCTCAAGCCTGTGCCCCATCTTTTGCCTTTTCCCGGAGCGACAGGGGTGCTTTCCCCGAATGCCGCGATCTGGGTGCGGGCAGGAGAAAACTTCGTCCTGAGAAGGTGACCCAGATGGCATATGACGATGAAACCAACGAACGACTATGGCTTGCCGAATTCGGCCGCAGCATCACTCAAGACGCCCTTGAAATGGCGGATGGTTTGAAAACAGCCGAGATCGCCGGAATGGCTGAGTGTTACCTTGCGATACTGATCGATCAGCCGAGCAGATCGAGAGAAACCCTGACGCTAGCACAAGCTGGTGAAAGGCTTGCTACTAAGCTGATCACTCGCAAAGCGCAGGGAAGCCTCGTGACAGGTCTCCCTGCAATCGATGAGCACTCAGTCGCTTTGCGGGGCGGAAGTTTGATAGCCCTGGCCGGTTCTGATCGGGCAATTTCTAGTGCTCTCGCCACGACAATCGCAACCACTCTAGCACACACTTTGTGGCAGGATCGGATGAAGGATCGAATGCCGTCTGAGTCACGCGGCGCAGCAGTAGCCTATTTCAGCCTTAGACTATCTGCCGATTTCATTGCCCTGAGCACCCTCAAGCAGCTAACAAGTCAAAACGGCGAACACCTGATGACGCTCTCCACTCCAGAGGGACGGGCCGCTCTAAAAGCGGCTTGCCATAAGTTTTCAGCCTTGCCCCTCTTTCTAGAGGAAGACGCCGAGCTATCTCTGATGCAGATGTTGGCGCGCTCTAGGACGTTGATTAGGCGTCACGACACACGTTTAATTGTCGTGGATGACATCGGCTTGCTGCGAGAATGTCAGTGCGACACGTACCAGGCCAATTCTAAGTCGCGGAAGTTGCGGCAACTGAAGTCGATGGCAGAATTGAACAATGTTGCGGTGATCGCCCTTTGTCCTCAGGGAGATTCAAATGACATGGACCAAGTGCCAGAGCTTCTTAAGTTCGCCGATGAGGTTTGGATTGCTGGCCCATCAAATCGGTCAGCACCCTTAAGGCCCAACTCGGGCCGTCTGTGGGAGCAAGAGATTGCCTTCACGGTGGTGGACCCGCTTTTCGGAGCGAGTGGTCGGACGAGCCTAAAAATCGACGTTGATATCGGATACGCGTGTGAGATGCCAAAAGAGTAGGCAATAGAGGGTGGACTGCTCACTGTTGCCGCCAAACGCGGCTGCCCGCAACGGGCGACTAGGCGTCTCCTGCCTGAATAATTGACGCTCTTTGACATGACCAATACCCAGTCATCACCGGTCAGGCCCGGGGTGACGGGCATTGCTCGGGGCCACCCCCAAACCCCCAACTTCCTCCGCCGCCCTGTTGCAATCCCGTGACCGGGCGCTATCGCCCGCGGGACGACGATTCCCTGCTTCGAGGATGGCCCGATGAAGATCATGTCCGGCAATGCCAACCTGCCGCTCGCCCGTGCGATTGCCGGTTATCTCGAACTGCCGCTGACCGATGCCAGCGTGCGCCGCTTCGCGGATGAGGAAATCTTCGTCGAAATCCTCGAGAATGTGCGCGGCGAGGATGTCTTCCTCGTCCAGTCGACCAGCTATCCGGCGAACGACAATCTCATGGAATTGCTGATCTGCATCGATGCGCTCAAGCGCGCGTCGGCCAAGCGGATCACCGCGGTGGTGCCCTATTTCGGCTATGCCCGGCAGGACCGCAAGCCGGGGCCGCGCACGCCGATCTCGGCCAAGCTGGTGGCGAATTTGATCACCGAGGCGGGGGCCGACCGCGTGCTGTCGGTCGATCTCCACGCCGGGCAGATCCAGGGCTTCTTCGACATCCCGACCGACAACCTCTTCGCCGCGCCGGTGATGGCCGCCGATATCCAGGCGCGTTACGGCGACCAGGATCTGATGGTCGTCAGCCCCGACGTCGGCGGCGTGGTGCGTGCCCGCGCGCTGGCCAAGCGGCTCGACAATGCGCCGCTGGCGATCGTCGATAAGCGCCGCGACCGCCCCGGCGAAAGCGAGGTGATGAACATCATCGGCGAGGTGAAGGGGCGCCACTGCATCCTGATCGACGACATCATCGATTCGGGCGGCACGCTGTGCAACGCGGCGCAGGCGCTGCTCGATGCCGGGGCCAGCTCGGTCGCGGCCTATATCACCCACGGCGTGCTGTCGGGCGGCGCGGTGGCGCGGGTCGACGGATCGGCGCTGAAGGAACTGGTGATCACCGACACGATCCTGCCGACCGACGCGGCCAAGGATTCGAGCAAGATCCGCATCCTCACCATCGCCCCGCTGATCGGCGAGGCGGTGCGCCGGATCGCCGACGAAAGCAGCGTCTCCAGCCTGTTCGACTGATCCGCATGCATATCCTCCTGCTCGGGGCCGGCGGCTTCATCGGGAGCGAGCTGGCCCGCAGGTTGCAGGCGGACGGGCACCGGGTCACCGGCCTCGCGCGCGATGCGCAGCGGGCGGCGCGCGCCAATCCTGCGCTCGATTGGGTCGCAGGCGACCTGCGACAGATGGCCGATCCCGCAGCCTGGGCGGGCCTGCTCGACGGGATGGAGGTGGTGGTCAACGCCGCGGGCGCGCTGCAGGGCGGGCTGCGCGACGATGTCGGCAAGGTGCAATATGATGCGATGATCGCGCTCTACGCCGCCGCGCAACAGGCCGGGGTGCGCCGGGTGGTGCAGATTTCCGCCGCCGGGGCGGGGGTGCCGGGCGAGAGCGACTTCATGGCGAGCAAGGCGCGCGCCGATGCCGCGCTGGCCGCATCGGGGCTGGACCACGCGATCCTGCGCCCCGGGCTGGTGATCGGGCGCAATTGCTTCGGCGGCACCGAGATGCTGCGCATTGCCGCCGCCGCGCCGCTTGCCCGGATCGACTTTGCCGGGACGGGCGCGGTGCAATGCGTGGCGCTGGCCGATGTCGCGGAGGCGACTTGCCGTGCGGTGTCCGGCGCGGGCGGGGCGGGCGGCAGCTTCGATCTGGTCGAACGCGAGGCGCGCGACCTGGGCGCGGTGATCGCGCTGCACCGCGCATGGCTCGGCCTGCCGCCGCACCGGCTGCACTGGCGCCTGCCGCTGGCACTGCTGCGCCCGGTCAGCGCGCTGGCCGACCTGCTCGGCTGGCTCGGCTGGCGCTCGCCGCTGCGCAGCAATGCGGTGGCGGCGCTGGCGCATGGGGTTACCGGCAATGCCGCCGAGGGCGCGGCGCTGCTCGGGCGCGATGCGCTGTCGCTGCCCGAAACGCTGGCTTCGATGGGCGCGGCGGGCAAGGCCGATCGCTGGCATGCGCGGCTGGCGGGATTGATGCCGCTGGCCCTGGCCGCGCTGGTCGCGCTGTGGCTGGGTAGCGGGCTGCTGGGCCTGCTGCGCACCGACGCGGCGGCGCAGGTGCTGGTCGATGGCGGGATGGGCGATGCGCTGGCGCGGGCCTGCGTGGTCGGCGGATCGCTGGCGGATATCGCCATCGCCGGCGGGCTGTTGCTGCGCCCGGCGCTGGTGCCGGCGCTGCGGGCCAGCCTGCTGCTGGCGCTGGCCTATTGCGCCGGGTCGCTCGCCTTCCGGGCCGATCTGTGGCTCGATCCGCTGGGGCCGATGCTCAAGGTGCTGCCGGTGATCGCGCTGACCGCGCTGTGCCTGGCAATTGCGGAGGAGCGGTGATGGACTGGTATGTGCTCGCCCGCTGGCTGCATGTGATCGGCGCCTGCGTGCTGCTCGGCACCGGCAGCGGGATCGCCTTCTTCATGGTGATGGCGCACCGCACGGGCGAAGCGCGGCTGGTCGCGCACGTCGCCTCCACCGTGGTGGTGGCCGATTTCCTGTTCACCGCCAGCGCGGTGTTGGTGCAGCCGATCACCGGCATGTGGCTGGCGGCTCTGCTCGGCTGGCCGCTGACGACGCCGTGGCTGCTGGCATCCTTCGCGCTCTACCTGTTCACCGGGGCCCTGTGGCTGCCGGTGGTGCGGATGCAGCTGCGCATGCGCGACCTTGCGCGGCAGGCGGCGGCAGGCGGTGCGCCACTGCCAAGCGAATATCACCGCCTCTATCGCCGCTGGTTCGCCTTCGGCGTCCCCGCCTTTGCCGCCGTGCTGGCGATCGTGTGGCTGATGCTCGCGCGCCCGCCGCTGTGGTAGCGACGCGCGCTTGACCGGGGATCGAACCGCCCGCATGGCACCGGCGATGGCCCCAGATTCCCCCACCGCGCTGCCCGATCCGAACCGGCGCCTGCGGCGTTACCACGCGCTGAGCGCGGCGGTGTTCGGCGCATTCCTGCTGCTGCATATCGGCAACCACCTGGCGATGTTCGCCGGGATCGAGCAACACCGCGCGGCGATGCACGCGCTGCGCGCGGTCTATCGCTTCGCCCCGGTGGAAGCGGCGATCATGGCAGCGGCGGCGCTCCAGGTGGCATCGGGCCTGACGATGGCCTGGCGCCGCTGGCGGACGGGCGCGGGCGAGGGGGTCGCGCGGCTCCAGCTCGCCTCGGGCGTGGTCCTCGCGCTGTTCGTCGCGATCCATACCAGCGCGGTGTGGACCGGGCGGCTGGCGCTGGGCGTCGACACCGATTTCTATTTCGCCGCGGGCGGTTTCCACGCCGGATACGGCTGGTTCTTCGGGCCCTATTACGCGCTGGGCGTAACCGCGCTGTTCGTCCACCTCGGTTGCGCGGCATGGTGGCACCTGCCCGCAGGCCGCCGCGGGGCGGTGCTGGCGCTGGCCGCGCTGGTCGGCGCGCTGCTCGGCGTCGGTTTCGCCGCGACCATGGCGGCGTCCCCGCCTGCCCCTTCTCCCGCCCTGACCGGAGCCAGGACATGAGCCTTGCCGACGATATCGCCCTTGCCAACCGCCTTGCCGAAGCCGCGGGGGCGGCGATCCGCCCCTATTGGCGCGGCAATCTGGGGCTGGAGAGCAAGTCCGACGAATCGCCGGTGACCCTGGCCGACCGCGCGGCGGAAGAGGCGATGCGCCGCATCCTCACCGCCGAAGCCGGGCGCGACGGGATCCAGGGCGAGGAATTCGGCATCGAGCGCGAATCCGCCACGCGCCGCTGGGTGCTCGATCCGATCGACGGCACCACCAGCTTCGTCGCCGGGCGGCCGATCTTCGGCACGCTGATCGCGCTGCTGGAAGACGGCTTCCCCGTGCTCGGGGTGATCGACCAGCCGATCCTGGGCGAGCGCTGGGTCGGCGCGACGGGGCAGGCGACGACCTTCAACGGCAGGCCCTGTGCGACCCGCGCCTGCCGCGAATTGTCCGACGCGCTGCTCGCCACCACCAGCCCGAGTCTGTTCGACGATCATTCCGCCGAACATTTCATGGCGCTGGCGGGCAAGACCGCCCACCGCCGGATGGTGTGGGGCGGCGATTGCTACAATTACGCCCTGCTCGCCAGCGGGCAGATCGACCTCGTGTGCGAATCGGGGCTGAAGCTGCACGATTTCGCCGCGCTGGTGCCGGTGGTCGAAGGCGCGGGCGGCACGATGGCGGACTGGAACGGCGAACCGCTCCATGCCGCCAGCGAAGGTCATGTTATTGCGCTGGGCGATCCGGCGCGGCTGGAAGACGTGGTCGAGGCGCTCGCCTGCGGGCATTGAGCCACGACCGCAAAAGCCGGCACAGAAACCGGGCTGGCGCGTTCAGCGACCATGGCAAAGGCGAACACACACGGCGGGCCGGCCCATGCGGCCTCTGCCGAACGTACCATCGCGATCACCGGCGGCGGCGCAGGGATCGGGCGCGGGATCGCGATGCATTTCCACGGCCTGGGCTGGCGGGTCGCCGCACTCGACCGCGACCGCGACGCGCTCGACGAACTGGCGGGCGCGCTACCCGAAGAGAGGTTCCTGCCGCTTGCCTGCGATGTCGGTGCGGAGGATCAGGTGCGCAAAGCGTTCGCGGGGCTCGAGGACTGGCTGGAAAGCGCGGGGCTGGATTGCCTGGTCAACAACGCCGGCATTGCCGACCCCTATTGCGGCCCGCTCGAGGATCTGGCGCTGGCCGATTGGCAGCGCTGGATCGATGCGAGCCTGACCGCCGCCTTCCTGTGCAGCCGGGCGAGCGTGACGCTGCTGCGCCAGGCCGCCGCCGCCGGGCGCAGCGCGAGCGTCGTCAATATGTCGTCCACCCGGGCAGTGATGAGCGAGCCCGAATGTTTCGCCTATGCCGCGGCCAAGGGTGGGCTGGACGCGCTCACCCATGCGTTGGCGGTCAGCCTCGGGCCGCAGATCCGCGTCAATGCGCTGCGTCCGGGCTGGATCGAAACGGGCCCGTGGCAGAAGGCTGCCGACCGCAGTGAGCCGGACCACAGCGCGCGGGATCGTGCGCAACACCCCGTCGGCCGGGTCGGTCGGGTCGAGGACATCGCCGAAGCGGTTGCCTGGCTGGCCGATGCCGGTTTCGTCACCGGCCAGCACATCAATGTCGATGGCGGGATGAGCGTGAAGATGATCTACGCCGACTGACCCGGCGACCCCGCCACCCCGTTCGCAAACCTATTTGACGATCTTCTGCCAGACTTCGGAATCGCACATCGACTTGCCCATCGCGCAGCCCTTGATCTTGAGCGAGGTGGCGTCGTTGGTGACGGTGCCGTTGAAGGTCATGAAGCCGGGCATGCCGGGGTGCTTCATCTTCTTGCCGGTCCAGGCTTCGCCCGATTCGGTCATGCCGTGGCACATCTCGAAATTGGGCTTCGAGCCTTCCATGATCCGGCAGTACAGCTTGCCGTCGGTCACCCATACGCGGACAAGGTCGCCGTTCTTGCGCTTGTAATTGCCCGAGGGGTCACCCGCCATGGCGGGCGTTGCCATGCCCGCCGCAACCAGCGATGCACACAGCGCGAACCGAAGAATCTTTCCCATCAACCTCTCCTCTCCTTCATTATGTGCGAATATTAGCATGTTCTTGAAAGGAGTCGAGCGAGGTGGCGGGCAGCAAGGACGGGTGCATGAAATTGTTCTTCTACGGCGTGCTGATGGGCGAGGTCGCGCCGCCGCGCGTGCAGGCGATGCTGCGCGGCATCGGCCCGGGTGAACCGGCCAGCATGCGCGGGTTGCTCTATGCCGTGGCCGATCCGGAAGGCGCGCATCCCGCGATGATCCCGGGCGAGGGGGTGGTGCATGGCCGGCTGCACGCGGCGGGCAGAGTCGACCTGGCCGCGCTCGACGCGTTCGAGGGTTACGATCCCGCCAATCCCACCGCGGGAGAATACCGCCGCGAAGCGGTGACGGTGCGCTGCGCCGACGGTCGCGAGGCGCAGGCCGAAGCCTATTTCTGGAACCGCCCGGTGGACGAACGGCTCAGCCCGATTGCAGGCGGCGATTTCGCCGCGTGGCTGGCGGAAAGCGGATTGCGGCCCATCGGCAGCTGAACGCCGTCCCTCAAGGGTTCAGAAAATCCCGAGGAATTTCTTGCGCTGCTTGGCCTTGTCCTCGCTCGACTGCTTGCCGCTCTCGCTCTTGCCGGTGGTGCCGTTGCCGACATCGTCGCGCGGCTTGCCCTTGGTGGTGCGCATCGCCTTGGCGTTGGCCCCGGCGAGCACCGGGCCGCACGCCGCAGCCTTGGCATCGCCCGGGTCGACGAAGGCCAGCACGCCCGCGACCGGCGAGGCAAAGATGCCCAGGCCCAGCCCGGCACCCGCGCGGGCGACCAGCTCGCCGCTGATCGGGTCGATTGTCGGCGCCGCGAAATAGCCGCCCACGCCGATCGGCGACTGGCCGGAAAACAGGCTGAAGGTCTTGGCATCGGCGCGCACCGCCATGTCGATCGCCTCGCTCTTGAAGCTGAACCCGCCGCGGCCGAGCATCACATTCTTGCTGGTGTCGATCAGGATCGGATCGGCCGCCGCCACCCCGTCGCGCACGGTGAAGGCGATCAGCCCGCAATTGATCTCCACCGGCTTCTTCAGTTTCTTCTCGAACATCTTTTGCACGAAGGTGCCGATGTCGAGTTCGGCCAGCTGGACGTTGCGTGTCCAGAAAGTGCCCTTGGGCATGATGAACACCATCCGACCGGTCGAATGCGCCAGGCTCTGGCGCACGCTGTCACCCGTCCCGCTCATCCGGATGCGCGCCGAGATCGTGCCGGTGGTGCCCGATTCCTCGGTCCCGAAACGTGCCAGCAGCTTGCCCATCGGCGTGGGCGACAGGCGGATGTCGTAATCGGTCTTGACCACCGGGCTGCGCGCATCGAGCGTGATGTCGGCGGCCAGCTTGCCGCCTGCGAGATTGGCGGTCAGCGGCTCGAGCTTGAGCAGCGAATGGTCGAGGCTCAATGTCAGGTCGATGGCGCTGAGCGGGAAGCTCTCCGCCCGCACGCGCGCGACCCGATAATGCACATTGGCGTCCATCCGCCCGATCGCATCCATCCGCAGCGGCGCATCGGGCAGGATCCGCGGGTGGCCGTTGACCTGCTGGATCGCACCCTTTGCGCCCATCGCTTCGAGCCGGTCGGGATCATAGCCGATGAACGGCCCGATATCGACGATGTCGAGCGAGCGCGTGGACAGGTCGGCATCGAGCTTGATCCGCTGTTCGGGCATGGCGATCGTCAGCGATCCGGCAAGGTCGCTGTCGCCGAACTGACCGGTCAGCTCGGTGAATTTCCACGCCTCGTCGGCATAGGTCAGTTTCGACCGGAGATTGTAGGCGCGGGTATTGGGCACGGCGACGCCCAGCGCGTCGAACAGATTGGCGATGTTGAACCCGCGCACCTTGAACAGCAGGTCCGCCCCTTCGATCTGCGTCGCCCCGGGCAGCGTGCCGCTGACATCCATCACCGTGCGCGCGGCTTCGGCATGGAGCGCCAGCTTGTTGCGCCCGCCCGCAACCGTCTCGTTGGGGCTCATCAGGCTGCCCGACAGGGTGAACGGGCGCTGGCGGATGGTCCCGCCGCCGCTGAAGCGAATGTCGCTGTCGAACGCCGTGTCCTTCGCCTTGACCGTTTCGATCGCGATATTCGCCGCGAGCAGCAGCTTGGGATCGATATAGCTCACTGTGGTTCCGCTGATCGTCCCGCGCTCGATGTCGGGCAGCGCGATCTGCGCCGGGGGCGCGTCGGGGTCGCCGAAGGTCCAGCTGTTGTGCTCGCTCCTGGCATCCCATTCGAGCGCGAGCTTGCCGTCCTGCAGGTCCAGACGCTTGATCCGGCGCTGGCCGAAGATCAGCGGCAGCGTCCTGATTCGCGTGTCGACCAGCGTCGCGCTGAAGAAGTCCTTGTCCTTCGCCCAGGCGGGATTGGCGATGCGCAATTGCTCGGCGCGGAATTTAACGTTGAACGGCGCGAAATAGAGATTGAAGTCGCCGCCCACCGTCACCTCGCGTTCGAGCGTGGAGGAGGCGATCGATTCGAACGGGTGTTTGAGGAACCGCCCCTTGGTCACGAACAGCACCAGCCAGGCAAGGAACAGCGCCAGCAGCACCAGCACCACCGTGCGGATGGCGATGCGCAGCGGGCGGGGGCGACCTTCCAGCCAGTGCGGCGTCCATGCGCGCTGCCCGATCGCGCGGGCCCGGGCGAGAAAGGGGCCGTGACGGGAGAGCGGATGGGTGGCGGTCGACATTGCAGGAGAAACGCCCGCTGCATTGCGCGGGTTCCGCGCGAAAAGCTTGCATCGCGTGCCGCCCGGCGTTAAGGGCGCGCGCTTCACAGACACGGAATCAAAAGCCGGCCTGGCTGAAAGGGCTGCCAGGGCTGGTTTCACGTGTCCCTGAAAAGGAGACGAAAATGCCCAAGATGAAGACCAAGAGCGGCGTGAAGAAGCGCTTCAAGCTCACCGCCACCGGCAAGGTCAAGCATGGCGTGGCCGGCAAGCGCCACCGCCTGATCAGCCACAATGCGAAGTATATCCGCTCCAACCGCGGCACCTCGGTCCTGTCCGAATCGGACTGGAAAGCGGTGAAGAAGTGGGCCCCCTACGGGCTGGATTGATTCGACGGGCGGCTCCAGCCCGCTCTCCAGTCCTCAAGCAGCGATGCGATAGGACATTAGGGGAGCGGAGCGGGCCGGAACCGAATCCTTGAAAGGAACAAGATATGCCTCGCATCAAACGCGGTGTTACCACCCGCGCCAAGCACAAGCGGATTCTCGACCAGGCCAAGGGCTATCGCGGTCGCCGCAAGAACACCATCCGCGTCGCGCGCCAGGCCGTCGAAAAGGCCGGCCAGTACGCCTATCGCGACCGCAAGGTTAAGAAGCGCAGCTTCCGCGCCCTGTGGATCCAGCGCATCAACGCCGCGGTTCGCGCCGAAGGCCTCACCTATTCGCAGTTCATGAACGGTGCGAAGAAGGCCGGGATCGAGCTCGACCGCAAGGTGATGGCCGATCTGGCGATGAATGAAGGCGCGGCCTTCAAGTCGATCATCGCCCAGGCGAAACAGGCACTGGCCTGACCAAATAAGGGGATGCCAGCCAAGCGGCTGTCATCTTTATGAAAATTACAAGAGGGCGTCGCGGAAAAGCTCCGCGGCGCCCTTTTGCTTGTCGTATTGCTACAAATTGCAATTGACTCGCATTCCCCCTTCATTACGGACAGCGACCAAGCAGACGGGGGTCGCGATTGGGACATGGGGCAGCAATGCCACATCGATGTGCGTTTTTTCGGCCCGCCGGTCGATCTGGAGGGGTGTTTCACCACCTTCTACCGGATGGACATGGCGGTCGAAGGGGGTGAGCGCGTCACCGACTTCCTCCAGCCCGAATGGGCCAATTTGCGGTTTTTTTCGAGCAATGCACCCCGCGCCGAAGTGCCCGGCGTTGCCCGGGTCGAAAACGCGCTGCTGACGGTGACCGGGCCCAGCTCGCTGCCGGGCAAGTTCGAACTGGGTACCACCCGCATGTGGGGGATTGGCCTGTTCCCGCTGGGCTGGGCACGATTCATCGACCTGCCGGCTTCGGATTATGCCAACCACGTCTTCGACGGGGCGCTAAGCCCGGTCTTCGCGCCCTTCGCTGAACTGGGCGAGCGGCTGTTCGCCGGCGAGCCGGATGACGAGGCCGAATTCCAGACGATCATCGCCTTCTTCCGTGCCCGCATGCGCGACGTGCGCGAGGAAGCGCGCATCCGCGCGGTGCATGCGGCGATCGTCGATACCGAGATGAGCACGGTGGTCGAACTGGCCGAACGCTCCGGGCTCAGCACCCGCTCGCTCGAGCGCTTGTGCCGCCGCCACTTCGGCTTCCCGCCCAAGCTGCTGCTGCGCCGCCAGCGTTTCATGCGCAGCCTGGCTGCCTTCATGCTGGCCGAAGGGCGCAACTGGAGCGAGGTGATCGACCGCCACTATCACGACCAGGCCCATTTCGTGCGCGAGTTCGTGGATTTCATGACCATGACGCCCACCGAATATGCGGCCCTGCCGCATCCGGTGCTCGCTGCCTTCATGGCCGAGCGCAAGCGCATCTGGGGATCGCCCGCGCAGACGCTCGACCAGCCGTAGCGCGGCTCGCCTGTACGCGGGGTCGCGGCAGGCGGAATTCAGGGCTTGGGCCGCCGGGCATTGGCCGCTAGGGAGCCTCTCCACATTGAGAGCGCGGCATGCAGCCACGCGACGGAGACGCGAAGTGACTATCGAGAGCCTGGGCAGCGAAGCGCTGGACCGCATCGCCGCTGCCGGTGACGCCGCCACGCTGGAGGCGCTGCGGGTCGAATATCTCGGCAAGCAGGGGTCGATCTCGTCCCTGCTCAAGACGCTGGGCAAGATGAGCCCGGAGGAACGCCAGGCCGAAGGTCCGAAAATCCACGCCCTGCGCCAGGATGTGACCGACGCGCTCGCCGCGCGCAAGGATGCGATCGACAGCGCCGCGCTCGAAGCCCGCCTCGCCGCCGAAACGCTCGACCTCACCCTGCCCGCGCCCGCCGCGCCCAAGGGCAGCGTGCACCCGGTGAGCCAGGTGATGGACGAGCTGGCCGAAATCTTCGCCGACATGGGGTTCGCCGTGGCGACCGGGCCGGAGATCGAGGACGACTGGCATAATTTCACTGCGCTTAACATGGCCGAAACCCACCCGGCGCGCGCGATGCACGACACGTTCTATTTCCCCGACGTGATCGACGGCGAAGGGCACACCGCCTCAAGCAGCGAAGCGGTAGGCGAGAAAAAACGCATGCTGCTGCGTACGCATACGTCGCCGGTCCAGATCCGCTCGATGATCGCACAGGGTGCGCCGATCCGCATCATTGCGCCGGGGCGGGTCTATCGCAGCGACAGCGACGCGACCCACACGCCGATGTTCCACCAGGTGGAAGGGCTGGTGATCGACAAGGGCATCCACCTCGGCCACCTCAAATGGACGCTGGAAACCTTCCTCAAGGCCTTTTTCGAGCGCGACGATATCGTGCTGCGGCTGCGCCCATCCTATTTCCCCTTCACAGAACCTTCGGTGGAGGTCGATGTCGGCTGGCAATCGGTGAACGGGCGGCGCGTGCTGGGCGGGGACGGCGATGCGCCCGGCCACGGCTGGATGGAGCTGCTCGGCAGCGGCATGGTCAATGCCCGCGTGCTCGAGTTCGCCGGGCTCGATCCCGCCGAATGGCAAGGCTTCGCCTTCGGCATCGGGGTCGATCGCATCGCGATGCTCAAATACGGGATGGACGATTTGCGCGCCTTCTTCGACGGCGACATTCGCTGGCTGCGCCACTACGGATTCTCGGCCTTCGACCAGCCGACGCTGTCCGCAGGCGTCGGCGCCAAGGGAGGTATGGGCGCATGAAATTCTCGCTCGAATGGCTGCGCTATTTCCTCGACACCGAAGCCTCTGCCGCAGAGATTTCGGCGAAGCTCAACGCCATCGGTATCGAGGTGGAGGGGATCGAGGACCCGGCGGACAAGCTCGCCGGTTTCCGCATTGCCCATGTCCTCACCGCCGCCCGCCACCCGGATGCCGACAAGCTGCAGGTGCTGACCGTCGATGCCGGTGACGACATCAACGGGGGCCAGCCGCTGCAGGTGGTCTGCGGTGCGCCCAATGCGCGCGCGGGGATGAAGGGCGTGCTCGGCCTGCCCGGCGCGGTGGTGCCCGCCAACGGCATGGAATTGCGCAAGAGCGCGATCCGCGGCGTCGAATCGAACGGGATGATGTGCTCGACCCGCGAGCTGGAGCTGGGCGACGATCACGACGGGATCATCGAATTGCCCGGCGATGCTCCGGTCGGCGCCGGCTTTGCCGCCTATCACGGCGCCTCGCCGGTGTTCGATGTGGCGATCACCCCCAATCGCCCCGATTGCATGGGCGTGCAGGGCATCGCCCGCGACCTGGCGGCGGCGGGCATCGGCAGCTTCAAACCCTTCGTGCAGGAACCGGTCACAGGCAGCTTCCCCTGCCCGGTGGAAATCCGCACCGACGATCCCGCAGGGTGCCCGGCCTTCTATGGCCGCGTGATCCGCGGCGTGCGCAACGGGGCCTCGCCCGAATGGATGCAGGCGCGGCTGATCGCGGCGGGCCAGCGACCGATCTCGGCGCTGGTCGACATCACCAATTACGTGATGCTGGCCTTCGGTCGCCCGGCCCACGCCTATGACCTCGCCAAGCTGACCGGCGCGGTCTTCGCGCGGCGTGCGCAGGATGGCGAACAGGTGCTGGCACTCAACGAGAAGAGCTACACGCTCGATTCCTCGATGACCGTGATCGCCGACGATGCGGGCGTGCATGACATTGCCGGGATCATGGGCGGCGAACATTCGGGCTGCTCGGAAGAGACGACCGACGTGCTGCTCGAAGTCGCCTATTTCGATCCCGAACGGATCGGCGCGACCGGCCGCGCGCTGGGGTTGAGTTCGGATGCGCGCACGCGCTTCGAACGCGGGGTCGATCCTGCCTTCCTCGACACCGGGCTCGACATCCTCAGCGCGCTGATCCTGAAGATCTGCGGCGGCGAGGCGTCGGAGGTGGTGCGCGCCGGTTCGCCGCCGAGCGTGCCGAAGATCGTGGCTTACGATCCCGCGCTGGCCGAACGGCTGGGCGGCGTCGCGATTCCCGAGGCGCAGCAGCGCGCAACGCTGGCGGCGCTGGATTTCGCGGTCGCCGACGACTGGACCGTCACCGTGCCGCTGCGCCGCCACGATGTCGAAGGCCCGGCCGATATCGTCGAGGAAGTGGTCCGCATCCACGGGCTCGACAATATCGCCAGCGTGCCGCTGCCGCGCCCGGCGGGCGTCGCCGCGCCCACCGCCACGGCTGCGCAGGTGCAGGAACGCCGCCTGCGCCGCGCTGCCGCCGCGCTGGGGCTGAACGAGGCGGTGACATGGTCCTTCCTGCCGACCGCCGCTGCCGCGCATTTTGCGGTCGACGGCCAGCAATTGTGGACGCTCGAAAACCCGATCAGCGAAGATATGAAGGCAATGCGCCCTTCGCTGCTGCCGGGCCTGCTGATGGCGGCCAAGCGCAATGAAGATCGCGGCGCGGCCAGCGCCCGGCTGTTCGAAATCGGGCGGCGCTATTTCCGCAAGGCCGACGGGTCGAGCGACGAGAAGCCGACCTTCGGCGCCCTGCTGGCGGGCGAAAAGCTGCCGCGCGGCTGGGCCACCGGCAAGCCGCAGGCGTTCGACGCCTATGATGCCAAGGCGCTGGCAGAGGCCCTGCTGGCCGAAGCGGGCGCCCCGGTCGGGAACCTGATGGTGATGGGCCCGGACGGCATGGGGCCGGGCGCGCAGTTCCACCCTGGCCAGTCCGCCACGCTGCGGCTCGGGCCGAAGAATGTGCTCGCCCGCTTCGGCACGCTGCACCCGCGTACGCTGGCGGCGTTCGATATCGACGGGCCGGTGATGGCGGTCGAGCTTTTCCTCGACGCGATCCCGGCCCCGAAGAAGGCAGCGCAGGGGGGCGGCTTCGCCCGCCCGGCCTATGCCCCGCCCGCACTGCAAAGCGTGGCGCGCGACTTCGCCTTCCTGGTCGATGCCGCACTGCCCGCCGGCGATCTGCTGCGCGCGGTGAAGGGGGCGGACAAGGCCAATATCGTCGATGCTCGCATCTTCGACGATTTCCGCGGTGCAGGCGTGCCGGAAGGCAGGAAATCGCTGGCGGTCGAGGTCACGCTGCAGCCGGGCGAGAAGAGCTACACCGACGAGGAGATCAAGGCGATCTCGGGCAAGGTGGTGGCCGCAGCGCAAAAACTGGGTGCGGAGCTACGCGGATGAACAGGACGGCATTTGTAACCGGCGCGACATCGGGCATTGGCGAAGCGACCGTGCGCACGCTGGTCGCCAGTGGATGGCGCTGCGTGGCGACCGGGCGGCGGCAGGAACGGCTCGACGCGCTGGTCGCGGAACTGGGGGCGGACAAGGTCCATGCTGCCTGTTTCGACGTGCGCGATACCGCCGCGCTGGACGAGGCCATCGCGAACCTGCCCGCGGATTTCGCCGGGATCGACCTGCTGGTGAACAATGCCGGGCTTGCCCGCGGGCTCGAACCCGCGCAGCAGGCCAGTCTCGACGACTGGCAGACCATGATCGACACCAATGTCACGGCCATGGTGGTGCTGACGCGCAAGCTGCTGCCCGTGCTGATCGAACGCAAGGGCGCGATCATCGCGCTGGGTTCGGTCGCGGGCAGCTACATCTATCCCGGCGGCAACGTCTATGCCGGGTCCAAGGCCTTCGTGAACCACTTCACGCTGGCGCTGCGCGCCGATTTGCACGGCACCGGGGTGCGCGTGACCAGCATCGAACCGGGCATGGTCGAAACCGAATTCACGCTGGTGCGCACCGGCAGCCAGCAGGCCAGCGACGATCTTTATCGCGGGTCCGACCCGATGACCGGGCAGGACATTGCCGACACGATCCGCTGGGTCGCCGAACTGCCGCCGCACCTCAACATCAACCGCCTCGAACTGATGCCGGTGAACCAGGATTTCGCCGGCTTCCGGGTGGCGCGCAACCAAGACTGACCATGACCTCCAACCGCCGTACCTTCGCGATCATCTCGCACCCTGACGCGGGCAAGACCACGCTGACCGAAAAGCTGCTGCTGCAGGGCGGCGCGATCCACCTTGCGGGCGAGGTCAAGGCGCGTGGAGCGGCCCGCCGTGCGCGGTCGGACTGGATGAAGATCGAACAGCAGCGCGGCATTTCGGTGACGTCGAGCGTGATGACGTTCGAAAAAGACGGCATAACCTTCAACCTGCTCGATACGCCGGGGCACGAGGATTTCTCCGAAGACACCTATCGCACGCTGACCGCGGTCGATTCGGCGGTGATGGTGATCGACGTCGCCAAGGGCATCGAAAGCCAGACCCGCAAGCTGTTCGAGGTTTGCCGCCTGCGCAACGTGCCGATCATCACCTTCGTCAACAAGGTCGACCGCGAAGGCCGCTCGCTGTTCGAAATCCTCGACGAGGTGGCCGACGCGCTCCAGCTCGACGTGTCGCCGCAGTCGGCCCCGCTCGGCATGGGTGGGCTGTTCACCGGCGTGCTCGATTTCGCAAGCGACATGGTCTCCCGCCCGGAAGGCGACAGCCGCGAATTCCTCGGCAAGCGGGAAGCCTTCGACGGCAATCTGCCCGACGATCTCGCCGAAGAAATCGAACTGGTCCGCGAAGCCTATCCCGCCTTCGACCTGGAGGCCTATCGCAATGGCGACCTGACCCCGGTGTTCTTCGGCAGCGCGCTCAAGAATTTCGGCGTCGAGGAACTGATCGGGGCGATCGCCAAATGGGCGCCGCCGCCGCGCCCGCAACCGGCGGGCGAGGAACAGATTCCGCCGACCCGTGACGAGGTGACCGGCTTCATCTTCAAGGTGCAGGCCAATATGGACCCGCAGCACCGCGACCGGATCGCCTTCATGCGGATGGTTTCCGGCACGTTCAAACGCGGCATGAAGCTGACGCCGTCCGGCCTCGGCAAGCCGATCGCGGTCCATTCGCCGATCCTGTTCTTCGCGCAGGACCGCGAAATCGCCGACACGGCGGAGGCGGGCGACATCATCGGCATTCCCAACCACGGCACGCTGCGGGTGGGCGACACGCTGAGCGAGAAGAACGCGATCCGCTTCACCGGCCTGCCCAATTTCGCGCCCGAAATCCTGCGCCGCGTGGTGCTGCGCGACCCGACCAAGACCAAGCAATTGCGCAAGGCGCTCGACGATTTGTCCGAAGAGGGCGTGATCCAGGTGTTCTACCCGGAAATCGGCAGCCAGTGGATCGTCGGCGTGGTCGGCCAGCTCCAGCTCGAAGTGCTGATCAGCCGGCTGGAGGCGGAATACAAGGTCGAGGCGGTGCTCGAAGCCTCGCCCTTCGCCACCGCGCGCTGGATCAAGGGGCCCGACGCGGCGCTGCGCGATTTCGAAAGCTTCAACCGCGCGAACCTTGCCAAGGATCGCGACGGCGACCTGGTGTTCATGGCGAAATCGCCGTGGGATGTCGGCTACCAGCAGGAAAAGAACCCCGAGCTGGCCTTTTCGGCGACCAAGGAAAGGTAGCCTTGCGCGGGCCGACGTTAGGCCGCAAGGAACGCGGCATGATCCTCGCCGGGCCCATGTCGCAAAGCTTCGTCTCGCAGCGCCTCAGGCTGCATTATGTCGATTGGGGCAATCGCGGCGCGCCGCCGCTGCTGCTGGTCCACGGCGGGCGCGACCATTGCCGCAGCTGGGACTGGGTGGCGGAAGAATTGCGGGCCGACTGGCATGTGATCGCCTTCGACCATCGCGGCCATGGCGACAGCGAATGGGTCAATGACGGCAATTACCTGACCAGCGACATGGTCTATGACCTCGCCCAGCTGGTCCACCAGCTCGACCTTGCGCCGGTCACCATCCTCGCCCATTCGATGGGTGGCGATGTGTCGCTGCGCTATGCCGCGGCCTTTCCCGACATGGTGGCCAAGCTGGCGGCGATCGAGCCGGTCGGCCTGTCGCCCGAGATGCAGCCCGGCGCCAGCGGCGAACCCTATGTCGAGCGGGTGCGCAAATGGGTGGAGGGCAAGCGCGAGGCGGCGGGCCGCCTGCCGCGCCGCTATGCCACGGTGGACGAGGCGCTGGCGCGGATGATCGAGGCCAACCGCTACCTCAGCGAAGAACAGGCGCGCCACCTCACCTACCACGGCGTCAACCGCAACGAAGACGGCAGCTTCAGCTGGAAGTTCGACCCCTATCTGCACAATTGGCCGGTCGACACCACGCCGCATGCCCTGCTCGAACAGGCATGGGCGGCGATCACCTGCCCCACGCTGCTGTTCTATGGCGCGGAAAGCTGGGCCACCGACCGGGTCGAAACCGGCTGGATCGAACATTTCCAGGATGCGCGCATGGTCAAGTTCGAAAACGCCGGCCACTGGCTGCACCATGACCAGTTCGATCGCTTCATGGCCGAATTGCGAGGGTTCCTCTGATGGCCGAGTTCTTCGACGCGCTGGATGACAGGCACCGGGCGATGATTGCCCGGCAGAAGGTGTTCTTCGTCGCTACCGCCGCACCCGATGCGCGGATCAACCTCAGCCCCAAGGGCTACGACGCATTTCGCATCCTCGCGCCCGACCGGGTGGCCTGGCTCGACCTCGGCGGCTCGGGCAACGAAACCAACGCGCATCTGCTGGCCGACGGGCGCGTGACCGTGATGTTCTGCAATTTCGAACAACCCGCGCTGATCCTGCGGCTCTATGGCACGGCGCGCCCGGTGCTGCCGTGGGAAGGCGGCTGGGACGAGCTGGCGGCGCAGTTCACCCTGATGCCCGGCACACGGCAGATCTTCGACATGCAGGTCGAAAGCGTCCAGACCAGTTGCGGCTGGGGTGTGCCGCTGATGGAATTCGAGCGCGAGCGGTCGACCCTGCTCAAGGCCCACGCGCAGGCGGACCCCGCCGAATGGGCGGGCAAGCACCGCAATCGCCGCGCCAGCATCGACGGACTGCCGACCCGCCAGACCGATCGCTACATTCCCGGCGATCCGGCGACCCTTCCGGAGTGAACGGCGCGCCGTGGAACTGAAATTCGCCAGCTACAACATCCACAAGGCGGTGGGCACCGACGGGCGGCGCGATCCCGAACGGATCGTCAGGGTGCTGCGCGAAATCGATGCCGACATCATCGCGCTGCAGGAAGCCGACCTGCGCTTCGGCGAGCGGGCCAGCGTCCTCTCGCGCGCCGCGCTGGACGACACGCACTGGCGCCCCGCAGCCGTGTGGCAGCGCCCGCGCAGCCTCGGCTGGCACGGCAATGCCCTGCTGGTGCGCCGCGAGTTCGAGATCGTCGATGCCCACGCGCTGCACCTGCCGACGCTGGAGCCGCGCGGGGCGGTGCGGGCGGATATCGTCGCGCATGGCCACCGGCTGCGGGTGATCGGCACCCATCTCGACCTGTCGGGCCTGCGCCGCCGCGACCAGCTGCGCGCGATCCTGTCGCATCTCGACGAATGCGACGGCGACCCGCCCAGCGTGCTGATGGGCGACTTCAACCAATGGGGCGGGGCGAGCGGCGCGATGACCGAATTCGGCCGTGGCTGGCACCTGCTCGCCACCGGACGCAGCTTCCCCAGCCGCCGCCCGATGGCCAGCCTCGACCGTATCGTCGCCTCGAAACATTGGCGACCGGGCGACAGCGGCGTGCATCACAGCGCGGATGCGACCAACGCATCGGATCACTTGCCCGTCTGGGCGCGGCTACATCTGCCCAAGAAATAAGCTCATGCCCAAAAAATGGGCATAATTGTCATCGAAATGACGCGGATTTTTCACCCAATCGCTTGATTTGCTGCACTGCAGCAGTTTGGCACGGCATTTGCACTAACCCCCCTTGGCCGGGACGGGCCCGGTAAGCAGCCAGGGGGCATCGATGAAATTCATCATCGCCATCATCAAACCATTCAAGCTCGACGAGGTGCGCGAGGCACTCAGTGCCATCGGCGTCGCGGGCATGACCGTATCCGAAGTCAAGGGCTTCGGACGCCAGAAGGGCCAGACCGAAATCTATCGCGGGGCCGAATATTCGACCAACATGCTTCCCAAGGTGAAGCTGGAAGTCGCGGTGACCGATGCGGTTGCCGGCCAGGTGGTCGAAACGATCCAGCAAACCGCCAGCACCGACAGCATCGGTGACGGCAAGATCTTCGTGCTCGACCTTTCCAGCGCGACCCGCATCCGCACCGGCGAAACCGGCGATACCGCCCTGTGACCCGCCGGAGTGTGACAGACATGAGGGATAACACCATGATCCGCAAAATTGCTGTCGGTGCGGGGGCGCTGGGTGCGTCGCTGTTCACCGCAACTGCCGCTTTCGCGCAGGAGGCTGCCGAAGTCGCCGCGCCGGTTCCCAATCCCGGCAACAACGCCTGGATGATGACCTCCACCATCCTCGTCCTGATGATGATCCTGCCCGGCCTCGCGCTGTTCTACGGCGGCCTGACCCGCTCGAAGAACATGCTCTCGACCATGACCCAGATCGGCGCGATCGCATGCCTTGCGATGCTCGTGTGGATCATGTGGGGCTACGGCATGGCCTTCGGACCCGAAGGCAACGCCTTCGTCAGCTGGGGCAAGTTCTTCCTCGCGGGCGTCACCTCCGACAGCACCGCCGCGACCTTCAGCGATGAAGTGATCAGCGAATATGTGTTCATCTGCTTCCAGATGACCTTCGCCGCGATCACCGCCGCGCTGGTGCTCGGCTCCACCGTGGAACGTATCAAGTTCTCGGCGGTGATGGTGTTCGGCATCGTCTGGCTGACGATCGTCTATTTCCCGATCGCGCACATGGTGTGGGCCGGTGGCGGCCTGTTCTTCGAAATGGGCGCGCTGGACTTCGCCGGCGGTACCGTGGTGCACATCAACGCCGGTGTCTCGGCGCTGGTCGCCGCGATCATCCTCGGCAAGCGCAAGGGCTTCCCCGAAGAACCCATGCCGCCGCACAGCCTCACGCTGACCATGGTCGGCGCCGGCCTGCTGTGGGTGGGCTGGTTCGGCTTCAACGCCGGGTCGGAACTCGAAGCCGACGGCACCGCGGGCCTTGCGATGATCAACACCTTCGTCGCCACCGCTGCCGCCGCCCTGTTCTGGATGCTCACCGAGCGTGCGATGGGCCACAAGGGTTCGGCGCTGGGCTTCGCTTCGGGTCTCGTTGCGGGTCTCGTCGCGGTCACCCCGGCGGCCGGTAACGTCAGCGTCTTCGGCGCGGTCGTGCTCGGCGCGGTTGCCTCGATCATCTGCTTCTTCGCCGTGTCGAAGCTCAAGCCGATGTTCGGTTACGACGACTCGCTCGACGCCTTCGGCATCCACGGCATCGGCGGCATGATCGGCGCCATCGGCACCGGCATCCTGCACGATCCGATGTTCGGCGGCCCGGGCGATGGCTCGGTCTCGCTGGCCAGCCAGGTCGGCATCCAGGCCGCTGCCGTGGGCACCACCATCGTGTGGGCTGCCATCGGCACCGTCGTCGCCATCTTCGTGGCCAAGCTGGTCACCGGCCTGCGCGTCAGCGACCAGGTCGAGCAGGAAGGTCTCGACATCGGCGAACATGGCGAACGCGCCTACAACTGACGGACGCAGCGGGCGGAAGGTGGGAACCCGTTTCCCAACTTCCGCCCCGCGACCGGAAACGAATTTTCAGCTTGGCGGGATCGGGTCTCTCCTCTCCTCTCTCCTCCCCGGTCCCGCCTAACTTTGTTCCTCCTGCGAACGTAGCCTTCACGGGCCGGAGCCAGCCGCTCCGGCCCATTTTTTTTCGGCTTTATGCGATTGGCCCAACTGCTAGTCTGCCGGGCGAAGAACTTGACCTGCCAGGGCACCGGACCATGATCCGGGCGAGGCGATCGGAGGATGCAGATGAAATACGTCATTGCGATCATCAAGCCGCACAAGCTCGAAGATGTGCGCGGGGCACTGTCGGGCATCGGCATCGCAGGCATGACGGTGACCGAGGTCAAGGGGTTCGGGCGGCAGAAGGGCCAGACCGAAATCTATCGCGGGGCCGAATACCAGACCTATTTCCTGCCCAAGACCAAGATCGAAGTGGCAGTGAGCGACGACATGGCCGACCAGGTGGTCGAAACCATTACCAAGGCCGCCCATGCGGGCAGCATCGGCGACGGCAAGATCTTCGTGCTCGATCTGGGCGGGGCGACCCGCATCCGCACCGGTGAAGCCGACGAAACGGCGTTGTAACGCCGGGTTGCGTCAATCGTGCCGGGCGGCGTCCTGCTGGCGCTGCTGCCAGCGGGCGCGGATCGCATCGGAGGTTTCGCGGCTGCCGTCGTGGCTCCAGCCGGGTTCGCGCCAGACATAGGACAGCTTGTGGCGCCACGGCGCGGCCCAGACATCGCGCGCGATGCCGACCCATTCGTGGAACACCGACCACAGCAGGTTGAAGCTGCCCAGCTGCTTGACGATGCCGTAACGGATGCGTTCGCTGTCGAGTTCGGGCTGGAACGTGCCGAACATCCGGTCCCACACGATGAAGACCCCGGCGTAATTGCGATCGAGATACAGCGGATTGGTCGCGTGGTGCACCCGGTGGTGGCTCGGCGTGTTCATCACCGCTTCGAACCAGCGCGGCATCCGCCCGATTGCCTCGGTATGGATCCAGAACTGGTAGATCAGGTTGAAGCCGCCGCAGATGGCGATCATCCCGGGGTGGAATCCGGCCAGCACCAGCGGCAGCTTGAACACGAAGCCCAGCGTCAGGAAGCCGGTCCAGGTCTGCCGCAGCGCGGTGGACAAATTGTAATGCTGGCTCGAATGGTGGTTCACATGGCTCGCCCAGAACCAGCGGATGCGGTGCCCCGCGCGGT
This sequence comes from Sphingomonadales bacterium, assembly GCA_014763545.1. Lineage (GTDB taxonomy): Bacteria > Pseudomonadota > Alphaproteobacteria > Sphingomonadales > Sphingomonadaceae > JACXVD01. The sequence goes on from JACXVD010000007.1 coordinate 59,207, forward strand.
GGACCCAGTAATATGCCAGATCGTCGAGCACGAAGCAGGCGATCCATGCCCACCATTGCCACCCGATGGTGAAGATGCGGAATTGGTAGGCAGCGAAGAACGCCGCCAGCAGCAGCCCGCCGGTCAGCAGCCCGGCCACCGTGCTGCCGAGGCCGAAGGCGAGGCTGGTCAGCGTATCCTTCGGCTCATAGGCTTCGCGCCGCAGCTTGCGGGCCCACACCATCTCGACCAGCACCAGCAGGACGAAACCGGGAACGGCGTAATCGACGGGGTTGAAATCGGGCATGGTCGGCTCGGCGGTGTGGTTCAGCCGTTCAGGCGGCGGAAGCTGGCGGCCCATTCCTGCGCGGAAGGGCCGAGGTCGAAAGTCACGCGCCCGAAGGTCTTTTCGGGCGTTTCGATGGTCAGGAAATTGCGGTCGAGATTGCCGGTCGTGCTGGCGCCCAGCAGGCGCGATGCGAAATGTGCGCCATGCGGGCGCAGCAGCATGACCCGCCCCTCGGCATCGCGCAGCAGCGCGCCATAGCCCGCGCGGTCGATCGCGATATCGACCGGATCGAAGCCGCAGATCGCCTCATCGGCCAGCGCGCGCGCCTGCTCTTCGCTGCGGATGCGCGGATCGCCGCCCAGCCCCATGCGTGCCGCGATCCATGCGAGCGCGAGGATCGCGATCAGCGAACCGGCCAGTTGCAGCAATTCGGTCGGGATTCCCCACATGGCGTCAGCCGGCAGCCTTGCCGGCCAGCATGTCCATAGCCGGGCGCACCGGGGCGACATCGTAACCGGCTGCGGCCGCCGCACGCGCGGTCGCCTCGGGATCGTCGCCCGCCTGCGAGCGGGCCAGCGCCCACAGCAGGGTGGAGCGGGTGCCGGTGCGGCAGAAGGCCAGCACTTTGCCCGAAGCCTTCCCCAGCGCCTCGGCCATGGCGGATACCTGCGCTTCGCTGAAACCGGCGCGGGTGATCGGGATGGCGAGGTAGTCCATCCCCGCCGCGCGGGCGGCCTGTTCGACCTCGGCGCTGTCCGGCTGGGCGGGGTCTTCCCCGTCGGGCCGGTTGTTGATCACCAGGGTGAAGCCCTGCGCCGCCGCGTCGGCCAGTTCGGCAGGGTCGATCTGCGGGCTGGCGAAGATCGTGTCGGTCAATTGGCGATAATCGGTCATCCGTGCTCTCCCCGCGCAGCGCGGCCTTTGCGTGCCCGCCGCGCCCGCTGTGCCATGTTGAGCAGTTCCACGCCCAGCGAAAAGCCCATCGCGGCGTAGATATAGCCCTTGGGAACGTGGAAGCCGAAACCGTCTGCGATCAGTACCAGCCCGATCATCACCAGGAATGCCAGCGCCAGCATCACCAGCGTGGGATTGCGTTCGATGAAGCGGGCCAGCGGATCGGCGGCAACAAGCATGATGCCAACGGTGATCACCACTGCGGCGACCATGATCGGCACCTCGTCGGTCATGCCCACCGCGGTGAGGATCGAATCGATCGAGAAGACCAGGTCCAGCGCGATGATCTGCGCGATCGCGGCGCTGAAGCCGATCTGGGCCACGCTCTTGTCCTTGTCGAGCATGTCGCCCGAATCGCCTTCGGGATCCATGCTGTGATGGATTTCCTTGGTCGCCTTCCACAGCAGGAACAGTCCGCCCGCGATCAGGATCAGGTCGCGGCCGGAAAAGGCCGTTTCGAAGGTCGGCTCGCCATGGGTGCCCGGCGCGCCGGAGATGCCGAGGTCGATCAGCGTGGCCTGCAGCGTGACCAGCCAGCCGATCAGCAGCAGCAAGCCGATGCGCATCCCCAGCGCCAGCGACAGCCCGATGCGCCGGGCGGATTGCTGCTGGTGCAGCGGCAGCTTGTTGGAAAGGATGGCGATAAAGACGAGGTTGTCGATTCCCAGCACGACTTCGAGCGCGATCAGCGTAAGCAGCGCGGCCCAGGCGGCGGGATCGGAGAGTAACGAGATGATGTCCATGGCGCCGTCTTCTGCCCAAGCCACGCGCCGCTGGCAAGGATATGCCGCATGCCTGGCGGCTTGCGAAAATGTCACAATTGCGCCGGATGCCGGGTGCCCATGCTTAATCGTTCGCGTGGGGGCCGAATCTGCGCTATGGAGGCGGCAATCTGGTGGGGGCCAGCCCTGAAAAGCTGATCGCTACCGTGTCCGGTGGGCCCCGCCCGCGCCTCCGGAGCTGGTCAAACGGGCGGTGAGACGAAGGTACGTACGAGCATATGGGTTACGATAGAGGGCGCCGTCGGGGGCGGGACAAGCGCGACGGGTTCGGTGAAGACAGCTTCGATCCGTTCCAGAGTGGTCCGGACAATTTTGCACCCCGCGACAACTTCGGCGGCCGTGACAATTACGGCGGCGGTGACCGTTTCGGCGGTGGCGGCGATCGCTTCGGCGGTGGTGGCCGCGGCCCCGGTGGCGGCGGTCGTGGTCCCGGCGGTCCGGCTGGCGGCGGTGGCGCTGGTGGCGGCGGTTTCAACCGCATGCCTGCGCAGGTCGTCGGCACCGGCAAGGGCACGGTAAAGTTCTTCAACGGCCAGAAGGGCTTCGGCTTCATCCAGCAGGATGCCGGCGGTGAAGACGTGTTCGTGCACATCAGCGCCGTGGAGCGTGCCGGCCTCGCCGGCCTCGCCGAAGGGCAGCAGCTCGAATTCAACCTCGTCGATCGTGGCGGCAAGATTTCCGCGCAGGACCTGCAGGTCGTCGGCGATGTGATCGAGGTCGAACAGCGCCCGGCAGCCCCGCGCCGCGAACTGACCGGCGAAAAGGCGACCGGTACGGTCAAGTTCTTCAACGCGATGAAGGGCTTCGGCTTCTTGGTGCGCGACGATGGCCAGCCGGATGCCTTCGTGCATATCAGCGCGGTGGAACGGTCGGGCCTGTCCGGCATCAACGAGGGCGAACGCTACGAGTTCGATCTCGAGGTCGATCGACGAGGCAAGCACTCGGCGGTCAACCTTGTGCCCGTTCAGGGCTGAACCAGCCGCGTTTCGCCCGGTGTTTGACCGGGCAGGCGCAACCACATAAACGGACGCGAATGGCGGCCCCTGGAGTCCAAGCGACTTTGGGGCCGCCATTTGTCGTTTCTCCAATCCCGGTTTCAAATTTCAGGACAGGAAAAGTGCCATGTCGATCTCCCCGCTGATGCCCGTATACCCCCGTTGCGGCGTGCGCCCGGTGCGAGGCGAGCACTGCCACCTGATCGACGAAGACGGCACCCGCTATCTCGATTTCGCCAGCGGCATCGCGGTCAACGCGCTGGGCCATTCGCATGAAGGGCTGATCGGCGCGATCAAGCAGCAGGCCGAGACGCTGATGCATGTCTCGAACCTTTATGGCAGCCCGCAGGGCGAGGCGCTGGCACAGCGCCTGGTCGACAACACCTTCGCCGATACGGTGTTCTTCACCAATTCGGGCGCGGAGGCAGTCGAATGCGCGATCAAGGCCGCGCGCGCCTATCACCAGTCGGCGGGCAATGACGAGAAGTTCGAACTGATCACCTTCGCCAACGCCTTCCACGGGCGGACGATGGCGACGATCAGCGCGTCCAACCAGGACAAGATGCACAAGGGCTTCATGCCGCTGCTGCCGGGCTTCAAATATGCCGAATTCGACAGCCTCGAATCGGCCAAGGCGCAGATGGGCCCCAATACCGCGGGCTTCCTGGTCGAACCGATCCAGGGTGAGGGCGGCATCCGCCCCGCGTCGGACGAATTCATCCGCGGCCTGCGCCAGCTGGCCGACGAAAACGATCTGATGCTGGTGTTCGACGAAGTGCAGTGCGGTGTGGCCCGCACCGGCGCGCTTTACGCCTATGAGCTTTACGGGGTCGAGCCGGATATCCTCGCCACGGCCAAGGGGATCGGCGGCGGCTTCCCGCTGGGCGCCTGCATCGCCACCGAAAAGGCGGCCCGGGGGATGACCTTCGGCACCCATGGTTCGACCTATGGCGGCAACCCGCTGGCGATGGCGGCGGGCATGGCCGTGCTCGATGCCGTGCTCGAAGAAGGCTTCCTCGCCGACGTCACCGAGAAGGGCGAACGCATTCGCAGCCGCCTCGAACAATTCATCGGCAATTATCCCGACCTGTTCGAACTGGTGCGCGGCAAGGGGCTGATGCTGGGGCTGAAGATGAAGGTCGAGAGCCGGCCCTTCTTCGTCCACCTGCGCGACAATCACCAGTTGCTCACCGTGGCGGCGGGCGACAACACGCTGCGGGTGCTGCCGCCGCTGGTGATCGGCGATGCCGAGATCGACGAATTCTTCGACAAGCTGTCGGCGGGCGCCGCCGACTACACGATACCGGAGGGCTGAGGGATGGCGACACGGCACTTCCTCGACCTGTCGGATGCCGGGGGCGATGCCATCGCGGCGATGATCGGCGATGCCATCGATCGCAAGGCGGCACGCCGCATCTGGCCCAAGGGCCAGTCCGATGCGGACGCGCCGCTCGCCGGGCGGGTGCTGGCGATGATCTTCGAGAAAAGCTCGACCCGCACACGGGTGAGTTTCGACATGGCGATGCGCCAGCTGGGCGGCAGCGCGCTGATCCTCGATGCCGGCACCAGCCAGCTCGGGCGCGGGGAAACGATTGCCGATACGGCGCGCGTGCTCAGCCGCATGGCCGATGCGATCATGATCCGTACCGACGACCATGCGAAGATCGAGGAAATGGCGCGCCACGCCACCGTGCCGGTGATCAACGGACTGACCGACCGCTCGCATCCCTGCCAGATCGTGGCGGATCTGCTGACCGTGATCGAGCACGGCAAGCCGCTACCGGGGCTGGAAGTTGCTTGGCTGGGCGATGGCAACAATGTGCTGCACTCGGTTCTCGAAGCGGCCGCGCTGATGAAGTTCAACGTCCGCGTGGGTGTGCCCGAAGGCTACGATCCCGAACCGCAATTCGTCGAACTGGCGCGTGCTGCCGGCTCGCGCGTGACGATTACCCGTGATGCGGAGGAGGCAGCTGCGGCTGCCGATGTCGTTGTCACCGACACATGGGTGTCGATGGGCCAGGCGCATGCCGAGGAAAAGCTGGCGGCGATGGAACCCTATCGCGTCGATGGCGCTCTGATGGCGCGGGCGAAGGGCGACGCCATCTTCCTGCACTGCCTGCCCGCCCATGTCGGCGACGAGGTGAGCGAGGATGTGTTCGAAGGGCCGCAGTCGGTGGTTTTCGACGAGGCGGAAAACCGTATCCATGCGCAGAAATCGGTGCTGCTGTGGTGCTTCGGACTACTCGGCTGAGCGGTGTGAGGGCGGCACGGCCTTTCGTTCGCGGTGCGCGCTTCCCATATGGCGGCCATGACCGACGCAGCTGAAAACTTTGCCGACCGTTTGCTGGGCTTCACCATTCCTTCGCGCCACGCGCGCGGGCGGGCGCTGCGGCTCGACCGGGTGGTGGACGAAATCCTGTCGGCGCACGACTATCCGGCGGCGATAACCCACCTGCTGGGTGAGGCGCTGGTGCTCGCCGCATTGATCGGTGGCTTGCTGAAGCAAAGCGGCGACCAGCTGACCATGCAGGCGCAGACCGAAGGCGGCGTGGTGAAGCTGCTGGTGTGCGACTATCGCGATGGCGAATTGCGCGGCTATGTGGATTTCGACAGCGATCGACTGGCCGCGCTCGGAACCAACCCTTCGCTCTACGCGCTGTTCGGCAAGGGCTACCTCGCGATCACCTTCGACATGGCGCGTGCGGGGGTGGGCGAACCCACCCGGTACCAGGGGATCGTGCCGCTGGAGGGCGAATCACTGGCGGAGGCGTGCCAGACGTACTTTTTCCAGTCCGAGCAGGTGCCCACGCTGATCCGCGTCGCGGTGCGTGCCTCGCGCGACGGTTGCGTCGCCGGGGGGCTGCTGATCCAGCATCTGCCCGAAGGCGAGGAGGGGCGCGAGCGGCTCCATGCCCAGCTCGATCATCCCGAGTGGGAGCATGTCGCCGTTCTGGGCGGGTCTATCCGCCACGACGAATTGCTCGACCGCGAACTCTCGCTCGAAGCGATCATCTGGCGACTGTTCCACGAAGAAGCCGAGATCCGGGTCACCCCCGGGGCAGAGCTGGTGCGCGGCTGCCGTTGTTCGAAGGAACATTTCGAGCAGGTCCTGAGCCGTTTCACCGAGGAAGAGCGGAGCGAAATGCGCGATGAAACCGGAATGATCCCGGTCGATTGCGCCTTTTGCTCGAAGATATTCCCGATCGCCTTGTGAAACGGTTCATCGTTAGTAAACACCACTTCAGCGTATAATGCGCGTGAAGATGTCCCATACCCGACGCGAAAACAGCAAGGTCGTCCAACGGAGAAGTGTCAATGAAGCGTAAGACCCTGGCAGGTCTGCGATCCATGGCGATCGTTGTTGGCCTGCCGCTGACATTCATGCTTGCCCCCGCATCCGCCCAGGCGCCCGGCCTTGCGATGCTCGATTCGCTGCAGAAAGGCGAATGGGAGCTGCGCTTCCGCGACACCGGGGCGACGAAACGCGTGTGTATGGAAGACGGGCGCGAGCTGATCCAGATTCGCCACGAAGAGGCGGGCTGCAGCCGTTTCGTGGTCGAGGACGGCGCAAGCCAGGTGACCGTGCAATATACCTGCAAGGGCAATGGCTACGGGCGGACCAGCATTCGCCGCGAAACCCCGCGACTGGTCCAGATCGAGAGCCAGGGCATTGTCGAAGGCCTGCCCTTCCAGTTCACCGCCGAGGCGCGGCGGATCGGCACTTGCCGCCCATAGAGGGCAGGGCGCTGGCCGTGTTGGCGCACGGGGGGATTGCGGCCCTGCGTGACAAGCCCTAGCGCGGAGCCATGATGGACCGGCAAGATCGCAAGGCTGTGGTGCTGCTATCGGGCGGGCTCGATTCGATGGTGACCGCCGGGCTCGCGCGCGAACAGGGTTTCGAGCTGCTCGCGCTCACGATCGATTACAATCAGCGCCATCGGCGCGAAATCGATGCGGCGCGCGATATTGCGGGCAGGTTGGGGGTTGCCCGGCATGTCATCCTGCCGCTCGATCTGCGGATGTTCGGCGGATCTGCGCTGACGGACGATATCGCCGTGCCCAAGGACGGCGTCGGCGAGGGTATCCCGGTGACCTATGTCCCGGCACGCAACCTCGTGTTCCTCTCGCTGACGACGGCATTTGCCGAAGCGGTCGGGGCTTGGGACATCTTCATCGGCGTCAACGCGCTCGACTATTCCGGATATCCCGATTGTCGGCCCGAATTCATCGCCAGTTTCGAGGAAGCAGCGCGTCTTGCGACCAAGGCAGGGGTGACCGAAGGCGGCTTTGCGATCCGCGCGCCGCTCCAGCATATGTCGAAGGCGGACATCGCACGCGAAACGCAACGGCTTGGGCTCGATCCTAGCTGGAGCTGGTCCTGCTATGATCCCACGCCGGAGGGGCTGCCATGCGGGGCCTGCGACAGTTGCCGCCTTCGGCGCAAGGGATTTGCCGATGCGGGCGTCGTTGACGCTACCCGCTATGCCGAGGATGCCCCGGCCATTTGATGGCGTGAGCCGCGGCTCGGCTTTCCACCCGATGGAATAGATTGAACCGGCGCAAGATGCGTTTGGCGGCGAGCGCAAGCTTGGTCAGTAGACGCGCGCTATCGTCTCGCGTCGATCACTTACCCAAACAAAAAGGGGCCGGATTTCTCCGGCCCCTTTCGTATGTGTCGCTGTAACAGCGATTACATGCCCGAACCCGGACCGTAGGTGATTTCCACCCGGCGGTTCTGCAGTTCGCGAACGCCGTCCGCGGTCGGAACGCGCGGGTTGGCTTCGCCGAAGGCTTCGCTGCTGATCGCACCATCCGGCACGCCGTGACCGGTGAGGTATTCGCGCACCGAGGCGTTGCGGCGAGCCGCGAGGCCGAGGTTGTACTGCACGGTACCCGAACGGTCGGTGTAACCAGCCAGCATGACCGGCACATTGGTGCAGCTGCTGTAGGCCGAAACCGCATTGTCCAGAACCGTCGCTGCTTCCGGCGTGATGTCCGACTTATCCCAGTCGAAGAACACGATGTACGGGCCCTTGTTGCACACCGGCGGCGGCGG
>JACXVD010000071.1 GCA_014763545.1 Sphingomonadales bacterium
CGCGCGCGTATGAACCTGGCCCTTGCTCACCCATTCGAACGGTTCGACGCGGCCCGAGTTTGGCGACGCAAACCGCACCATTCGATGGCGATCCAGCTCATCCGGGGATCGCGGCTCACCGTAGCGGGCAAGGTATTCAGGGCTGGCGACGTTTATGAACCGGATTTCGCCGAGCGGGCGCGCGACCAGAAAGCTGTCCCCCAGCGATCCAACCCGCAATACGCAGTCGATGCCTTCCTCGATCAGATCGGTAGAGCGATCCGTCACGCCCAGGATCACTTCGATACCTGGGTGACAGTCAAGGAAGTCGGACAGTGCCGGGGCGACGATCAACCGACCGATGCGGCCGGGCAAGTCGACGCGGACACGGCCCGTCAGCCCCTTGTGTTCACCGTCGAACATGCGCTCGACATCGTCGAATTCATCGAGCAGGCCCTGGCAGCGCTCGTAGAAGGCAATTCCGTCCTGCGTTAGTGACACCTTGCGCGTGGTGCGGTGGAGCAGGCGCGCACCCATCTTGCGTTCAAGCTCCTGAACTGCAAGCGAAACCGTCGAACGGGGGATGCCCAGCTGGTCGCTCGCGCGGGTGAAGCTGGCACACTCTGCAACGCGACAGAAGACTCGCAGGAGCTCGATACGATCCATCCATATTGTTTGCTCTTGCCAACATATGAAGTCAATTTCGCAGGATTTATCCGTCGACAAGAAACATGGATTGATCGCTCCGCTGTCGATTACAGGGAGAAAACAAATGGTCGATCATTCCATCACCGGAAAAAACGTGCTGATCGCCGGTGGCGCCAAGAACCTCGGCGGCCTGCTGGCCCGCGACCTCGCCGAGCGCGGCGCCCAGGCTGTTGCGATCCACTACAACAGTGATGCCACCAAGGCGGCGGCCGACCAGACCATCGCCATGATCGAAGCCGCCGGAGCGACAGCTTTTGCGTTTCAGGCCAACTTGACCGGGGCGGATGCGATGGCCCAGCTCTTCGTCGATGCGAAGGCGGCAATGGGCGGTATCGACATCGCGGTGAACACCGTCGGCAAGGTGCTCAAGAAGCCGATGTCGGACATCACAGAGGCCGAATTCGACGAGATGAACGCGGTGAATTCGAAGTCTGCCTTCTTCTTCATCAAGGAAGCCGGCAAGCACGTGAACGACAACGGCAAGATCTGCACGCTGGTAACTTCGCTGCTCGGCGCCTTCACGATGTATTACGCGTCTTATGCCGGCACCAAGGCACCGGTCGAGCACTATACACGCGCCGCATCGAAGGAACTCGGCAACCGCGGGATCTCGGTGACCGCGATCGGCCCCGGCCCGATGGATACGCCTTTCTTCTATGGCCAGGAAGCGCCCGATGCGCAGGCCTATCACAAGATGGCCGCCGCGCTCTCGCCGTTCTCCAAGACCGGTCTCACCGACATCGAGGACATCGTCCCGTGGATCAGGTTCATGGTCACCGACGGCTGGTGGATGACCGGGCAGACGATCCTGGTCAATGGCGGCTACACGACCAAGTAATTACAGGTGCACGACAGGGGGAGAGGCCATTCCATGAGCACATACATGATCCGCCCGATGCCGCCACGCGACCCGCACGAGCCCCACCGCGCGGCGACACCGCTGGAACTGCTGTTCGACCTCGTCACCGTGATCGCGGTGGCCGCGGCGGCGGGCGCGCTTCATCACGCGATTGCCGAGGGCTATGCGACACAGGGGGCTATCCGCTACCTGATGACCTTCTTCGCCGTCTGGTGGGCCTGGATGAACTTCAGCTGGTTCGCGTCGGCCTATGACAATGACGATGCGATCCATCGTGTGCTCACCATGGTTATCATGGGCGGCGCGCTGGTCCTCGCGGGCGGGATCGACCGGTTTTTCGGCGAACTGGCGATCGGCTGGGTTGTGGCAGGTTACGTCATCATGCGGCTGGGCATGGTGGCCATGTGGCTGCGCGCCGCGTGGCATGACCCAGCACGGCAGGCAACGGCGCTACGCTATGCGGGCGGTATTGCCGCCGCCCAGCTGTTTTGGATCTGCCTGACGCTGTTCACCGATCATCGCGCCGCAACGTTCCCCGTGCTGATCCTGTTGGGGTTCGTAATCGAACTCGCCGTGCCGGCCTTTGCCGAGCGCGCCAACGCAACGCCGTGGCACCACCACCACATTGCCGAGCGCTATGGCCTGCTTACCATCATCGTGCTGGGCGAGGTGCTGACATCGGCCGCGATGGCAATCCAGACAGCGGCGGATGAACCGTTCGACGTGCGGCTGATCCACATCGCCCTGTCAGCGCTGGTAATCACTTTTGCGATGTGGTGGCTGTACTTCGCGGACGAGGAAAATCGCCTCCTCGGCGGGCAGCTGCATCACGCGCTGCAGTGGGGTTACGGCCATAGCGTGGTATTCGCGGCGGGCGCTGCCGTAGGCGCCGGTTTCGGTGTGCTGGTGGACATCGTCTCGGGCCACGCAAATCTTCCCGTCCAGGTGGGCGACTTCGCGGTCGCATGGCCGCTCGCTGCCTATTTGCTCGGGCTCTGGTTTGTGCGCGACCGCATGGTGTGCAGCGGGTCGATGCGCTGGGTCCTGCCGGCATTCGCTTGCCTGATTGCCCTCGTGCCGCTTGTCATCCCGGCGCTCGAAGTGATCGCCGCCCTAGCGGTTGCATCGCTGGTTGCGCGCTATCTCCTGAGGCCAGCACCGCAAGCGGGCTAGCTATCACAGGCCTGCCAGACACCAACCGACACAGGCCCCAAGCGGTACAGTGACCATCGCCGCTTGTAGGTGCATCGCGAATATCGCACCCGCCATCGTGATGCTGACCCTCGGCAATCCTCGGATGACGAATTCGAGAAATATCTTCCGGCCTGCCCCGAGCGTCGCCGCGCCGAGCGGTAAACTCGACCTAGAGAGTCAGCCAGCTGCGCCTATTTGCTTGGGAAGTTGGTAGCGGAGGAGGGACTCGAACCCCCGACACGCGGATTATGATTCCGCTGCTCTAACCGGCTGAGCTACTCCGCCCCATCGGGGCCTTTCCGGGCCGCATGGACCCGGGGCAGGCGGCGCATGTAGTGCGGGCTTCGCCTGCGGTCAACCTCCAAACATGCCGCGGAATTGCCAGCGGCGGATCGGTTCCCACGGCCCCCCGCGATAGGCGAACAGCGCCAGGCCAGGGAAGGCAAATTCGCGCGGCTTCACCTGGGGCTGGAGGGCAAGCTGCAACGCCTTGGCCTCGGCGGGAGACACCTTGTTCTGCACAGTCACGTGCAATCGCGGCGTCGCCCGATCCTGCGTGCTCAGCACGCCGTGAAAATGGTCCGCGATCAGCGCGCGCAGCTCGAGCATCGCGGGGCTCGACAGGCGCAGCGCTGTACCCCTGCCGAGTGACATAACGCCTTCAAGGCGCGCGGCGACCGGGGCCCATTCGCCGCTGAGCTGCGCCAGCAAGCCACGCAATTCGTCGCGATACATGGGAGGTATGGCGTGGAACAGCGTGACATGCGCCGCGAGGAAATTGCGCTCGGGCGGGAAATGTGCACGGCGCAGGCCATCGGCCCACTGCTGCAAATCCCCCGGCAATTCGGCAGTAACGGTGAGCGGCGCCGCATCGGGTATGGATGCGGTCACATCTCTCCTCGTTTGCGGCGCAGGGCGAACCAGGCATCTACGTTCCTGTTATGCTCGTCGAGCGTGTCGGCAAACTTGTGCCCGCCGGTGCCATCCGCAACCATGTAGAGCGCCCCGGTCGCCGCCGGGTGCAGCACCGCCGCGATCGAATCGCGCCCCGGATTGGTGATCGGCGCGACCGGCAGCCCGGTCATCGTATAGGTGTTGTAGTCGTTGATCGCGGCGATCTCCGACTGTTTGATCCGGCGACCGAGGGGTTTGCCTTTGGTGATGGGATAGATGATCGTGGGGTCCGCCTGCAGCAACATCCCTTGCTTCAGCCGGTTCGAATAGAGTCCGGCGACCATCTTGCGTTCCGAAGGCTTGCCGGTTTCCTTTTCGACGATGGACGCGAGCGTGACGGCTTCTTGCGGGGTCTTCACCGCAATATCCTTGCCCCGCCCTGCCCATAGCTCGGCAAGCGTCTTGCCCATTGCTGCCTGCATCCGCGCGACCACCGCGCTACGCGCCTCGCCCCGCTCGAAGGCGTAGGTATCGGGCAGGATCGAACCTTCCGCCGGCACCGGGATGTCCCCCGTCAGCAGCGGTTCGGCCATCAGCCGGTCATAGACCATGATCGAGGGCATCCCCTCGGGCACCGTGACGAAGCGGCTGACCGGGTTGCTGTGCTGCAGCGTGTCGAGAATGCGCGATCCGCTCGCGCCTGCCGGAACCGCGAATTCGCCCGCCTTGATCGGATCGCCGCTGCCAAGCACCTTCGCCCGCAACAGGAAGCTGTCGGCAGAGGACACCAGTCCCTCTGCCTCCAGCTTCTTCGCGACCTTGCCCAGCGAGCTGCCCGCCGGGACGATGAAGGATGTGTCCTTCTCGACGCTGGAACTGCCGTACCAGCCCCAAGCGAACCAACCCAGGGCAGCGAATGCGACGAGGATGAGCGCCGCCAGCAGCAGGCAGCCGCGGCGGACCATGTCAGTCGACCTTTTTCACCACCAGGCTGGCATTGGTGCCGCCGAAGCCGAAACTGTTGTTCAGTGCGGCCCGCACTTGGCGCTTCTTGGCGATATGCGGCACCAGATCGACCCCCTCGGTCCCCTCATCGGGATTGTCGAGATTGAGCGTCGGCGGAACGATCTGGTCGCGGATCGCGAGGATGCAGAAGATCGCCTCGACCGCGCCCGCGCCGCCCAGCAGATGGCCGATGGCCGACTTGGTGCTGCTCATCGAAGCGCCCGACAGATCGTCGCCCAGCACGCGTTTGACCGCAGCGAGTTCGATCGTGTCGGCCATGGTCGAGGTGCCATGCGCGTTGACGTAATCGATGTCGCCCGGCTCCAGCCCGGCCTTGCGCATCGCCATGCGCATCGACAGCTCCGCACCCTTGCCTTCCGGATGGGGCGCGGTGACGTGATAGGCATCGCCCGACAGGCCATAGCCGACCACTTCGGCGTAGATCTTGGCGCCGCGCGCCTTGGCGTGTTCATATTCCTCGAGCACGACCACGCCCGCGCCCTCGCCCATCACGAAGCCGTCGCGATCCTTGTCGTAGGGGCGGCTCGCTTCCGTCGGGCGGTCGTTATAGCTCGTGTTGAGCGCACGCGCCTGGGCGAAGCCGGCAATCCCGATCGGGCAGACGGTGCTTTCCGCGCCACCCGCCAGCATGATGTCGGCATCGCTATCCTTGATCATGCGTGCTGCATCGCCAATCGAATGCGCGCCGGTCGAACAGGCGGTCACGACCGCGTGGTTCGGCCCCATCAGCCCGTATTTGATCGAGACCTGGCCCGAGATCAAATTGATCAAGCGCCCGTGCACGAAGTGCGGGCTGACCCGGCCGGGGCCGCGTTCGTGCAGCACGATCGATTCCGATTCGATGCCCGGCAACCCGCCGATGCCCGAACCGATCGAACAGCCCGTGCGCTGCTTGAGATCGTCGTCCATATCGACCAGCCCGGCATCTTCCAGCGCCTGGCCGGCGGCGTCGATGCCGTAGACGATGAAGGGATCGACCTGGCGCTGGACCTTGTGGTCCACGCGCTTGTCAGGGTCGAAGCCCCATTCGTGATCCTTGGGCTTCACTTCGCAGGCAATCTGGCACTTCTGGTCTGAAGCGTCGAACCTGGTGATCGGCCCCGCCCCGCTCTTGCCGGCGATGAGGTTGGCCCAGGAGGTTTCGACATCGGCGCCCAGCGGAGTGACGAGGCCGAGCCCGGTTACGACTACACGACGCATTACGATCTCCGTAACAATGCAACAGGCCCGCCCCCGCGAAGGGTCGAGCCTGTAGGTACCCCGCCGACCGCCCGAAGCTGTGGGCCGTCGGGTGGATGCGGCGGGATGGGCGTTTAGCCCTTGTGCTCTTCGATATACTTCGTCGCGTCGCCGACGGTGGTGATCTTTTCGGCTGCATCGTCGGGGATTTCGACACCGAATTCCTCTTCGAAAGCCATCACCAGCTCGACGATGTCGAGGCTGTCGGCGCCCAGATCGTCAATGAAGCTCGCGTCCTGCGTGACCTTGTCGGCCTCGACACCGAGGTGCTCGACAACGATCTTGGAAACCCGATCGGCGGTATCGCTCATATTATCCCTCTCGAAATTGGGGTCAGTACAATTGCAAATCGCCCTAATGAGTGGCGCGCTGGCTGGCAAGGGGAATAGGCCGAAAGGATTCCCACAGTCTCACTGTCCGAAATGGGCATCGAGCTGGCGATCCGCGCGGTAGCGGCGTGCAATTCGCGAGAGTCCGTCGGCGGCATTATCCTTGCCCCGGTCGAGCGGCAGGGCCCGCTTGTAATAGGTTTCGGCAAGATCGAGCTGCCCCGCACTTTCGTAGCACAGTCCGATGTTGAATATCACCGCGGCGCTTTGCGGATTGGTCGGCTCGAGCGCCATGAAACCGCGACACGCGGTGCCGATGTCGCTCTTGGTCAGGCGGATCGCCTGCTTGAACGCGGCCTTGTCGTCCTTGCCCATGCCGCTGGTCGTTTCGAGCACGCGATAGCCGCCGTCGTAGTAATGCGGCACCAAGTCGCTGCGCACCGTTCCGGCAAACTCGGCAATCGCCGGCTCCAGCAGATCCTCGGGGGCCGGACGGGTCCTGTCGTCATAGCAATAGTCGCGCGAACGGGTGAGGCGATCACGCCTCGAATAGACCGTCCCGCCAGCGGTCGAGATAAGGCGGATGTCGGGTGAAAAAGTCACCTGCATCCGGCGGCAGGGGATCTTTTCCTCCCGCTCCTTGGTGCATTTCCCGTCGCGATCCTTCTCGTCGCAAACCTTGTTGACCTTGTCCGATAGCTTGCTGGTGATCACCTCCATATCGGCATAGCCGCGCATCACTGCATCTGGCGGATTACCGCTGTCGGCAAAGGGCAGGATGGTGAACCAGGGGCGCCCTTCGACCTGCGCATCCTGCAGCGCGTCGGCCAGGGCGAAAGACAAGCGGGTACCGATCCTCCCGTCGAAATTGTCGAGCGCAATGGAATGGACGGCCAGCGCATCGTCGCTGTTTGCCGGGTAAAGCCCCGACACGGGCAGCGTTTCAGCGGCCAGCGGCCCGAAAGCCACCGATCCCGCCGCCGCGGCCAACAACAGTTTGGTGCGGCACAGTTTCGGGTAGATCGCGTTCGTCATCGACGTCCCTCGCCCGTTGCTTACAGCGCCATCGCATCCGCCGGTGTCACGATAATGACCACCCGGCGATTCTGCTGCCGCCCTTCCTCCGTCGAATTGGGGGCGATCGGGTCGCTTTCGCCGAGGCCAAGCGTCCTTATGCGGGCTTCCCGCATTCCCGAGCCGACGAGCGCCCGCTTGACACTTTGCGCCCGATCTTCGGACAGCTTCACATTATAGTTCGCATCGCCGAGTGAATCGGTGTGCCCTTCGACCGAAACGCCGCCGATCCCGACCGAAAGCAAATTGCGTGACAGCCCTTCGAGCATCGCTGCGATTTCGGGTTTCAACTCGCTGCTGTCGAAGGCGAACAACACGCGATTGGAAAGTCCCAGCTCGTAATGATCCTCGACCCGGGCAAAGCCCTGCGCTTCCAGCATCGCCACCTGGCTTTGGTTGAAGCCAGGCTGGTGCGGCACGGTCTGGCACGCAGCCAGCAAGGCCATCATGCCAAGTGACAGCCAGCGCCAGAGGGACAGATATCCGCTATTTTTCATCCGAACGCCCTCTCTTCTCCTGGTACATTTCGCTGTCGGCGCGTTTGAGCAGCGCTTCGACACTCGTGCCGTCGTCGGGATAGACGGCGGCCCCGATGCTGCAGGAAATCGGCACGCGGCGATCGCTCCCGAGGATCACCGGCGGCAGCATCGCCGCCTGGATTCGGGCGGTGACGTGGTGCGCCTGCAACCGCTCTCGTGCCGGATCGAGCAGGATGGCGAATTCGTCACCCCCCAACCGGAATATCTGGTCACGCCCCCTGACGCTCGAACGCAGTCGATCGGCGAAGTCCATCAAGACTTGGTCACCCGCAGCATGGCCGAATTCGTCGTTGATCGCCTTGAAGCGATCGAGATCGATATACAGCAATGCGAACGTCGCCTCCAGCTCCTCGGCATTGGCCACCGCGCCGTGCAGCATCCGCTCCAGCTTCGTGCGATTTCCCAGCCCTGTCAGTGGATCGTGCTCGGCCCTGTGGGCGAGAACCTCGTTCTCGTCGGTCAGGCTGGCATGCCAGCGCTGCAACTCGCCCAGCAGAGCATTGAAACCCTGGCCGAAGCTGTCGATCTCGGCGATTCCCGTGGTCGGCAGCCGCCGGGAGAAATTGCGCGCGACCCGCACGTCATCGGCGATTTCGGCAACCTGTTCCAACGGGACGACGACCGCTTCGCGCAGTTTGCGGGTGAAGACGCGGGTTGCCACCAGCGTAATCCCCAGGCAGCAAAGGGCGATCAGGAAACTCGAATAGGCAAAGCGGACGAGCCCGACCGAATTGCTGCGGATCGTCACCGAACCGATCGGCTGCCCGTCGTGCATGATCGGGGCGTTATACGGTTCGGGTTGCACCCAGCGCGCCACAAGACCAGCCAGCGCGGAGTCTTGCGCGGGTCCTTCGCGCCCCCATTCGGCAAGCACATTGCCCTGGGCATCGGCGACCCGCACGCTCTCGATCGTCTCGATATCCGCGACGAAGGCAATCGCCTGCGCCACGCCGCGACGGTCCTCGAAATAGACTGCCGGCTCGACCGAGTAGGCGATCGAGCGCGACGCCAGCTGGAGATTGATGAATTCATACCCCCGCAGCAGGAGCGATCCCGAAACCGTCATCCCGATCGCGGCCAGCGCGACCGCCAGCAGCACCAGCTGGACATGCCCCTTGGCAAAAACCTGCCGGATCGTCGGGGCCATCTGGGGATCGCCGGCACTCATCCGCGGTCCTTGCCCGAATATTGCAACCGCAAGACACGCGGGTCGACCCTGACACCGGAGCGCGAAACGGCATCGGTATCCAGTCGGAAACTGAGTGAATTGGCCTGAAACAGCAGGCAGAACATCGCGTGGCTGCGACATGCCGGATCGTTCTCGGCAATCGTCAGCACGTCGCGCCCCATCGCCTGTCCGGCAATCCGGCGCTGGTCTTCCAGCGACATGCGGCCGATGTAGATCGCTTCGCAGTCGGCGATCGATGCCGCCGGATTGGCGTAGCGTACCGGCACCAGCCGGCGCCCACCAGAAAGAGGAGCTTCGACAATTTCATCGGCATGGTCGGTCGGGCCGAGGATGCAGAGCCGGATGCGTCGATCGTCGCCCTGCCAGCTCGTGAACTCGGCGATGGATCGCACCATCCGCGCCACTGCCGGCGCATAGGGGTCGGCACCCGGGCCCAGTTCGAGCCCGACGGGCTGCAGCTCGTTCGCATCGGCCACGTTCGGGCACAAGACTAGCAAAGCCAGGGCAGCCCAAACGCGATGCTTCACAAAAATACGCCCCGTCGATTGTTTTTTGGTTGTCCGAACCTCCACCAACGGCGGTCCCACTTCAAGCACAAACATCGATAGCGCCGCCTTACCCCTCCTTGGGCGGTTCGATGGTGCGGATGTGGATGTCGCGCAACTGGCGCGGCGAGACTTCGGACGGAGCACCCATCATCAGGTCCTGCGCCTTCTGGTTGAGCGGGAAGGCGATCACTTCGCGAATGTTCGGCTCATCCGCCAGCAGCATCACGATGCGGTCGATCCCCGGGGCCGAGCCGCCGTGCGGCGGGGCGCCCAGCTTGAACGCCTCGATCATGCCGCTGAAGTTCGCATCGACGTCGGCCTGCGAATAGCCGGCAATCTCGAACGCCTTGTACATGATTTCCGGCTTGTGGTTCCGGATCGCACCCGAGGACAGTTCGTAGCCGTTGCAGACGATGTCGTACTGCCACGCCTTGATCTCCAGAGGGTCCTGGCTTTCCAGCGCCTCCATCTCGCCCTGCGGCATCGAGAACGGGTTGTGGCTGAAATCGACCTTCTTCGCTTCCTCGTCATATTCGAACATCGGGAAGTCGACGATCCAGCAGAACTTGAAGCAATCGGGTTCGATCAGCCCCAGCTCCTCGGCCACGCGGGTGCGCGCGGCACCGGCCAGCTTGGCGGCGTCCTTCTCCTTGCCCGCGGCGAAGAACAGGCCGTCGTTCTCGCCCAGCCCCAGCTCGGCATAGAGCTTCTCCATGCCTGCGGTGCCGTGGTTCTTGGCGATCGGGCCGCCGAATTCGCCGCCCTTGCGGGTGACGTAGCCGAGGCCAGCAAAGCCTTCGCGGCGCGCCCAGTCGTTCATGTCGTCGAAGAACTTGCGGCTCTTCTCATGCGTGTTCGGCGCAGGAACCACGCGGACCTTGCCGCCACCGCCGACAATCTTTTCGAACAGGCCGAAGCCGCTGGTGGTGAAGTGGTCGGTCACGTCACTGATGATCAGCGGGTTGCGCAGGTCGGGCTTGTCCGACCCGTATTTCAGCATCGCTTCGGCATAGGGGATGCGCGGGAAGCTGCCTGCCGGGGTCACGCTCTTGCCGCCCGAGAATTCCTCGAACACGCCCGCCAGCACCGGTTCGATCGCGTTGAACACGTCTTCCTGCGTGACGAAGCTCATTTCGAAGTCGAGCTGGTAGAATTCCGGGCTACGGTCGGCGCGCAAATCCTCGTCGCGGAAACAGGGCGCGATCTGGAAATAGCGGTCGAACCCGGCCACCATCAGCAACTGCTTGAACATCTGCGGCGCCTGCGGCAGCGCGTAGAAGCGGCCCGGGTGCATGCGG
>JACXVD010000072.1 GCA_014763545.1 Sphingomonadales bacterium
CGGCATCGTGATCCGCGCCACCGCCACCGTGCGCACGAATTCGATATCGTCGATCTTGGCGAGCGGCGTGTCGGCCAGCATGTCGCCCAGCGGCGTGCCCTTCACCGGCACCAGCGCGTTGACCGGCACGCTTTCGGGATGCTGCTCCAGCGTCGCGAGCGTGTGGACGAAGCCGACGCGGTCCTCGCGCGTCTCGCCCATCCCGATGATCCCGCCCGAACAGACGTTGATGCCTGCGCGGCGGACATTGCCCAGCGTATCGAGCCGGTCCACCATCGTGCGGGTGGAGATCACGCGCTCGTAATATTCCGGGCTGCTGTCGATATTGTGGTTGTAATAATCCAGCCCCGCCTCCGCGAGCTGCTCGGCCTGGTTGGGGGTGAGCATTCCCAGGGTCATGCAGGTTTCCATGCCCATGGCGGAGACGCCCTTCACGATCTCCACGATCTTGGGCATGTCGCGCTCTTTCGGATTGCGCCACGCCGCACCCATGCAGAACCGCTGGCTGCCCGCATCCTTCGCCTGCGCCGCGCGCTGGAGGATTTCCTGCGGGTCCATCAGCTTGGTGGCCTTCACATCGGTATCGTGATGGGCCGACTGCGAGCAATAGCCGCAATCTTCCTCACACCCACCGGTCTTGATCGACAGCAGCGTGCAGAGCTGGACTTCGTCCGGCTTGTGATAGGTGCGGTGGATAGTGGCGGCGCGGAAAAGCAGCTCCGTGAAGGGGAGGTTGAAAAGTTCCGCGATTTCCTCGCGGGTCCAGTCGGTGCGGACTGTCATAGCTATTCCTCTGGTACCGGTTCGTCGCGTCTGGCTTCGATGATGAATGGACTTCGCAACTCGGCCAAACGCTCGAGATTCAGCCGGTCATTGCATTGACTTACAAAGCCGGGTTCAGCCGTTCCGCCCAGAGCCTTGTAGCCTTCAAGCACGCACTGTGCGTCTACGTATTTTTCCCAAGCCTGCTGAGATTTCAGCAACGCGTCAAAATGCGACGGGTGTAGTTCACGCGCAAACTCGCTAGTCTGGCGGAATTCCTTCCACGCTGCATCTTGCTGAACGGCCTCTATCTTGTTTCGAGCGAGCGCTTTCAAGACTCGTTGCCGCGACTCTTGGGCTGCGTCGTACCAGCATTTGCGGTACCCAGCTTCACCGAACTCGGCGTTCACTCCCAAGCACTTGTCCTCGCTAGTCGCCGCACTCCCTTTGTGCTCACGCGACTTGTCGGGCTCTGCACTGTAGTTGCAAGCAGCGAGGACCACCAGAAGAGGGAGCGGCGAGATTTTCATTCCGCCGCCTCGTCCATTTCGTCGCCGGCAGGCGGCATATTGTGGCCCAGAAGGCGCAGCATATCCGCCGCGCATTCGACCACATTGCTGCCCGGCCCGTAAATCCCCTGCACCCCGGCGCGTTTGAGGCGATCACATTCGCGCCGCGATCATGGCCGTCCTGCCCCATCTTGGCGACCATCAGCCTGGGCTTGCGGCCAAGGCGGCGCTCCACGGCCTGCACGCCCTCGACCACCTGCGCATAGCGGCTGTCGCCGTCATAGGCCGCGGCATAGATGCCCTTCACCGGCCTCGGCATGGTGTCGTAGCGGCCAAATGCTTCCTCCATGGCGGAGGAGATTTCGCCCAGCGTTGCATCGGCCCGGGCGGCTTCGACTGCGAGGGCGAGCATGTTACCGGCGCCGTTCGCGCCCTCAGTCAGGGCCCTGAGGGCTGCCTGGCACGCCGCCTCGTCGCGGCCGTCGCGCACCTTGCGGATGCGGGCGATCTGGGCGTCGCGCACGGCGTGGTTGTCCACCTCGAGCGTGTCGAGATGCTCTTCTTCCGCCTTGCGGTATTTGTTGACGCCGACGATCACGTCTTCGCCGCGGTCAACACGCGCCTGCTTGGCCGCCGCACTCTCTTCGATCGCCGCTTTGGGCTTGCCGGTGGCGACATAGGCGGTCATCCCGCCTGCGGCATCGACCTCCTCGATCAGCGCCCAGGCATCGTCCACCAGCTGCTGCGTCAACGCCTCGATGTAATAGGAGCCGCCCAGCGGATCGACGACGTTGCAGATGCCGCTTTCTTCCTGGATCACCAGCTGCGTGTTGCGCGCGATGCGGGCGGAAAAGTCGGTCGGCAGCGCGATGGCTTCGTCCAGCGCATTGGTGTGGAGCGACTGTGTGCCGCCCAGCACCGCCGACATCGCCTCGATCGTGGTACGGATGACGTTGTTGTAGGGGTCCTGTTCCTGCAGCGAAACGCCGCTGGTCTGGCAATGGGTGCGCAGCATCTTGGAGCGTTCGCTCTTGGCACCCAGCCCATCCATCACCCGCCACCACAGCGCGCGCGCGGCGCGCAGCTTGGCGATCTCCATGAAGAAATTCATGCCGATGCCGAAGAAGAAGCTCAGCCGCCCGGCGAAGGCGTCGATATCGAGCCCGGTCGCCATCGCCCGCTTTGCATATTCCTTGCCGTCGGCAATGGTGAAGGCCAGTTCCTGCACCGCCGTCGCCCCGGCCTCGTGCATATGGTAGCCGGAGATGGAAATGCTGTTGAATTTCGGCATGTGGGCCGAAGTATAGGCGATAATGTCGGAGATGATCCGCATGCTCGGCTGCGGCGGGTAGATATAGGTATTGCGGACCATGAACTCCTTGAGGATGTCGTTCTGGATGGTCCCGTCCAGCTTGTCCTGAGACACGCCCTGCCGCTCCGCCGCGACGATGAAGAAGGCGAGGATCGGGATCACCGCGCCGTTCATCGTCATGCTGACGCTCATCTGGTCGAGCGGGATCTGGTCGAACAGGATCTGCATGTCCGCCACCGTGTCGATGGCGACGCCGGCCTTGCCGACATCGCCCACCACGCGCGGGTGGTCGCTGTCGTAACCGCGATGGGTCGCAAGATCGAAGGCGACCGACAGCCCCTTCTGCCCCATGGCGAGGTTGCGGCGATAGAAGGCGTTGCTCTCCTCGGCGGTCGAGAAGCCCGCATATTGCCGGATCGTCCACGGGCGGCCGGCATACATGCTGGCCTTCACCCCGCGGGTGAACGGCGCGAAACCGGGCAGGCCCGGATCGCCCGGAGCATCCTCCGCGGTATAGAGCGGTTGGATCGCGAAGCCTTCCGGCGTGTGCCAGGTGAGGTCGCGGCCCTTCACTTCCTTGTTCGCAAGGGCTTTCCAGTCGTCCTTCGTCGGCATGCTATTGTCCCTTGAACTCGGCCTTGCGCTTCTGGAGGAAGGCGGTCGCGCCCTCGCGCGCATCGGCAGTCGCCATGCAGATGCGCTGGCTTTCCGCCTCGCGCTGCATCCCCTCGGCATAGGTGCTTTCCAGCGCATGGGCGACGCCCTGCCGCGTCAGGCCCAGCGCCACGGTCGGCCCCGCGGCAAGCCGCTGCGCCAGCGCCAGCGCCTCGCCATCCAGCGCATCGTCGGCAACCATGCGGTGGATCAGGCCCCAGCTTTCCGCCTTCTCGGCATAGACCCGCTCGCCCAGCAGCATCATTTCCATCGCCCGAGCCTTGCCCACCAGGCGCGGCAGCATCCAGCTCGCCCCGCCATCGGGCACCAGCCCGATATTGGCGAATGCCTGCAGGAAATAGGCGTTCGCGCTCGCGATGCAGAAATCCGCCGCCAGCGCCAGGCTGCAGCCGATCCCCGCCGCCGGGCCGCGCACCGCGCTGATTACCGGCACGGGCAGGCTGGCGATGGCCTCCATCAGCGGGTTGTAGTGTTCGGTCAGCGCGGCATAGGTCGCCGCCCCGGGATCGCCCGAGGTCAGCGAACCGCCCGCCAGATCAGCGCCCGAACAGAACGCCTTGCCCGCCCCGGCGATCAGCACCGCGCGGGCACCGTCCAGCTTGCCAAGCGCGTCGCGCAATTCGTCGAAAGCCGCAGGTGGCGCAGCGTTCAGCCGTTCGGGCCGGTTGATCGTCAGCACCAGCACATCGCCTTCGCGCGCGGTCAGGATGTGTTCGTAAGCCATCAATGCGCCCCCTGCGGCACTTCCATGATCTCGGTCAGGATGCCGTTCATGTCCTTGGGGTGGACGAAGAAGATCGGCGTGCCATGCGCACCGATCCGCGTCGGGCCGAGGATGCGTTTGCCCGCGCCTTCGAACCATTCGCGCGCGGCGGCGATATCCTCGACTTCGAAGCACAGATGGTGCTGCCCGCCCGCCGGGTTCTTGGCGAGGAAGCCGGATACCGGGCTATCCGCCGTCGTCGGCTCGAGCAATTCCACCTGCGTGCCGCCGCCCGCATCGCCGCCCGAATGATTGGGCGTGTTGACGAAGCAGACGCGCACCTTCTGCTCTTCCAGCACGAAGGGCTCGGTAATGTCGGTCGCGCCCATCACATCGCGGTAGAAGGCGATGCTGGCGTCGAGATCGGGCGTCGCCACGCCGATGTGGTTCATCCGGCCGAGTTTCATGCGACGTTCTCGATCACCATCGCGATGCCCTGCCCGCCGCCGATGCACATGGTGATCAGCGCATATTTGCCGCCGGTACGCTTGAGTTCGTACATCGCCTTGATCGTCAGGATCGCGCCGGTCGCGCCGATCGGATGGCCGAGCGAAACGCCCGATCCGTTGGGATTGGTCCTGGCCGGATCGAAGCCCAGCCCCTTGGCCACGCCGCAGGCCTGCGCGGCGAAGGCTTCATTGCTTTCGATCACGTCGATCTGGTCGAGCGACAGCCCGGCCCGCGCCAGCGCGACCGGAACAGCCTTGACCGGGCCGAGGCCCATTACATTGGGTTCGACACCCGCATGGCCCCAACCGATGATCTTCGCCATCGGGGTAAGGCCGTGTTCGGTCACCGCCTTGCCGCTGGCGAGCACAACCGCCCCGGCGCCATCGTTGATCCCGCTGGCATTGCCCGCGGTAACGGTGCCGTCCTTCTTGAACACCGGCCGCAGCGCGGCCATCCCTTCGAGCGTGGCGTCACCGCGCACATGCTCGTCGGTATCGAATGTGGTCACGCCCTTGCGGGTCTTGATCTCGACCGGGACGATCTGGTCCTTGAAGTATCCTTGCGCGATGGCGTTGGCGGCGCGCTTGTGGCTTTCGACCGCCAGCGCATCCTGTTCCTCACGACTGATGGCGCAGCTTTCCGCCACGTTTTCGGCCGTCACGCCCATATGGATGTTCTCGAACGGATCGTGCAGCGCACCCAGCATGCCATCCTGCAGCTCGATGCTGCCCATCTTCGTGCCGAAGCGCGCCGCGCTGGTCATATGCGGGGCGTTGGACATGCTTTCAGCGCCCGCGCCGATGGCGAAATCGCATTCGCCCAATGCCACCGCCTGCGCCATCGAAACGATTGCCTGCAGGCCCGAACCGCACAGGCGGTTGACGTTCATCGCCGCGCTTTCGACCGGCACGCCGGCCTTCACCGAAGCCACCCGGCTGACATAGACGTCCGACGGCTGGGTCGGCACCACCGTGCCGACGGCAACCTGCTGCACCTGCTGCGGCGAAATCCCCGCGCGCGAAATCGCCTCTTCCATCACGATCGCGCCCAGTTCCGCCGGGCGCAGCGAGGCGAGCGAGCCGCCGAAGGAACCGATCGCGGTGCGTGCGCCGGAAAGGATGTAAATGTCCTGCATGTCGTGTTCCTGCTCCGTTACAGCGGAATATTGTCGTGTTTCTTCCAGGGGTTTTCGAGCTGCTTGCCGCGCAGCTTGCGCAGCCCCAGCGCGATGCGGCGGCGGGTGCTGTGGGGGTGGATCACCTCGTCGATGAAGCCCTTGCTCGCCGCCACGAAGGGATTGGCGAAGCGGTCTTCATATTCTTTCGTCCGCTCGGCAATCTTGTCGGGGTCGCCGATGTCCTGGCGGAAGATGATCTCCACCGCGCCTTTGGCGCCCATCACCGCGATTTCGGCGGTCGGCCAGGCATAGTTGAGGTCGCCGCGCAGATGCTTGGAGGCCATAACGTCATACGCCCCGCCATAGGCCTTGCGGGTGATCACGGTGATCTTCGGCACGGTCGCTTCGGCATAGGCGAACAGCAGCTTGGCGCCGTGCTTGATGATGCCATTATGCTCCTGCGCGGTGCCGGGCAGGAAGCCGGGCACATCGACGAAGGTCAGGATCGGGATTTCGAACGCGTCGCAGAACCGCACGAAGCGCGCGGCCTTCTTCGAGGAATTGATGTCGAGCACGCCCGCGAGCACCATCGGCTGGTTGGCTACGACCCCCACGGTGCGCCCCTCGATCCGCCCGAAACCGCAGATGATATTGCCCGCATGGGCCGGCTGCACTTCGAAGAAATCGCCTTCGTCCAGCACCTTGGAGAGCACTTCGTGCATGTCGTAGGGCTGGTTGGCATTGTCCGGGATCAGCGTGTCGAGGCTGTCTTCCAGCCGGTCGAACGGGTCGGCGGTCGGCCGCTCGGGCAGATCGTCGCGGTTCGACAGCGGCAGGAAATCGAAGAAATTGCGCGCCGCCAGCAGCGCCTCGATATCGTTTTCGAACGCGACATCGGCCACGCTGGTCTTGGTCGTGTGGGTGATCGCCCCGCCCAGCTCTTCCTGGGTGACGACTTCGTTGGTCACCGTCTTCACCACATCGGGCCCGGTGACGAACATGTAGGAACTGTCCTTCACCATGAAGATGAAGTCGGTCATCGCCGGGGAATAAACCGCGCCGCCCGCACACGGCCCCATGATCAGGCTGATCTGCGGCACCACGCCCGATGCCAGCACGTTGCGCTGGAACACCTCTGCATAGCCGCCGAGCGAGGCGACGCCCTCCTGGATGCGCGCGCCGCCGCTGTCGTTGAGGCCGATGACCGGGGCGCCGACCTTCAGCGCCATGTCCATCACCTTGCAGATCTTCTGCGCGTGGCGTTCCGACAGGCTGCCGCCGAAGACGGTGAAATCCTGGCTGAAGACGAACACCAGCCGCCCGTTGATCGTGCCGCTGCCGGTGACAACGCCATCGCCCGGGATCTTCTGCGCTTCCATCCCGAAGTCGACGCAATTGTGTTCGACATAGGTATCCAGCTCTTCGAAACTGCCTTCATCGAGCAGGACGTTGAGCCGCTCGCGCGCGGTCAGCTTGCCCTTGGCATGCTGGGCATCGATGCGCTTCTGCCCGCCCCCCATTGCGGCGGCTTGGCGGCGGCGCTCCATTTCGGCGATATTCGCGGACATGCATTCTCCCAGGCTGGCTGCGACATTGCGCCATGGGGGCACGGATCGCGCCTGTCCAATGTTAAGTTGCAAAGTTGCAAAGCCATACTTTGCAAACTATGCGAAGCGGCATGACCCGCGCCAGGCGCCTGTTTGCCGGACCGAAACTGCGCGAGCTGCGCGCCGCGCACGGCATGCGCCAAGCGGACATGGCCGCGCAGCTGGCAATCAGCGCCTCCTACCTCTCGCAGCTCGAGAATGACGAACGGCCCCTGAGCCCTGCGCTGGCGGCGCGGCTGGCGCGGCTGTTCCCGCTCGACTGGCGGGACATGGGCGAACATGGCGACGAACGTCTGGCCATGGCGTTGGGCGAGGCCGCCGCAGACCCTCTGTTCGCCGATCCGCCCAGCCCCGACGAACTCGCCCGGCTGGCCGCCCAGCATCCCGATTTCGCGCGGCGGTTCGTTGCCCTGCACGAGGCCTATCGCCGCACGGGCCAGCGGCTGGAAATGGTGGACGAGGCGCTGTCGGCCGACAATGCGGGCGGGGCGCGGCTGCCGTGGGAGGAGGTGCGCGACTGGTTCCACTTCGCCAATAATTACGTCGATCCGCTCGACCGCGCTGCGGAGGCGCTGGCGAAGAAGCTGGCTGGAAGCGGCGGATCGCCCGATGCAGCGGCGATCGAGCATCATTTGCGCGATGCCCTGTCGGTTTCGCTGCTCTATGCGGGCAATGCCGGGCTGCGCAGTTTCGATGCGGACATGCGCCACCTCGTCATCGACCCCGGCCAGCCGGTGGAAAGCCGCCGCTTCCAGCTCGCGCACCAGCTTGCCGCGCTGGCGCTGCGCAGCGAAATTGCGGCAGTGGTGGAAAGCGCCCGGCTGCGCAGCGCCGCGGCCCGCCAATTGCTGTTTGTCGGCCTGAGCAACTATGCCGCCGGTGCGCTGCTGATGCCGTATGGCTCCTTCCGCGAGGCGGCGCGCGACCTGCGCCACGATATCGACCGGCTGGCGCAGAATTTCGGGACGAGTTTCGAGCAGACCTGCCACCGGCTTTCCACCCTCCAGCGCGAGGGTGCGCGCGGCGTGCCGTTCTTCTTCTGCCGGGTCGACATGGCGGGCAATATCACCAAGCGGCATTCGGCCACCCGCCTGCAATTTGCCCGCTTCGGCGGCGCCTGTCCGCTGTGGATCGTGCACGAGGCGGTTGCGATCCCCGACCGGATCCTGGTGCAGCTGGCCGAAACACCCGACGGCGCGCGCTATGTCTCGATGGCCAAGGGGCTGGTAAAGCCGTCCGGCCGCTTCACTCGCGCACCGCGCCGCTATGCCGTGGCACTGGGCTGCGAGACGGCGCATGCGAGCGACTTCATCTATGCCGACGGGATGGACCTGGCTTCACAACGCAGCGTCACGCCAATCGGCGTTTCCTGCCGCATCTGCCCACGCGAGGATTGCGATCAGCGCGCCTTCCCGCCCAGCGACCGCGCGATCGCGGTCGATCCCGACCGGCGCGGCGTCGTGCCCTATCGCATCGGCTGAGGCATCAGCCCTTCACCAGGCCGCGCGCGATCAGGCTGCTGGCAGTGTCGAGCAGCGACTGGCTCGCCGGGATATATTCGAAGCCCAGCACGCTCGTGGCATGGCTGCCGTCGATATCGCGCAGCTTGCGTGCGTCGCCCTTCACCTGCCGCAATTCGGGCATGAAGACGGCCAGCACCGGAATGAGGAAGGATGGCAGGACGCGGCTGGGCACCCGGCGCGCCGCCTTGCCGAGATTGTTCCGCAGGATCGCGGCGATATCCTCCGCCCACAGGAACCGCTCGCTCACCGGGAAGCGACCATCGCGCACCGTCGCGGCGGGCGCTTCCAGCGCCAGCACATGCGCCTTGGCGACATCGCGCACATCGACCACGCCGAACCCGATTGGCGGCAGCATCGGCATCGCCCCGTCGAGCATCATCTTCACCACCTCGATCGAGGTCGAGAAATCCCCGCTCGCCACCGGGCCGGTGACCATCACCGGGTTGATCGAGCAGAATTCCATCTCTGGCGCATTGGCAGCAACCCAGTCGCGCGCCGCGCGCTCGGCCACGGTCTTCGACTTGATGTAGGGCGCGACACCCGGCCCATCGAGGTCGGTCCAGTCATCCTGGGTGAAATGGGTCTTGTCGGCAGGATGGCCATAGGCAATCGCCGCAGCCGAACTGGTCTGGACGAAGCGCGTCACCCCGGCCGCGCGTGCAAAACGCAGCGCGCGCAAGGTGCCTTCGCGGGCCGGGACCACCAGCTCGTCATCATCCTTGGGCACGCCCATCGGGAATGGCGAGGCGACATGGGCAACATGGGTACATCCCGCGATTGCCTCGCCCCATCCGGCATCGTCGAGCAGATCGGCGCTGAAGACTTCGAGCTGCCTGCCCGCCTCGGGCCAGCGCGCGCGCAGCAACGGCTCGCTCTTCCCCGCATCGCGCACGGTCGTGTGGACCGTCCGGCCCCGCGCCAGCAGCTGGTCGATCACTTCACCACCGATGTAGCCGGTGCCGCCGGTTACGAGGACTGTGCCACTCATGCGCTGTCTCCCTTCTGCCGCAGATTACGGCAAAAGGTTGCACCATGCAACGGACCTATTTGAGCAGGACGAGTTCCTCGGCCATCGAGGGATGCAGCGCCACCGTGTCGTCGAACTGTTCCTTGGTCAGGCCCGCCTTCACCGCAATCGCCGCAGCCTGCAGGATTTCGGGTGCATCGGGGCCGATCATGTGCAGGCCCAGCACCTTGCGCGACACTTCATCGACGATCATCTTGTACAATCCGCGTTCGGGATGGGGTGAGAAGATGTTCTTCATCGGGCGGAAGTCCGACGAATAGATCTTCACATTGCCGTAGGTTTCGCGTGCCTGCACCTCGGTCAGCCCCACACCGGCGAGCGGCGGTTGGCTGAACACGGCGCTGGGGATGTTGGTGTAATCGATCGTGCGCGGATTGTTGCCGAACACGGTGTCGGCAAAGGCATGGCCTTCGCGGATCGCCACCGGGGTCAGCTGCACGCGGTCGGTCACATCGCCCACCGCATAAATGCTCTCGCAGCTGGTGCGGTTGTATTCGTCCACCGGAATCTCGGCCTTCTCGCCCAGCTGCACACCGGCATTCTCCAGCCCCAGCCCGTCGGTATTGGGGCGGCGGCCGGTGGCGATCAGCACCTGGTCGGCATGGATCGGCTCCATCAGGCCGATATCCACATGCAGGCAATCCGGCCCCTGTTCGACCGATTTGATCTGGTGGTTCATGCGGAAGTCGATGCCGCGCGCGGTGGCGACATGGATCAGCCGCTCCACCACCGCCTCTTCATAGCCGCGCAGGATCTTCTCGCTGCGGTGCACGATGGTGACTTCGCAGCCAAGCGCGTTGAACACTCCGGCGAATTCCAGCGCGATGTAACCCGCGCCCTGGATCACCAGCCTGCGCGGCAGCGCGTCGAGGTGGAACACCTCGTTCGAGGTGATGCACAGCTCATTGCCCGGAAATTCAGGCTTCAGCGGCCAGGAACCGGTGGCGACGAGAATGTATCGGGCGGTGACTTCCTCGCCCGAGGCGAGCTTCACCGAATTGGGCCCGGTGATCGTCGCGCGTTCGGGATAGACATGGCAGGCATGGCTTTCGAGCGTCTTGGTATAGAGCCCTTCGAG
Organism: Sphingomonadales bacterium; assembly: GCA_014763545.1. Taxonomy (GTDB): domain Bacteria; phylum Pseudomonadota; class Alphaproteobacteria; order Sphingomonadales; family Sphingomonadaceae; genus JACXVD01. The sequence goes on from JACXVD010000072.1 coordinate 10,824, forward strand.
CCGGTCGACATCGCCATTCACGAAATCGCGCAGGGTTTGCCAGTCGAAGCTCTGCCCTTCGACCGTCCAGCCGTAATTGCCGGCATGCGACAGTTCTTCGGCGAACATGGCCCCATAGACGAGCATCTTCTTGGGCACACAGCCGCGGATCACGCAGGTGCCGCCGACCCGGTGCTCCTCCGCCACGGCCACCTTCGCCCCGTGCGACGCCGCGATGCGCGCGGCGCGCACGCCGCCCGATCCCGCGCCGATGACGAACAGGTCGAAGTCGTATTGTGCCATGCGGGCCTCCGGTTATGCGGCAGTT